>JANXAZ010000060.1 GCA_025062095.1 Geminicoccaceae bacterium
CAAGGCTCTCCTCGCCCTCGGGCGGCCCGAGGCGGCGCTCGCGCGGCTCGAGGAGGCCGTGCGGGCGCGGCCGGACGATCCGCGTCTTCTCAACCTCTTGGGCGTCGCCCTCGATCAGCTCGGCCGGCACGAGGAGGCCCGAGCGCGCTACCGCGAAGGCCTTCTGCGCGCACCCGAGGATGCGGCGTTGCGCAACAACCTCGGGCTCTCGTTCGTCCTCTCCGGCCATTACGCGGAGGCGATCCGCGAGCTCGAGGGCCTCGCGCGGGGGCCCCAGAGCTCGGCCCGCGCGCGGCACAACCTGGCGGCCGCTCTTGCGCTTTCGGGCGACCCGCGCACGGCGGAAGAGCTGCTGCGGCTCGATCTCCCCGAGCGCGAGGTGCGCGACAACCTCGCCTTTTACCAGAGCGTGCGCGGCCTCGGACCGGCGGGTGCGCTCCGCGCCGCGCGCGCCTTGCTCCCGGAACGCGAGCTCCGCGGCGAGCCGAGGCCCGAACCGAGCCTCCGGAGGCCCCTGTTGGGCTCGCTCCTCGACGGTTGGACGGGGCGCGAGCCGGCGCGCCGAGCGCACCGCGCCGATGCCGCCTCCGTCCCCGCGAGCGCGCGCGGAAGCAGAAGCATCGCTGCGGACGCGCCGCGGGCCGGCACGGCGGGAGCGGTCGCGGTGGCATCCGGAACGCCGGATCCTGTCGCCCCCGCCGCGGCCGCCGGGGGCGAGGCGCCCGGAGAGCCGCGGGCGCGGTCGGATCGCGGTGCGGGGAACGACACGACGGGGGTCGTTCCGAGCGACCTCGCCCCCGGGGGCGAGACGGTCGCCGCCGAGACCCGGCCCGCGGCTCCCCGGCCTTCTCCCCCGATCCAGGGGCAGGCCTCGGCGGAGGAGCGCGCGAGGGCGGAGGCGGTCGATCCCGCCCCGGCCGAGGCCTGGGTGATCGAAGTCGAAGTCCCCGAAGGTGCGGGCGACGCCCGCGCTCGCTGGCAGGCGCTGCGCGCGGCCCATCCGGAGCTTGAGAGCGGTATCGTTCGGCTCGACGGCGCGAGCGCGGACGGTCCTCTGGTGCTCGGGCCGTTTCCCGATGCCGCCTCGGCGGAACGCATCTGCGCACGGCTGCGCACGCGAGCCACTTGCCGCAACACGCGCCTGTGAGCCCTACGGGGGGAGTCCTTGTGCGGTGCCTTCTCGCGTGCTTCCCCGCACCTCGCAGCGCGAGAGCTCGGCACGGTCGTGGAGCGCGATTTTCCGGAAGATTTCCTGTGGGGTGCGGCGACCGCCGCGCATCAGGTCGAGGGCTTCAACGTCGCGAGCGACTGGTGGGCGGCCGAGGAGGCCGGCCTTCTGCCCCACCGGTCGGGTGCGGCCTGCCGCCACCTCGAGCGTTTCGAAGAGGATTTCGAGCTCGCCCGGCGGTACGGTCACAACGCCCACCGCTTGTCGCTCGAATGGGCGCGGCTCGAGCCGCGGCCGGGCGTGTTCGATGCGGAAGCGTTCGCTCATTACGCGCGAGTGCTCGCGGCCCTGCGGGCGCGCGGCCTCGAGCCGATCGTGACGCTTCAGCACTTCACGCTGCCCCGCTGGTTGGCCGAACGCGGGGGCTGGCTCGCATCGGATGCGATCGAGCGTTTCGCGCGATACGTCGCCGAAGTGGCGCGCGCGCTGGGCTCCGGGATCCGATGGTGGCTCACCGTCAACGAGCCCACGGTTCTCGCCAAACACGGCTACGTCACCGGCGACTGGCCGCCGTTTCGGCGCGGTCGTTGGGACCTGGCGATGCGCGTGATCGCCCGGATGATCGCGGCGCACGAATCCGCCTATCGCGTGCTCCACGAAATCTTGGCCCGCCCGCTCGTCTCCTTCGCGCACAGCCTGCCCTGGATCGAGCCCTGCGATCCCGGGCGGTGGCGCGATCGCGCGGCGGCCGCGCTGCGCCGTTGGTTCCTCTGCGACTCTTGCTTCTGGTTGGTTCGCGAGCGGGGAAGGCCGCTTCTCGACTTCGTGGCGGTGAATTATTACACGCGTTCGATCGTCCGCTGGCGGGCGCGCGGCCGCGCGCTGTTGTTCGGCGTCGACTGCCTCGATCCGCATCACGGCGATCGGCGCCGGTTCGACGAGCTCGGACAAGAGGTCTGGCCGGAGGGGCTCTACCGCACCCTGTGCCGCTGCGCGCGTCTCGGTCTGCCGATCCTCGTGACCGAAAACGGCATCGCGACGACCGACGACGGATTGCGGATCGAACACCTCTCGGAGCATTTGCGCGCGCTCGCGCGCGCCCGCGCGGAAGGTGTCGACGTGCGCGGTTACCTCTATTGGACGCTTTTCGACAACTACGAATGGGCCCGAGGGTTCACGGCGCATTTCGGTCTCGCGGCCCTCGATCCCGAGAACGGGGAGCGTCGACCGCGGCCGGCGATGGAGCTCTTCGCCCGCGTGGCGCGCAGCGGAAGGCTGCCGCGCACCGAAGAGGCGGGAGAAGCGGCATGAAGCCCTTGGATGCGGCGAGCCTGCCCGAGGGCACGCGGCTCGAGGCCGAGGTCGTGGTGGTGGGGGCGGGAGCCGCGGGCGTCACGGTCGCCCGCGAGCTCGCCCGCTCGGGCCGCGAGGTGCTCTTGATCGACGGCGGCGCGGAGCTGCCCGATCCCGCGATCCAGGCGCTGCACGAGCTCGAGGCCGTCGGCGTGCCGCTGCGCCCGGGCCATTCGCCTCGATTGCGCGAGTTCGGCGGGACGTGCAACCTCTGGGCCGGACGCGCGATGCGCTTGACCCCCGAGGATCTCGTGGCGCGGCCGTCGGTTCCCGACGGCGCCTGGCCGATCCCCTGGTCCGAACTCGAAGCGCTCTATCCCGAAGCCGAGCGCATCCTCGGCCTGCCGGGCCCCGGTGCCTTCGATCCCGCCTCTTGGCTCGCGCGCGCGAGCCCCGACGAGCGGCGCCTGTTCGACCCCGACCGGCTCGTTCCGACGGTTTCGCTCTGGGCCCCGAAGCCGCGCCGCTTCGCTCGCGATTTCCGCCACGAGCTCGCGAGCCTGGAACGTTTGCGCGTGCTGTTGCGCGCGCAGGCGGTTCGCCTTTTGCAGGACGAAAGCGGCGTGCGCGTCCGGGCGGTGGCCTTGCGCGTGCTCGGCGGTCCCGCGCTCGAAGCCGTCGGCCGTCACGTCGTCCTCGCCTGCGGCGGGCTCGAGAACGCGCGTCTGCTCTTGCTTTCCACCGACCGCGACGCGCGCGGGATCGGCAACGCCCACGGCCTCGTCGGTCGCTTCTTCATGGACCACCCGCGCGCCGTGTGGGGACGCGTGGAGCTGCGACCCGGGGTGGTGCTGCGCATGCTGCGCGGCCGTCCGGTCCCCGGGGGCAAGGTGCAACTGGGGATCGCGCTCGCCCCCGCCCTCCGCCGCGCGCGCGGCCTCTTGCACCACCACGCCACCCTCGAAGACGAGCATTCGGAATACGCCCGCGAGCGGTACGACTTCGCCGTCCGGCTCGGCAAACGGGTGCTCCGTCGCGGGCACGCCGGTGCGCGCTTCGATTTCCGAGGCGTATCGGCCGGCCGCTTGCCGGAGACGATCTATCTTCTGACGCCCAAAGAAATTCTGCCCCATCCGCTGTACCGGCTGATGTGGGCCCTGCGCGAGCGATTGCCGCGGCGACCGCGCCCCGAGCGCCTCGTCGTCGTCCACTTCTGCGAGCAGCCGCCCGATGCCGAGAGCCGGGTGACGCTCGGCGAACGGCGCGACGCCCTGGGGTTGCCGCTTCTGCGCCTGGATTGGCGCATCCAACCGAGCGTCGTCGAAGGCATGCGCGCGCTCGAGGAAGAGTTGGGGGAACGTCTCGCGCGAACCGGGCTCGGCCGCCTCGTCCCGGGTTCGGGCGAACCCCGCTTCACCGACGCTTCGCACCACATGGGTACGACGCGGATGGGGGTCGATCCGCGTACGAGCGTCGTCGACCCCGACGGTCGGGTCCACGGTATGGCGAACCTGTGGATCGCCGGCAGCTCGGTCTTCCCGAGCGGCGGTCACGCCAACCCCACGCTCACCATCGTCGCTCTGGCCCTGCGCCTCGCCCGCCGTCTCGCGCACGCGTCTCGGCTCTCCTGAAAGCCTCCGCGCGAAAACGTCCGTCGGTCGAGGCCCGCTTCCCGGAAGGCCTCGACCAGGCGGATGGACGGGCGCGGAGCACCGCGCGCTCGGGCGACCGCGAACGCCGCATCCGGGCCCCGTCCGCGCGCGCGGACGACACCCGAACGCGGATGCCGCGGTCGTCTCCGTTTACGGGCCGGATGCCGAAAAGGGCGCCGGAACAACCGCAGCGACGCGAAGAGCGGGCGAACGAGCCTTCTTCGATCTCCCCGATCCCGAAAAAACGCGCGGCGAACCGGCCGGTCGGATCCGAAAGACGTTCGGCCTCGACCTTCCCTCGACGATCCGGTCCCGCGCCGGTCTTGCCGAGAAGCGCAACCTCGGCTCGGCACGGTTCGGGATCGTCGAGGCTCGGTCGCTTCGATGTCGAGAGCCACGGGTTTTCGGGTGGGGCCTTCGCTTCCGCGCGGGCTCTTAGGCCGGTGCGGGCGATTCCGCTACCGGGGAAGGGGGCGGCCATCGATGCCGGCGGTCGCCAACGCCGACGAAGGACCGCCCGCAGCGACCCGGGCGTGCGAGGCCGCGGTCGCCGGGCCGCGAAGCGGGGCTTCGGGATCCGTGATCGAGCGCTTTCCGCAGCCCGATCCTTCTCGGCGAGCGCGCGCGTTCCTCGGCTCGGGGCGAATACGGACGAACGCCGAACGCGGCGGGACGCGCGACGGTCGGAAGGGAGCGGCTCGCGACGTCCCGATGCCGACGAGGCCCGCGGTCGTCGCGGATCCGACCGAGACCGCGCGCCGACGGCGGGGCCGGACGGCGCCAGGCGGCTTCGTGCTAGCGCGATCGAACGCGGGCACGGACGCGCCCCGGTTCCTCCGGCTTCCGAACGCGGCGACCGAGCGCGCTCTTCGGCCGGATCGCGCTCGCGACATGGTCCGTGGTCCGGCCGACTCGGCGCCGGTCGTTCGACGGGTCCGCCTTCTCGGACCCCGGCCGCAGCGGGATCCTGGTCTCGCGCCGCACGGGCGAGGCCGTCGTCGCGCGAGCTCCCTCGCGCACCGGGCTCGCGGCGCGCGGCTCGGGCGGCTTCGCCGCGCAGCGACCGATCCTCTGTTCTCCCTCGTCGAGCGCGGCGGGGAACGGCTCGGCGCGGACGCGAGCGCTGGAACTCCGCGGTCCTCCTTCTCGTCCCCAGCTCGCGGGAAGCCGAGCCGACCTCGGCGGTGGGCGCTCGTTCGGTGCGAGGGCGCGAGGAAAGGACCGAGCGATCGGCGCATCGCGCGGAGGTCCCGAAAGAGAAGGCCGCAGGAAGCGCGCTCCGCCCGAGGACGTCGGGGCCTCGCCGCGATCCGGGACGAAGGTCGCGGGCGGTGGCGCGGAGGCGCGCCGGCGCGCACGGCATCCGCCCGCGATGTCGGCGGCCGGCGTTTTCGCCGCGTCCGCGAGGCCGGTCGCGGGGCGCGCTTCCGTTCGTTCCCGGAGACCGTCGGTGCCGGCGGCATCGCGCGCTTCGTGCGCGTCGCGGGACGGCCGGGGGCCGTCGTGCGCCTCCCGATGTCGCACACCGGAGTCCCCGCCGGTTCCGCGCTCCGGCGGTCCCGGCGCTCGCGCGCGTTCGTTCGGGCTCGACGGATCGCGGGCGAAGCGGTGTCGTTTCGTCGGCGCGCGGAAGCTCGGCAACAAAAAGCCGTCTCGATCGTCGCGCGAGGGACCTGGGTGACGCGCGCCCCGCCCCCGACCACGGCCGCTCGCGACGCCACGGGCTCGCCCGCCCGGTGCGGTCGCGCCCGCGCGGGCCATCGCGGAGGGCGCCGCGGATTTCAGTCGAGTTCGAAGGCGTCCTTGTAGTCTCGCTTCAGATTCGGATCTTGCTTTTCCTTCTCCAGCCAGCAATTGCCCACGACCAGGCGCTCGATCTCGGTGCCCATGAAGCAACGGAACGCATCGGTGGGGGTACAGACGATCGGCTCTCCCCGGACATTGAAACTGGTATTGACGATCACGGGGCAGCCGGTCCGTTGCTTGAAGGCTTCGAGAAGACGCCAATACAGAGGATTCGTTTCGCGATGCACGGTCTGGATCCGTGCCGAATAGTCCACGTGTGTGACCGCCGGAATCTCCGAGCGCACCACGTTGAGCTTGTCGATGCCGAACAGAGCCTGCTCTTCCGGGGTCATCTTCCGGCGACGACGCTCGACCACGTCGGCGACGAGGAGCATGTAGGGACTGTCGGTGTCGAGCTCGAACCAGTCGGCGACGTCCTCGCGCAGCACCGAGGGCGCGAAGGGCCGGAAGCTCTCTCGGTACTTGATCTTGAGGTTGAGCATCTTCTGCATCGTCGGCGAACGGGCGTCGCCGAGGATCGAACGGGCGCCGAGCGCGCGCGGTCCGAACTCCATGCGTCCTTGCATCCAGCCCACCGCCTTGCCCTCGGCGAGGGCGTCCGCCGTTCGCGTGACGACTTCGTCGTCTTCGATCACCTCGTAGCGCGCCCCGCAGGCATCCAGCTGGCGGCGGATCTCGGGCAGGTCGAAGGAAGGGCCGAGGTAGGCCCCGTGCATGAAGTCGAGGGCTCCGTTCGCGGGGGGCTTGGGCCGGTCGAGATATTGGTACCAGCAGGCGAGAGCGGCACCCAGAGCTCCGCCGGCATCGCCCGCCGCCGGCTGGATCCAGATCCGCTCGAAACAACCGTCCTTGAGGATCTTGCCGTTGGCGACGCAGTTCAGCGCCACGCCTCCGGCCATGCACAGATTGCGCTCGCCGGTTTCGCGCGCGATGGCGCGCGCCAATTTCAACACGATCTCCTCGGTGACCTTCTGGATCGAGGCGGCGAGGTCCATCTCGCGCTGGGTGAGCGGGGCCTCGGGTCGCCGTGGCGGACCGCCGAACAGGCGGTGGAACTTCTCGTTGGTCATCGTGAGGCCCGTGCAATAATCGAAGTACGAAAGGTCGAGCCGGAAAGATCCGTCCTCCTTGATATCGATCAGGTGCTCTTTGATGAGGTCGACGTAACGCGGCTCGCCGTAAGGAGCGAGGCCCATGACCTTGTATTCGCCAGAATTGACCTTGAAGCCCGTGTAATAAGTGAAAGCCGAATAGAGAAGGCCCAAGGAGTGGGGGAAATGGATCTCCTTGACGATCTCGAGCCGGTTGCCGCAGCCGAGGCCGAGCGAGGTCGTGCACCATTCGCCCACCCCGTCCATGGTGAGGACGGCGGCGCGATCGAAAGGGGAAGGGAAGAACGCCGAGGCGGCGTGGCTCAGGTGGTGTTCGGTGAACAAGAGCGCGCCGTTCCAGTTCTCGCCCCCGGGCAGTCGTCGGAGTTCGTCGAGGAGCATGCTCTTCTGGAAAAGCTTCTCCTTGATCCAAATCGGCATCGCCACTCGGAAGCTGCGGAAACCGCGGGGCGCGAAGGCGAGATAAGTCTCGAGGAGGCGCTCGAACTTGAGGAACGGCTTGTCGTAGAAGACGACGTAATCGACACCCGAGAGGTCGCAGCCGGCCGCCTCGAGACAATAGGCGATCGCGTGCCGGGGAAAGCCGGCGTCGTGTTTCTTGCGCGTGAAGCGTTCCTCTTGGGCGGCCGCGACGATGTCGCCGTCGATCACCATCGCCGCCGCGCTGTCGTGATAGAAAGCGGAAATCCCGAGGATCCGCGTCACGGGCACGCTCCGTGTCTCAGAACAGCGTATAGATGAACGGAGCCACGGCGGTACCCTTCGTCAACACGATCAGGCCGCCGAACAAGACGGTCATGACGAGGATGGGGAGGAGCCAATACTTCTTGCGCTCGCGGACGAATGCCCAGAGCTCGGCGAGAATGCTCATCGGTCGCGGCTCCTTCAGAACTGATTGCGCATGGTCTCGGGTTTCGGGCCCGGCGGATCGCGCGGGATCCAATAGCTCGCCGCGGCGGGATCGCGGCGCAGGCGCAAGGGATCTTTCTTGAACAGCCGCATGAGGAGGCCGATCGGTACCACGGTCGTCGCATAGATCACGAACATGACGATCGGGTTGACGATCCGGAACAACACGAGACCGAGCGCCGTCCAGGCGCGATTGGCCGGAGCGAGCAGCCGCGGCGCCACGAGCGCGAGCAGGACCAGGGCGAGCCCGATCGCCAGAAATCCCAGGGCGAGCGGGGTCCACCCGCTCCACAGCAGCCCCTTCGCGCCTCCCAAGGCGGCGAGGATCCCGCCCACGGTGAGGCCGAACGCGCGGTCGCTCGGGCCTTCGATGCGCTCCTCGCGCTCGAGCCGTTCGTGAAAACCGCGCGGGTCTCTTCGTCCGGTCATCGTTCCTCCCCGGCTTCTCGTCCGCGGGCGAGCGCAGTCTTCCCGGTCTCGGTTCGCCACGCCGAAAGACGCGCCGCGAAGACTTCGGCGATGCGGGCCTGGCCCGCGAGGTTGGGGTGTCCGTCGACCCGGAAAAAGAGCGCCGGGCCGTGCCGCGAGGCGCCCGCCCGCAACGGATCCCCGAGGTCGAAGAGGGGGATGCCGAGAGAAGCCAGACGCTCGCCCAGAATGGCCGAGGGGCTCGGTGCGCTCTCTCCCAGGAGCGGCAGATAGACCTCCTCTTTGCTGGGCATCAACACGGCGAGGAAACGGCCGCCGTCGGCTTCCACCCGTTGGTGCAGGCGGGCGATCGCGGCCGCGGTCCGTTCCACGCCCGCGGGCCCGGGATAGCCGCGCGCCGGCAGGACCAAGCGCAACCGTTCCCCGTTCTCGAGCAAAAGGCTGCGGCCGCGACCGCTCTGGCGGAGAGCTTTGACGAGATCGACCGCGAACCAGAAGAGGTGACTCCGGCCGGCGAGGTTCCACAAACGGTCGACCAGGCGGCCTTCGCCCTCCACGCGGAAGCGGCGGAAGCTCCGCGTCCGCCCGGTTTCTTGCCAACGGGCGAAGGTCTCGTCGTCGTGGACGTCGTTGCCCGCGAAGACGACTTGCACGACCAGAGCGGGGGCGAGCGGGCGGCCGAAGCGCTCGTATACCGCGAGCTGCTGCAAGGGTCCGCTGCCGATCAGGCCGAGATTGACGATCGCGAGCTCGGGAAAGCGCGCGCGCAAGAGCGAGACCCAATCCCGGCCGTCGGAAGCACCGTAGCCGAAGGCCATCGAATCGCCGAGGATCACGACATCGGCCTTCGCGGGTCGGGGCTCGGGGTTGCGGAAACCGAAAGAATCCAGGCGAAAGGAGAAGTCGAGGTCGTCGCGCGCGATCCTTCCCTGGCTGTGGGGTCGATAAAGAAAGCCGATCTCGGGATCGTCCGAGAGCATGTCGCGGCCGGAGGTGTCCGTGTCGCCGGCGATCGCCGCCCAGTGCAAGCGCAGCTGGGCTTCTTCGCTCAAAAGATGTGGAAACAGGCGCAAGACGAGCTCCGCAGCGAGCAAGAAGAAAAGGACGCTCGCGAGAAGAAGGGCGAATTCCGCTCGGCCGAGGCGCACCCGATCCGCGCCCGCGGCAGGCTTTTCGGCTTTTCCCGCGCCCGCGCTCGATCGCCCCATGGCTCCGCTCGCACGTTTCCGCCGCCACCGCCGACGCACCGCTCCGCGACGGGCCCTTCGGGCCCGCCCGCCGAGGAGCGGCGGTCGCCCCGGCACCGTCGACGGTGTAGCACCGCAACGGTTAACAGCGCATGAACGACAAAACCACCCGAACGCCCTTCTCGAACCCTCTGCGACGCTTCGTCCGAGGCCGGTCGGCGAGAAGCGCGGGGGACGACCGCATCGCACGCCGGGTCGGAAGGAAGACGCGTTCCTCCGGCCGCGGGGCGCCGAAGGACCGGCGCGCGGCCGCCTCGAGCCGGGCTCGCCGGAGACGCAGGCCCGCCCGTCGCCGGTCGGGCGTGGGTCGGGACGGCGCATCCCGCGCCCCGCACGGGATCGCTTTCGCACCGGGTGCCCGCGGCCGCGGATCCGCGATCCGGACGGCGAAGGCCGCCTGCGCGATGCGCGGGAACATCCCCCGCTCCGCGACCGGACGCGCTGCCCGACGACCACGATCGCATGCGCAGCGCTCCCGCACGGGCGGGCGGGAGGCGGCGGACGGAGCAAGCGCCAGCCGGGGTCTCGAGCGCGCAAAGACGCAAAGAGAGAAAAGCATCTGGAGTTTATCGCGCACTAGGTTAGAATCTGCGTCGGCGATCGAGGCACGCGCGAAACGGCGCGCGACCGCACGAGCGCGACGCCCACCGAGGAGGAGCGATGGCGATGTTCGCCGGACCCGAGGAGCGGCCGTCCGACCCCGGACAGGAACCCCGTCGCGCGGAGGTGGCCGCGGGCGGAGCGCGGCGTCGGGACCGCAAGCCCGCGGACGAGCTCGGCGCCGCACTGGGGGCCGGGTTCCTCGGGCTTCTGCTCGTCCGCGGCGGCGATCTCGCGGCCGCCGTCGGCGAGCCGCGGAGCCCCCTTCGGCCCGAGGGGGCGCGGCCGGACGATCCGGGGGCGGGATCGGGGGAGCACGCGAGTGCCCCGCCCGCGCAGCCGATGCCGGTGGCTCTCGCACCGGGCTCGATCCTGACCACGGGGACGCTCATCGATCCGGCTCTGTTGACCCGCATCGCGGGCGAGCTGCGCTTCGATGCGACCCCCATCCGCATGCTGAACCCCGATCCTCCCGCGCCCGTCGCGATTGCGCCGGTGCCGTCGGCCGGCGAAGGGCCGCAGCCGGTCCCGGCCGTCGCCGCACCGAGCTTCGTTTCCCAGGTCGAGCCGTCCGCGGCTCTGCCCGAAGAACCGGGGGAAGACCTCGGGCCGATCGGGGAAGAGATCGTCGGTGGGGAAGGGGACAAGGTGCTCGTGGGCGGCCCC
>JANXAZ010000061.1 GCA_025062095.1 Geminicoccaceae bacterium
CTTGATCGTCCCTCGCTCCAGCGCCTCGATCAGGGCCTCTTCGTCGACCACCGAGCCGCGCGCGACGTTCACGAGAACCCCTTGCGGACCCAACGCTTCGAGCACCGCCGCGTCCACGAGGTTGCGCGTGGCGGGCCCGCCCGGGCAGGAGAGCACGAGCACCTCGACCGCGCGCGCGAGCGCGAGCGGATCGGGGAAGAAGGCGTAGGGCACCTCGGGCCGGGGCCTGCGGCCGCAATAGCCGGCGACGACCATGCCGATCGCCTCGACCCGCCGCGCGATCGCCGTGCCGATCCGCCCGAGCCCGACGATCCCCACCTTGCGCCCGCGCGGGCTCGTGGTCACCGGCATCGGTCCCTCGCGCTCCCAACGCCCCGTACGGACCCAGGCGTCGGCGCGGATCGCCTCGCGAAAGGCCATCAAGAGGAGCATGAGGGCGGTATCGGCGACGTCCTCGGTGAGCACGTCCGGGGTGTTGGTGACGGCGATCCCGCGCTCGGCGCAGGCCACCCGGTCGATGGCGTCGACCCCCACCCCGTAGCAGGCGACGATCTCGAGCCGCGGGCAGGCCTCGATCATCGCCCGGTCGGGGCCGACCTCGCCCGAACACACGATCGCCCGGACGCGCGGGCCCGCCTCGCGCAAGAGTGCCGCTTTGTCGGCGGCGCGATAGTAGTGGTGGAGCCGGTAGCGCTCTTCGAGGATCGCCATCTGCTTGGGCCGGTTGGGCCAGAGCACGAGGACCTCGGGCTTCTCGACGGCGGTCACGGTCGTTGCTCCCGCACTCGAACCGGCGCGAGGCTAGCGCGCCGACCCCGTCCGACAAGCGCGCTCGCCGCCGGGCTCCTCTTCCGCCGCTCCCTCCGGGGGTTCGTTCGTGCACGCGACGCGCCGCGCGACGCCCGCGGGCGGCGAAGGCGCGCCTTCCGTTCGGAACCGGTCGCGCGCGAGGGCGCGCGGTTCGACCGCGGCGCGCGAAACGGGCACCGAGACACGCTCCGGCGCGCGAGCAGAGCGGCGGGAACCCGCGAGCGCGCCTTCCGTTTCCGGGCGCGCGGGCCTTCGCGAGCCACGGCGCCGAGGCGCGCGGTTCCGTGCGCGAGGCGCGGGGGAAGATCGCCGTCGCCGCCTCGGGCTCGCGCGCCTCGGGGGGCGAAGCGGGCGAAACCGATCGGGCGCGCGGCGACCTCGGAGGAGGCCCGGCGCATGGGCGACATCGGCGGGTGCGCGGCGGGCCGCGGCGGCTCCTTCGCGACCGCGGGGCGCGGGGTCGCGGCGAAGAGCGGTCCGCGCGATCCGGCCCGCCGTTCGCCGTCGAGGGAGCGCGGCTGTTCAGGCGGCGCGGCGGGCCGCGGGCGGAGAAGGACCCCTGGCCGCGCGCGCTTCGGAGATGCGCGCATCGGCAGCGGGCGTTCGATCGGTGGGCGCCTCTTCGGCCAGCCGTTGATCGATGAAAGCGCGGATGCGCGCGCGAAGCGCGAGAGCGTCGCGATCGCGCGCCCGCGGGCTCGCGCGCGCGGGCTCCGGTGCGGCGGGCGGATCGTCCTCGGCGGGCGGAGATCCGATGCGCGCCGCCTGCGCGTCCTCGCGGCCTTGCGCGCTCTCGGCCGATGCCGCGCGCGCCGTGCCGTCCGCGCGCTGCGCGCGCAGCGCCCGATAGGCGCGAAGAAGCGCGAGCGCGCGGCGGTGCTCGGCCTGGGCGGCGGTGCGGTAGCGCACGATCGTCGCCAGGCTCGCCCGCGCCGCCGGGGTCGCGAGATCCGAGCCGAAGCCGCGCTCCGGCTCGGGCGGGGGGACGTCGGCCATGGCCTCGGCCTCGAGCCGGTCGGCGCGCATCTCGCGCCAGATCGCCACCGCGATGGCGTCGACGTAGAGGAGCTCGACCGCGTCTTGCGGGGCGTGCGCGCGGCGCAGCGCTTCGACCAGAGCCGCGAACTCCTGCGCGTCTTCGTGGGGCAAGAGGAAGAAGTTGCGGGCGCGCAGGCCGTGGCGCAGGGCGTTGGCGGCGCTTTTCGCCTTGCCCTCCGGGGTGCGCGGGCCGCCGCGCGGGGAAGGCGCGGAAGCGGGAGCGAACGGCGCGGACACGGGAACCTCCGGGTGCGGCGTGAGCAGACTATGGCCACACGATAGGAACTTTGTCAAGAAGACCCCGGGCGATCGCCGGGCGCGCCGATCGGTCACAGTTCGCGGGCGCTCGCGTCGCGAACATTTCTCGACCTCGGAGCTCCGCGGTTGCGCTAAATCAAGGCGGCGAAGCGAGCGCCGCCGTAAATGCGCGGCGGCGGACCGAAGCGGCCCTCTGGTTCGGAACCCGGCATGGCGGACGTCGTCGAATTCCCCGATGCGCTCTCCCGCGCCGAGCAGAAGGCGATGCCCCTTTATGCGGGGCGCGTGCGCGTCTACCCCAAGAGCGTCAAAGGGACCTTCCGCACGATCAAATGGGCGGCACTGATCGTGCTGCTCACCATCTATTACGTGGCCCCTTGGCTCAGGTGGGATCGCGGCCCGGACGCCCCCGGCCAGGCGATCCTCGCCGATTTCGAGACGCGCAGGATCTATTTCTTCTGGATCGAGATCTGGCCGCAGGAAGTCTATTTTCTCACCGGCATCTTGATGTTGGCCGCCTTCGGCCTGTTCCTCGCCACGTCGCTCTTCGGTCGGCTCTGGTGCGGCTTCGCCTGTCCGCAGACGGTCTGGACCGACCTCTTCATGTGGATCGAGCGGCTGATCGAGGGCGATCGCGCCGAGCGCATGCGTCTCGATGCCCAGCCCTGGACGGCGCGCAAGATCGCCAAGAAGATCCTCAAACACGGCATTTGGATCCTCGTCGCCGCCGCCACCGGCGGCGCGTGGATCATGTACTTCAACGACGCGCCCACGGTCACCCGCGAGATCCTCACCGGGCAGGCGAGCTTCACGGTCTATTTCTTCTTCGGTCTGTTCACGGCCACGACCTATCTTCTGGGCGGGATCGCGCGCGAGCAGGTGTGTACCTACATGTGCCCCTGGCCCCGGATCCAAGGGGCGCTCGTCGATCAGGACACGCTCGCCGTTTCCTACGAGGCCTGGCGCGGCGAGCCGCGCGGCAAGTACCGCAAAGGCGAGAGCTTCGAAGGTCGCGGCGACTGCATCGACTGCCGCCAATGCGTGGCGGTGTGCCCGATGGGCATCGACATCCGCGACGGCTTCCAACTCGAGTGCATCGGCTGCGGCTTGTGCATCGACGCCTGCGACGACGTGATGAAGAAGATCGGCCGACCGCCGCGGCTGATCACCTACGACAGCGCGCGCAATCTCGCTCTGCGCGCGCAGGGCCGCGCAGCCGTCTATCGCCTGTTGCGCCCGCGCACGATCCTCTACGCTGCGGTGTTCACCGCGGTCGCGGCCACGCTTCTGGCCGTGCTCGCCTTGCGCGCGAGCACCGAAGTCAACGTCCTGCCCGAGCGCAATCCCCTCTTCGTGACGCTCTCCGACGGCAGCATCCGCAACGGATACACCGTCAAGATCCTCAACAAGGTGCGCGCGCACCGCACCTTCGAGCTCGCGCTCGAAGGCCTCCCGGGCGCCCGGCTGCAGCTGCCGGGCGAGCAGGCGGAGCGCACGACGCTCCTTCTCGACGCTCCGCCCGACGGGGTGGGCGCGCACCGCGTCTTCGTGCGCGCGCCGCGCGCCGCGCTCGCGGGCGAGACGATGGACATCACCTTCGTCCTCGTCGATACGAACAGCGGCGAGGAGACCCGCGTCGCGACCACCTTCCGAGGACCCAAGCGATGATCCGCCGAACCGCGCCACCCAAGCCGCCCGGCTGGTGGATCCCCTGGATCTTCGTGGGCGGCTTTCTCCTCGTCGTCGCCGTCAACGGGGTGATGATCTGGCTCGCCGCCACGACCTGGACCGGGCTCGTGACCGATCGCGCCTACGATCGCGGGCTCGAATACAACCGCAACCTCGAGGCGGCGGCGCAGATGGCGCGGCTGGGCTGGCAGACGCGGCTCTCGGTGACCGCGCTTTCCGACGGTGCGCGCGAGCTCCGGCTCGAAGCCCGCGATCGCGCGGGCGAGCCTCTTTCCGGCCTGCTCGTGGAGGGCAGGCTCGAGCGACCGGTGCACGCGGGCGCCGACCGCGAGCTCTTCCTCGCCCCCGCCGGCCGCGGCGTCTACCGCGCCGTGCTCGAGGACCTGCCGCCCGGGCAGTGGCACGCGCATCTGCGCCTGACGCGCGGCAGCGAGCGTTTCGTGGTGAGCGAGCGGTTGTTCGTGCGATGACGACCGCGGACGCGCGCGCCCAGGAAGCGACCCATTTGGCGCGCACCGAAGCCGATCCGACGGCCCCGGCCCCCGCGCCCGCTCCTCGCGAGCCGGAAGTCGAGCCCGCGCCTTTCGTCCGGCTCGACCCCGAAAGCGGCCTCTTGCGCCTCGACCTCGTGGTCGAGGGCGTCCATTGCGCCGCCTGCATCCGCCGGATCGAGCGCAGGCTCGGCGAGCTCCCCTTCGTGCGCGCGGCGCGCGTCAACCTCTCCTCGCGCCGCTGCTCGGTCGCCTTCGCCGGCGATCCCGAGGGCGCCCGCGCGATCGTGAGCAGCCTCGCGGAACTGGGCTATCGCGCCGTCCCCTTCGATCCCGCCAAGCTCGACGGCGCCGATGCGGCGGCGGAAAAAGAGCTCCTGTTGTGTCTGGCGGTCGCGGGCTTCGCCGCCGGCAACATCATGCTCCTCGCGGTGTCGGTGTGGTCCGGGCACTTCGTCGGCATGGGCGAGGCCACGCGAACTTTTCTCCACTGGTTCGAGGCGCTCATCGCGCTGCCGGCGATCGCCTTTTCCGGTCGTCCCTTCTTCCGCTCGGCGCTCGCCGCGCTCAGGCGCGGGCGGACGAACATGGACGTGCCGATCTCTCTGGCCGTGATCCTCGCGCCGGCGGTGAGCCTCGTCGAGACCATCCGGATGGGCGATCACGCCTATTTCGACAGCGCCGTCACGCTCCTCTTCTTCTTGCTGATCGGCCGCTATCTCGACCGGCGGGCGCGCGGTGCGGCGCGCGAGGCGGTGGCGCGTCTGCTCGCGCTGCGCGCGCAAGCGGTCACGCGCATCGAAGCCGACGGCACGATGCGCGCCGTGCGCCCGGAGAGCCTCGAGCCGGGCCAGGAGATCCTCGTCGCCACCGGCGAGCGGGTGGGGGTGGACGGAGAGGTCGTCGCCGGCCGCGGCGAGCTCGACACGAGCCTGGTCACCGGGGAAACCGTTCCCCAGCCGGTAGAGCCCGGCTCGCGCGTCTTCGCCGGAACCGTCAACCTCGGCCCGCCCTTGCGGGTGCGCGTGCTCGCCGCGGGCGAGGGGACGCTGCTCGCCGAGATCGTGCGCCTGATGGAAGCGGCCGAGCAGCGTCGCTCGCGCTTCGTCGCCCTCGCCGACCGCGTGGCGCGGCTTTACGCCCCTTTCGTGCACACGCTCGCCGCGCTCACCCTGACCGGTTGGCTCCTCGCCGGGGCGGAATGGCACTTCGCGATGATGAGCGCCATCGCCGTCCTCATCATCACCTGTCCGTGCGCGCTCGGCCTGGCCGTGCCGGCCGTGCAGGTGATCGCCGCCGGCCGGCTCCTGCGCCACGGGGTACTCGTCAAATCCGCCACCGCGCTCGAGCGCTTCGCGCGCATCGATACGGTCGTGTTCGACAAGACGGGCACGCTCACTACCGGGCGCATGGCGCTCGAGGCGATCGAGGGCGGCGACGCCTCCGACCTCGAGGCGGCGGCCGGGCTCGCGCGGACGTCGCGCCATCCGCTCGCGCGCGCGCTCGCCGCCGCCGCCGGCCCCGGACCGGCGCGCACGGGCGTGGAGGAGGTCCCCGGCACGGGGCTGCGCTGGTGCGGCCCCGAGGGCGAATGGCGGCTCGGCCGGCGCGGCTTCGCCGCTTCCGTTCCCGACGACGACCGCCCCGGGGCCGAGCTCTGGTTCTCCCGGCCCCACCGCCCGCCCGTGCGCTTCCGCTTCGCCGATCCCCTGCGCCCCGACGCGGCCGAGGTCGTCGCCGCCCTGCGCGCCCGGGGACTCGCGCTCGAGCTCCTCTCCGGCGACCGGCCGGCGACCGTGGCCGAGGTCGCGCAGCGGCTCGGGATCGAACACTGGCGCGCCGGGCTCGCCCCGGCCGAGAAGGTGGCCCGGCTCGAAGAACTCGCGCGGCTCGGGCGCAAGGTCCTCATGGTCGGCGACGGGCTCAACGACGCCCCGGCGCTCTCCGCCGCTTCCGTCTCGCTCTCGCCGGCGAGCGCGGTCGACGTCTCGCAGACCGCCGCGGATGCCGTCTTCCAGGGCGAACGGCTGTTCCCCGTGCTCGAGGTGCTCGAGGTGGCGCGGCGCGCCGAGCGGCTCGTGCGCCAGAACATCGCCATGTCCATCGTCTACAATCTCTGCGCCGTGCCGCTCGCGGTGGCGGGTTTCGTCACCCCCCTCGTGGCGGCGATCGCGATGAGCAGCTCGTCGCTTCTCGTCGTCGGCAACTCGTTGCGCTTGCGGCTGCGCGCGCGGACCGAACCCGCCTTCGGCCCGGCGCGACCGCCGCGGCTGGCGGAGGAGCGGGCGTGAGCGGACTTCTCTATCTCATTCCGATCGCGCTCTTCATGGGGCTTTTGGGCCTGCTCGCCTTCGTCTGGGCGCTCAAGTCCGGTCAGTTCGAGGATCTCGACGGTGCCGCGCAGCGCATCCTCCTCGACGAGGAGGAGGACGAGAACCCGCGCGGCGATCCGGGGCGCACCTCCTGACGAACAGCACCGGCCGGGGTCCGGGTCCCCGACCGACCGGATCCGGCGGCCGCGATCCGGGTCCTGCTGCTCTTCTGCCGCGACGAAGAGGAACCCCCACCGGCCCCGCGGCGGCACGCACGCCGAGGAATCGCACCGGTGGCCGCGGGCGGGCGCGAGCCGGGGCGCTGGCCGCACGCGACGACGGATCTCCGGCGGGCGATCGGCGCGGAAAAGGTCCCGATGCCGCGCGGGACGGCGGCCCGCCGCCCGCGGTCGCCCCGGCCCGGGCGGCCGAGCCTCGGCCGTCGCGTGCGAGGGGAGTGCCGAGAGCGCCGGCAGCGATGCCGCGCGCAGAGGGCGAGGGATCGTCGACCTTTCCCCGCCAGAAAGGAGGCGTCGCGCGCCCGGCGGGGCTCGTCGCGATGGTCGGGAGGCTCTTCTCGCTCCTGGGCGCGGTGCTCGCGCCGCTCGGCTCTTCCACGGAACGCGCCCGCTCGTTCGGGTCCGTCGGGGCGCGCGGGCCGGGTTCGGGGCGCGGGACAGCGAGGGAGGCTCGGCGATCGGGGCACGGGGGCCGGCCGGTCTTCGGCCCGTGGCGGTACCGCCGATCCGGTCAAAGCCTCGGTCGGCGGCGTGTCGCCTGCGACAGGGGGTCCGTTGCGGTGCAGCGGAGACTGGCCTAGAGGGTCGCGCCGTCTCGTTGCGGATCCCGCTTCATGCACGAACCGCGCGTCAAGCCCAAAAATCCCTGCTTCGGTTCGGGGCCCACCGCCAAGCGGCCGGGATGGTCGCTGTCCGCCCTCGAAGGGGCGCTCGTCGGCCGGTCGCACCGTTCGGCCGCGGCGAAGGCGCGTCTTCTCGAGGTTTGCGACCGTTCGCGGCGCATCCTCGGCATCCCCGAGGATTACGAGATCGCGATCATGCCGGGTTCGGATACCGGTGCGTTCGAAGCGGCGATGTGGAACCTCTTGGGCCCGCGCGGGGTCGATTGTCTGGTCTTCGAGAGCTTCGGGGAGGGCTGGCTGCGCGACGTCGAGCGCGAACTCGCGATCGCGGACGTGCGCGCGCTGCGCGCTCCTTACGGCGAGCTGCCCGATCTCTCCCGGGTCGATCCCGACCGCGATCTCGTCTTCTGTTGGAACGGCACGACCTCGGGGGTCTGCGTTCCCGACGGCGATTGGATCGCCGCCGAGCGCGCGGGACTCGTTCTGTGCGATGCGACCTCCGCCGTCTTCGCGGTGGAGCTGCCCTGGGACAAGCTGGATGTCGCGACCTGGTCCTGGCAGAAGGTCTTGGGCGGGGAGGCGCAGCACGGCATGCTCGTGCTCTCTCCGCGCGCGCTCGCCCGCCTGCGCTCCTGGAGCCCGCCGCGACCCCTACCCAAGCTCTTCCGCCTGGCGAGCGGGGGCCGCGTGAGCGAAGGCGTGTTCGCCGGCGAGACGATCAACACGCCTTCCATGCTCGCGGTCGAAGACGCGCTCGACGGCTTGCGCTGGGCGGAGGCGATCGGGGGGCTGCCCGCGCTCGTCCGCCGCTGCCGGGCCAATCTCGCCGTGCTCGAGCGGCTGGTGGCGGAGAACGAGAGCTTCGGCTTTCTCGCCGCGCGGCCGGAGATCCGCTCGCCCACCTCGGTCTGCCTCACGATCCGCGATCCGGCGGTCGCGCGGCTCGACGAGGCGGGCAAGCAGAGCTTCGTCAAGGCGATGACCAGGCTCCTCGAGGAAGCGAAGGTCGCCTTCGATATCGCCTCGTATCGCGAGGCTCCGCCGGGCTTGCGCATCTGGTGCGGCGCGACGGTCGAGACCGAAGATCTCGAGGCGCTGGCGCCCTGGCTCGTCTTCGCGCTCGAAACCGTCAAGCGGCAGCTTCCCAGCGGCTGATCGAGGAGGACTTGGCGTGCCGCGCGTTCTCGTCGCCGACGAATTGAGCCCCGCCGCGCTCGAGGTTTTCGAGCGGCGCGGGGTCGTCGCCGATGTGCGCACCGGTCTCGGCAAGGACCGGTTGATCGCCGTCATCAAGGACTACGACGGCCTGGTGGTGCGCTCGGCGACCAAGGTCACCGCCGAGGTGCTGGCAGCGGCCGAAAGGCTCCAGGTCGTCGGCCGCGCCGGGATCGGGGTCGACAACATCGACCTCGAGGCCGCCACCGCGCGCGGCGTCATCGTCATGAACACGCCCTTCGGCAACGCCGTGACCACGGCCGAGCACACGATCTCCTTGATGCTCGCCATGTGCCGGCAGATTCCCGCCGCCGATCGCTCGACGCGCGCCGGCAAATGGGAGAAGTCGCGCTTTCTGGGCGTCGAGCTCATGGGCAAGACGCTCGGGCTCATCGGCTGCGGCAACATCGGCTCGATCGTCGCCGACCGCGCCCAGGGCCTCAAGATGCGGGTCATCGTCTACGACCCCTATCTCGGGCCCGAGCGCGCGAAAGAGCTCGGCGTGGAGAAGGTGGAGCTCGACGAGCTCTTGGCGCGCGCCGACATCATCAGCCTGCACACCCCCCTCACCGATCAGACGCGCAACATCCTCTCCCGCGAGAGGCTCGCGCGCACCAAACGCGGGGTGCGGATCGTCAACTGCGCGCGCGGGGGGCTCCTCGACGAGGAGGCGCTCGCCGAGCTCGTCAAGAGCGGGCACATCGCCGGTGCCGCGCTCGACGTCTTCGCCGAGGAGCCCTTGCGCGCTTCGCCTCTTTTCGAGCTCGAGCAGGTGGTCCTGACCCCGCATCTGGGGGCTTCGACCCGCGAAGCGCAAGAAAACGTCGCGATCCAGATCGCCGAGCAGATCTGCGACTATTTGACGACCGGGGCGATCGTCAACGCGCTCAACATGCCCTCGGTCACCGCGGAAGAGGCACCACGCCTCAAACCCTACATGCGCTTGTGCGAGCAGCTCGGCTCCTTCGCCGGTCAGCTCACCGAGACCGGGCTCAAAGCGGTGACCATCACCTATGCCGGCAAGGCCGCGACGCTCAACACCAAGCCCTTGACCCAGGTCTGCCTGGCGGCGCTCCTGCGCCCGCTCCTCGACAGCGTGAACATGGTCAACGCCCCCGCCGTGGCCCGACAGCGGGACATCGCCGTGACCACGAGCCAGCGCGAGCAGATCGAGGGCTATCAGACCCTCGTCACGCTCGAGGTGGTCACCGAGCGCGGGCCGCGCACGGTCTCGGGCACGCTCTTCCAGGACGCCGAGCCGCGCGTGGTCGAGGTGCGCGGCATCCCTATGGAGGCGCGGCTCGGGCCGCACATGCTCTTCGTGCGCAACCAGGACAAGCCGGGCTTCATCGGCGCGCTCGGGAAGACCCTGGGCGATGCCGAGATCAACATCGCGACCTTCCATCTCGGTCGCGATCGTCCGGGCGGCGATGCCATCGCGCTCGTCGAGGTCGACGGGCCGATCCCCGACGCGGTCGTCGAGCAGGTGCGCCGTCTGCCCAACGTCATCCAGGTCAAGGCGCTGCGGTTCTGACCGACCGCTCGGCCGCGCGGAAAGCGCCGTCCCGCGCCGAGCGGCGGACCGCGCGGAAGAGGTGGGCGACGCGCGCCGGAGCGGACGTTCCGCGGCCGCGCCGGGCTCGAGTCCCCGAGGCTTTCGCCCCCGCGCCCGGCGACGGGG
>JANXAZ010000062.1 GCA_025062095.1 Geminicoccaceae bacterium
GTTTGCACGTACCGACGTCCACCGGGCCGCGATTGATGAGAGATCCGCACGAGGTTTACGGCCTTTCCCGAAAATCCACGTGGATGTGGTTGCCGTCGGGATCGAAGACGTTGACCTGGGTGACGTCCGTGCCCGGCGGATTGCCCAGCCGATAGGCCACGCCTTTGGCCTCGAGCCGGGCGAGGAAGGCCCCGAGCCCGCGCGCGCGGATCGCGAAGTGCTCGATCCCGGGCTCCCGGTTCGCCGGCGGCTGCGCCACTTCGACGAGATGCACGATCGGCTGGTCGCCGAGATACAGCCACGCACCGCCGAAATCGAAGCCCGGCCGCCAGCCGCGCGAAAGGCCCAACACCTCCTCGTACCAGCGCACCATCGCCTCGAGATTGGCGGTGCGGATGTTGACGTGATCGAGCGCCTCGAGCTCCATCCCCGCCTCCGTCCTTTTCGCGCCCGACCGAAGGGCCTAGGCTTGCGCGCCGCGATCCTAGCCCCAGAGCGCTCATCCGACCATGGCGACCCCGATCGATCCTGCGCGCTCACTTCTGCTCACCGATCTCTACGAGCTCACCATGCTCGACGCCTATCGGCGCGAGGGCATGGAAGCGGTCGCGAGCTTCGAGCTCTTCGTGCGCAAGCTTCCGCCCTGCCGGAACTTCCTCGTCGCCGCGGGTCTCGAGCAGCTCGTGGAGTTCCTGGAGAACGCCCGCTTCACCGAAGAAGAGCTCGCCTGGCTCGAGAGCACCGGCCGTTTTTCGCGCGAGACCCTCGAGTACTTGCGGGCCTTCCGCTTCACGGGCGACCTCGACGCCCTGCCCGAGGGCACGGTGTTCTTCGCCGACGAGCCGGTGGTCCGCGTCACTGCGCCCCTGCCCCAGGCCCAGCTCGTCGAATCGCGCCTGATCAACATCGTTCATTTCCAGGTGCTGATCGCCTCCAAGGCGGCGCGCATGACGCTCGCCGCTCCGGGCAAGCTGCTCTTGGACTTCGGCTTGCGGCGCGCGCACGGGGCCGAGGCCGGGCTCATGGCGGCGCGCGCGAGCTTCATCGCCGGCTTCGCCGGCACCGCCACGGTGCCCGCCGAGCCCCTCTTCGGCATCCCGATCTACGGCACCATGGCCCATTCCTTCATCCAAGCCTTCGCGAACGAGCGCGAGGCCTTCCTCGCCTTCGCCCGCTCCCGGCCCAAGGCCCTCATTCTCCTCATCGACACCTACGACACGGAGGCCGCGGCGCGGCTCGTGGTCGACCTCGCCCCCGAACTCGCCGCCCGCGGCACGCCGGTGGCGGGAGTGCGGATCGACAGCGGCGATCTCGCCGAACACGCCCGACGCGTGCGCGCGATCCTCGACGAAGGCGGGCTGCGGCAGGTGAAGATCTTCGCCTCGGGCGGCATCGACGAAGAGCTCCTGGCGCGGCACCTGGCGGAAGGCGTGCCGATCGACGGCTACGGGATCGGGACGAGCCTGACCACCTCCACCGATTGGCCGGCGCTCGATTGCGCCTACAAGCTCGTCGCCTACGCCGGAGAGCCGCGGCGCAAGCGCAGCGAGGGCAAGGCCACCTGGCCGGGAGCCAAACAGATCTTCCGCCGCTACGAGGACGGGCGGATGGTCGGCGACCGCCTCGGCCTCGCCGAGGAGCGGCACGAGGGCACGCCTCTTCTCGTCCCGGTCATGCGCGGCGGCGTGCGCGTCGGCCCTCTTCCCGGCCTCGCCGAAGCGCGCGAACGCTGCGCGCGCGAGCTCGCCGCCCTTCCCGAACGGCTGCGCCGGCTCGCACCGGCCGAGCCCTATCCGGTCGAGCCGACCCCGGCGCTCCTCGCCCTCGCCGAGACCTGCGACCGTCTGCAGCGCGAGCGCGCGCGATGACCGCGCGAGGATCCGACCCCGCGCGCGGCTCGGGCGAGGGCGACGGCAACCGTTCGCCTCTGCGCGCCGCCTGGCGCGCCGCCCGCGGTCCGAACGGCCGCGCCCTCCTCGAGGCCGACGAGCGCCTCTTCTTCCGCCAGATCCTCTCCACTCCGTGTCTCGAAGCGGTGGTCGGGGCGGAGGGCCCTTGGCTGCTCACCGCCGACGGGACGCGCCTTCTCGACTTCCACGGCAACAGCGTGCACCAGCTCGGGCACGGCCATCCGCGCGTGCTCGCGGCGATCGCGCGAGCGCTCGCCGAGCTGCCCTTCTGTCCCCGCCGCTTCACCAATCCCTATGCCGTGCGCCTGGCGGAGCGGCTGGTCGCGGCCATGCCCGGCGGGATCGGGGCGTGGAAATGCCTGTTCGCGCCCTCGGGCTCGGTCGCGATCGGCATCGCCCTCAAGCTCGCGCGTCTGGCGACCGGTCGCTACGGCACCCTCGCCTTCTGGGACAGTTTTCACGGCGCCGGGCTCGACGCCGCCTCGGTCGGCGGCGAGCCCCTCTTCCGCGACCGCCTGGGGCCGCTTCTGCCCGGCGCGCGCCATCTCCCCCCGCCCGTGCGCGGCCGTTGCCGCTTCGGCTGCCGCGATCCCGAGCACGGCAACTGCCTCGCCTTCCTGGACGAGACCCTCGCCCGCGCACCCGAGATCGGCGCGCTCGTGGCCGAGCCCGTGCGCTGGACCACGGTCGGCCTGCCGCCCCCGGGCTACTGGCGGGCGGTGCGCGAGATCTGCGATCGCCGCGGGGCGCTCTTGATCTTCGACGAGATCCCGGCCTCGCCCGCGCGCACCGGCACGCTCTTCCTCTTCGAACAGATGGACGCGGTCCCCGACGTCCTCGTCCTCGGCAAGGGCCTGGGCGGCGGGGCGTGGCCGCTGGCCGCGGTGCTCGCGCGCGCCGAGCTCGATCGCTTCCCGGACACCGCGATCGGCCATTACACGCACGAGAAGAGCCCGGCCGGTGCGGCCGCGGCCCTCGCCGCCCTCGACGTCGTCGCCGAAGAAGGTCTGTGCGGGCGCGCGCGGAACTTGGGCGCGCGCATGGTCGAAAGGCTCGCCGAGCTGCGGGCGCGGCTGCCCTTCGTGCGCGAGATCCGCGCGATCGGGGCGATGGTCGGGGTCGAGCTCGGCCCCGCCGACGGCCGGCCGGCGACCGCCCTCGCGGAGCGGACGCTCTACGCCGCGCTGCGCCGCGGTCTTTCCTTCAAGATCGGCGGGGGTCGGGTCGTCACCCTCTGCCCGCCTCTGACCATCGCGAGCGAGCTCCTCGAACGGGCGCTCTCGATCCTCGCCGAAGCGCTCCTCGAGGCGAGCGGCGACGCCGCGCCGCCGGATCCCGACCGCGACTCCGAGGTGGTGCGGTGATGCGCGTCACAGCGCGGGCCGAGACGAGCGCGCAGCCTGGGATCGCACTCGGAGGAGAACGTCACGGTGCGTCCCGCCGCCCGCTCGTTCCTGATCGTCGTCGTCCGTCCCGCCAACGACCGCGAGCCCCCGCCGCGCGGGGGCCGACTGTTCCGCATCCGCTGGCTGCGCAGCCGTTGCATCGGCCGTCCCGAGCCCGCACCGCTTTCCGTTCAGGCGGCACCGGTGCCGCGCGATGCGCTCTCGCGCGCGATCCGAGGCGAAGACGCCTCGGCGTGAATCGCAAAGCGCAGCCTCAGCACGAGGCCTTCTCCCGACGGCACCACCACGAGGCTCCCCCCGGTGGCGGCCGCCGCCTCGCGCCACGCCTCGCGCGCCTCGGCGCTCGGCCGCCCGCCCGCGGTCTCGAGATCGAGGGAAAGCGCTTCGCCCGCGCGCCGCAGCCGGATCCGCAGTCCGCCCGGGGATACCGCGAGACCGTCGGCGAGCGCGGCGAAGAGCGTCGCGAGCTCCTCGGGATCGGCCACAACCGGCGGTAGTGCGGGGGCGATGCCGAGAAGCGGGGGGCGCCCGCGGCGGACGAGCGGTGCCGCGAGCCGTTCCTCGACCAGCCGGTCGAGGGCCACCGCCCGTCGGCGCGGCGTCCGCGTCGGTGCGATCAGCCCGGCCACCAGCCGGGTGCAGCGCTCGGCGGCGGCGCGCAGGGTTTCCGCCCGCGCCCGGCTCGCCGCATCCGGCGCCAGGCCGTGGAGAAGGACCGCTTCGCGCGCGACGCGGGCGAGCGCTTCGGCGAGCTCTTGCAGCCGATCGGCCAGGCGCGGGACGCCTTCGACCCGCGCGAAGGGCACCACCACCCCCGCCGCCGGCGCCGGTGCGCGGTCGGGCTCGGAGGCGCCGATCAGGATCCGCTCGCCCGAGGCGAGCGCGATCGCGCGCATCCCGGCGTGCGCCGCGACCTCGCGCGCGACCGCCCCGATCCCCGCCTCCTCGCCCGCGCGAGCGCGAAAGGCGCCGTTCGCGAAAAGGACCCGGCCCTCGCGGTCGACGAGCGCGACCGGTTGCGCGACCGCCTCGAGCGCCGCCGAGAGGCGCGCTTCCGCCGCCTCGGCCGCTTCGCGCCGCACCGTCTCCTCGCGCAGCCGCCGTTCGCACCGCGCGAGACGCTCGGCCGTATGCGCGAGACGAGGACGCGCGAGCCGGTCGACGGACACCAGGCCCGCGAGCGCGATCAGCCCGGCGAGAAGAAACGGCAGGGCGGCCGCGAGCCCGGCCGCGAGCCGCGCTTCGGGGACGAGCCGGACCGAAAGCCTCGCCCCCGTCCCGGCGATCGGGACGCGGACGGCGTCGGGGTCGTCGGGTTCGTGGGCGAGCAGGAGCCGCGCGCGCAGGCGATCGTCGTCGAGCGCGGCGAGGATCGCGCGCGCCTTCTCGTCCGCGGCCGGCTCGTCTCGGCCCGCGGGCGCCTCGAGTTCCGCGCCCCCCGCGAACACCGCCTCGAGCACCGCCTTGCGGCTCGCGACCGCGGCGGCGAGCGTCGCATCGGTCGCGTGCACGGCCCATCCGAAGGCGAGCGCCGCGGCGAGGAGGGCGAACGCGAGCACCCCCGCCCCCGCCGCGAGGATCGCGCGCCGGATCGCGGCCGCGGGTGTATCGGATGCGCCCGGCTGCAGGGCCACGCCTCGTCTGCTCGGCTCGCTCCCGATCCGACGGGACCACTGGTCGAGCGAACCGTCAAGCCCTTCGCGTCGAAAGCGTGGGCGGTGATCGCGGGCGCGTCCCCGCTTCACCCTTGGGCGCACGGCCTTTATGGTCGCGCGGCGAAGGGAGGCGGGCGTGGCCGACGACGCGATCCTCGAGACCGAAGGGCTGACCAAGGAGTTCCGCGGCTTCCTCGCGGTCAAGAACGTGCATTTGCGGGTGCGCCGGGGTACGATCCACGCGCTCATCGGCCCCAACGGGGCGGGCAAGACCACTTGCTTCAACCTCCTGACCAAGTTCCTGCAACCCACCGCCGGACGGATCCGTTTCCGGGGTCGGGACATCACCCGTCTGCGGCCGGCGCAGGTGGCCAAGCTCGGCATCGTCCGCTCGTTCCAGATCTCGGCGGTGTTCGGCCATCTCACCGCGCTCGAGAACGTGCGCGTGGCCCTGCAGCGCCGGCGCGGGGAGAGCTTCGATTTCTGGCGCTCGGAGAAGGTCTTGCGCGCTTACGACGGCCGCGCCCGCGAGCTCCTGGCGGCGGTCGGGATCGAGGCCGCGGCCGACGTCCCCGCGGTCGAACTGCCCTACGGGCAGAAGCGCGCGCTCGAGCTCGCCACCACCATCGCCCTCGAGCCCGAGCTCATGCTCTTGGACGAGCCGACTTCGGGTATGGGCCGCGAGGACGTCGGCCGGATCTCGGCGCTGATCCGCGAAGTCGCCAAGGGCCGGACGGTGCTCATGGTCGAGCACAATCTGTCGGTGGTGGCCGATCTTTCCGACACGATCACCGTGCTCGCCCGCGGCGAGGTCTTGGCCGAGGGCGATTACGCCCGGATCAGCGCCGATCCCCGGGTGCGCGAGGCCTATATCGGCAGCGAGGAGGGCTGAGGATGGCCGCCCCCGTCCTCGAGGTCGAGGACCTCCACGCCTGGTACGGCGAATCGCACGTGCTCCACGGCATGAGCTTTTCCGTGCGCGAAGGCGAGGTGGTCACCCTCCTCGGGCGCAACGGTGCCGGTAAGACCACCACGATCAAGGCGATCATGGGCGTGGTGCCCAAGCGTACGGGCTCGATCCGGGTGCGCGGGGTGGAGACCGTGGCGCTGCCCCCGCACCGCATCGCCCGGCTCGGGATCGCCTGGTGCCCGGAAGAGCGGGGCATCTTCGCGAGCCTGGACGTGCTCGAGAATCTCCTGTTGCCGCCGGTGGTGGCGCCAGGGGGGCTTTCGCGCGAGCAGATCTTCGCGCTTTTCCCCAACCTCGCCGAGCGGCTGTCGAGCCAGGGCACCAAGCTCTCGGGGGGCGAGCAACAGATGCTCGCGATCGCCCGCATCTTGCGCACCGGTGCGCGGCTGTTGCTGCTCGACGAGCCCACGGAGGGCCTGGCGCCGGTGATCGTGCAGCAGATCGGCCGCACGATCCGCAAGCTCAAGGAAGAGGGCTTCACGATCCTCCTCGTCGAGCAGAACTTCCGCTTCGCGGCCCGCATCGCCGATCGGCACTACATCGTCGAGCACGGCCGCGTCGTCGACGAGATCGGTGCCGCCGAGGTCGGCCCGGGCCAGGAACGGCTCGTGGCCTATCTCGCGGTTTGAGGCTAAAAGGTCCACGACAACCCGAGGGAGGCCCGCTCCATGAAAGGATCTCTTCTTGCGACCGGTGCGGCGATCGCGGCGTTCGCCCTCGCCTTTCCGGCCGCGGCCGACTTCACCGGCGGCAAGGTCCGCATCGGCGTGCTCAACGACCAGTCCTCGCTCTACGCGGACATCACCGGTCAAGGCTCGGTGGTCGCCGCGCGCATGGCGGTCGAGGACTGGGGCGGCAAGGTCAGAGGCGTGCCGATCGAGGTCGTCTTCGCCGACCATCAGAACAAGCCGGACGTCGGCGCGAATATTTCCCGCCAGTGGTACGATACCGAAGGGGTGGACGTGATCGTCGACGTGCCCACTTCCTCGGTCGCGCTCGCCATCAACGAAATTACGCGTGAGAAGAACAAGGTGTTCCTGGTGAGCGGAGCCGCCACCTCCGATCTCACCGGGCCCAAGTGCAGCCCGAACACCGTCCACTGGACTTACGATACCTGGGCCCTCGCCAACGGCACGGGCTCGGCGATCGTGCAGACGGGCGGCGACAGCTGGTTCTTCTTGACCGCCGATTACGCCTTCGGCCACGCCCTCGAGCGCGACACCGAAGCCGTGGTCCTCAAGGCCGGCGGCAAGGTCCTGGGCAAGGTCCGTCACCCGCTCAACAATCCGGATTTCTCTTCCTACCTTCTGCAGGCCCAGGCTTCCCGGGCCAAGATCATCGGGCTCGCCAACGCCGGGGGCGATACGATCAACTCGATCAAGCAGGCGGCCGAGTTCGGCATCGTCGCGGGCGGCCAGAATCTCGCCGGGCTTCTCGTCTTCATCACCGATGTCCACGGCCTCGGTCTGCAGACCGCGCAGGGCTTGATCCTCACCGAATCCTTCTATTGGGACCTCAACGATCAGACCCGCGCCTGGTCCAAGCGGTTCGCCGAACGCATGAACGGACGCATGCCGACGATGGTCCAGGCCGGCGTCTACGCGGCGGTCACCCATTACCTCAAAGCGCTCGACGCGCTCGGCTCGGATGCCGACGGGCGCGCGGTGGTGGCCAAGATGAAGGAGATCCCCACCGACGATCCGCTCTTCGGCAAGGGCCAAATCCGCATCGACGGGCGCAAGCTGCACCCCGTCTATCTCTTCGAGGTCAAAAAGCCGGCCGAATCGAAAGGCCCTTGGGACTATTACAAGCTCAAGGCGACGATCCCGGCCGAACGGGCCTTCCGGCCCTTGGCCGAGGGCAACTGCCCGCTCGTGAAATGAGCTCTTGAGGACCGCGAGGCGCGAGGCGCGCGACGATGGTGGAGATCCTCGGCGTTCCGGCTCCGGCGCTGTTCGGCCAGCTCCTGCTCGGCCTCATCAACGGCGCGTTCTACGCCATGCTGAGCCTCGGCCTCGCGGTCATCTTCGGGCTGTTGAACATCATCAATTTCACCCACGGTGCCCAATACATGATGGGCGCCTTCACCGCCTGGATGCTCCTCAATTGGTTCGGCATCGGCTATTGGTGGTCGCTCCTTTTGGCGCCCCTGTTCGTCGGTTTCACCGGCATCTTGATCGAGCGGGTGTTGCTCAAGCGCCTCGCCGGGCTCGACCATCTCTACGGGCTGTTGTTGACCTTCGGTCTCGCCCTCGTCATCCAGGGACTCTACCGCAACGAGTTCGGCTCGACGGGCCTGCCTTACGCCATCCCGCCCGAGCTCCGAGGCGGCCAGAACCTCGGCTTCATGTTCCTGCCCAATTATCGGGCCTGGGTCGTGGTGGTGTCGCTCGTGGTGTGTCTTCTCACCTGGCTCGTCATCGAGAAGACCCGACTCGGCTCGTATCTGCGCGCCGCCACCGAGAACCCCACCCTCGTCCAGGCGATGGGCATCGACGTGCCCAAGATGGTGACCCTCACTTATGGTTTCGGAGTGGCGCTCGCCGCCTTCGCGGGCGTGCTCGCCGCCCCGATCTACCAGGTGAGCCCCTTGATGGGCGCGGATCTCATCATCGTCGTCTTCGCCGTGGTGGTGATCGGGGGCATGGGCTCGATTCTGGGCTCGATCGTCACCGGCTTCGGCCTCGGGGTCGTCGAGGGGCTCACCAAGGTCTTCTGGCCCCAGGCCTCGGCCACCGTGATCTTCGTCATCATGGCCATCGTCTTGCTGTTGCGGCCCGCGGGCCTGTTCGGACGGACGAGCTGAGATGGCTGCGCGCACCGAAGCGGTACCGGTTGCGACCGTCGCGCTTCCCGCCGATGCCTTGCGCCATCAACGGATCGGCATCGCGCTGCTGGCCGCGGCGCTCGTCGTCGCGCCCTTCGTGCTCTACCCCGTGTTCTTGATGAAGGTGCTGTGCTTCGCGCTCTTCGCCTGCGCCTTCAATCTCTTGATCGGCTACGTGGGGCTCCTTTCCTTCGGCCATGCCGCCTTCTTCGGCACGGCCTCTTATGCCGCCGGGCACGCCGCCAAGGTCTGGGGCCTGCCCTTCGAGCTCGCGGTGCCCTTCGCCACGCTGTGCTCGGCCGCTCTCGGGCTCGTCTTCGGCTGGCTCGCCATCCGCCGGCAGGGCATTTATTTCGCGATGATCACCCTCGCCCTCGCCCAGATGCTCTATTTCTTCTACCTCCAGGCGCCGTTCACCGGCGGCGAGGACGGGATCCAGGCCATCCCGCGCGGCAAGCTCTTCGGCGTCTTCGACCTTTCGCGCGATCTGGTGATGTATTGGGTCGTGCTGGCGATATTTATGGGTGGATTTTTGCTGATCTATCGCACGATTCACTCGCCTTTCGGCCAGGTTCTGAAGGCGATCCGCGAGAACGAGCCGCGGGCGATCTCTCTCGGTTACGATACGGACCGCTACAAGCTCGTCGCCTTCACCCTCTCGGCCGCGCTCTCCGGCCTCGCCGGCGGCACCAAGGCGATCGTCTTCCAGCTCGCGAGCCTCACCGACGTGCACTGGACGATGTCCGGAGAAGTCGTGCTCATGGCCCTCGTCGGCGGGCTGGGTACGGTCTTCGGTCCGATCCTGGGTGCGGCGGTGATCGTCTCGCTGCAGAACTATCTCGCCGGCCTCGGTCACTGGGTGACGATCGTTCAGGGATTGATCTTCGTCGCCTGCGTCCTCGCCTTCCGGCGCGGCATCGTGGGCGAGCTCGCCCGCCTCTTGCGCAAGCCGCTCTAACCGCCGAGACGCTCCCGGTTTCCGCCCCGATCCCCGGGCGTCGGGGCCGGGCCCGGTGTTCGCCTTCGCCCGGGCCCGCGGCCGCCGGGCGGGGCGCCGCCCGAGATCCTCGCTCGGCGGGGCCGCCTCGGTTGTGCGGCATCGCCGCGGGCTCGTGCCCGCCTCCGGGACGAACCCGCGGCCCCCGGTCGGACTCGACGTCCCTCCCCCGCGTGCCGATGGCCGCGATCGCGCGGTCGCGATCGGGCGCGGCGATCCCCCGCGCCCTCGGCCTCCCGGGCACCGCGTCCCGTCTCCGCGCTCGCAAGGTGCTGCGCGTCCGCGACCACCGGTGCCGACCGAGCCGCGGGAGCC
>JANXAZ010000063.1:0-9610 GCA_025062095.1 Geminicoccaceae bacterium
ATGACGGTGTACCGGCCAGGGACGGCGCTCGCTTCTCGTCATGGCCGGGCTCGACCCGGCCGTCCAGGACGTGGATCCTCGGCTCGGGGGCCGAGGATGACGCTGACCGAGGAGAACGCCCATGAGCGTCTCGAGAGACACCCAAAGACCACGTCAAGAAAAGATGCGAGGGAAATCGAGCACGACACACGAAAAGCGGAACGAGGGAGCCGAAGGACTTCGGCTATTTTCTTTTCGGACCGGCTGGCTTTCCGGACCAGCAGGCTCCGAAACTGCGATCCGCTTCGACTACGATCGGGCGGCACAACCGATACGACTACGCGACCGTGGTCGGCGTCGCTTCACTCCGGGGCAACGATATCTTCGCGCCTTCTCGTCGGATCGCGACCGTCCCCCCGAGGTCCGAAGCGGCTAACGCGCTGGTTCGAGACCGGCACCGCTTCCGCGCGGCCCACGTTCTTGAACCTGCCGATCCTTTCGATCCGGGTTCGCATCACGGCGACGACGCCCAGGTGACGCAGCGCTTCCGGCTCCGACAAACGCGGATGCGCCAAGAGCGCACGGATCGCGGCGAGCGAGGCCGGTTCCCGCCAGATCGGCCAAACGAGCTCGATACCGCCACTCTCGGCGTAGGCACCCGGCACCGAGACCCACCGACCGTCTTCGGCAACGACGGGGAGCGCCGTGAGGCCGATCGCGGCGAGCCGATTGGCACCTTTCTCGGTGCCGAGCTTGAACTTCGGATCGGTCGGATCCCCCGCCATGAACGCTTGCCGCGCCGTTTCGTACGGATCCCAGCGGAAGCTGTAGCCGCTGGCGGAATCGGAGCGTCGCCAGACATCCAGGAGCGCACGTTTCAAATCGTGCAGCTCGTCGTTCCTGTTCGATGGTTTCGATGCACCCGTACTCGCGCCGGGAAACGGAACCTCCGCCATCCTTTCCAGGAAAAATTGATGCCCCTGGCCGCTCATCAGGCACAGCGGCGTGGGTGTCGTCGTTCCCTCGTCGAAGACTTGATCGGTGGCGACGGAACCGAGAACGTCGAGCCGCAGTCGACCGGTTGCGTCGCGAGCCGCTTCTTCGACGAGCGCACGATATTCGTTCGGTGCGAAATCCGGCATCTTGCGGCCACGAAAATCGAGCGCCTCGCGAAAGGCGGCGATTCCGCGTTCGACACGTTCGAAAAGCTCGCCGCGCTCGACGGGGCTCGCGAGGTGCAGCCGAGGCCGCCAGGGCGGCCGATCGACGTCCCAGGACGCCCGCGGCCACCAACGCTCTTTCTCGTCGAGTTCCCGCTCGGCCTCCTCGAGCGCGCGCAGAAGACCGAGAAGCGCGAGAAAGGCCAAGAAGTTGTCGGGCTCGAGCCCTTCCAAGCGCAAGGTCCGTGGGCGCTCGCTCATCGCTGTTCCCCCTCGAGTTCGGCTTCCGAAGCGCGATGATCGGCAAGACGCAGGATCGCTTCGAAGCGCGCCAGTTCCCAAGGCCCGTAGCGCTCGCGCAGCTCGGCGAAGAGCGTCGCCCAGTCTCGGCCGCGCCATTCGAAACGGAGCGCCTGTGGTCCCGCACCGGGCGGAAGACGCGACGGTGCGCCGTTCACCGAAAAGAAACGTCGCTCCTGTTCGTCGGCCGGATCGGCGTGCGGAAACAACGGTCGACCGTAACCGTGGTGCGTGCCGACGAGCCAGAGCACGAGCCCCGGATCGCTGACCTTCGCGAGCTCTTCGTGGGCGATCGCGAGCCGCACCGAAAGCGCCTCGTGTCGCCAATGCTCGGGCAGTCCCGCGCGCGAACCGCCGAGCCGGGACCGCGTCGCCGACTTGGCGAGCGGGGCGACTTCGCCCGCCTCGAACCCGAAGGGATCTTCCTCGTGCAGCACCGCTTGGAAGCGCGGGTCGAGCTTGCCCAGATCGTGCAACTTGCCGGCGACCTCGACCACACGCACGAGCTCGGGCGGGAGCCCGAGCGCCACGGCGAAACTCCGCGCGCGGCGGGCCACCTCCTCGAGATGCCGATCGAGCGGAACGGCGATGCCCGCGAAGGATCCGGCGAGATCGTCCTCGCTCGCCGCTTCACCGACCGTGGAAGGACCGTCCGAAAGCCCGCGCCGCGCGACGAACACGACCCCGCGCGGACGGCCTTCCCCATCGCGCCCGTAAAGGTCGAACCCGACCTCGACGCGGCCCCCGCGGGCTCGATCGAGCCGGTCGAGATCGGCCCGTAGCTCTTCGGCGAGCGGCAGCTCCAGGAGCGCATCACGGAGATCGCGCCAACTCGGCGTCTCGAACGCGGACAGAACATCGGCGAGACGATCGGCAGAGAGCCGGGGGCCGATCAGTCCCGGTGCGACGCGCACGACGAACCGTCGCCCGTCGAAAGGCTTCGCGGCTTCGCGCGCAACGTCGCGAACCGGTGCCTGCGAGCCGGGGTTCCACCCCCAAGCGTCGAGGCCGCCTCTGGCTGCGGGGACGACGACCGTGTCGCCCGGGCGGATCTCGCGCGGCGCGATCCACCGGGTCTCCTCGCTATCGCCCCGCCAACGCACGACCGGTACCGCCCCGCCGCCCTCGGGCGTTCCGGCCGCTGCCGGTGCGGCCACGTCGGCGACCGCCTCGGTCGCTGCGATCGCGCCCTCGAGCCAGCTCCGGACCGCCCAGACCGGAAGCTCGATCGCCTCGCCGGGGCGAGGCGGAACGAGCACGAGAAGCCGGCGCACGGCATCGTCGCCGAGAATGCGGGGGTCGAGATCGGCGCGCCAAACCACGCTCACATCGTCGGGCTCGCGCTCGCGGCCGTGCAGATACAGCGCCACCGGCGGATCGGGGGCGGGGATCGGCGCCGTGCAGGCGAGGAGATCGACGTGAGCGGGCAAGAGAACCGGTGCGTCGGGTTTGGGTGCGAGCGCCGCGGGATCGAGCCGGACGGAGAAACGGCGGATGCCGAAATCGACGGTTTCGTTCTTCTGCGCGGCCTCCGACAGTCGTTCGTAGGCGGCGCGCAGACTCGCCCCGTAGACCGGATCCGTCTCCTTTTCATCGAGATCGACGAGATGGACCAGGATCCGGGCGAAAGGCTCGATCGGGCGACCGTCGCGGTTGAGGCGACCGAACCGCTGGCGCAAGGAATCGAGGGGGGCGAGTTCGCTGATCATCCCGTCGAGGTCGATGTCGACCCCGGCCTCGATCCCTTGGGTCGAAACGAGCAGAAGCGGCCGATCGCGCGTCCGCGGAGCACCCGTACGAACGGAATCCAGCCGGGCGACGATCCGCTCGCGGTCGACGTCGCGCTGGGGACCGATCAGCAGCAGAACTTCGGCCTTTTCCTCGGGCCAGCGCGCACGCAGACGTTCGAAGCAGCACCGGGCGCGGGCGATGCGGTTGACCACGACGGCGATCGCAGGAGTTGAGAGACCTCGCTCCGAAAACCACGCGAGTGCCTCCTCTACCGCCCGCTCGACCGCCTCGACCCGTTCGGCGATCTCGTTCGCCTCCTCGCCGTTCTGCTGTTTGGTCCGGGCTCGCTTCTTACCCGTCTCGACGAGCTCGGCCGGCTTGGACGCTCCGAGACGACGCGCGAGCACGGGGTGCTTCTCGTCTTCCGCGTCGAGCCGGAAGACGGTCCGGGCTTCCTGTCCCGGGGTGGCGGACAGCAGGACCGCCGCCCAGGGCGCGGAAGGAGCCTTCCGGCACCAGGGCGGCGCGCGATAACGCGCGACCCGAGCGAGCGTCTGCCGGAAGGGTTCGGCCAAATGCGCTTCGTCGAGGAAAATCAGGCAATCGGAGCCCAAGAGCCCGGCGTGCACCGGTTTCATCGAATCCGACACGCCGTAGCCGCGGAACAAAAGACGCGAGCCGACCTGGTCGACGGTCGAGCAGAGGACCGTGGGCTGGACGGGGGTGCGCGCCCAATCGTCCTCGCGCGGAAGCCCGCCGCGCAACCGTCGCGCAACGAGCGGTGGTCCGTCGCCCGCGAGCCGCCGCAGCGCCGCGGCCACTCGTTCCGTCACCGAACCCGCGGGCGGCGAACGGAGCGCCTCGGCGAGCCGTTCCGCGCGCGCGAAGCCGTGGTCGACGACGAGCCGGCGGTCGACGACCAGAGCGATGCGCACGGGCGCCCGCCGCGCGTCCCCGCGCGCGGCTTCGAGCGCCAGGTGGAAGACGGCGATGTCCATCACGGCCGTCTTGCCCGCCCCGGTCGGCAAATCGATCAACTCGGGCCAGCCCTCGCCCCCCGCGAGCCGGTCCAGAAGCCGCCTCTGCCACGGGAAAGGCTCGACACCGTGGACCTCGCGGAAAAAGTCGGGGAAGTCGTCGGGTCCGAGGCACGCGTTCACGGCAGAGCCCGCATGAGACCGAGGCCGCAGAAGCGGCCCGCGCCGAGCAGCACGGGACCCCGCACCTCCTCGCGGAACTCCACCACCGCGTGGACGAGCTGACGGCTCGCGAGTTCGTCGGGCAGCCGCCACCGCATCCACGGCGGGGTCCCCGCGATGCGCACCGAGGGCGCGCCCTCGATGGCACTGTGACGATCGCTCTCGACCGCGATCGGCCGCGGAAGACCGATGCGCTCGCAAGCGCTCGCGAGCAGCTCGGCGATCTCCGCGCGCCGCTCCGCCCCTTCTTTCTTGAGGTGACGGTCGAGAACCACGGGCGTGACGCTCGCGAAGCGCCGCGCCGGCCGGGTGTACAATTCGGGATCGAGCGATCGACGGCTCCCCCTCTCGAGCCGCGGCACGAAGACGACCCGGAACGCCGCACCGGCCTCGGTGCCGCTCGGCGTCGCGATCGTGAGAACCCGATGGCCGCGCTCCTCGTCGACCGGCGCCAGGCGCCGCAGCACCCGACGGAAGGTCTCGTCGGCCAAGAGCGCACTCGCGCGCGGCGGGACGAGCGCGTAACCGAGCACGCGTCCGTCCGCGTACGGAAAGCCCGCGAACGCGAGCGGCACGATCGCCAGGTGCGGCTCCCGCGCGGGCGACCCGTCCGGCGCGTGACCGCTCACCACTTCGGGGATCCGATCGCCCGAACCTTCCCGCCGGTAGCCGCTCAGGAGCGCGTCGCGGATCGTGCGCGCGACGAGAGCACAGGCGAGAAGCGCCGGCATTTCGCCGTCGAGATGCTCGAGCACCAGCCAACGATCGGAGAAGACGGAGGCGGGCGGATCGGCGCACACGCGAGACGGACCTCGATCCAACACCGGAACTCCCGGCAGGGGCCGGAGGCTCTCGTGACGGCGTTGCTCGCGCTCGCTGCGGCGGCGCCCACGGAGGTCGCCCGAGTCCCCGGCGCCGGAGGACGCACGATAGCGGCGCACGAGCTCGTCGAGGCGACCGGGATAGACCCAGCGCGCGACGGTCTGCCCCGCCTCCTCCGCGCCCAGCCGGAAGCGGCAGCGCACGAGACTGCGCGAGGCCCCGAGATAGACGGTGTCGCGCGCCAGGCGGTCGAGCGCCGCGAAAAGCTCCGGCTCGGGTTCGCGGCTCCAGCTGTACAGGACGATCGGCTCTTCCGGCCGCGCGACGGCGAACCGCCGCTCCTGGCGCTTGCGCAGCGCCGGGAAAACATCGGCCGCCTTCTTGCCCCGATCGAGCCGGGCATCGTTCGGCGGTACGTAAAAGCGCTCGCTCGATCGGGCCGAAGCCGCGCTCGCCCGCACCCGCGGTGCCGGCTGGCCCTCGAGCCAACACAACGCCCGTTTCTCCTCTTCCGGGCAGCCGTGCGCCCCCCAGCTCGCGACGAGCGCGGAAAACAGCCGATCGCCCTCGATCGGCCATTCGGGCGTCTCGTTGTCGGGTCCGGTCGCGGCGGCGCAGAAGCCCGCCAGGAACTCGACCTCGAGGAGGAGCGCCACGGCGCTCAGTCCTCCTCGGCCTCCGCCTCGCCGCCGCTGCCCGCGAGCGCGAGCTCCTGGCTCTTCTTGACGATCGCGACGAGCTTGTCTTGCGGTTCGAGCCGGATCGGGGCCTCCGCGAGCGCGAGCCCCGCCTCTTTCGCGCCGGCGAAGGCTTCCTCGTAGAGCCGGCGCGCTTGCTCGCGCGTCACCGCGATCGGCTCGCTGCGCCCGTCCGGCTTCACGACCTCGAACGGTGCGGCGCCCTCGCAGACGAGATCGCAGCGCGACCGCAAGGCGTAGCCGCGCGCATCCTGCTCGGCGACGGCCAGGAGGCCGAGCGCCGCGAGAAGCGTGCGGCCGGCGTCGTCGCGGGCGCCCCCGCCGAAGCGCAACCGCCGCAACGCCGCGCAGCTCAGCACGAAGGTGTGCTCCAGATAGTCGCAGGTGATCCCGAGCGGCTGCACGGAAGGTGCGATGTTACCGTGATTGATCTCCGAAGGACGAACTTTCTTGGCGCCTCTACCGACCTTGTCCGGTGTCACGTCCCATCCTTCGGGGCTTTTGTAGACTTCGACGGACCGCAAGATCCCCAGAGGATCGATCCGACTGCTCACGCGCCTGCCGAGCGTGCGCGGCTCGACTTCGCCGGTCCTGCCGTTGACGATCTCCTCGACCGGCACGTCGATCGCCATGATCTCCGAGACCAGACACCGCGCGAATTTGGCGCCGAGCCCGCCTCCCTCCCCGGTCGAGTGCCAACAGCCGAACAAGAGCGCTGTCGGGGCCACTTCGAGGAGAGCGGCCGCGTCGTGCGGAGCGGCCGCGGCGAGCCTTTGCCCGATCGCGCTGCGCATGAACGGCTGCCCGTCGAGCAGACTGTCGCGCAAAATCGCATCATAGACCCGATGCGGTGCTCGCAGCGAGCTGATCCGATCGACCCCGGTGAGCCCCTTGCCGGCGAAGTCGACATAAAGATGAGGAACGACAAGACCCTCGTCGATCGCCGCCGAGAGCGCCTCTTCCAGCCGGTTCGCCTGGCTCGCCACGCTGTCGACGAGCACGCACCAGACCTCGCGCCCGTCGATCTTGCGCTTCTCGTAGACGTGGCGCGGCGGCGGGTTGCGAGATGCGCCATCGGGTGGCGGATAGGTCGGCGGGAAGATCTTGTCGCCCTTGCCGCCCACCGGCTGCAGCCGCTGCCGCCGGCGGATGGCCGCGTCGTTGGCCACGATTTCGGCCAGATCCCCGATATCGAGCATCGCCGCCTCCCCCCGGCCGCCCGACAAGATTGTCACGCGAGAACGAACGGGTTTTTTATGCTCTTTTCGGGCGACGAGCAACCACCTTCGCGCAGCGCGCCGAGACGCTCGATGGCCGATCAACCCGAGCTGCCCTTGCCGGCACCGCCCCTTCCCGAGGACGTGCCGCCCCTGCCGGCACGGATGATCAACGAGTTCGTCTATTGTCCGCGGCTCGCCTATCTCGTGTGGGTCCAGCAGGAATGGGCCGATACGGCGGATACGGTCGAAGGCCGCGTCCGTCACGCGCGCACCGAAGCGCCCCCGCGCCCGATGCCCGAGGCCGAGGCGCTCGATGCCGAGGCTCTCCCTTTCACCGTTCGTTCGCTCGAGCTCGGCTCCGAACGGCTCGGCGTCGTCGCCAAATGCGACATCGTCGAGATCGAAGGCGGTCGTGTCTCGCCCGTCGACATCAAGCGCGGCCGGCGGCCGCACGTCGAGGGCGGCGCGCACGAGCCGGAGCGCATCCAGCTCTGCGTCCAGGCCATGCTCCTCGAAGAGCAGGGCTATCGCGTCGAGGAAGGGTTCATCTGGTTCGCCGAGAGCCGCGAACGGGTTCGCGTCGTCTTCGACGAGGCACTGCGCGCGCGCACCCGAGCCGCGATCGACGGCTTGCGCCTTCTCGTTCTTTCCGGACGCATCCCGCCGCCGCTCGAAGACAGCCCCAAATGCCCGCGGTGCGCCCTCGTCGGCATCTGCCTGCCCGATGAAGTCGGCTTTCTCGTCAAGGGCGTGCCGAGCCCGCGTCCGCTCGCCGTTCAGCGCCCGGACGCCTTGCCGGTCTACGTGCAGGAGCCGCGAGCCCGGATCCGCAAGGAGGGGGAAACCCTGGTCGTCGAAGTCGAGGACGCGGCACCGACTCGGATCCGCCTCGCCGACACTTCGGCCCTCGTCCTTTTCGGTTCCGTATCGCTCACCACTCCGGCCCTGCACGAGCTCCTGCGGCGCGAGATCCCGGTCGCCTGGCATACTCACGGCGGCTGGTTCCTGGGCCTCGCGCAGGGCACGGGCCACCGCAACGTCGAGCTGCGCACGGCGCAGTACGGCGCGAGCTTCGACGAGCATCGTTGTCTCGAGCTCGCGCGCGGCTTCGTCTCGGCGAAGATCCGCAACGCCCGAACCATCTTGCGTCGCAATTGGCGGGGCGAACAACCGCCGGAGCGCGAGCTCGCCGAGCTCGCGCACTGGGTCCGACGCGCCGAGCATGCGCGCAACCGCGACGAGCTTCTGGGCATCGAGGGAAACGCCGCGGCGATCTACTTCGGCGCGTTCCGCAATCTGATCGGCGAGGAGGCCCTCGCGCGCGGTTTCGACTTCACCAAACGCAACCGGCGTCCACCGGCCGATCCCGTCAACGCGCTTCTGTCTTTCGCGTACGCGATGCTCGCCCGGACCTTCACGGTGACGCTCGCGATGGTCGGTTTCGATCCGTGGCGCGGCTTTTACCATCGACCGCGCTACGGTCGACCGGCGCTCGCGCTCGATCTCATGGAGAGCTTCCGACCGCTTCTCGCCGACTCGGCGGTGTTGACCGCGATCAACAACGGCGAGGTGCAGGAGCGCGATTTCGTCCGCGCGGCGGGTGCCTGCGCCCTCGCACCCGCGGGCCGCAAACGTTTCATCGCCTGCTTCGAGCGCCGTCTCGCGCAGGAGATCACCCATCCGCTTTTCGGCTACCGGGTCGATTACCGTCGCGTGCTCGAGCTGCAAGCGCGTTTGCTCGGCCGCCATCTCCTGGGCGAGCTGCCCCGCTATCCCGAGTTCACGACCCGCTGAAGGAACGTCGCATGAACGAAGAGCATCTGTTCGTCGTCGCCTACGACATCGCCGATCCCAAACGCTGGCGCCGGGTGTACGGGCTTCTGCTCGGGTACGGCGCGTGGCTGCAGCTCTCGGTGTTCCAGTGTCGACTCGACCGCAAGCGGCTGGTGCAGCTCGAAGCGAGCTTGCGCGAACGCATCCACGCACGCGAGGATCACGTCTTGCTCCTGGACCTCGGCCCCGCCGATCGTGTACAGGTTCGCGTGCGCAGCCTCGGCAAGACCTTCGAGCCCGTGCGGCGCGAGCCGGTGATCGTGTGAGCCGCCGCCGCGTGCGAGCGCTGCGGTGACGCGCCGGGCCCGGGAACCGCTCGCGCGGGCGGAGGCCGCGTCGGGACGAGGCGGAGGGGACATCGTGAAGCGGTTCGGAACGACGTTCGGCCCGCGCGTAGGGCGAGAACAGCGGAGCGCTCGCGAAGCGCGGCTCGGCGCCTTTTTCGGCCGGGGGTTGGTAGCGGGCCGACTTCCTCGGCATTATTGCCGAGGCCTCATTGAAGCGCCGTCAGGCCCCAGCGGAACCGTCCCCCGGAACGCCGACTTCCTCGGCATTATTGCCGAGGCCTCATTGAAGCTCAGATATCAGAGCCTACACTCCGATACTACGGAGTCGACTTCCTCGGCATTATTGCCGAGGCCTCATTGAAGCAAATATTCCCTTTCCAG
>JANXAZ010000063.1:9620-9958 GCA_025062095.1 Geminicoccaceae bacterium
TGCCGAGGCCTCATTGAAGCCGGCTGACCCCGAGCCGCTCGAGCTCCAGCTCCCGCGACTTCCTCGGCATTATTGCCGAGGCCTCATTGAAGCGGCCCGAGCTCGGTGGGCAGACGGATCGCCTGCCGCGACTTCCTCGGCATTATTGCCGAGGCCTCATTGAAGCGACGTGACCGTATCGGCGCCCGACCGCGACACCGCTCGACTTCCTCGGCATTATTGCCGAGGCCTCATTGAAGCGGCCCCGATGGGCTGCCGAGGCCGCTGTCTCTGAGACGACTTCCTCGGCATTATTGCCGCGGCCTCATTGAAGCTTTCTCTAACGCGGCGATCCTGTG
>JANXAZ010000064.1 GCA_025062095.1 Geminicoccaceae bacterium
ACCGGTGCGCCGCCACGTCGTGCTCAAGTCGCTCACCGAGGAGGAGAAGCAGAGCCGGCTCCGGGCCCTCGCCGAGGCCAAGAAGGCCGAAGAGGAGGCGCGCCGGCGCGCCGAGGAGCTCGCGCGCCGGGCGGCCGAAGAGGCGGCGCGCCGCAAGGCCGAGGAGGAGGCGGCGGCACGGCGCAAGGCCGAAGAGGAAGCGCGCAAGCGGGCCGAGGAGGAGGCGCGCCGACGCGCCGAGGAGCTCGCGCGCAAGCTGCTCGAGGAAGAGGAGCGGCGGGCGCGGGAGGCCGAAAAGGCGGGCAAGGCCGCCCCGGCTCCGGCGAAGGCGGCGAAAGAGGAGATCGAGGCGCTCGAGGCCGAAGAAGAGGGCGAGGTGCGCCGCGGTCGCGCGAAGGCCAAGGCGCGGCCGACGCTCAAACCCGTGCGCGAGGAGAAGGCGCGCCCGATCCGGGTCGTGCTCGACGGCGAGGAAGAGGAGGAGCGCGTCCGCAGCCTCGCCGCCTTCCGCCGTCACGTCCAGCGCCAGCGCCAACAGGCGCAGCCGCGCGAGCAGCAGCCGGTCGTGCGCGAGGTGGTGCTGCCCGAATCGATCACCGTGCAAGAACTCGCCAACCGCATGGCGGTGCGCGGGGCGGAGGTGATCAAGGCCCTCATGAAGATGGGCCTCATGGCGACGATCAATCAGGTCATCGACGCCGATACGGCCGAGCTCGTGGTGACCGAGTTCGGCCACAAGGTGAAGCGGGTCTCGGAGGCGGACGTCGAAGAGGGTATCGAGGGCGCCCCGGACCGGCCCGAGGATCTCCAGCCGCGGCCGCCCGTGGTCACGGTGATGGGCCACGTCGACCACGGCAAGACCTCGCTGCTCGACGCATTGCGCAACGCGGACGTGGCCGCGCACGAGGCGGGCGGCATCACCCAGCACATCGGCGCTTATCAGGTCGACATCGGCACCGGCACGCCGGTGACCTTCATCGACACCCCGGGCCACGCCGCCTTCACCGCGATGCGGGCGCGCGGCGCCCAGGTCACGGACATCGTGGTCCTGGTCGTGGCCGCCGACGACGGGGTGATGCCGCAGACGATCGAGGCCATTCACCACGCGAAAGCGGCGAAAGTGCCGATCGTGGTGGCCATCAACAAGATCGACAAGCCGGAGGCCAACCCCGATCGGGTCAAGCAGGAGCTCTTGGCGCACGAAGTCGTGGTCGAAGACTTCGGCGGCGACGTGCTCGCGGTGCCGGTGAGCGCCACCAAGAAGATCGGCCTCGAGAAGCTCATCGAGGCGATCCAGCTGCAAGCCGAGCTCCTCGAGCTCAAAGCCAATCCGAACCGGGAGGCGCGGGGCACGGTCGTCGAGGCCAAGCTCGATCGCGGCCGCGGACCCGTGTGCACGGTGCTCGTGCAGAACGGGACGCTCAAGGAAGGCGACATCGTCATCGTCGGGGCGCACTGGGGTCGCGTGCGGGCGCTGATCGACAGTCGCGGTCAGATCGTGGAGAGCGCCGGGCCCTCGACCCCGGTCGAGGTGCTCGGTCTCGACGGCGTGCCGGAGCCGGGCGACCGGCTGCAGGTGGTGGAGAGCGAGAAGCGGGCGCGGGACATCGCCGAATATCGTCAGCGCAAGAAGCGCGAGCAGGCGCAACTCGCCGCGGTGGCCCTCAAGCCCAGCTCGCTCGAGGAGATGTTCAAAGGCATCAAGGAGGGCGCGGTCCGCGAACTGCCGGTGGTGGTCAAGACCGACGTGCACGGCTCGCTCGAAGCGATCACGGCCGGGCTCGAGAAGCTCAAGACCGAAGAAGTGTCGGTGCGGGTCCTGCACGGGGGCGTGGGCGCGATCACCGAGAGCGACGTCGTGCTCGCCCAGGCGAGCAAGGCGCTGATCATCGGCTTCAACGTCCGCGCCAACGCGCCGGCGCGCGAACTCGCCAAGCGGGTGGGGATCGAGATCCGCTATTATTCGATCATCTACGAGCTCCTGGACGACGTGAAGAACATCCTTTCCGGGATGCTCGCCCCCGAGTCCAAGGAGATCGTCCTCGGCCACGCCGAGATCCGCGAGGTGTTCAACATCTCGAAAGTCGGCAAGGTGGCGGGTTGCATGGTCACCGACGGTGTCATCAAGCGCGGTGCCCGCGTGCGCCTGTTGCGCGACAACGTGGTGATCTTCGACGGGCAGCTCTCGTCCTTGCGGCGGTTCAAGGAGGACGTCCGCGAGGTCAAAGAGGGCTTCGAGTGCGGCATGGCGCTCGACGGCTATCAGGACATCCGTCAAGGCGACGTGATCGAGGCTTACGAGGTGCAAGAGGTTGCGCGCACGATCTGAAGATCGCGACCCGCGCTCCGAGCCGACCCAGCGGCAGCTGCGGGTGGCCGAACAGATGCGTCACCTCATCGCGGAAGCGCTTCTGCGCGGCGAGATCCGCGACCCGCGTCTTCAGGGCAGGAGCGTCACGATCGCCGAAGTGCGCGTGAGCCGCGATCTCCGGCACGCCCGGGTGTTCGCGACCGAGCTCGGCAAGCCGCTCTCGGCGGAAGCCGCAGCCGCGCTCGCGCGCGCCGCGCCGTGGCTCGCGGGGCATCTCGCGCGGGCCATGCACCTGAAGTTCGCGCCCAAGCTCGAGTTCGTGGCCGATACGCTTTTCGAGCGCGCCGACCGGGTCGAGCGCCTTCTCGCCGACGAGCGGGCCCGGCTCGGGAGCCGTGCCGGGGAAGAGGAGCATGAGCCGCAGAGCTAAGGGTCGCCCCCTGCACGGCTGGCTGGTGATCGACAAGGCCCGCGGAGACACCTCGACCGAGGTGGTGAACCGGGTCAAGAAGATCACCCGGGCCGACAAGGCCGGACACGGCGGCACCCTCGATCCCCTCGCCACCGGCGTGCTGCCCGTGGCTCTGGGCGAAGCGACCAAGACCGTGCAGTTCGTGATGGACGCGCCCAAGCGCTATCTCTTCACGGTGCGCTTCGGCGAGGCGCGGGACACCGACGACGCCGAGGGCCGGGTCGTGGCGACCAGCGAGCGGCGCCCCGCGGACGCCGAGATCGAAGCCGCGCTCGCGCGCTTCAGAGGCGAGATCCTGCAGCGTCCGCCCACCTTCGCCGCGGTCAAGGTCAAAGGCGAACGGGCTTACGATCTCGCTCGTCGCGGCGAGCCCGTGCGGCTCGAGCCGCGCCCGGTGCGCATCGACGAGCTCAGGCTCGTGGCGCGGCCGGACGCCGATCACGCCACCTTCGAGATGGTCTGCGGCAAGGGCGCCTATGTGCGGGCGCTCGCGCGCGACCTCGGCGAAGCCCTCGGCTGCTTGGCGCATGTCGCGGAACTGCGGCGCCTCGCGGTCGGGCCGTTCGACCTCGAGCGCGCGATCACCTTGGAAACCCTGGAGCGGCTGGTCGAGGAGGACTCGCTGCCCCAGGTGCTGATCCCGGTGGCGACGGCGTTGGCCGGCATCCCGACGCTCGCCGTCACCGAACCGCAGGCGGAACGCCTCCGCAGCGGCCAATCGATCCGCATCGCGCCCCGCCTCCTGGGCGAGCATGCGGTCGACGGCGCCACCCTCAAGGTCCTGCACGCGGGCGAGCTCGTCGCCCTCGCGCGACTGGCGGGTGCGGAGGTGAGCCCGGTGCGGGTGTTCAACCTCAAGGGCGGCTCCGCCGCCCGGCCCCAGGAGTAAGGCCGATGTCGATCACCGTGGAGCGCAAGAAAGAGATCATCAAAGAGTTCGCCACGTCCGCTAACGACACGGGTTCGCCCGAAGTCCAGGTCGCGCTTTTGTCGGAGCGGATCGCGAACCTGACGGAACATTTGAAGATCCACAAGAAAGATTATGCCTCGCGGCGAGGTCTCCTAATGATGGTCGGTCAGCGGCGCCGCCTCTTGGATTATCTGCGCCGCCGCGACCAGGCGCGCTATCAGAAACTCGTCGACCGTCTCGGCCTCAGGCGCTGAAGGGAACGGCCGGCGGTCGCAACGGCCGCCCCAAGGAGCGCAGGAAAAGGCGAAGTTCGCGATGTTCACGATCACCCGCAAAGAAACCGAGTGGGCCGGCAGGCGCCTCGTGCTGGAGACGGGCCGGCTCGCCCGTCAGGCCGACGGCGCGGTCCTCGCGTCCTTGGGCGATACGGTGGTGCTGTGCACGGTCGTGGCCGCCAAGACGGTCCGGCCGGGGCAGGATTTCTTCCCGCTCACCGTCAACTACCAGGAAAAGGCCTTCGCCGCCGGCAAGATCCCGGGCGGTTTCTTCCGCCGCGAGGGCCGACCGAGCGAAAAGGAGATCCTGGTCTCGCGCCTGATCGACCGGCCGATCCGACCGCTGTTTCCCGACGGCTTCAAGAACGATACCCAGGTCATCTGCACGGTCCTCGCCCACGACGGCGAGACCGATTCCGATATCGTCGCGATGATCGGGACGTCGGCGGCGCTCACCCTGTCGGGCATTCCGTTCCTGGGCCCGATCGGGGCCGCGAAAGTGGGGATGATCGACGGCCGGCTCGTGCTCAATCCGACGATCGAGCAGGTCAAGCAGGGCCAGCTCGAGCTCGTCGTCGCCGGCACCCGCGACGCCGTGATGATGGTCGAATCGGAGGCCCACGAGCTCTCCGAAGACCAGATGCTCGAAGCGGTGATGTTCGGCCACCGCGGCTATCAAAAGGTGATCGACCTCATCCTCGAACTCGCGCAAGAAGCCGCCAAGGAGCCCTGGCCGTTCGAGATCCCGGACCATTCCGCCCTCGATGCCCAGATCGCCGCGCTCGCCGAAACCGAGCTCGCCGAGGCCTATCTCGAGCCGCGCAAGCAGATCCGCCACGAGAAGGTCAAGGCGATCAAGACCAAGGTGCTCGAGGCGCTCGCGGGCGAGGATCCGGAAAAAGCCCTCGTGGTGGCCGAGCGCTTCAAGGAGCTCGAGGCGAAGGTCGTCCGCCGCCGTATCCTCGAGGAGGGACGTCGGATCGACGGTCGCGATCTCACGACCATTCGCCCGATCCACGCCGCCGTGGGCGTGCTCCCGCGGGTGCACGGCTCGGCGCTGTTCACCCGCGGCGAGACCCAGGCCTTGGTCGTGGCGACGCTCGGTACGGGCCAGGACGAGCAGATCATCGATTCGCTCGAGGGCGACGCCCGCGAGCACTACATGCTCCACTACAACTTCCCGCCCTATTCGGTGGGCGAGACCGGGCGCATCGGCGCCCCCGGCCGCCGGGAGATCGGCCACGGCAAGCTCGCCTGGCGGGCGACGCATCCGCTCCTGCCGCCCAAGGACAAATTTCCTTATACGATCCGGGTCGTCTCCGAGATCACCGAGAGCAACGGCAGCTCCTCGATGGCCACCGTCTGCGGCGCTTCGCTGGCCATGATGGACGCGGGCATCCCGCTCGCCCGTCCGGTGGCCGGCATCGCCATGGGCCTGATCAAGGAAGGAGATCGTTTCGCCGTCCTCTCCGACATCCTCGGCGACGAGGACCACCTGGGCGACATGGACTTCAAGGTGGCCGGCACCGAACGCGGCATCACCTCGCTGCAGATGGACATCAAGATCGCCGGCATCACCGAGGAGATCATGCGCATCGCGCTCGCGCAGGCGCGCGAGGGCCGCATGCAGATCCTGGCCGAGATGGCCAAGGCGATCGGCGCGGCGCGACCGGAGCTGCGCGAGACGGTGCCGCGGGTGGTGACCATTCACATCCCGACCGACAAGATCGGCACGGTGATCGGTCCGGGCGGCAAGGTGATCCGCGAGATCACCGAGACCACGGGAACCAAGATCGACATCGAGGACGACGGGACGGTGAGGATCGCCTCCACCGATCCGGCCGCGGCGCAACGGGCGATCGACTGGATCCGCGGGCTCACCGCCACGCCCGAAGTCGGTCAGATCTACACGGGCAAAGTCGTGCGCGTGGTCGATTTCGGCGCGTTCGTCAATCTCCCCGGCAACCAGGACGGCCTGTGCCACATCTCCGAGCTCAGCAACCAACGGGTGAGCAAGGTCACCGACGTCGTCAAGGAAGGCGACGAGGTCAAGGTCAAGGTCCTGGCGATCGACGAGCGCGGCAAGATCAAGCTCAGCATGCGCGCGGTCGACCAGAAGACCGGCGCCGAGATCCCCGTCCAGGCGCGCGGCGGCCGTCCCGAGCCGGGCCCCGCCCGCGGCGAGCCGCCGCGCGGCGGCGAGTCCAAAGGCGACGGGCGGCGACGTCAACGGGCGCCGCTCTGAGCGGTTCTCCGCGACCGATCGTGAACGAGGAAGAAGGCCTCGGCGCTGGCCCGAGACGGCGCGATCCCGAGCGCCGGGCGGGTCCGCGCCGGTTTCGTTTTCAGGAGCGCGAGCGATGAGCGCCGTGGTTCAGCCGATGGTCCTTTCCGGTGCCGAAGTCTGGCCCCTGATCGAGGGCGGCAAGGGCGTGGCGGTGAGCAACGGCCGCTCGAGCGGGGCGTGGGCCGCGGCCGGCGGCGTGGGCACGTTTTCGGGCGTCAATCCGGATCTGATCGACGAGAACGGCGAATACGTGCCTCTCGTCTTCAAGGGGCGCGACCGCAAGGCGCGGCACGAGGAGCTCATTTCGTATTCGATCAAGGCCGGCATCAGCCAGGCCCGCATCGCCCACGAGACGCGCCGGGGCGAAGGGCGCATCCACATGAACGTGCTCTGGGAAATGGCGGCCTGCGAGCGCGTGCTGCAAGGCGTCCTCGAAGGGGCCAAGGGCCTCATCCACGGCGTCACCTGCGGTGCCGGCATGCCCTACCGGCTGGCCGAGATCTGCGCGCGCTACGGCGTGTATTATTATCCCATCGTGTCGTCGGCCCGGGCCTTCAACGCGCTCTGGCGACGGGCGTATCACAAGTTCCGCGAGTGGCTGGGGGCGGTGGTCTACGAAGACCCCTGGCTCGCCGGCGGCCACAACGGCCTGTCGAACAGCGAAGACCCCAACAAACCCGAGCCGCCCTTCCCGCGCGTGCTCGAGCTGCGCAAGCTCATGCGCAGCTTCGGCCTCGGGGACGTTCCGATCGTCATGGCGGGCGGGGTCTGGCACCTCAAGGATTGGAAGGACTGGATCGGCAACAAGGATCTCGGGCCGATCGCCTTCCAGTTCGGGACCCGGCCGCTCCTCACCAAGGAGAGCCCCATCCCCGAGAGTTGGAAGAAGAAGCTCTTGGAGCTCCTGCCCGGGGACGTGATCCTGCACCGCTTCAGCCCGACGGGCTTTTACAGCTCGGCGGTGAAGAACCGTTTCCTGCAGCGGCTCATCGCCCGCTCGAGCCGCCAGATCGAGTACCGCGAGGAGCCGGCGCAAGCCGAGGGCTTCACCTTCCCCATCGCCTACGGCCGGCACACGGTCTACGTCCGCCCCGAGGACCACGATCGGGCGAGCCGCTGGGTGGCCCAGGGCTACACCCAGCCGATGCGCACCCCCGAACGCACTCTGATCTTCGTCACCCCCGAAGAGCAACACCAGATTCGCCGCGATCAGGCCGGGTGCATGGGCTGTCTTTCCCATTGCGCCTTCTCGAATTGGAAGGACAAAGACGATTACACCACCGGGAAGATCCCCGACCCGCGTTCCTTCTGCATCCAAAAGACGCTTCAGGACATCGCCCATGGCCGCGGCGATCCGATCGAGGACCAGCTGATGTTCTCGGGTCACAACGCCTACAAGTTCCGCGAGGACCCGTTCTACGCCAACGGCTTCGTGCCCACCGTCCGCCAGCTCGTGCAGCGGATCCTCACCGGCTATTGAGGACGCATGGGCGGCCTCAGTCGCGCATCTCGTCCTCGAGCACGCCCCACAGCGCCTTGCGCTCCATCCAGCCGCGGGTGCCGGCGAGGTCGACGAAGCACCATTCGCTCTTGCAATCGAGGAGCCGGGCGATGACCCCGCGCTCGGCGCGCGCGAGGACGCGCGCCTCGCGCGCGGGCGTGCGCCGGAGCTCGGCGAGCGGGGCGATCACGAGGACGGTGCGCCGGCGCGACAGCAAGCTGCCGTGGATCCACCCGCTGTCGCCCTCGTGGTCCTCGACGCGCCGCCAGACGTCGAACTCCTCGACGATCTTCACCGGCAGGCCGATGCGGCTGTAGACGAACCGCACCGGATAGTTCTTGCCCGGCCCGCTGCGGACGTTGATCGCCTCCCCGGCGAGCGAGACGAAGCGCGGCAGGGGCAGACCGCTCGCTCCCGCCGTCTGGTCGGCCGCCGGCCGTGCGAGGAAGACGGCGAGCAGCGCGAGCGCGACCGTTCGCGCACGCGCTCGCGGCCGCTTCGGGGCTGCCGGTTCGGCGATCATGGCGCGCATCGCGGCCTTCTTAGGCGCGGGCGCGGCGCCTTCCAAGGGCGGGGACGATTTGAGGCCCCCGTGCAAATCTGCTAGCGGACCCGACGGGTTTCCCCAGAGCGCTCCGGAGCCCGCGCGATGCCGCGTCCGCGCCCCGTCGTGATCGTGACCCGCAAGCTCCCCGAGCCGATCGAGGCTCGCATGATGGAGCTGTTCGACACCAAGCTCAACGAGACCGACCGCCCCATGACCCGCGCCGAGCTCATCCAGGCGGTCAAGTCCTGCGACGTGCTCGTACCGACGGTCACCGACCGGATCGACGCCGCGATCCTCGCCCAGGCCGGCGAGCGGCTCAAACTCATCGCCAATTACGGTACCGGCGTCGACAACATCGACGTCGATGCGGCCTACAAACGCGGGATCACCGTGACCAACACGCCGGGCGTGCTCACCGAAGATACGGCCGATATGACCATGGCCCTCATTCTCGCCGTCGCCCGGCGGCTGGTGGAAGGCGAGCGTCTCGCGCGCTCGGGCGAATGGAAGGGTTGGGCGCCCACCGCCATGCTCGGCCATCGGATCTGGGGCAAGCGTCTGGGGATCATCGGCATGGGCCGCATCGGCACCGCCGTCGCCCGCCGGGCGCGGGCCTTCGGCATGTCGATCCATTACCACAACCGCCGGCGCGTGCACGAATCGATCGAGGCCGAGCTCGAAGCGACCTATTGGGAGAGCCTCGATCAAATGCTCGCTCGCGTGGACATCGTGAGCGTGAACTGTCCCCACACCCCGGCCACCTATCATCTTCTCTCGGCGCGCCGCCTGAAGCTGTTGCAAAAGCACGCGATCATCGTGAACACGAGCCGAGGCGAGGTGATCGACGAGGTGGCTTTGGTCCGCATGCTGCGCGATCGGGAGATCGCCGGCGCCGGTCTCGACGTCTTCGAGCACGAACCCGAGATCAACCCGAAATTGCGTCAGCTCGACAACGTGGTTCTTCTGCCGCACATGGGCTCGGCCACGATCGAGGGCCGCCTCGACATGGGCGAGAAGGTGATCATCAACATCAAGACCTTCGTCGACGGCCATCGTCCGCCCGATCGGGTGCTCCCGAGCATGCTCTGAACCGCGTGCCCGGCGCGCCGCGACCGGGCCGATTCTGCCCGGCGCGGCAAGAACTTCCCGGCCGAGACCGAGAACCCGGTCGCCGAGGCGCGCGGACGAGCCGCGATTTCCGGCTCCGGCACGGTGCTTGCGAAGGGCCGGAGCGCCATGATCACCGCGACCTCGACCAACGCCGCCTCCGTCGTACCGGCCGAGATCGGCGCTCCGGGCGGCGCACGCGACCCGAACGCGGAGGGCTTCGCCGTCGTGCTCGCGGCCCTCGCGGCCGTGCCGATCGCGCCACTGCTCTTCGCGCCGGCTTCCGCTCCGGTTACCGACGCGCCGGCCGGCGTCGTCGCTCCTACGGGTGGCTTCGCGGCCGCATTTCTCGCCGGCGCGCGGACCACCGAGGCCCCGCTTTCGGTTCCCGCGATCCCCTCCGCGTCGGGACCGGTGGGCGGAGCGCCGCCGACCCGCGCGCACGATCCTCTTTCGTCTGCGGTCGTAGGCGCGCCGGGCGCGGCGGCGCTCGATCCCGAAACGCTCGGATTACGGCCGCCCA
>JANXAZ010000065.1 GCA_025062095.1 Geminicoccaceae bacterium
CTTAATCCCTTCTTCGTCAGGGCGAGGCTTCAGAGCTGGGACCGGTAGATGACCCGGCCGGCGTAGCGCCGGTCTTAATCCCTTCTTCGTCAGGGCGAGGCTTCAGAGGCTACACGCCGGCGATTCGAGCCGAGCAGGCGCGGTCTTAATCCCTTCTTCGTCAGGGCGAGGCTTCAGAGGGACCCCCCTCGGAAAACCGAGACAGGCCGAGCACTTCCGATCCACGATGCCAAAATCCACAGCGGGCGAAAGAGTTGTTCGCCAACTCCACCATCGCGTTCGCCCCGCCGCGATCCCGCGACCCATCATAGCCCGCCCGTCAAGCCCGACAAGCTCGTCGGAAGCTGCCGCAGGGCCATTCCCTCCGCCGACACCGCACGCTCCAACGGCGGCACCAAGACCTCCGCCATCCACGCCGCGACCTCGCACCAATCGGCCTCGCTCAACGGCTCGAAGCCGTGGTTGAGGATCGATTGATTTCGCCGCTCTTTCCACCGAACGAGACGATCATAGGCATCCGTTGCAGAGGACTTTTTACTCGTGAGGTCCTTGACCCCGAAAACACCCGTAAGCCAATGATCACGTAGCTCGTAGCGGAGGATGTCCAGTCCCTGCTCGAGCCCAACTTTGAGCGGCTGACCGGTCTTGCGTCGATCGAGATGTTCGAACAGCTCGGGCGAAAGCTGCTCGCGACTCACACGGTAGGTGTCGATCTTTTTCTCGCTCCACAGGATCCACTGTACGGTAGCTTCGACGACGCGATACGCTCGGGCAATGGCATCGTCGAATCGGCCTTGTGCCGCGCGGCGGCACGCGTTGTGCCAGATGTCGAGCGGCAGGAGCGGATCCTCGGGCGGCAGCCAGCGCGTGCGACCCTCGACGATCTCCGTCCGCCCGGCATTGCGGGAAAGAGCCGCAAGCGGGGGAAGGAGGGCAGCGACCGCGGGCAGGTCGGCCAGGGGCTCCAGCAGCGCCGAGGCTTCGCCGTGGGCAAAGCGGTCCCAGGCGGCGAAGGCGCGGGCGAGCCGGTGCGCTCGGTCGAGCCGAGCGAGAAGCGCCGGGGGCAGAGGGCGGCGCGCCGGCTCGGCCTCGGCCCAAGGAGAAAGGAGGGCCACGGCCTCGTCGTAGGCGAAGCGGCCGAACGCGCGCTCGGCATCGGCGAGTGCGCGCTCGGCGAGGATCGCGTCGACGGCGATCGAAAGCGGTCGTTCGGTACCGGAGACGACCCGCACGAGATCGGGCCGGGCACCACCGATGAACTGGATGGCGACCGGCTGCGGGTCGGCCACCGCGGCGAGCATGAGCCCCGCGGTCATGCTCTTCGAGCCGCCGGTGTAATCGGCTACGATCTCGGCAGCGGGAAAGCGCCGGCGCAGATCGCGTAAGAGCTCGCGTGCGCGCCAGAACACCGTGTCCGGATCGTCGACCGGGACGACGAGGTACTCCCAAGCGTCGGGTCCCAACCCCGATCGCTCGGGGATCGTTCGGGGATCGCGCACGCGCGCCGCCTCCTCGGGGGGAACGGGGCCCGCCACCCAGACCTCGGACCCGGCTAGCGCGCCTTCGCGCGCGGTGACGAGGAAGACGACACGGTCCGGTCGACGCGCCTCGATCGCTTTGACGATCGGCTCCGGGCTGCCGCCCACGGTGCAGACGAGAACGGTCTTCGGCTTCTTCGCAACCGCCTCGGACACGGACGTCACCTCCACTCGATGTCGGCTTCGTCGACCCACTCGGTATCCCCTCCCGGGAACTCGACGAGCACTTCGCCCCTTTCGCTTTTCAACACCTTCACCTCTTCGCCGGCGTAAAAGGCGCGGGGGGCGGGAGCGGAACCGACGGGCGCACGCGAGTCGGTCCGCGCGGCCGCCGCGGCGGCGGCCGGCAGGATCGGCTCGAAGCCCTCGGGCAGGAGCAAGAGCCAGCCGAGCGGCAAAAGCGGCGCGGTACCGCCGGGCCTCACGAGGTTTCGCGTGTTGCCTTGGGCCATGGGGCGCGCGGGCTTGGCTTGCGCGTTCCAGCCCTCGCGCACGCCCTCGAGGCTCTTCGATTCGAACTGGCCGAAGCGGCCGACGCGCAGGAGGAGGACGTCCTCGCGCTGGCGCAGCGCGTCGGGCCCGAGCGTCGTGCCCTCCGGGGTCTGCACGCGCACAAGAGCGCGCAGCGCCTTCTCCATGGGCTCGCCTCGATAGAAACGCTCGAGCTCGTCGTCCCAGAGCTTCCAGTGGAAGGCGTTGACGGCTCGGGCGAGCGCCGTGGCGTCGAGTGCGAAGGAGGGGGTCTTGCGGCCGCTGCGGTCGAGCTTCTGGACCGCGCGCAACAGGCCCGCCTCGATCCGGATTTCACACGGAAGCGGCAGTCGCTGCCCGAGGGCGGCGGAGCCCGTGACCTCGAAGATCATCTGCATCTTCTCGGCCGGCTGCTTGCCGCCCCTGATGAGGCGGGTGGGACGCCAGTTGACGACCCGGTCGACGCGGGTGGCGGCTTCGGGGAGGAGGATGTCGGCCACCTCGACGAAGCGGAACGGGTCCTGGTCGGGGTTGATCTGACGCCGCTCCCGCTCGCTCTCCGCTCGGGTCAGCAGGAGGGCCTGGACCTCGTTGGAGGCGCGCGAGGCGATCGCTCCGTTCGGCCGGCGATGGTCTCGCTTCACGGCCTCGATCTGTTCTTTCTTTTCCGGGACCAGGCTCGACAGGAGCGCGGTGCGCAGCGCGCCTTTGATGCTCGAGCCGGGCAGATAGGGCCGGGCCCCGGTGCGCACGAAGGGGCGCACGTCGCCGCGACGCAGGGGATTTTCGACCACCTCGCGGAGCTCCCGAGCGGCGGCGGCACCCACGGCGATGCGCTCGAGGACGAGCTCCGGGCGGACGGATTCGCGCAAGAGGCGCTGAGCGGTCTTGAGATCGCCGCGGTCGAGCGCGTCGAGATATTGCCGCCGGCGCTCGGGAGCGCAGGCACGCAGCACGGCTGCCGGGTCGAAGCGCTCGAGCCAGGCGCCGTCGTTGGAGAGCCGCCAGGCCTCGGCCGCGAGCAGGCTGCCGTCGCCCACGTGGATCGGGGTCAAGGGCCAGGCGGTGAAGCGCCGGACGACGTCACCTTCCATGGGACCGCTCCGTGTAGGGGACGACGAGGTGGAAAGCGTGATGACCGGGAGTATAGCCCAGGATCCCGGGCACTTCGGAATGGACGATCCCTTCGAGCCACTTCCCGAACGGTCCCGGCCCGCGGGCGGCGAAGGTCGAACCGGGCTTCATGAGCAGGATCGGGCGCTTCCAGGGCCGGCCGCAGGCCATCCCGGCTTCGATCGCGAGCTTGCCGAAGTGGGTGGCGAGCCTGTAGCGCGGCTCCTCGAGCTCGTCGGTCCAGCAGCCGTGCGAAAGGGAGAGCCATCGGTTGCCCGAGTGCGCGAAAAGTTCGTGTTCCGCTTCGTAGCGCTCGACCAGGAAGCGGCCGCGGCCCCAGCTCGAATCGCGCCCGAAGCCCCATGCGCCCACGGCCCGGAGAAGCTCGATGATCGGCTCGATCGGCAGCGTGGTGGCGAGATACAGATCGCGCAGGCGATCGGGTGTCGGCCGGCCCTGTTCGTCGACCAGCTTCGGCCACCATTCGTCGACGAAGAAGAGCCCGGCTTCGTCGCGCACCGTCCCGCGCAGGCGGTCGATGACGTTGTGGGGTCGGCGCGTCGGTTTCTCCTCGGGAGCGTCGGCGAGATCTTTTTCGGAAAAGGAGTCGGGCCCGAGATCGTGGCGGGCCGCGAGGAAGGCCTCGCGACGGACGAAGGGTTTCTTTTTGAGTTTCTTGTGTTGGGCGGCGCGGGCGGGATCGAAGGGCGGCGGCGGCAACAGAGGTCGAGGGAGAAGACCTCTGGGCAACACGTCCGAGAGAAGCAAGACTTCGGCTTTCTCGCGGATCGGCGCGAGCCAGGTCTCGAGGGCTCTGGTGCCCTCGCGGCGGAGCTTCGCCCAGCACATCTGGCCGAACAGCGTGCCGGAGACGAAGGGGGTGGCATAGGGCCCTTCGAGCTCGAGGGTGATCCGCCAATGGTTCATCGGACGGGCGTCCATGGGCGGCCTCAAGCGGGGAAGCGGACGATTTCGGGGGCCTTCTCGATCGGGAAGCTGTTGAGCCGGTGGGCGGTGCCGATCTCTTGTGGGCTGCGATCGGGAAGAGTGACTTTCAGCCCCTCGAAGCTCACTCGACCGTAGCCGCGCGAACCCGAGCCGCCCAGGGCGTCTTGCTCGAGAAGGCCGAGGCCGGCGATGAGCCAGTTGAGGCACTCGCCGTCGCGCTTTCCGCCGTCGCCGGTGTCGAAGAGGCGGAAGGACATTTCGATGTTGAAGACGGCTCCCGCGACCACGCGTTCGGTGCGCCGGAGTCCGCCGTCGAGGGCCTTGCCGGCGATTCGGTCGATCGAGACCTCCATCTTCTCTTCGGTGAGTTGCAGGCCGCGATCCTCGACGGTCTTGACCCAGACCGGGTCGAGAAAAGCGTCGCGCACGACGAGCCGGGTCGGGCCGGGATCGGTCTGCTTCGCGTCCTCCCAGTCGCGGCGGGGGATCGAGGAGCCGAAGATGCGCAGGATCGGGTCCTGCGAATCGAGGCGCTGGCCGCCGCCCATGGCGTTGAAGCCCCAGGCGCGGCCGTCGTCGCGGACCTTCCCGAACGCCCACTCGAGCATGAAGCGGAGCTTGCCCTTCAAGGAGGAGCCAGGGACGTAGGGCTCGCGAGAGTGGGGATGGCGGATCACCGGCAGGTCGATCCCGCCGATATCCACCGTGTCTTTGCCGGCGCCGATGTGCAGACCGGTGACGGCGGTCATGCGTCCCTCGATGCGGGCGACGCCGATGAGTTTGTGCACGGAGGCCATGGCCACACCTCACTGGGGGTTGTGGACGCGATGATAAGCCACGATCGCCTCGAAGTGGCGAGCGAAAGCTACGAATTTCTCGGGGCTGTCGACCGAGGCAGCGTGCTTCGTGAAGAACTTGACCAACTCGGCCGGGACTTTGAGGCCTGGGCGCCTGTACGCATAAGCCGCACGCGCCTTCATCATCGCCATCTCGGCCTTGATCTGCTCGGCATCGAGCTTGCCGGCCTGGGCGCGAAGGCGGAGCGCCACCACCGGGTCGTAGAAACGGCGGAGCTGGGTATTGGGCAGTTCCTTGAGCTTTTCGGCCATAGCCTGCGCCTCCTCGTCGAGGAGCGCGGTGCGGATCGTCTTGCCGTTGGCGGCGAAGTAGGTCTCTTTTTGCGCCGGCGGCCGAAGCAGAGCGGCGACCTCGCTTTCCTCGCCCGCACCGCGATCGGCGACCGGGGCGCGGGCGCCGCCGAAGCTGCCGCCAACCTGCGTTCGGTGTTCGCCACCGGGCGCGCCCGGTCGCGATGCGTGCTGTTGGTGTCCTTTTCCTTTCATCCTTCTTTCCTCCTCAGCGGTTGCGCCAGAGCGCGAAGGCGATCGCGAGCTCGGAGGGCGGCGGATCGCCCTTCGCGTCCAGCCCCATGAGCACGTGAAACTCTTCCCAGCTCCCGGGCGTGCGCCGCGCCGCACGCTCTTCCGCGCTCGGGGGATAAGTGCGCGCGAGGAAGTAGCAGTAACGCGCTCGCCAGATCGCGGCCCAGGGATCGGGTCTCTTCGGGTCCTCGGCCTTCGCTCTGAGCTCCAGGAAGGAGAGGAGCTTGTAGGCGAAGGCGGTCTTCACCTGGTCCTCGCGCAGCTGCTCGCAGAGCGAATCCGACCATCGAAGGAGCCAGGGCAGGCCGCGGTCCGGGTCGGTCCAGGAGAGCACCGTGTTCACGATCCCGATCGCGTCTTTCCCCGGCCGCGCCTTGGCGGCCTCGAGCGCGTCTTCGGCGATCTTCGCCGACCGGTTGAGGGGCTCGCGCGCCGAGACGAAAGCGATGCCGGCCGAGAGCGAAAGGCTCGGATTGCCGCCGCAATAGCGGCCGAAGTCCCCGCGCAGCTCGGCTGCGAGCTTCAGCATCCGCCACCAGGGGCCGATCAGGAGCAGATCGTCGCCGCCGGCGTAGACCGTGTACGTTTGGGGCCAATTCTTTTCCAAAAGCCACGGCAGCCGGCCGGTGAAATACCAGTCGAGGGCGCGCGAGAGCGCCACGAGCCGGCCGATCGAACGGTTCACGCCGAGTCCCTCGCCGAAAATCCGCCCGAGATTGTCGACATCGGCCTTGAGCACCGCGAGGAGCGGCCGGCCGATCCAGCGACTGTTGACCGACTCCCTCGCCTCCGCGGCGAGGTGGGCCATCGTCTTGAGCGCGCCGAGCTCGATCGGCTCCTCGGTTTCCCCGCCGCCGTCCCGCTCCTCGATGCCGCGGTATTTCTCGGCTCCGGCGAGATCGCCCTCGTCGAAGGTGGGCACGTAATTGGCGATCGGCCGGGTCGCGACGGGCCAGGCCGCTTCCTCTTCTTCGCCCTCTTCGCGCCAGGGCCGCCAGCCCGAGACGACGTTGGGTCGCGGATCGAAGGTCTGCTCGTCGTCGACCACCGCGCGCAGGCGGACCTCGCCGAAAAGGTCGAGCGCCTTCTCGTCGCCCGGCCCGTCGAGCCAGAGGAGCTGCTTGAGTTTCGGCAGCCGGCGGCCGAGGCGGTACTCGTGGTGGCAGGCCCAGCAGCGGGCGATGCCGTCCTCCACGTAAACGCTCTTACGCGGACGCACGCCACAGGCGGGGCAATAGCCGTCTGCCCCGGCCTCGTAATCGTCGCGGAGCACGACACCGTTCTCGCGCAAAAACGTCGCGAGCGGGCGCTCCTTGGCGGCCTCGGTCGCCGCGCGCAGCCGGTCGAGGGTCTCGAGGATGCGCTCGCGCAGAAAGGCGGTCGGCGGCAGCGCCTCGGTGAGGCCCAGGTTGAGGGCGAGTTCGCCCGCGTAACGCTCGGCCATCCAGCGGTCGATCGCGGTGCGGATGTCCTCGATCCGCGCTTCGACGTCCGGAAGCTCCGGCAGGAGCATGGTGAATTGGCCGCCCGCGCGCATGAGCACGACGTAAGGCGGCAGGCCGAAGGCGCGGCGGATCGCGAGCGCGGCGGCCTCGACGAGCTGGCTCAGCAGAAACGAGCGCGCGCGCAAGATCCGGTTGACCCCTTTCACCTGCTCGCTTCCGAGCCGGAAGAGGGCGTGCTGGATGCCGGAGAGATCCCCGCGCAACAGGCGGAACTTGGGGCGCGTCCGGTCTCTGATGGCGGTGGCGTCGAGGAGCTCGTCACGGGCCGCATGGTGGGCGTAGAGGCAGGCGGCGAAGGCCGCGACCGCGAGGCTGTGGTCCAAGAGCGAGACGTCGGGCTCGTCTTTCGTCGAGGACGGCACGCCCCACCAGTACCGCTCGCCGAGGCCGATGGCTCCCTCGTGGACGACCGAGGCACTCTGGCGCAGCTCGCGACAGAGCGCGACCCAGTCGCGACGGAATGCATCGGTCGTCTCTCGGTAGTCGTCGATCAACTCGCGCTCGGGCTTCTCCGCCGAAGCGAGAATGCTCGTCGCGTCGGCGGGACGCGGGCGATGATAACGAGGTTGCGGCAGCGCCCGGTCCGCCAAGCGTACGGCCGAGAGGATCGAATAAAGCGGCGTGCGGCGAAAGACGTCCCGGGTGCGCTGGTCGTCGTCGCGCTCTGCGGCGGCGTCTTTCTCCTTGCGGTCCATGCCCGAGGCGAGCCGGTCGGCCTCGGCGACGATCCAGCCCCAGACCGGGCCGCTGTCGGGCTTGTGGTGCCACACCGCGGCATCGCGCACGTTCTTGCGCGACAGGCCGGCCGGCAGGATCAGCCCCTTTTCTTCGAGGTCGGAAAACAGGAGCTCGGTGAAAAGCACGTGCTTGTGCGTGTAGTACTCGCCCACCGGAGCCTTCGGGCAGAGCGTGCCCTCGAGGTTGCGGACCGGCCCGGGCAGGGCGTCGATGGTGCCCAGCCCACGCTGGAGGAGCTTACCGGCGTCGTGCAGAAAGGCACCGAGCGCCACCTCGTCGATCGTCGGGAGATCCTTCCGCGCGTCGCTCATTTGCACATCTCACTTCCCTGCCTTCCAGGACAGTCGGATCGCCTCGGGCGGGGTGGCGAGGCGGTAGACGGTCGCCGAACGGCCCCCCGACCGCTCCACGCGGTAATACACCGCTGCGGGGCCGAGCGCGGCCTCCACAAGCTTGTTGAGCCGGCTCACGCGCTCGCCGAGCCATTCGCCTTTGGGATCGTCTTCGTAAGGCTTGCGTTCTTCATCTTCGCTCGCTGTCCTCGCCGGCCGACGTTCCCTCACGGTGCCGTAGAGTTCCTCGAAGCGTCGTAAGCCGTCCGGGTTTCGTTTCTCGACCCAGGCCGCATCGCCGAGCTCGACACGGCGCTCCGCCATCCATGCCCAGAACGCGAGCTCGACCGGCGGGCAATCGATCGTTCGGCCGTGCAATCGGACCTCGCGGCGCTCGAGATCGATCGCGAGCTCGGGCGGACGGAACCGCTCTTGGAGGCTCTCCACCGTCTCCCGAAAGCTCGCGCGACCTTCCAAGAGCGCGCGCGGCAGACCCTCGCGCAGCCGCACGAAGGGGATTTCGGCGAGGACGAGGCCGCAACGATCGGTCGAAAGCGGCTTCTGGTCGGGGGTCCGGCTGAAGACCACGCGCGGCTCGGGCGGCGGGTAGAAAAAGTCGGAGAGTTGCTCGAAGGCCGGGTCGACGAGCACGTGAGACAGCCGGTCCTGCGGCCGGCCCAACAGGGAGAGCGCGTATCCCGCGAGAAAACCCATGGTCTTTCTTCCACCGGCGATCGAGAGATGGATCGCGCTCGCGGGATCGGCTGTGAGTTTCCTCACAACGTCGACGAGCAGATCCGCGAGGGCGGTGTTCGCTTCGAGCGAAGAGATGTCGGACAGCGGTGCACCCGTCGCATCGCTGACCACGTGCACCGTGGTCCGCTCCGCCAGACCCTCGAGGCCGCGGCCGGGATAATCGGCGGCGAGCGCATCGAGCATCCGCTTGCCGCCGCAAAGAAGAAGGTGCACGCGCTCGGCTCCTTCGCTCGTGGTCACGATCACGAGCTCGGTGGGTACGAACGGCGGGTCTTCACGGATAGCGAGCGCCCAGATCGTCTCGGTGACGACTTGGGGAGACAGCCCGAGGACCGAGACGAGGATTCGGCGGGGAAAGCTTTGGGGCCGGGCGGGATCGACGGTCACGGCTTCGCACCTCGAGTAAACCAACGAAGAAGGAGTGCGCGGAAAGGGCGGGGAACGCGAGCGAGCCGCCGGATCGACTTCGATGCGCCCGCGAGGCCGTAGCGGCGGGCGAGAGCCCGCGCCGCCTCGGGCGCGAGAGGCGTGCCCAGTCGTCGGGCGAAGGCACGCAGCGCCGCGACGCGGAGGCGTTCCAGAGCCGTAGCCAGTTGCGCGGTCGGCTCGCTCATCCGCCGACGCGGTAGAAAGGCAGATGGTCGTTGGCGGCGCTGCCGAGCGGACCCACGACGCGCAAATATTCGCTCGTCGGGGCGCTCAGCGGCAGCTCGCGGCGAACCTTGATCCAGAAGCGGCACTCGGGATCCTGCTTTCGCGACCATTCGCTGAGCGGACGAGTCGCCGCGAGAAAAGCGTGAACGTCGATCGGCCGATCGCGCTCGAACCGACCGATCGCGGTCCAGGGTTCGCCCGCGCGCAAGCGCGCCGGGACGAGATCCGTCACCACCACTCTGCCGCCCGTGAGCAACACGACCTCGAAGACGAACACCGGCCTGCCGTTCTCCTCCCAGCAAGAGGGATAGATGCCCGCGGCGATCATCCGACGGGCGAGCTCGCGGCCGCGGTCCCGATCGAGGTGCTCTTTTTGCTCCCGGAGTTCGTCCCGTTC
>JANXAZ010000066.1 GCA_025062095.1 Geminicoccaceae bacterium
CGCGCCGCGCTGCACGAACCTCCGGCGCGAGAACAGCAGCGCCCGCGGCACCTCCGCGAGCCCGCAGCGCCAGAGAATCGCCGCGATCCGCCGTTCCGTCTCCTCCCGCTCGCGCCCGAAGACCATGCAGAAGAGATTGTAGGGCCAGAGCGGGGGCCGTCGCGGCCGCGCGTAGCAGAGCGCGACCTCGGGCTCGCTCGCCAACGCCCGCCCCGCCGCTTCCAGCTGCGCGTCCGGGACGTCCAGGACGACCATGGCATTCGCGCGATAGCCGAGCTCGCGGTGCCGGACGATCAGCCCCATCCGATTGAACACACCGCTCGCGCGCATCTGCGCCAGACGTTCGAGCACTTCCGCCTCCGACGACCCGATCCGCGCCGCGAGCACCGCGAAGGGCCGGGGGACGAGCGGCAGCCCCTCTTCGAGCGCCGCGAGCAAGCCTCGATCGCGCGCGCTCAGCTCCATGGCAGGGGAAATCCGAGATCGACCTTGAAGGCTCGCTCGAGCGGCAGGTCGAGCACGGGCAGGCCCGTGCGCGCCTCGACGAGCGCGAGCACCCGTTCGACTCGTGCTCGGCTGTGCGCGACGACGACGAACCACAGGTTGAACCGGTGCTCGCGTTCGTAGTTGTGGTTGACCTCGGGAAAGCCGCTCACGATCGCGGCCACCTCCTCGAGCCGCTCGCTCGGCACCGCCATCGCCGCGAGCGTACTCGCGCCCACCCGGTTGGGCGCGATCGTCGCTCCCACCCGGTCGAGCACTCCCGCCTCGCGCAGACCTTCGAGCGCCGCGATCACCTCCGCCTCGCGCGCGCCCAGAGCCTCGGCCATCGCCGCGTAAGGACGCGGAACCAACGGCAGCTCGCGCTGGAACCGCGCGAGCAGCGCCTTCTGCAGAGCCGTGGGTCGGAAGGGCTCGGGCTCGCGCAACGATCGCGCGCCGTCCACGGTTCAGCTCCCGATCCGGTGCGCCCGCGCGGTCGAGAAGATCCCCGAGGGCTTCTCGGCCGGCAGATGCGCGAGCACCTCGCGCCGGCGCGGATCCATCACGATCACGCGATCGTCGTCGCGCGCCGAGAGCCAGACCTGATCGCCCCGAGGCGTGAATTCGAGGTGCAGGATCGCGCGACCGGGCGAGAGCGTCGCGGCCACCGCGAAACGTTCGAGATCGAGGATCTGGATCTTGCCGTTGTCGGGATGGGCGAAGCTCACCCAGGCCTCGCGCCCGTCCGGCCGGACGACGACGAACACCGGTTGACCGAGCACCGGGATCCGCGCCGCCTCCCGCCAGCTCCGACGATCGACCGCGAGGACCTCGTGCCGGCCCACGGCGGGCAAGAACAGATGCTCCCCCGCCGTTCCCCAGCCCTCGAGATGCGGCATCTTGTAGACCGGCAAGGGCGCTTCGCCGCGCCCGTAGCCGTCGAGGATGCGCCGGGCGCCCGCCTCGGGATGCCAGAGGTCGACGAGGACCACCCCGTCTTCCCCGAACAGACCCGCGAGATAGAAGCGTCCGTCCGCGGTGACGTTGCCGTCGTAGGGGAGGCTGCCCACCCCCGCGAAGCGCGTGATCCGCGGCTCGGCGAGATCGGTGACGTCCAGAAGCCAGATCTCGCCCGCATCGAAGAGCGCGAAGGCGAAGCCGCCGTCTGCCGTGTCGACCAGGCCTACGACCTTCGAGCGCCGACCGTCGGCTCCGATCGCCGGGATCTCGAGAAGCGGGTCCAGGCTCTCGGCATCGAACAGCCGCACCCCGCCCGGCTCGTAATTGGCGACCGCGACGATGCGCCCGTCTCGCCCGATCGCCCCGCCGATCGCGTTGCCGGCCTGCACGATGCGCGCGCGGAGCCGCCGCTCCACGAGATCGACTTTGGAAAGACCGCCGTCGCGGCCGAAGACGAAGGCGTAGCGGGCGTCGCGCGAAAAGACCATCGAGGCGTGGGAGAGATCGCCCAGCCCCTCGATCCGCCCGAGGATCGTGCGGCGCGTGCTCTCGGCCACGAGCACCGAGCCGCGCGCGCGCTCGACGACGACGAGAAGATCGCCCGTGCCGCGCGGCTCGGGACAGCCGGCGCCGGCCGGTCGGGGGAAAGTCGCGAGCGCCGCGCTCGTCGCGAGAAGGCCGCGCCGTCTCACGGAACCCTCCCGGCCAGGAGCAGATCGACGAGAAACCGCGCCTCGGCCTCGTCGAGGAGGCCCTTCCAGGGCGGCATGGGCGTCCCCGCTCGACCTTCGAGGACGGTGAGGACCAGAGCTTGCGGGTCTTTGCCGGCGAGAGCCGAAGGCGAAAGGGGCGGCCCGAGCCCGCCCTTCAAGAACAACCCGTGGCAAGAGCCGCAGTCGTGACGCAACAGATGCACGAGTTCGGCCGCGCGCGCGGGCGCGAGCGCAGCGGGCGCGGACTCCGCTTGCGCCCGCCCGAGCGCGGCGAGGAGGAGCGCAAACGCGACGGCGGCGCGTTCACGCATGGCCCGCGACCTCCAACCGGCCGAGCTTTTCTTCGGCGCGCGCGGCTTCGGCGAGCGGTGCCAGCACTTCCACGACCCGGCCGATGACGAACAGGACCGGGGAGGACAGCCGCGCCGCCCGCACGCGCTCGGCGATCGTCGCGAGCGTGCCGCGCTCCACCCGCTCCCGCGCCGTGGTCCCTTCCGCGATCGCCGCCGCCGGGGTCGCCGGCGGCAGGCCGTGCGCGATCAGTCGGCGCGCGATCTCCTCGATGCGCGCGAGGCCCATGTAGACGACGAGCGTCGTGTCGGGATCGGCGAGCCCCCGCCAGTCGAGCTCCAAAGGCGCGTCCTCCCGGCAATGGCCGGCGACGAAGCGCACGCCCGAAGCGAACCCGCGATGGGTGAGCGGGATCAGCGCGGTGGCGGCGCAGCCCGAAGCCGCCGTGATCCCCGGCACCACCTCGACCCGGATGCCGCGGCGCAGGAGGAACAGCGCCTCCTCCCCGCCGCGACCGAAGACGAAGGGATCGCCGCCTTTGAGGCGCACCACCACCCGGTCGGGCGCCGCGAGCCGCACCAAGAGCTCGTTGATCTCGACTTGCGCGAGCGGATGGCGGCCCGGCGCCTTGCCGACGTCGATTCGCCGCGCCCGGGGCTGGACGAGGGCGAGCACGCCTTCGCTCACCAGCCGGTCGTGCACGACCACGTCGGCGAGCTGCAAGAGCCGCGCGGCCTTCAAGGTCAGAAGCTCGGGATCGCCCGGCCCCGCGCCCACGAGATAAACGGTCGGCGGCTGCATCGACGGTCTCCGGACCCCCGGCCCTGGCCCGCGAGGCCGGGGCCGGGCTCCCCCCTCTCCTCAATAGATGTCCTTGCGCGTGTTGTAGACGTTGAACTTGCCCGTGGGCGTGACGATCAACGGATCCTTGATCACCTTCTTGAGCTTGCGCGTCCTGTCGTCGACGACCACGATCGCGCTCTCCTGGTTCTTGGCGTTCCAGACCGAGAACCAGATCTCGGTGCCGTCTTTGTTGTATTCGCCCTGGACCACCCGGCGCATGCCCTCGGAAATACCCGACCAGTCGCCGATCGGCAGGATCTGCGGCGGCTTGTCGAGATCGTCGAGGTCGAAGACCGCCACCGAGGAGGCGATCGCCGGATCCGGGTTCAGAGGCGTGTCCACCCAGAGATTGCGGCTGTTGGGGTGGGTCTTGACGAACAGCGACCCGCCGCCCTGGCCGTAGAGCTTCTTGACCACCTTCCAGGCGTACTGCGGATAGCGCTCGGGGTCGGTGCCGATGAGCGAGATCGTATCGTCGCCCAGGTGCGAGGTGGCCCACACCGGCCCCCATTGCTTGGTCACGAAGTTCGCGCCGCGTCCCGGATGCGGGGTCTTGCCGCCGCTGTCGATCAAAGCCGCGAGCTTGCCCTCCTTGGTGTCGATCACCGCGATCTTGTCGCGGGCGTTGGCCGCCACGAGGAAATAGCGCTTGGAGAGATCGAAGCCGCCGTCGTGCAAGAACCGCTCGGCCTCGATCATCGTCACCTTGAGGTTCTTGATGTCCGTGTAATCGACCAGATCGATGCGGCCGATCTCCTTGACGTTCACGATGAACTCGGGCCGGTGATGGGAGGCGACGATCGAGGCCACCCGCGGCTCGGGATGGTATTCCTGGGTGTCCCAGGTCATCCCGCGGGTGCTCACGATCTTCAACGGCTCGAGCGTGTCGCCCTTCATGATCACGTATTGTGGCGGCCAATACGAGCCGGCGATGGCGTAGACGTCCTCCCACCCCGCCATCTTGCTCGTCTCGACCGAGCGCGCCTCGTAGCCGATCTTGATCACCGCCACGGTTTGCGGCGGATCCATGAACAGATCGATGAGATTGACGAGCCCGTCGCGCCCGATCGTGAACAAATAGCGCCCCGAAGCCGACAGGCGCGAGATGTGCACCGCGTAGCCCGTGTCGAAGACGGCCCGGATCTCGTAGGTCGCCCCGTCGATGAGCGCCACCTTGCCGATGTCGCGCAAGGTGACCGAGAACAGATTGTCGATATCGAGCTTGTTCTGCTTGGTCTTGGGACGCGCCTCGGGCGGCACGATCACCTTCCAAGAGGCGCGCATCTCCTTCATGCCCCATTCGGGCGGCGCGACGGGATCGTTGAGGAGATATTTGACCATGAGCTCGACCTGGGCCGGGGTGAGATCCCCGGAAGCGCCCCAGTTCGGCATGCCCGCGGGCGAGCCGTACTCGATGAAGGTCTTGAGATATTCCGCCCCTTTCGCCCGCGTGATGTCGGGGGTGAGCGGCTTGCCCGTCGCCCCTTTGCGCAACACGCCGTGACAGCCGGCGCAGCGCTCGAAATAGATGCGGTTGGCCTCGTCCGCCTCCGCCTTGGTGAGGACCGGGATCCCCGGCTGCGCGCCCGGCGGCGGCAGCCCCTTCTGGCCGAGCGTCTCGAGCGCCGGCTCGTAAGGCGGGATCTCGGGCCTGTGCTTCTCGAGCTCGGCCGGCTGCGGCGCCTGCTGGGCGAGCGCGCCCGCCGCCGACAAGAGCGCCACCAGCGCCGCCCCCGCCATCGCCCGGATGCGAACGGAACCGCTCCTCCTCATCCTCGACCCCCCTCCGACAGCTCCTCGCGGCGGAAGGATGCGAGCACGGGAGCGCGCGAGCGTCCTTGACCGCCGTCAAGGCGGACCGTCGCGCTCCGGGCTCGATTGCCCACCGCCGGGCCCAGCGGAGATCCGCCTTGCCCGCCCCGTTCCGCCCGCTCCTCGCGGTCCTGCTCTGCGCGCTCGCGCTTTCGCCCGCGCGCGCCCACTTCCCGCCCGAGGCGCTGCGCCGCGCCTTCCCGGGCGCCGAGGCCTTCGGGCCTCTGGAGGGCGAGCCGCCCGCGGTGGTGGCCTACCGTGCGGGCGAGGCCGTGGGCTGGGTCTTCTCCACCTGGCTCGTCGTGCGCTCGACCGGCTACGGGGGCGCCAAGCTCGACCTCCTCGCCGGCCTCGACCCGAAGGGCCGGATCACCGGGGTCGCCGTCCTCGAGCAGAACGAGCCGATCCTCCTCACCGGACGCGACCGGCGCGACCTCGAGGCCTTCTTGGCGGCTTACGTCGGCCGCGACGTCCGCGCCCCGATCGAGGTCGGCCGCGGCGCCGGGGCGAAAGGCGGCATCGATGCGCTCAGCGGTGCCACGATCACCTCGCTCGTGCTCCACGACGCGCTTTTGCGATCCGCGCGCGCGGTCGCGCGCGCCAAAGGCCTTCTCGGGTCTGCGGGAAGGCTCGATCTCGAGCGCTTCGAACCCGCGAGCTGGGGCGAGCTCGAAGCCTCGGGCGCCCTCGTCCGCCTGCGGCTGTCGAACGCCGACGCCGAAGCCGCCTTCGCCCGCCGGGGCGGCCGCCTGTTTCCCGAGGCCATGGGCCGCCTCGATCCGAACGCGCTCTTCCTCGAGCTCTGGGCGGGGCTCGCCACCCCGCCTCTGGTGCTGCGCAACCTCCTCGGCGAGAAGGCCGAAGCCCGTCTGCGCGGCCGCCTGGCGGCCGACGATCAGATCCTCTTTCTCGCCGCCCGCGGGCTCGCCGCGCTCACCGGCCCCGGCTGGCGCCGGGGCGAACGGCTCGAGCGTCTGGCCCTGGTCCAGGGCGGACGCACGATCGTGCTCGCGCCTTCCATGCTCGAGCCGATCGAGAGCCTCGCCGTCTCCGGCGCCCCCGAGCTGCGCGAGCGCTTCCTGCTCGTCCTTCCCGCCGCGTCCGGCTTCCGCGCCGAAGAGCCCTGGCGGCTGCAGCTGTTGCTGCCCTCTTTCGCCGAGCCGGAGGCGAAGGTGCTCTTCGAGCTGCCTTACGCGCCCCCGCCGCTTCTCCTGCGCCCGCTCGCGCAAGCGCCCGCCGAGCCCGCCTGGGTCGGGGTCTGGCGCGCCCGCGTCTTCGATCTCGCGCTTCTCGCCGCCGGTCTCGTTCTGCTCGCCGCGATCCTCACCTTCCAGCCCTGGATCGTGCGCCGGCGCCGCTTGTGGCGCGGCCTGCGCCTCGCCTTTCTCCTCTACACGGTCGTTTTCATCGGATATTGGGCGAAGGCGCAGCTTTCGATCGTCAACGTGTTGACCTTCGGGCGATCGCTTCTCTCGGGATTCTCTTGGGATTTGTTCTTGCTCGAGCCTTTGATCTTCGTGCTCTGGACCTATGTCGCCCTGGCCCTCGTCTTCCTGGGGCGCGGGGTCTATTGCGGCTGGCTGTGCCCGTTCGGGGCGCTGCAGGAATTCGCGGCCGAGATCGCGCGCCGGCTGCGTCTTCCCGAGCTCGTCGTGCCCTTCGCGCTCCACGAGCGGCTGCGCGCGGTCAAATTCGCGGTCCTCCTCCTCGTTCTCGGCCTTTCCCTGGGCTCGCTCGAACAGGCCGTCCTCGCCGCCCGCATCGAGCCTTTCGAAACCGCGATCGTGCGCGCCTTCCGCGACGAGCTGCCGCACGTCGCCTGGGCTCTTTTCTTGCTCGCCGCGGGCCTGTTCGTGCCGCGCGCCTTCTGCCGGTACCTGTGCCCGCTCGGAGCGGCGCTCGCCCTTCCCGCCCGCTTGCGGCAGTTCGAATGGCTCGAGCGGCGTTGGCAATGCGGCCAGAAATGCCGGATCTGCGAGATCGGCTGTCCGGTGCAGGCGATCCATCCCGACGGCGAGATCCACCCGGGCGAGTGCATCTATTGTCTGCGTTGCCAGGTGAACTTCTGGGACGATCGCCTGTGCCCGCCTCTGATCGAGCGGCGCGCGCGCGCCGAACGCCGCGAGGCTCTCGCCCGCACCGCCCGTCCTCGCCCGGGCACGGCCGACGAGCCCTGACCCCCGCCCTTCCCGATCGCCCCCGCCTCGGGCAGCATGAAGCGGCAACGAGCGGAAACGGGGCATGGTCGAGCCGGCGGTCGCGCGCGAGCAGATCGATCTCCTCGCGCGCCGGACGGGGATGACGGCCGAAGAAGTCGCGCTCGTCTGGGCGGCGCCGCTGTTCGCCGGGCTGCCCTTCGCCTCGCTCGCGGCGCTTCTCGCGGAAGCGCGGGTGCGCGAGCATCCGCGCGGCACGGTGCTCTTCCTGCAGGGCGATCCCGCCGACCGTTTCTTCGTCGTCCTCGACGGCTGGATCCGGCTCTATCGCGAGACGGTGGACGGAGCCGAGATCACCATCGCCCTGTTCGCGCGCGGGGAGACCTTCGCCGAGGCGGCGATGCTCGGCCCCGGCCGCTATCCGGTCTGCGCCGCGGTGGCCGAGCCGGCGCGGCTGTTGCACGTGCCGGCCTCCTCGTTTCTGGGCGCGCTCGAGACCGATCGCGCGCTCTGCCGCAACCTCTTGGCCTCGCTCGCCCGGCGCCTGCACGCCTTCGTCCGCCAGATCGAGACCCTGTCGCGCCGGTCGTCGGTCGAGCGGCTGGCGGCTTTTCTCGTCAAGCTCTGCGAAGGGCGGAAGCCGCCCGTGACCTTGCGGCTGCCGCTCGACAAGAGCCTGCTCGCCGCGCGGTTGGGCATGCAGCCCGAGACGTTGTCGCGGGCCTTCGCGCGGCTGCGTCGGCTCGGGGTGAGCACGGCGGGGCACGAGGTGCGGATCGAGGACGTCGAGGCGTTGCGCGCCTACGCCGACAGCGAAGCGCCGTGAGGGTCGCGCTTGCGTCGGTTCCGGGGCGGACTAGAATGGAGGCGAGTGGATCCACGTGCGGAGGTAGAGTTGGGTATCCACTCTTTCGCCCGCTGTGGATTTTGGCATCGTGCATCGGAAGTGCTTGGCCTGTCTCGGTTTTCCGAGGGGGGTCCCTCTGAAGCCTCGCCCTGACGAAGAAGGGATTAAGACGGCCTCGGGGCCCCCGATGGCCCCGTGGCCCCCGAGCTCTGAAGCCTCGCCCTGACGAAGAAGGGATTAAGACGTGGCCCCCGAGGAAGACCCAGGACGGGCCCTCCTCTCTGAAGCCTCGCCCTGACGAAGAAGGGATTAAGACGTTCCCGCGGCGGCACATCGCCGCTACCCTGACTCTGAAGCCTCGCCCTGACGAAGAAGGGATTAAGACGAAGCGCAGCCAGCGCGCCTCGGCGAGCGTCTCCACTCTGAAGCCTCGCCCTGACGAAGAAGGGATTAAGACGCGATCCAGTCCCTGAGCCGAGCCCCCCGGAAGGGGCTCTGAAGCCTCGCCCTGACGAAGAAGGGATTAAGACCCCAGGACGGGCCCTCCTCGTCGAGGGCACGGCCTCTGAAGCCTCGCCCTGACGAAGAAGGGATTAAGACTCGAGACTGCCACGAAAATCGAACGCAGGTACCATCTCTGAAGCCTCGCCCTGACGAAGAAGGGATTAAGACTCCACACGGACGCCGAAGCCGACCACGGTGAGACCCTCTGAAGCCTCGCCCTGACGAAGAAGGGATTAAGACGTCAGGGCATCGGCTAGCCCTCCCCTCCGAGGGCC
>JANXAZ010000067.1:0-1047 GCA_025062095.1 Geminicoccaceae bacterium
ACCGCCGGCCTTCCCTTCGGCACCCCCGGCGCCACGAACCTCCTCCGCGTCGCCTGGGTGACCTGAGAGGAAGGCTCCGAGATCGACGACGACCGTGCGACGCCAACCCGCACGAGCGACTGGTAGCGACAGCGGCGCATCGCTCGCGCCACCGTTGTAAATTGGCGACTGTTGTCAACATTGCCGAGCCCCGGTACGATTATCGTAACGAACCGAGGCCTCGAACCGAACCAGGTGCGCTCGACTTCCGACTGCGCGCTTCAGTAAAGTCGAGGGACTACGGTGACTGGTGGCGCTGAAGTCGAGGACATAGTCCGTGGGTCGAGCCCCGGGACGACACGATCGCAGCCGCGAGAAGCAAAGTTTTCAAAATTAGACCCCATCGTCGATAGACGACATCCTGCGATCACGCGAATCGAGCGTTCAGCTTACAAACGTCATGGGCGCATTTTGGAAGATGCGCTAGCAGAGGCGTCGAGGCAAGCGCCGCATTTGATCCTGTGGAGCGAACCGGCATTCGCCGTTGGCGAGGCAGCGGATCGTCCAGCCGAAAGCGACGAGTTGAGCGAGAACGCCGAACGTCCTACGAGCCGGACAATACACGAAGAAGACTACACGATGATTGCAGTGCATATAAATAACACAATAAATGATCGATCGCTCATGGGTACAAACTCGGCTTTATTAGCTGTGATTCCGGCGAAAAGCCCATGATGCTCCGTGACTTGCGTTGTTTAAAAATGCATTTGTGAAGCCATGACACCGCGAAAGGTCGCACGCCGGATAAGGTGGCTGCTCGAATGCAATTGTACTATAGCCTAGGCTCATCATACAAGCATCGATGAAAATGCGAACAGCCGCATGCTCGTTTCGCGCTCCGCCTCCGGGACGGTGTCGAGAGAGTCGACAATCGCTTCGCGAGTCGCCTCCATGAGCTTTTATCCTGCTCTTAAAAAGTACCGAACCATTTACGCCGATCCGCCCTGGACCTTCGCGACCTGGTCGGTCAAGGGCAAAGGCCGCAGCGCCGAGGCGCATTACGACTGC
>JANXAZ010000067.1:1056-8674 GCA_025062095.1 Geminicoccaceae bacterium
ACCGCCGGCCTTCCCTTCGGCACCCCCGGCGCCACGAACCTCCTCCGCGTCGCCTGGGTGACCTGAGAGGAAGGCTCAGCGGGTGATCTTCACCGTACTGCCGACGGCTTGGACCCCGATATTGTGGTCGCCCGTCAGGACGAGCTCCATCTGGACGCCGCCCGCCCGTTGCGCCTGCGCGAGCTTCTTCGCGAGTTCCTCGGCGAAGCCGGGGTCCTTCTCGAAGAGCTCCTCGAGATCCGCCTTCAGCCGCTCGACGTTGCGCTCCTCGGCGGGCTCCGCCTCGAGCTTGGCGAGGCTCTCGGCCGGAGCGCCCGCGAGCTTGCCCTTGAGCCAGGCGTAGAAATCCCGCGCCGCGCTCTTGGCCGCCTCGGCGGCACCCGCGTCCCAGATCAGCTTGAGCGTCGCCACCCCCGCGGCGGCCAGGCTCGCCGGATCCATCTCAGCCTTCCTTTCCCGCTAGCGGAACCCCGCGCTCGGAGAGGTTCGCCACGATCGGCGCGAGGAGCTTCGCGTCCGGCTCGCGGCCGAGCTTCTCGCTGCGACGGATGTAGTGGCGAGCCAAGGCCCGCATCATCGGGAGGAGCACGGCGGGTCGCTCCTGGAACTGCGGCAGCATCGTTCGCAGCGCCTCCTCGTCGGCTGCGACCGCTTCCGGCAGCCTGCCGACGGCCTCCAGGCAATACCCCAACAGCGACAGGCTCTTGGCCAGGTCGGGTCCGAACACCTCCGGACGCTCGTGGGCGAGGTCGCGACGGATCGCGACGGCCTCCTCGATGGCCGCGAGCGCCTCCTCCCGCCGCCCGAGCTCGCTCAGAACATGGCCCTGCTTGTTGAGGCTCGCGGCCAGAGCCGGCCGGAACGCCGCCGGCTGCGCGTTCGCGAGCCCGCGATAGAGCCCGACCGCCTGCTCGGTCCTCGCGCGCGCCTCTTCGTACCGGCCGAGCTGGACGAGTCTGGCGCCGAGACTGATCAGGGCACCCGCGAGATGAGGCCGGAAGGCATCCGGCCGCTCGTTCGCGAGCGCGCGATAGAGCCGTTCCGCTTCCTCGCTCGCCGCACGCGCCTCATCGAGCCGACCGAGCTCGGCGAGCCTGTTGCCGAGATTGGCGAGGTTCATCGCGAGCTCGGGCCTGTACACCTCCGGCCGCTCCTTCGCGAGCTCGCGGCGGATCGCCACCGCCTCCGCGGTCGCCGCGCAGGCCTCCTCGGCTCGGCCGAGCTCGGCGAGCCGGTTGCCGAGATTGTTGAGGCTCGCGGCCAATTCCCGTGGGAACGCGTCGGGCCGCGCCTTGCGGAGCGCACGATAGAGCTCGACCGCCTCCTCGGTCCTCGCGAGCGCCTCCTGGAACCGACCCACCTCGGCGAGCCTGACGCCCAAATTGTTCAGGCTCATCGCGAGCCCCGGCCGGTACGCCTGCGGCTGCTCGTCCGCGAGCGTACGATAGAGCGCGACCGCCCTCTGGGTCTTCTCGAGCGCTTCCCCCCGTCGGCCGAGCGCGGCGAGCCGGTTGCCGAGATTGTTGAGCGCGCGCGCGCAGAGCTCGGCCAGGGCTCGCGGCCTCGCTCGCTCGTCGCGGCTGTCCACGAGGGCCACGAAGCGCTCCTCGAGCGCGGCTGCGAGCTCGCCCAGAACCAGGGTTCCGAGCGGCACCTGACCAGCGATCTCGAGCAGATGAAGAGGGCTCTCGACCCGCTCGGCCAGGGCGCGCAGCCACGCCAGCGCCGGGTTCTTCTTCCCGAGCCAGGCGGCAAGCCGCGCGAACTCGGGATGATGCTTCTCCAGCTCTGCCCGCGCCCCGGTGGCCGGCAGATCGCGCGCGAAGTCCCGACAGAGGAGGACGAGCTGCCGCGCGGTCCGGCGCAGGTTCCGGCGGCCGGCACGCAGCACCAGCGCCTCTTGCGCTCGCGCACCGAAGCCCGGTCGGGTGAGCAGGAGCAGACAAAAGGCCTCGCCCACGATGTCGGGCTCGAGATGAGCGAGCCTCTCGCCGCCGGCCTCCTGCCGCACCGGCAAGGCCTCCCGCAGCGCCGCGGCCACGTCCTCCAGCGCCACGCCGCGCTCGAGCCGCAGGGCCTTGCGCTCTTCGCCGATCACCTCGGGCAGATCGCCCACGAGGACCCCGCGCGAGAGCGTGATCCGTGCCACGAGATGGGGCAGGAGCTCCCGGTTGACGCCGAGGTCCTGGGCCAGCGCTCGCAGAAGGTCGCGTTCGCGGATCGCGAGCCAGAGCGCGAGATCGAGCCGGCCGAGCGAGAGCGCGCTCGCGAGCCCGGCCTCGGCGGCGAACAGCGCCGCCAGCATGAGGAAGAGCGGCGCACGGTCGGCGCCGGGTGCGGCGAGCGCCTGCTCGAAGGCCGGATCGGCGCCGGGCGGTGGAAGCTCGGGCACCGCCGCGGCGAGCTTGTACTCGCGCAAGGCCTTGAAGGTCCCCTCGAGGATCGCCCGACGATCGTCGAGCTCGGCGATGGGAGCGAGCGTCTCGGGTACCGATCCGGTGAACCAGTCGAGCAGCAGATCGTCGCTCAACCCCTCGATACGGCGAACGTCCGCCCACCAGCCGGCCTCGGCCTCGGCGTGGGTTTCGAGCAGAAGGAAGCGCATTTTCGGTTCCTGGGGCGGTCGGCCGACCAGCGCCCGCAGCAACGCGTTGAGCGAGCCCGCGCTGCGGGCGGCGTGGTCGACGACCACGAGCGTGGCGCCGTCCCGATCCCATGCGGCCACGGATTCGTGCTGGGCGAACCGCCGCAGCTCGTGGGCTGCCACGAAGCCGGCGCGCCACCCCCGCTCCTCGGCCCGCCGACAGAGCTCGAGGCCGAGCCGCGTCTTGCCCGCGCCCGCACCGCCGACGATCGCATGGACCGAGATCGGCGCCGGATCCTCGAGCCACGCCTCCAGCCGGCGCATCGCCTCGTCGCGCCCGACGAGCGGCACCGCCGCCGCTTCGGCGCGCAACAGATCGACCTCGTAGCGGACCCTCCGGGACACCGCGTGCCGCCGCTCGAGCACCAGCCTCGCGCGCCCGCCGATCGTGATCGTGACGGTGCTCTCGGAAGCCTGGACGGCGATGTTGCCCGAGCCGTGCTGTTCGATCTTCTGACGGATTTCGCCCGTGTTCGGCTGCACGGGCTCGTTCGGGCCGGTCGAATTCACGATGTCCCCCCTCGGGCTGCCGCAACTGCGTCGAAGACCACGTCCGACCGTGTTTGCGTTCTTTTTAATCTATATCGAGACGTGAACGCGTGCAAGGCGACCTCGGTGCCGTCTCGGAGGCACCGCGGTTCTTCCGCTCGCCACGCGATCGGAGCCCTCGCAACGGTGCGGAGCGCGAGCGGGGCTCGCGCCCTCGCCCTCCTCCGATGATTGGGCTGATGTTCCTCGGACGCGAGCCCCTTGCCCGGGCTCGCCCACCCGCTAGCCTGAAGCCGGAACCGTGCCCGCGAGGACGCCCGTGCCCCACATCGGCTCGTCGAAAAAGCCGATCCCGCTTTCTTGCCGCGCGTTCGGGGTGCGCGCGGAGCCGCGTTCGCGGCGCTCGCCGCGGGCTCGGCGCTGAGCGCGGTCGGCCGCCGTGCCACCCGCCGGCGGAAAGTCGAAAGACCCGCCCTTCGGCCGCATCGCACCGCCCCCGCGCGCGGGCCGCTATCGCGTGCTGTACGCCGATCCGCCCTGGACCTTCGCGACCTGGTCGGTCAAGGGCAAAGGCCGCAGCGCCGAGGCGCATTACGACTGCATGAGCCTCGAGGAGTTGAAAAAGCTCCCGGTGGCCGAATGGGCCGCCGATGACGCCGTTCTCTTGTTGTGGACGACGGACCCTCTCCTCGAAAAGGCTTTCGAGCTCATCCGCGCGTGGGGTTTCACCTACAAGACCGTGGGATTTTACTGGGTGAAGCAGAACAGAAGCGGAAAGGGATTCTTCACCGGCCTCGGCTTCTGGACTCGCGCCAATCCCGAGCAGTGTCTGCTCGCCACTCGCGGCCGACCGAAGCGCAAGGCCACCGACGTCCCCAAGCTCGTCGTCGCCCCTCGCCGCGAGCACAGCCGCAAGCCCGATGCGATCTACGAACTCGTCGAGCGGCTCGCCGAGGGTCCCTATCTCGAGCTCTTCGCGCGCAGCACGCGTCCCGGCTGGGACGCTTGGGGTGCGGAAGTGGGGCTCTTCGATCGCGGACCGGTCGCGACCCGCCGCTGGTCCTCGAAATCACACCCGAAAGCGGCCGAACGAGCGCGCGGGCCGTGAGGGAGGCCGCCGCTTGCGCGCACCGGCGCCGCGAGCCCTTGCGCGGAGGGCGCGTATAGGCTAAAAATCCTATCAGCACCCGGCCCTTGTCCGGCCCGGTGCTTCCCTTAGCCTCGCGCCCGCAGAGCCGAGCCGGGAACCGCTCATGTCCGATCTCGCCGAACGCGCGCGCCGGTTGCACGCCCGAGCGATCGTCTGGGACGCGCACGTCTGCCTGCCGCTGCATCCGGATGCGGATCTCGGCGTCCTGCGCCGGCACCTCGCGGCCGGGGCCACCTTCGTTTCGGTCAACGTCGGGATGGACCTCAATCCGCTCCCCCAGATCCTGACCGTGCTCGCCTCCTTCCGCGCGCAGCTGCGCGCCCGCCCCGATCTCTTCGTGCCGGTGGACACGGCGGAGGACGTCGTGCGCGCGAAGGCGCAAGGAAAGCTCGCCGTGGCCTTCGACCTCGAAGGGGCGATCCCCTTGTGCGGTCGCCCGGAGATGGTCCGCCTCTTCTACGATCTCGGCGTGCGCCAGATGCACCTCGCCTACAACCGCAACAACGCGGTCGCCGGGGGGTGTTACGACGAGGACGTGCCGCTTTCCCCGCTGGGGCGCGAAATCGTGAAGGCGATCTACGCGGCCGGGATGTTCATGGACGTCTCGCACACCGGCCACCGTTCGAGCCTCGAGATCATGGACATGGGCCTCGGGCCGGTGATCTTCAGCCACGCGAACCCGCGCGCGCTCAAAGACGACAAGCGCAACGCCACGCTCGAGCAGATCCGCGCCTGCGCCGCCACGGGCGGCGTCATCTGCGTCAACGGCGTCGGCCGCTTCTTGACCGATCCCAGAGCCGGCACGCCGGCGATCCTCGACGCCGTCGACTGGCTGGTCGAGCGCGTGGGACCCGCGCACGTCGGGCTCGGGCTCGATTACAGCTATCCGACCCAGGGGCTCGACGATTCGCCCCCGGATCTCGACCGCGACTATTGGTGGCCCAGGCGCGAGGGCTACGGCAGCGGGCTGACCGGGATCCGCATCGCCGCTCCCGAACAACTGCCGGAGATCACCGAAGGTCTGCTCGCGCGCGGCTACGCCGAGGACGACGTGCGCAGGATCCTGGGCGAGAACATGCTCGCCCTCGCGCGTGCGACCTGGAAGCCGACCCGCCCTCAGCCGCCCGCCTCGAACGCCCCGGCGTCGTGAGCCCGGCCGCGCTTCGTGCGCCGCTCGAGCCCGGCGGGATGGCGATAGGACCACGCGGGCTCGAGGGAGAGACCGCGGAAGCGCCCGAGCCGCGAAGGGGCGACGTCGATCGCCGGCGAGCCGGGACGCGGCCGGAAATCGTCGCGGGCGGGATCGAGCAGAGCGGAAAGGGGCGCCGAGCGCGTCCCGAGGTTCTCGAAGGGGCCGCGGGCGAGGATCCCCGGGCCCACGACGAGATCGGCGAGAAGGCGCACCGGCCGGGTTCCGTGGTTGAAGACCGCGACGTTTTCGGGAAGCGGCGCGAGAACGGTGTTGAAGGCGAACACGAACGGTCCCCGCTCGCGCCCGCCTTCCGCGGCGACGGCCACGACCGCGCGGTTCGGGCTCCCCGCCCCTTCGATCAGGAGATTGCCGAGAAGAAGGGTGGGCGCACCGACGGCGATGTCGACGAGATAAGAGGAGGCGCCGTTCGGCACGTCTTCGATGCGGTTGTAGAGGATGCGGTTCTCCTTGGCGCGCGTCTTGACGTTGTGGCCGTCGACCGCCCCGCGGATCCAGCTGCCCAGAAGCGTGAACCGATCCGCGCCGCCCACGTAGACGTTGTGGCCGGGCGGCACGCCGGCCGCCTCCCAATCGGGCACGAAATTGGCGAAGAATTCCGAGCGCTCGATCCTGAGCTCGCCCGAAAAATCGACGGCCGAGAGGATACCGATCTCGTTGCCGTGGATCCTCACCGCCCGCAAGGTGAGATCGGCGCCTTCGGCGCGGATGCCGGCACCGTTGCGGTCCGGCACGCGCGCACCGGTGAGTTCGACGTTCTCGATCACCACCTCGCGCCCCGCCACGACCCACACCGCCTTGCCCCCGGCGCCGCGGCCGCCGCCGTCGATCACCGGGGTGCCGCCCACCCCGCGGATGGTGAGCCGGTCCGCCCGCCAGATCGCGACGTCGGAGTAGTGGCCGGGGAGGATCTCCACCGTGTCCCCCGCGCGGGCCCGCGCCGCCGCCTCGCTCGGCACTCGGAAGGCTTCGCCCGGTCCCACGCGCAGAACGCGCCCGCGCGCGCGCTCGCCCTCCCGCTCCGCGAGCGCCGCGGCGATCGGGTCGGTCCCGGGCGCATCGGGCCCCTGGTCTTCCTCGAGACGCACGGCGGTCTCCGCGCCTTCGACCTCCTCCCCGTCGAACCAGATCCGCCGCACCTCGTGACGCTCGAAGGGCAGGACGAAGACCCGCCCGTCCCGGAGCTCGATCCGGAGCTCGGCGACGGCCGTGCCGACCGGGATCGATCCCGCCGCCAGGGCGATCGCGAGCGCGATCCGTCTTCCGCCCGCAGCCATGGGAGCCTCTTGCGCCTCCAAGCTGTCCGCATCGGCCGGTCGGTCGCCCTCGCGGTTCTCCGCGGGTCGCCGAGCCGACCACTCAGCCTGGCATTCGGCCCCGCTTCGGGCAAGAGCGGGGACTCACAGCGCGAGATCGCGGACGAAGGCGCGCAGCGCCGCTTCCGCCGCGGCCACCGCCGCGCGGGCGCGGGCGAGTTCTTCGCCCAGGGCCTGCAGTCGGTCCTCGCACGCACCGAGGCGTTCCAGGAAGCGGCGGGCGAGATCGCTCCCGGCCGGGACCGCGGCGAGATTGGCGCGCAGGCGCTCCTGCTCGGCGACGAGCTCTCCCCGCTCCTTCTCGAGCCGATCGCGGAGCTCCCCGGCTTCCCGCAGCGCGGCGCGCAGCCGCGCGATCTCGGCCATCGCCCGGCGCAAGGGCTCGGGAATTTCGCGCCCGGCGAACAGCACCGCCAGCCTTTCGGCGTCGAGGTCGACGAGCTCGAGCCGCTCGAACTCCGGCCGCTCCAGCACGACCTCGAGGGAAAGCGTCTCGCCCGCGCCGAGCGCGCGCTCGAAGCGCCAGAACCCCGGCCCTTCGGCCGTCGGCGCCTGCGCCGCGAGGCGGAAGCCCGGGCGCTTGGGATGCTCGAGGACGAAAACGCGCGCTTCTTCCGCGCGCGAGCGGACGCGGTATCGGGTGATCTGCCGCGCGACCCGCTCGAGCGCGAGCACGCCCTCGGCGAGGGTCATCGCGACGATGCCTTCCTCCGCGCTCGACTCGACCACGACCGTGGTCGCGCGATCGCGCGCGAAGGGCAGAAGCCGGCTCTCCCCGACCGGCAGGAGAGGGAGCTCGGCATCGCCCG
>JANXAZ010000068.1 GCA_025062095.1 Geminicoccaceae bacterium
AGGGCGTGAAGGCGAGAACGTCCGGTGCGAGGCGGCGGCCGTTGACGGGATCGGCGTTCTCGCCGTCGAAGGCGGCGACCGCCACCGGCTCGCGCGGCAGAAGCGCCCGATCGACGAAGGTGTCGATCTCCGCTTCCGGTGCGCCGCGGGCGGCGTGGACCAGCGCGATGAGCGCGTGTGTCTTGCCGCCGCCGAAATGGGTGTGCAAGCGAAAGACGGTCCCCGCTTCCCCACCGCTGCCCGCGAGCACGGCGAGCACGTGGCGCAAGAGGTCGCGCAAGCCGCGGGTCGGGTAGGTGTTGGCGAAGAACCGAGCCGGGTCGGCGTAGACGGGTGGTGCGGTGCCGGCGAGGACTTGCGCGAGATCGGCGGCGAGGCGGGCGTCCTCGAGCTGGCCCGAGAGCACGTCCGGGCGCGGCCGGCAGAGGTCGAAGACGGTCGGTGGCACGAGCCGAGTTCCCGTTCGTGGTTTATCGGACGCGTGTTCGAACACAGGAACGCCCTCGCCTTCAAGGAGGAACGATCCCCGTCGATGCCGGTCGAGGGCGGGTGCGAACGGCCCCGCTCAAGGGGCGGTCGGCCGCGGGAGTTCGAGACGTGAGCACATCGGAACGAAACGCGACGGAGGGTGCGGAGACCGCCGTGACGCCGCTTTTCTTCTTCGGCACGCTCATGGATGCGGACGTGCTCGGGCTCGTGATCGGTCGCGCGGTCGCCCCGGGGGAGCTCGAGCCCGCCCGGCTGCACGGTTTCCGGCGGGTGCGCGCGCGCCGGGCGAGTTATCCCGTGCTCGTGCCCGACCCCGGCGCCTCGGTCGAGGGCGTGCTCTGGCGCGCGGGGACGGCGCTCGAGCGCGCTCGGCTCGACGCCTACGAAGGGCCCGGCTATGCGCTCGCGCCGGTGGAGGTCGAAACCGCGGCGGGCGAACGGGTGCGCGCGCTCGTCTATCGCGCCGTGCCGGGGGCGCTCGAACCGAGCGAAGAACCCTGGGACCTGGCGCGCTGGCAAGCCCGCTACAAGGCCGCGTACCTGCGGCTCGGGGAGCGGTTGCGCGAGGCCGATCCGCCCTGAGGACGAACGGCCCTTCGATGGCGAGCCGGCCCACCGTGGTGGCGTCGAACGGCAGGACCTCTGGCGCGCGCACACGAGCGTGGCATGATCGCGCGCCGTGCGAGCGGGAGGGAAGCATGGCAGCGATGCGGCTTGCGAGTCCGGCCTTCGCGGCCGGTGGGCGGATCCCCGAGCGCTATACCTGCGACGGTGCCGATCTCTCGCCGCCTCTGAGCTGGAGCGGCGCACCGGCGAGCACGCGCAGCTTCGTGCTCGTCTGCGAAGACCCGGACGCTCCCGCCGGCACCTGGTACCACTGGGCGGTCTTCGACATCCCGGCGGATCAGACGAGCCTGCCCGAGGGCCTCGCCAAGACCGAGAAGGTCGGTCGGCTGCGCCAGGCGATCAACGACTTCCGCAAGCCGGGTTACGGCGGGCCCTGTCCGCCGCGCGGGCACGGGACGCACCATTACCGTTTCCGCTTGCTCGCGTTGTCGGTGGGAAGTCTGCCGCTCGGGCCGCGCCCGGGCTGCAGGGAGGTGTTGAGCGCCGCCGAGCCGCACATCCTCGCCGGCACCGAACTCGTCGGAACCTATTCGCGCTGACGGGATCCGGCCCCGCGGGACAGAAACGGCCGGAAGGCCTCGAGAAGACGCCGATCCCTGCGGGAAGAGAAGCCGGTGGGGGAGGCGTTCGGGCCGCGCGCGGCTGCGGCGGGAGAGAACGCGCTCGGGTCGGCGGCTCGAAGTGCGGGGAGTGCTGCGCTACGCCGGCACCGCTTTTTTCGTTCTTGCGGGGGTCGACATTTCCGAGGCCGGAGCGGCGTCGGGAAGGATCGCAGTCGGGGGCGGGCGGGAATGGAAGAAAAAAAGCGTGTGCGGGACGGGCCCGCACACGCTCTTCCGGTTAGACGTGCGGCCGTCCGGTCCTCGTCGAAGCTCGGTTACCAAAGCGTCCTGTAAGCGAGTGCGGCTTGCGGGTTCCAGGTCTCCGGGTAGATGCGGAACTCCGTGCCAGGACCACAATTGAAGACGGTTTCATACGCGATCAGACTCGCGTTGGCTCGAAAGAAATCGAACATCTTGCGCATGAAGAAAGGATTGTCGAACCCGCCGCCATCTCGCTTGCCGAGACCCCATTCGCCGAAGCCGAGCTTCTTGCCTCGGCTCCGTGCGAAGTTGGCGTAGAAGTTCAATTCGGGAGCGAACGACGAATTCCATACCGCTTCGCTCGTAGCCGCCGGCCACATGTCGTAATAAGACATGCCGACGATGTCCACTACGTCGTCGCCGGGGTAAGCGCGCGAGGCCGTCGTTTGGTATTTGTTGGCGTAAACTTCGCGGTTCATGGGCCATTCGAACTTGAGGTTGGGTGCGACCGACCGCATGACCTGAACCGCTCGCCGGAAACAGCCCTTGTACGCATCGTAGTTGCCGTTGATCGAGTAGGCCTGCCACCAACCGTTCGCCTCCGCGCCCAGGCGGATGATCGCGTCACCCGCACCGATGGCCACGAAATCCTGAGCCATGCGACGGAAATGAACGTCGAAGGCGCCCGCGGCACATTGCGCGAGCTGCCCCTTCGATTCGTTGGGAAGAAGAGGGACGCTCACCGAGATGAGGCGCCCCTCGCGAATGCGTACGAGCCACGGAGAGCCGACTTCCCGCACCCATCGCACCATGTTCGCCCAGGTGTCGTGGTACATCCAGTGGTGCAAGGCCGAGAAACGGGAGCCTCGCCACGTCTCGAAGGCGGCCATACCGGGGCTGTACCAATGACAGTTCATCCCGCTCGGCCAAGTCGGCTGCGCCGAGGCGAAGTCGGCCCAACCGAGACCGACAGTAGCGACCAGGCCGGCGATCGCGGCCAAACGCTTCCCCACGCTGCGCAACGCGAGCTCGCGCATCGATTACTCCCGGCTGTTCATCGAGGATCGGTGGCCGCACCGGCCACTCGCCTCACCAAGACGTCCGCGAGCCCGATTTCATCCCGCGAGCTCTGAAAAAATCGTTAAGCCGGGTGCCGCGCATGAGCGGAAAGGAGGCGCGTGCGGAGGACGGAACGGAGGCGGAGGCTCAGCGTTCCGCCGCCGAAGCGATCGTGTGCAGATAGAAACGCTGGAGCAGGAGGAAGGGGACGAGGGCGAGCAGGATCGCGGTCGACGCGGATGCGAAGAGCCCACCCCAATTCGCGACCTCTAGGGTGACGTTCCGTGCGATCGCCACCTGCACCACGATCCGCTCGGGGCCGGGGGCGGCCACGAGCGGCCAGAAAAAAGCGTCCCATTGATGGACGAAGAGCATCAACGAAGCGGTGGCGATGGTCGGGCCGGAAAGGGGAAGGGTGAGTCTCCACCAGATCTGCAACCAGCTCGCCCCGTCGACGCGGGCGGCCTCGTAGAGTTCCTTGGGCACGGCCGCGAAGAATTGTCGGAACAGGAAAATGACGAGCCCGCTCGCCACTTCCGGCAGGATCAGAGCCGCATAAGTGTCGGTGAGACCCAGCCCGCGCACGAGCACGTAAAGCGGGATGACGATGGACTCGAAGGGCATCATGAACGTCGCGAGCACGAGCACGAAGAGAAGACGTTTGCCCGGGAATTCGAAGACCGCGAAGGCGAAGCCGGCGAGCGAATTCACCGTGACCCCGAGCGCCACGGTCGTCAGCGCCACGAAGAGCGAATTGGCCACCGCGCGCGGCAGTTCTCCCGACCAGGCCTCGCGCCAGTGCTCGAAGGTGAGCCGTTCGGGCAGGAAGGTGGCGACCGAAACCGTGCCCGCGGTGGCGAAGATGTCGGCCGCCGGTCGGAACGAGGCGAGAACGAGCCAATAGATCGGCAACAAGAGAACGGTCGCCACGAAGACGAGCGCCGAGTACCGCATTACGGCGAGCCCGAAGCGTATGCAGGCGTGAGGGATCATGCGCCCCGCTCGCGCAAAAGACGCAGCTCGAAGAAGGCGAGAAGACCGATCACGAGCAAGATCACGGTCGAGACGGCGAGCGCGCGTCCGTGATCGAGATAGGTGAAGGCGGCTTGATAAGCTTCGAACATGAGAAGCGCGGTGGCACCGTTCGGACCGCCCTGGGTGACGAGATAGACGGGGGCGAAGAGGAGGAAGTTGGCGGCGGTATCGGCGACCAACACGAACCCGAGCGGCCGACGCATGAGCGGCAGGGTCACGTAGCAGAAACGTTGCCAGGCCCCGGCGCCGTCGATCATCGCCGCTTCGTGCAATTCCTTGGGTACCAAGAGCAAGCCGGCGAGCAGGAACACCATCCAATAACCTACGCCCTTCCAGGACGCCACGCCCACGAGGGTGGCGAGCGCCTGATCCTCGCCGCGCCAGAAAGGCTGCGGGGGCAAGCCCATGGCGCGGAGGAGCCCGTTGACCGGGCCCATGGTCGGCTCGAGGAGGATCGCCCAGAGGATCGAGGTCAAGGAGAGCGACACGGTCATCGGCGCCATGTAAGCGGCGCGGAAAAAAGGCACGAGCGGGGTCGGGCGAAAAACCAGAAGCGCGAGGCCGAGCGCGAGGAGGATCTGAAGAGGATTGACGACGAGATTGAACAGGAGCGTGACGCGCACGGAATTCCAGAAGGAAGGATCGTCGAGCAAGCGCTCGTAATTGCGCAGACCGACCCAAATGGTCTCACCGGTGAGTTTCGTGCCGGTGAAGCCGCCCACGAGCGCGATGAGGATCGGCACCAACCGAAACAGGGCGAGCCCCGCGAGCGCCGGCGCGAGGAACCAGAAAACCACGATCCAGGGCTCGCGAAAGCCGTGTCTCATCGTGTCGGGTCCGCGACGAAGAGCCGAAGAAAAAGAGCAGCCGGGCGCTCGACCCGGCCGCTCCTCGTTTCACGTCTTGTACTTCTCGAGCTCGCGATCGATCCTCTGCGCCGCCGCGGTCAGGGTCTTGGCGACGTCGGCACCGGTGGTGATGTCTCGCAAGGCGGTGCGCAAGATGTCCTCGTATTCGCGGAAGCCGGGCGTCGCGGGGCGCGGTACCGCGGTATGCTCGAGCTCGTAACGCACGATCCGCCACATGTCGGTCTCGAAGCGATGCGCTTCCTTTTCCCATACCGACTTCAAGACCGGCGGGTAGGGACGGAGCTCGAACCACAAGACCTGCAGCTCGTGGCTCATGAAATGGTCGATGAAAGCCAACGCTTCTTTGGGATGGCGCGTGCGCGGGTTGACCCCGATGTGCCAGGCCCCGGTGGGGGTGACGGCTTTGCCGCGGGCGAAACGCGGATAAGGTGCGACGCCGAACTCGATGTCGGGATATTTGTTCTTGATCGTCGCTTCGTTGAAGGTGCCCGCGACGAGCATCGCGATCTTGCCGTTCCCGAACTGCTCGACCGGGAGGTTGGGATCGAACAGGCCCGGCGGGCTCACCTTCCACTCGGTATAGAGCTTCTGCATGAAGCCGTAAGCCTCGACGAACGCCGGACTGTCGACATAACCCGTGGCTTTGAAGCCGTCGGGCGAGAGCGCCACCCCTCCCAGCGACTGCGCGAGCGGCAACAGCATATAGGGTCGCTCTTGTTGCTCGAAGCTGAAGCCCCACTGATTCTTGGCGGGATCGGTGAGCTTCTTGGCCGCCTCGACCAGCTGCTCCCAGGTCCAACGCTTTGCCACGTCGGGTTCCGGGAAGGGGATGCCGGCCTCGCGCAGCAGTTTCTTGTTGTAGAAGAGCACGGGGCAGGAGCTGCCGAAAGGAGCCGAATAGATCTTGCCCTGCCAACTCGCCGCGGCGATCGCGGACGGCGTGAACCGGCGCGCGTCGATGTGCGGGGTGAGATCCATGAGATGCCCGCGCGCCGCATAGGAGGCGGTGAGCGGGGAGTCGCAGATGAAGATGTCGGGATCCGGAGTACGTGCCCCGAGCCGAACCTCGAGGGTCTGGAAGATCTGAACGAAGGGAATCGTCTCGACTTGAAGCTCGACGTCGGGGCGGGCGGTACGGAAGCTGTCCATGAGCGGCTTCACCTGCCCTTCCGGCCAGCCCATCCAGATCACTTTGAGGGTCGTTTTCGCTTGCGCGCTGAGGGGACGAGTAGCCAAAAGCGCGGTTGTCGCCGCGACGCCGGCGAGACTCGCACGACGAGAAAGACCGGCCATCGGTGCACCTCCTCTTCGGCGATCGGGTCGAGCGCCGCGGATGCGCGAAAACGTGGCCTCCGCGACGATCGACAGATGCCTCTTGGACGCGGCTCGGTGGCAGAACGATGACGAAGCTCCTGTTCGTGGGTGACCCCGGGATCGACGATGCGGTCGCGATCTCGTGCGCGGCGCGCTGGTGCGACCTCGTGGGGATCGTGGCCACGCACGGCAACGCCCCGGCGGATGCGACGGCGCGCAACGCGCTCGCGCTGTGCGAACTCGTCGGGCTCGCGGTTCCGGTGGCCCGCGGCTGCGCGCGCTCGATCATGGGCGAGCCGGCCTCCTCGGGTGCGGCGCTGCACGGCGGCGCGGGAATCGCCGGTGCGCCGCTGGCGGAACCGAAAGGCGAGCTCGACCCGCGCCCGGGCGTCGATCTCTTGATCGAGACGGCGCGTGCGCACGCGGGCGAGCTCGTCGTGGCGCTCACCGGCGCGCACACCGACCTCGCGCTCGCGCTCCGCTTGGAACCGCACCTGGCGTCGTGGCTGCGGGCGATAACCGTCATGGGCGGCACGGCCGGCATCGGGAACGCGCGGCCGATGGCGTGTCTCAACATCCTCGCCGATCCCGAGGCGGCCGCGATCGTCGCCGCGGCGGGCGTGCCGCTGTTGTGGATCGGCTACGAGCTCACGCGCACGGTGCTCTTGGGCGAGGCCGAGCTCGCCCGGCTCGAGGCGGGCGGGCGCGTGGCGCGAACGATGGCCGGGGCGCTGCGCTTCTATCGCGAGCGCTACCGACGCATCTACGGGATCGACGGGGCGCCGATCCACGATGCGCTCGCCGTGCTCGCGGTCGCTCCGCCCGAGCGCGTGCCGCCCGGGGTCCTGCGTTTCGAGCCGACGAGCCTCGAGGTCGTGTGCACGCACGGTCCCGCGCGCGGCATGACGATCGTCGACCGGCGCGGAATCCGAGCGCCGGATGAGCTGCCGCCCGATCGGCGGCCCCTTCCGCCCAACGTGCACTATGCGGTCGAGATTGATCGACGGGCCGCGGTCGAAGCGGTGGTGGAGGCGCTCGTGTCGCTGAGATGAAGATCACTCGGACAAATATTCGAAGCCGCTTTCTTTTCCCTTGGAGATCTTCACCTTGAGTTTCAGCCGATCGCCGGGCTTCGCAGCCGCGGGAACGGCGGGGCTGTTCTGGATCGGTCCCTCGATGCCCGAGGGCTCGTGCCGTGCTTTCCAGCCACCCTTGCTCGTCTTCTGTTCCAGGAGCACGCATTCGACGATGTCACCCGGCTTCGGCGGAGGAGATGACCCGATGGTCGTCTTGCCCGCTTCCTTGGTGGCACCGGTGCCGACCGATCCGAATGGAACGAGCCGCCCGTAGCCGGCGGCGGTCTTGCCGCCCACGCCCCACTCGCGAAGCGCTTCGAGCAAGAGCTCTTTGGCGAGCGCGGTCCACTCGCGCGGCCCCGACAGCGCGAGCAGGAACCGCGCCCCGGGGCGGACCGACAAGAACGCGACCGGGTTCGGATCGTCCCAATCCACCGGCGGCGAATCGCCCGCCGAGTCGTAATAGAGCTTCTGGTGCACGGTCAGCACGTCGACCGCGAGCGGGTTCGCCCCGGGCGTGTTCGGGACCCAGAGCGCGTCGTGGAAGGTCACGAGCCCGCGGCTCGCCGTGTTCGGGCGGCCCACGACCTCCGCGTCGGCTTCGGGGGCGCCGAAGAGCGCCCGATAGACCTCGCCCGGCCCGTGCAGGATGCGTCGGCCCTCCCAGACCACACCCCCGAAAGGCACCCGCTCCGGCTCGGGCTCTTTCGGATCGGGCCCGAAGACGGCGTCCACGTAGTGCGCGAGCAGGCCCTTGAGCGCCGAGCCCGGAACCACGGGCACACCCCAGGTGCGGTGGAGCGCGAGGCCCACGTCCGTGGCGCTGCCGAGCCCGTGGCCGACCAGCACCCGCGAGACCGCCTCCACCTCGACCACGACGTCACCCGCCTGCGAAAAGCTCGCCTTCCAGCGCTCGAAGGCCTTCCGGTAGTCGTCCGACGCCCGGATCCCGGCGACCTCGCTCAGCCAGCCGGGGCGCGCCGAGTCAGGAATCTTGCCATCGGCTTCCCCGAAATTCGCCCAGACCTCGTAGGCGAGGCCCGGATGCTCGCAGGTCTTCGCCTGGAGCCGGACCAGAGCGCGACGCATG
>JANXAZ010000069.1 GCA_025062095.1 Geminicoccaceae bacterium
GACGTCCTTGAGCCGATCGAGATCGAAAGCGAGCAGGGCGGCGCGGGTGTTCGGCCGGCCGCCCTCGAGCACCGCGCGCGTCGCCCGGCGGATGCCGCTCTTGTTCAACAGATCGGTGAGCGGGTCGCGCTCCGCGAGCGCGGGCGCCTCGACCACCGCCACCGCAGGCTCCGAGCACGAAGGGTGCTCTCCCCTTCCGCCGCGCCGAGCGTGCGCCAGCCAGAAGACGACCGAAAGACCCGCGGCGAACAGGACACCCGCTTCGAGGAAACACTGCAGCGCGGCGAGCGAACCGACCGCCGCTCCGTGGCCGAAAAGCCCGAGCATCACGAGCCCGCGCCCGGGGTCGAGTGCGCTGCGCGCCGACCGCGCTCCTATCGGGAAGGGCCGAGAACAGCGCGGAGGGCTCGTGTCGAACGGGGCACCGTCCTCGCCGGTCTCGGGCGGGGCCGTCATGAGAAGCCCCGACCGACGGTGCGTCCGGCCCTCGCGGGGGCGGGGTGAGCCTCGATCCGGGTCGCTCGCATGCGCCCCTTCTCTCCTCGGGGTTGAGAACCCCCCGGCTTTCGCTCGCGCGTTGATTCCTTTGTGCTGCAGGCCGCTCGCTTTTTCAAGCGCGGATGTTGGTCATCTTGCGGTTGCATCCGTCGCGCGCCGCGGACTGTTGCCGAACTCCGTCGGCCGGCCCGATTGCCGCCGGCCCGGGGGCGTGCCAAAGGGTGCCGGGAGTACGGGATCGCCCGTACCCGGGGAGGGAGCGATGAACCGGATCGAGCTGGACGGCCGTCGGGCGGTGGTGACGGGCGGTGCGATGGGCATCGGACGGGCGATCGTCGAACGCTTGCTCGATTCGGGCGCGGCGGTGGCGATCTGGGACAAGGACCGCGCGGAGGCCGAGCGCACCGCGGCCGACCTCGCTCCGCGCGGCAGGGTTCTCGCGGTCGCGGTCGACGTCACCCGCTGGGACGAGGTCCGAGCCGCGGTGCGCGCGACCGATACGGCCCTGGGCGGGATCGACATCCTGGTCTGCAACGCCGGCATCGCCGGGCCGACGGTTCCTCTCGTCGACTATCCGATCGAGGAATGGCAGCGGATCCTGGACATCGACCTCACCGGCGTCTTTTTGTGCCTCAAGGCGGTCGTGCCGCAGATGATCGCGCGCAATTACGGGCGGATCGTGAACGTCGCGTCGATCGCCGGCAAAGAAGGCAACCCCAATGCCGCCGCCTACAGCGCCGCCAAGGCGGGCGTGATCGCGCTCACCAAGTCCCTGGGCAAGGAGCTCGCCGGCTACGACATCGCCGTCAACTGCATCACCCCGGCCGCCGCGCGCACCCGCATCTTCGAGCAGATGAGCGAAAGCCACATCCAATACATGCTCTCCAAGATCCCGCGCGGTCGCTTCGTCGAGCTGCGCGAGATCGCGGCCATGGTCGCCTGGCTCGTCTCGGAGGAGAACTCGTTCACCACCGGCGCGGTGTTCGATCTCTCCGGCGGCCGGGCGACCTACTGAGCTCGGCGGCTCGGTGCTCGAGGCCTTCTGGGAGGCTCTGGTCGCCCTTTTCGTCACCGTCGATCCTCTGGGGCTGGTCCCCATCTTCGTCGCCCTCACCTCCGGCGCCTCCACGCGCGAGCGCATGCAACTGGCCCGCCGCGCGGTGCTCCTCGCCGGGGTCGTCTTGGGCTGCTTCGCTCTCGTGGGCGAGGCGGCGCTGCGCTGGCTCGGGATCTCCATGCCCGCGTTCCGCGTCGCGGGCGGCCTCTTCTTGTTCCTTCTCGCGCTCGAGATGGTCTTCGAGCGCCGCGGCCAGCGGCGCGAGGGCACGGCCGAACTCTTGGCCGAGGAACGCGCCGGCTCCGACATCGCCGTCTTCCCGCTCGGCATTCCGCTCATCGCCGGCCCCGCGGCGATCACCACGACTCTCCTCTTGGCCGATCGCCTGGGCTCCGCGCCTCACGGCCGCTTCGCCCTCGTCCTCGCCCAGCTCGCCGTCCTCGCCGCCACCTGGCTCGCGCTCGCCGCCGGCGCCCGGCTCGCGCGCTTTCTCGGTCCCACCCTCATCGCCGTGCTCTCGCGCCTGTTGGGCCTCTTGTTGGGCGCGCTCGCCGCCCAGTACCTGCTCGACGGGCTGCGCGCGATCTTCGGCACCTGAGTCGCGCGCGGAGCTCGCCCAACCCGGCCAGCCGTTCTCGGCGAGCTCTTCGGCGAGCGCGGCGACCACCGCGGCATCGTAGCGCTCGGGATGGGCGCGCAGGACGGCGAGCACCGCATCCGGCGGCGCCGCGTCGCGGTACGAACGCGGCCGCGTGCGGGCGACGAAGACGTCGGCCACCGCGAGGATGCGTCCTTCGATCCCGATCTGCGGCCCCGCGAGCCCGCGCGGATAGCCCGTCCCGTCCAGGCGCTCGTACATCTGGGCGATGGCCTCGGCCACCGGCAGGTCGAACTCGACGCCTTCCAACACCCGCAGCGCGTGGTCGACGTGCGTGCGCATGAGCCGGCTCTCGGCCTCGTCGTGCCGGCTCTCCTTGCGCAACAGTGCGCGCGGCACGAACAACTTGCCGATCTGGGAGAGCTCGCCGGCGACGCGCACGGTGGCGATCGTCTTGGGATCGAGGTCCAAGCGCAGGGCGAGCCGCTCGGCGAGATCGGCGAGCATGCGGCTGTGGCCCAGAAGATGGGGGTCGGCGAGCTCGACCGCGCGCAGAAGCGCCGCCACCGTCTGCTCCCGCAGTCGCTGGGTGCGACGGCGCTCGGCGACGAGATCGGAAAGATCGCGCGCGACGCGCAGGATGCGCGGCGGACCGCCGGTGGGATCGGGAAGCGCGAGGACGAGCACGTGGAGAACGCGCTCGCGTCCCCCCAAGCGGAGCGCGAGTTCGGGCTGCACCGCCCCGCCGGTGGAAAGCGCCTGGCGCTCGAGCGCGAGGAGCCGTCCCACCCCCTCGCCCGCCACGACCTCCTCCTCGCGCCGACCCAGGAGCTCGCGGGCGCCGCGGCCGAGCGCGTTGGCGAGCGCCCGATTGACCATGAGCCAGCGGCCGCGGGCGTCCTTGAGGCTCACGAAGTCGGGCACGGCGTCCGAGACCTCGGCCAGAAGCCGCCGCTCGGCCTCGATCGCGCGCGCCGCCTCCTGCCACTGTTCGGCGAGGGAGCGCTCGTGCCGGACCCGCTGCCAGGCGAGCAGGGCCAGCACCAACGCCCCCGCGGCCAGGCCGAAGCCGGCGACCGCGGCGCGGACGCTCGACGCCCACCGCTCGTGCGCGGCGAGGACCGTCTCCGGCTCGGCCCGGATCGCCACCCGCCAGGGCAGGCCGGGCACGTTCGCCGCGACCTCGACGAAGGAGCCGGAGCCCGCCGTCGCCTCGGCGAGCGGACGGCCGTCGGGGCCGAGCCGCAGCGGTTCGTCGCCCGCGCCTTCGGCCTCCAACCGGGCACCGACCCCCGGCCCGTCGACCGGCTGCGGGCGCAGATAGCGCGCGAGCGTTTCTCGTGCCGGGACGACGAGCACCACCGCGGCGCGCGGACGCTCGCCCGCCGCCGCCTCCGGTGGCGGCAGGGGCACGGCGAGGACGAGCCGAGTCGCCCGCTCGTCGGCGACGAGCCACGCCCGCGGCCCGGGTCGGGCCTCCGCGAGCTCGCGCAGAAGCGCCCGGGCCACGCGCTCGGGGAGCGCGGCCCCGGCGTCGCGGACCAGCCAGCTGCCGTCCTCGGCCAGGAGGCCGACGCCCTCGAGGCCGCTCTGGCGAGCGAGCTCTTCGAGCACGAGCGCCATATAGGGCGCTTGCTCGGCGAGCGCCGGGGCGAGCCGGGCGTCGGAGCCGGCGAGGATCGCCTCGTGAACGAACAGCCGCACGAGCTCGGAACCGGTCAGACGACGGGCCAGGCGCGCGAGCCCGTCGATCCAAGTCGCGAGCACCTCGGCGCGACCGGCGGCGAGGGCCGAAAGACGCCCCTCGAGAGCGGCCAGCTCCGCCGCGCGCCGTTCGGCGATCAACCGCTCCGCTCCGATCGCGAGCGCACAAGCCGCGGCCCCGGCGAGCAGGAACGCGGCCGCGCGCGCGGCCAGGCGCCGCAGCGCCGGCCGTGCGGACGGCGCGCGCGAAGGCGAGGCGGCGGGAAGGGCGAGGGCGGCGCTCATCGGCTCGCCACTCCCTCGCCCAAGAGCAGACGCGGGTCGATGCGCGCGGTGAGCGTCGCGCCGATCGGCAGATGCGCCCAACGCGCCTCTTCGTTGACCGAATAATAGGGCACGTAATGGCCGAGGCGATCGTGGCGGAGGACGGCGTCGGTGACGTTGTCGAGGATCCAGACCTGCTCCCCGTCGTGCACGGCGAGGACGGCATGGGCGAGATCGCGCAGCGTGTCGCGCAAGACGACCATGCGCATCCGCTGCGCCGGCACCCCGAGTTCGCGCAGCGAGAGATACTTCAGGATCGCGTAATCCTCGCAGTCGCCCGAGCGCTCGAGGAACTCCACGGGCGTCGCCCAATGATCGCTGCGGCCCCAGTTCCGATCGTCGGGCCGGTAGCGGAACTGGTTGGCGAAGCGATTGATCGCGCGCATCTGCTCGGGAAGGGACGCGCCTTCCAGACCCTTCAGGAGCGCCCGCCAGGCCGCCGTCGCGCGGTTCGGGCAGGCCTTGGGATCGAGCGCGCAGCGCCGCCAGAGGGGCCGTTCCGCTTCGACGCGCTCGAGCACCGAGCGCCATTGCGGCAGGCCCGCGAAAGAGGCGGCTCGGAACTCGCGCGTGCCGAACAGACCGAATTCGACCGCCTGCGCGGCCGAGGCGGCGGCGAGCAGGGTGGAGGCGACCAGAAGACCCCGGATCGTGCTCCGCACCGGATCCTCTCCTTGTCCGCACGAGCGTGCGGGGCGAGGATCCGCGGTCGCGATGAACAGAATCTTTCCCGGACGCGGCCGAACGACCGGCTCCGTATCCCGATGCGCCGGCGCGTCCGGGATCTTCTTCCGCACCTCTCGGGCGGCGGGCGTCCGGCGCGCGAAAGGCGCCGGGATCCTCTAGGGGCGGACCTCCGGCGATCGCGGAAACGGGATCGGTCGGTCGGGGACCTCGCGCCGCGGCCGGCGTCGCGGGCGAACACCGGCCCTCGGCTGCGCGCCGGACGGGTCGTGCGCTTCGCCGCGACCCGCGCCGCGGTCCGGGCGGGGACGGAAAAGAGACTCTGGGCCGCGGAACCGAAGGAGCCCGTTGCGGCCGTCGCGCCGCGGCCCGAGGTGAACGCCGGTGGGGTCGGGGTGCCGCCGCGATCCCGCGCTCAGGCGATCGAGGCGCGCGCGTCGCGGCCGTTCGCGAGCGGGCGCCAGAGCCGCGCGGGCTCGCGGTCGACGAGCCGATGGGCGAGACTCGCGCCCACCCACATGGAACCGAGCGCGAGCCAGGCGGTGGTCGCGAACACCGCGCCTCCCGAGACGCCGGCGCCCACCGCGCAACCGCCCGCGAGCATCGCCCCGAAGCCCATCATCGCCGCCCCGGCGAGGTAGCGGCCCACGCTCGCACCGCCTTCGAAGCCCCGCAGCGCGAGTTCGCGGCCGAGCCAGGCGGCGAGGAACGAGCCCAAAAAGACGCCGGGCAGGAGGCCGAGGTCGAAATCCGGGCTCTGGGCGGCCGGGGCGAGGACGAGCATGAGCAGATCCGCGGACGGCCCGCTGAAGCTGATGCCCTTGATCGTCACCGGCTCGAAGGAGCGCGCGGCGAGCGCGCTCGTGAACCACCAGGCGGCGGCCACCGCCGCGCCCACCCCGATCCCGCCGATCCACGTCCGGGCGCCGATGCGCCGGCGCGCGAGGAGGAGAAGGGCGAAGGCGAGGCAAGCGAGCCCGAGCGCCGCGCCCGCTCGGTGATCGAGGCCGAAGAAGGCGAGGAGATCGGTGCGCTCGGCGCCTTCGAGCACCCAGAGGCGGGCGAGCTCCTCGCGCAGCGGCGCGAGCGCGCCGCGCAAGGAGGCCTGGGCGACGACGGCGAAGACGAGGCCGGAAAGAAGCGCGCGCAGATTGCCGGTGGCGGAAAGGACGAGGAGCCGCGAGGGGCAGCCGCGGGTCAGGATCATGCCCGCCCCGACGAGGAGCCCGCCCAGGACGGCCCCGGAGAGGCTCGCGCGCGGGGCGAGCTGGCGGGCCTGGTCGAGATCGGCGGCCCCCAGGAGCACGAGCAGCTGGGTGAGCGCCACGGCGGCACCGAAGGCGGCGAGCCAGATCGCCGTCTTGGGCCCGAGCCGGCCCTCGGAGAACTCGATCACCGCCGAGCGCAAGCAGAAGTGGGAGCGCTGGGCCGCGGCCCCGAAGAGGAGCCCGATCGCGAGCCCGCCCGCGATCGCGGTGGCGGGCTCGCCCAGGCGGTCGAGGAGGAGGTCGAGGCCCATGGCGCGCTCCCGGGAATTTTTCCGCGGAATCGATGTACATTTATCGATCCCACGCACGTGATCGTAAATATAGCCCGAGACCGCGTGCGGTGCCAGGGCCCGCGTCCCCCGTCCGGCACGCCCCCGCCTTCATTCGCGCGGTAGGAGAAAGATCGCGGTGGCCATGGCGAGGCCGCCGAAGGTGACGGCGAAACCGCCCATGGCCAGAAGAAGCGCCGCCAGCCAGTGCTCGGAGGCGAAGAGCAGGGTGCCGAGCCCGGCCGCGTCCGACCACAACAGGGCGAACAGGAAGGTCCAGCCGACCGCGATCCCGACGAGCGCGTTGCGCAACAGAAAACGCACGAGCTCCGGCAGGCGCTCCGCCGGGGGCGCACGGCGCCCGTGGCGATCGGCTCCTTTCGGGCCGCGCCCGGCACCACTAGGATCCCCGCCCGGGCCCATTTCCCGCCTCACGGGTTCGCCTTCGGATCCGCGCCGCCAGCCGGGATCGCTCCGCCATGCGCCGCAACCGCTCGACCAAGATCGTGGCCACGCTCGGTCCGTCGAGCTCCACCCTCGAGCGCATCCGCGCCATGGCCGAGGTCGGAGCCGACGTCTTCCGGTTCAACTTCAGCCACGGCACCCACGACGACCACGCCGCCCGTTTCGCGATCGTGCGCGAGGTCGAAAAGGCCCGCGGCCATCCCATCGGCACGCTCATGGACCTGCAAGGGCCCAAGATCCGCATCGGCTCTTTCGCCGAAGGTAAGGTCGAGCTCGTCGAGGGCCAGCCCTTCCGGCTCGATCTCGATCCCGCCCCGGGCGATGCGACGCGCGTGCAGCTGCCGCATCCCGAGGTGTTTTCGGTCCTGCGCGAAGGCGCCGAGCTCCTGCTCGACGACGGGCGCATCCGGCTGCGCGTCGAGCGCGCCGAAGCCGGTGCCGCGCACACGGTGGTGATCGCGGGCGGGACGCTCTCCGACCGCAAGGGCGTGAACGTCCCCAACCTCGTCCTGCCGATCCCGGCGATGACCGACAAGGACCGCAAGGACCTCGCCTTCGGGCTCGAGCTCGGCTTCGACTGGGTGGCGCTCTCCTTCGTCCAGCGCCCCGACGACGTGGCCGAGGCCAAGCGCCTGATCGGCGGGCACGCGGCGGTGATGGCCAAGATCGAGAAGCCCTCGGCCGTCGAACGGCTGGACGAGATCGTCGATCTCGCCGACGGGATCATGATCGCGCGCGGCGACCTCGGCGTCGAGCTGCCGCCCGAACGCGTTCCGGGCCTGCAGAAGAAGATCCTGCGAGTGGCGCGGGAGGCGGGCAAGCCGGTGGTCGTGGCGACCCAGATGCTCGAGAGCATGATCGCCAATCCCGCCCCCACCCGGGCCGAGGCCTCGGACGTGGCGACCGCGGTCTACGACGGGGCGGATGCGGTGATGCTCTCGGCGGAGAGCGCGAGCGGCGCTTATCCCGTGGAAGCGGTGGCGATGATGGACCGGATCATCGTCGAGGTCGAGCGCGATGCGCTCTATCGCGCCTATCTCGACGCCTTCCACGCCTCCGCCCGCCAGACCTCGGCCGACGCGATCACCCAGGCCGCGGCCCGGGTCGCGCACACGCTCAACTGCGCCTGCATCGTCACCTACACGACCTCGGGGGCGACGGCGCTGCGCGCCTCGCGCGAGCGGCCCGACCATCCGATCCTCGGCCTCATCACCCGCATGCCCACGGCGCGCAAGCTCACCATCGCCTGGGGGATCCACCCGGTCTACACGGAAGACGCCCGCGATCTCGACGAGATGGTCCAGAAGGCGCGGCGGATCGCGCGCGAGCAGGGTTTCGCCGAGCCCGGGAACTCGATCGTCATCACCGCCGGCCTTCCCTTCGGCACCCCCGGCGCCACGAACCTCCTCCGCGTCGCCTGGGTGACCTGAGAGGAAGGCTC
>JANXAZ010000006.1:0-52916 GCA_025062095.1 Geminicoccaceae bacterium
CACCTCCTCCGACAAGCCCCAACCCCGCTCCGCGGCCAAATGCCGCTCGTAACGATAAAAGACATACCGCCGCCCCCCGCCCGTCGAAACAACGATCGCGACCGAGCACGCTCCCCGGCGCGGTCGGTGCCCGCTGCCGCTCCCCGCATCCCCCATTGCTCTCGCCTTTTCTCGCCCGAGACGCTCCCGGCCGAACGTCGCGGCTTCCACCCCCTGCCGCCACCGCGACCGGCGGCCGTGCCGCTCCTTTCGCCACGAGCCCCGGAACGGCTCTCGAGCCCGACGGAACGCGCCTGCGGCCCCGGACCGTGGTCACCCCGAGGGCTCCCCTCGGCGATCGAGGAGCGCGGTTTCCCCTAACCCTGCCGGCCCCTTCCCGTTCGCGACCGCACAACGGCGCCACCGCTAGGCTTGCAGCCGATGTGAGCCCGACCGTTCTTCTCGCGGCACCGCGATTACGGTTCGCCGGCTGTCTCGGCAGTGGCCCCGAGCCTCGCGGCCGCCGGTCGGGACTCGGATCCTCCTTCGAGAGCGGTCCCTCGTCTTTCGCACGAGCTCGGGCCGCCTGCCCGCAGCCGAGCGAGAGCCGGTCGCCGAGACGCGGAGGATCATCGATGTTCCGGCCTCCGCGGACCGGCGACCGGTCGTCCCCGCGAGCGAGCCACCGAGTCCCTCGACGGCGCCACGGGCCACCGGGGCGGCCTGCGAAGCCGACAAGAGTATTCTCGTGAGCTCTGGACACCCTGGACGAGGGGGAACGGGGCGCGGCTGCGAGGCACGACCACGGGGTCACGAGTCGATACCACGGTCGGGAAGAATCACTATCGCGAACCTCGCTCGCACGGGCTTCGCGGGCTCGGCGCGCCAGCGGCGGCCGATCTCGAAAGCTGCTTGCGATCGACCCTGCGCCTGTTCGGCGGCGAGACCCGACACGTGGCGTTCGAATCGCGTGGCGGCCGTCCGACGTTCGAGTTCGTCGTCGACGAGGGAGACGAGCGCTTCTGTGTCGGCTGCGACGCCGCGACGGAGCGGGTCGCCGGGGTCGGCGCGATGGTCGTGTCCGACGATCCGCTCTGGCGGGCGGTCGCCGAGATCGACGCGGACGAAGCGATGGCCATCGCCATCGAGCGCGAAAGCGCCGAGGTCGGAGAGGTGAAGCGCCTTTCGCTCGGCAACAGCGGTGCCGATTACGAAGCGGACGTGCGGGTGAAAGACGTCCGAGGTGGAAACAACGTCATCGTCGACACCGAGACCGGCCGGGTTCTGAACGTCTCCATCGAATATCGGAACATCGGCCGAGCCGGCCCCGAGGACGACGATCGACGGCCGACGACCGGAGCGGCGCCGCGCTCGCGTCCGACCCGCGCAGCCGCGTGCGGACGCTCCTTCGTCCTCGCCACGGGTGGGCTCGCTGCGTCCGGGCGGGCCGCGGACCGCCGCCGCTCAGAGCATCTCGGGACGAAAAAGGGCGCGACGGTCGAGGATCTCGCCCGCCACCATGAACCGGCCCTCGCCCAGATAGTGCACGGTCCGCGGATGTTCGGGCGTCGCGGCGACCCGGGCGCGCACGACCTCGAAGATGAAGAAGTTGTAGCGCTCGACGAGGGCGTCGTCGAACAGCCGACACTCGAAATGGGCGTGGCACTCGGCGATCGCCGGGGCCTCGACGGCGAGCGCCGGCTCGGCCGTGAGGCCGAAGGTCGAAAACTTGTCGATCTCGGCTCCGCTCGTGTTGCCGACGCGCACGACCACGTCGAGCAGCTCGACCGTCGGCAGGTTGATCACGCACTGGCCGCTTCGACGAACGAGCTCGAAACTGTAGTTCGAGGCGGCGATCACGCAACCCACGAGCGAGGGCGTGAACTCCATCACCGTGTGCCAGCCCAGCGTCATGACGTTGGACCGGCCGCGCCAATGCGAGGAGACGAGCACGACGGGACCGGGCTCGAGCCAACGGCGTACGCTGCCCACGGGGACTTCGCGCTTCTCGATCGCTCGCATCGTGCTCTCTCCCCGCCGCCCGCCGTCTGCTCGCCCGGAACGTGCCTCTGCCCGCGCCCGCTGCTTTTCAGTGGCGCGACACGATAAGCTTCGCGGGCAACCGGCACAACTCCGGCAGAAGAAACTCGGGGGGATCATCCGACGGGGTGTCGCCGAGACCCGAAGCCGATGGCCGCCGTGGCGACGTCCCCGAAAACGCCTCGAAGAGCGCTCCGACGGGTTTTCGAGACGGCCGGACGGTCGGGAACGACGAACCCCTCCCCCGAGCGGTCCCGTCTCGAGCGATAGCGTGGCGAAAATCTCGGGTGCGGCTCGCTTCTGGCGAACGCGGGCGGCGTCCGCGCGGGCAACGAGAAGGGTCAGGTCTCGAGGACCGAGGGTGGCCTTCGTCAGGCTCTCGGGCAAGGTCGAGGCACGGTTCGGAGAACCTTCTCCGCCCTCGCCTGCCGAGGGCCGTTTCCTCGCCTCGTTGTGCTCGACCGCGAGACCCGCCGAGGGCGGACCGCTCGGTCGGCACGCACGATCCGCGACATCGGCCGGCGAATGCTGGCCATCGAATGCGCACGGGCGAAACGACGCCGCCTCGGCCCGCCGAGCCCGTCCTTTGCGTCGGCCCCGGCTCCGCTCGCTCCCTCGGCGGATCGGATCGCTCGCACGCACGTCGGCCGTGCGAACCGCTCGACACGACCGCCCTCGGGTTCCGCCGTCGGATCACCTCGGGGCTTGCGAGGATGGGGGTCGGTCCGGTGTCCCGGATCGGATCCGACGACGGCACACCCGCTTTTCGCCTCGATCCGGTGCGCTGAAGCTTTCCCGACCGAGCCGCCGCGAAAGAAGCCGGGGTCGACGAGGGCGCCGCCCTCCGCCCGAAGCCGCATTTTCGGCTCGAGGAAGCAACGAAAGACCCCGCGCCACGACGCCACCCCTCGCGTTCCGGTGACACTCGCCCGGCTCGCGACCCGCGATGCCGGGGGTCTCCGCCCCTGCCAGGCTTCAGGGCGGCTGCTTCCCCCCGTGGTTCCCAGCCGCCGGTTCGCCCGGGACGACCGCGCGACGTCGCTTCACCCCCGCTCGAAGTAGCGCACGAGCTCCCAGTCGGTGACCGCGCGCTCGAAGCAGCCGAGCTCCCAGCGGGCGGCGTGGAGATAGTGCTCGATCACGTCCTCCCCGAACGCCTCGCGCAACACTTCCGAGCGCTCCAGCCGCGCGATCGCCTCGCCCAGGCTCCGCGGCACGGAGGGTACGGAGGGGTCCTTGTAAGCGTCGCCCACATAGGCCGGCGGCGGCTCGAGGCCGTTCTCGATGCCGTGCAGCGCCCCGGCGAGGAGCGCCGCATAGGCGAGATAGGGATTCACGTCCGCCCCCGGGATCCGACATTCGATGCGGGTCGCGGGTCCGTGGCCGAGGGCGCGGAAGCCCGCCGTGCGGTTGTCGCGGCTCCAGACGATGCGCGTCGGCGCGAAGGACGCGGCCTGGAACCGCTTGTAGCTGTTCACGTTGGGGGCGAGGAACAGGGTCGCTTCGGCCGCGGTCGCGAGCATACCGGCGAGCGCCCGCCGAAACAGGACGGAAACACCGTCCGGTGCGCTCTCGTCCGCGAACGCCGGCCGATCGTCGAGGGTCCACAGCGAAAGGTGGATATGACAAGAGGAGCCGGCGAGATCGGGTCTCCACTTGGCCATGAAGGTGACCGAGCGACCCTGCAGGAAAGCGACCTCTTTGACCGCGTTCTTGAGAACGACGTGGCGATCGGCCATTTCCAGAGCTTCGGCGTAGAGAACGTTGAGCTCTTCTTGGCCGGGGCCCCATTCGCCTTTGCTTTCTTGGATCGGAATGCCGGCCGCCTCCAAGCCGTTCCTGAGCGCCCGCATCAAGGGCTCGCGCTTGGTCGTCTCCAAAACGTGATAGTCTTCGATGTACCATCCGGCCGTGCGCAAATCCTGGTAACGTCGATCGCGGGCCGTTCGATAATCCTCGTCGAAGACGTAGAATTCGAGCTCCGAGGCCATCTTCGCGATCAGCCCGCGCGCTCGCAGCCGCTCCAATTGACGCTTGAGGACGGCCCGCGGGCTATGGGCCAGTTCGTGGCCGTGATGGTCGACGACGTCGCCGAGCACGAGCGCGGTTCCGGGCAGCCAGGGCGTGCGGCGCAGCGTCGCGAGATCGGGCTTGACGACGAAGTCGCCGTAGCCCCTTTCCCAAGACGCCGCTTTGAAACCGGGGACCGGCTCCATCTCCATGTCCACGGTGAGAAGATAGTCGCAAGCGTGCCATTCCGCGTGCGCCACCTCGAGGAAGTGCCGTGCCGTCACGCGCTTGCCGACGAGCCGTCCCTGCATGTCCGTGAAGGCGCAGACCACCGTGTCGATCCGGCCCTCCCGCGCTTCGACTGCGAGTTCTTCGAGCGTGAGCCTGCCCCCGGTCGCCATGCCCTCGTTCTCCTCGCTTGCCTGAGCGGCGCGCGGCAGAGCATGCCGATGAGGATGGTCCCGGCCAAGATGCCGAACCTCGGAGCGGTCGCACCTTGAGCTGGTATCTGGGCAAGATCGCGTTCCTTTTCCTCCGACCGAGCAACCTTCTGGTCCTCCTCGCCCTGGCCGGTTGTCTCGCAGCGTGGCGAGGACACCGGTTCGGGCTTCCGTTGGCGAGCATCGCGGTGGCCCTGATCGTCGCGGTCACCCTCTTGCCGGTCGGAGCGTGGCTCACGCGCCCGCTCGAGGCCCGGTTTTCCGCGCCCGCGCCCATGCCCGAAGAGGTGCACGGCTTCGTCGTCTTGGGCGGAGGAACCAATCCGCATCTCTTCGCCGCTCACGGCCGCCCCGATTTCGACGACGCCGCCGATCGGTATCTCGCGCTGATCGAGCTGGCGAAGCGCTACCCGCGGGCCCGCGCCGTTTTCACCGGCGGATCCGGCCCCGAAACGGGAGCGATCGCCGAGGCGGACGTGATCGAAGCTCTGTGGCTGCGCCACGGCCTGCCGCGGGAGCGGCTCGTGCTCGACCGCGACGCGCGCAACACCGTGGAAAACGCGCGCAACGCCTTCGCGCTCGCGCGACCGGGATCCGGCGAGGTCTGGCTCCTCGTGACCTCGGCCAAGCACATGCCGCGATCGGTGGCCTGCTTTCGGGCGGTCGGCTTTCGCGTTCTGCCTTTTCCCGTCGACTACCGAGCGGGCGGGTCTTCCTTTCTCTTCGACGATCTCCGCGTGTCCGAGCGTTTGTACGAACTGGACGAAGCCGCCTACGAATGGTTCGGTCTGTTCTACTACCGGCTCTTGGGCCACACGCGCGAGCTGTTTCCCGGCTCGGAGCCCTGACGACCGTCGCTGCGGTGCTCGCGATCGGCGTCGTCGGCGCCTCCGGTGTGCGCGCGACCGAGGAGTCGACGCCGGCGAAAGAGCTCTTCGGGCGCGTGCACGCCCCGGCCCCGCCGATGCCCGGATCGATCCGGGCGATCGGCCTTCCCGCGCGCGGTTGTCTCGCCGGGGCCGTCGCTCTTCCCCCCGATGGTCCCTATTGGCAGGCGATGCGACCGTCGCGCAATCGGCGATTCGGTCATCCGCGCTTGATCGCGCTCATCGAGCGGCTCGCGCGCGAGGCTCGCGGCGACGGATGGCCGGGGCTGCTCGTGGGCGACCTCGCCCAGCCACGGGGCGGGCCCATGCTCAGCGGCCACGCCTCGCACCAGACCGGCCTCGATGCGGACATCTGGCTCTCGCCGTCGCCCGAGCGACGTCTGAGCGAAGAAGAGCGCGAGACGCTGCCGGCCCCGTCGGTGCTCCGCGAGGGCACCCGGACGGTCGATCCGGAGCGCTTCGGTCCCGCCCACATCGCGCTGATCCGCCGCGCCGCGAGCTATCCCGAGGTCGCCCGCATCTTCGTGCATCCCGGGATCAAACAGGTCCTCTGCGCGGTCGCCGGTGCGGATCGCGCCTGGCTCTCCAAGATCCGCCCCTGGTGGGGCCACGACAGCCATTTCCACCTTCGGCTGCGCTGCCCGGAGAACGAGCCGCTGTGCCGCGATCAGGAGCCTCCACCCGAGGATGACGGCTGCGGAGCGGAACTCGCCTGGTGGTTGTCGGAGGAACCGTGGCGGCCGAAACCGCCGACGCCGCCTCCGCCCCCGCTCACCTTGCGCGAGCTACCACCGGAGTGCCGGTCCGTTCTGCGCGCTCCGCGCCGGCGCGAACGGAAAGCGGCGTCGGGTTCGCGCCCGCGCGTCGCCCACTCGGGCTCATCTCTGGTCGGTGCGCGGCTCGGTGAGCTTGCGGATCAAGACGAAGATGTTGACGACACCGAACAGGAACAGGAGAAGCCCCGCCAGGTGCAGAGCGCCGTCCTTGGCGTGGGAGGCGATGAACAATCCTAGGAAAGCGAGCAATCCCATGAGGGTACCGAAGATCGCGCTGCCCATGTTCCCCCCTAGCGGCTCGAAGACGGGACGGGCCGGCTCTCAGCGGCCCTCGCGCTCGACGAGAGCGCTATAGGCGTGCCAGGACGCGAAGCCCAAAATCGGCAACACGAAGGCGAGGCCGATGAAGAGCGTGACCAGACCCGCCACCGTGAACACGACGATGAGCGCCGCCCAGAGCAGAAGCGGGAAGAAGTTCACCTGAACCGCTTCGAAGCTTTTGACGATCGCTTCGATGACGTTGACATCGGGCCGATCCAAGAGAAGGGGGATCGAGATCACGCTCATGGAAAAGGCGACGAAGGCGAGGATCCCGCCGACCCCGGTGCCGATCACGAGGAAGGGCAGCGCGTCGGGCTCGAGGAAGGTCTGCGCGAAGAGGTTCTCGAAGGACGGCGGATTGCCTCCGAAGTAGAGCATGAAGAGCAAAGCCGCGAGGCGGACCCAAGCGAACATCAACAACAAAAGCGCCACCCCCATGAGCGCGATCTGGCTGGGGTTGCGGCGAAAGGCGGCGAGCGCTTCGAAGAAGGTGGTGCCTCGGCCCTCCTCCCGCCGGCGCGCGGCTTCGTAAAGACCCACCGTGAGGATCGGCCCGACGATGAGAAAGCCGCCCAGGAGCGGGAGCACGAGGTAGAGCATCCCCGCCCACCAAAGGCCGAAAAGGATGAGGTAGCCGGTGAGCGCCGCGAGCGCGCCGTAGAAGAGCCCGAGCGCCGGATTGGCGCGGAAGTCGCGCCAGCCCTCGGCGAGCCAGTGCCAGGGTTGGTCCAGTTCGATCCGCCGGATCCGGATCCCCCGGGACGCGTCTGCGCCGATCGTCCTCGCCTCGGCCATCTCGCCCTCCCTATCCGCTGCGCGACCATCCTATCCGGGCGCGGCTGCGCCGCCCAGGCCGCGGCCTTCTTAGCGCGAATGGTCGCAGGGCCTTTTGATACAGATCAAGGCGCGCCTACTCTCGGACGGTAACGAAATCGGCGCGCGCGGCCGTCCCCGGCTGCGACCGGCCGCCGCGGCAACTTTCGGGACAGCGTGCATGGCCACCCTCGCCACGGCAATCTCCACCCCCCGCGAAACCGCGGTCGAAACCTACAACGAAGACGTGGTCCGTTGGTTCGCGATCGCCACCGTTTTCTGGGGCGTGGTGGGCTTCATCGTCGGGACCTTCATCGCCTTTCAGCTCGCCTTCCCCGTTCTCAACTTCGACCTCGAATGGACCACATTCGGCAGGCTGCGGCCGGTGCATACCTCGGCCGTGATCTTCGCCTTCGGCGGCAACGCGCTGTTGACCACCTCGCTCTACGTGGTCCAGCGCACCTGCCGCACGTCGCTGTTCGGCGGACCTTGGCTCGCGACGTTCCTGTTCTGGGGCTATCAGCTCTTCATCGTGATGGCGGCGACCGGGTACGTCGCCGGCATAACCCAGAGTCGCGAATACGCGGAGCCGGAATGGTACGTCGACCTCTGGCTCACGATCGTCTGGGTTGTCTACTTCATCGTCTTCTTCGGCACGATCCTGAAGCGAAAAGAACCGCATATCTATGTCGCGAACTGGTTCTACCTCGCCTTCATCGTTACGGTGGCGATGCTGCACATCGTCAACAACCTCGCCGTGCCGGTGTCGTGGCTGGGTGCCAAATCTTATTCGTTGTTCGCCGGCGTGCAGGACGCCCTCACGCAATGGTGGTACGGACACAACGCGGTCGGCTTTTTCCTGACCGCCGGCTTCCTCGGCATCATGTATTACTTCGTGCCCAAGCAGGCGGAGCGGCCCGTCTACAGCTACCGCCTGTCCATCGTTCACTTCTGGGCCTTGATCTTCTTGTATATCTGGGCCGGCCCGCATCACCTGCATTTCACGGCGCTGCCCGACTGGGCCCAGGTGCTCGGCATGACCTTCTCGGTCATGCTGTGGATGCCGTCGTGGGGCGGCATGATCAACGGTCTCATGACGCTCTCGGGGGCGTGGGACAAGCTCAGGACCGATCCCGTCCTGCGCTTCCTCGTCGTCGCCGTGGCGTTCTACGGTATGAGCACCTTCGAAGGCCCGCTCATGTCCATCCGCCAAGTGAACGCGCTCTCGCACTACACCGACTGGACGGTCGGTCACGCCCATTCGGGCGCGCTCGGCTGGGTGGCCTTCGTCACCTTCGGCGCGCTCTACTACCTCTTCCCGAGGCTGTTCAAGGTGAAGCGGCTCTATTCGCTGCAACTCGTCGAGTGGCATTTCTGGATCGCCACCCTCGGCATCGTCCTCTACGTCACCTCGATGTGGGTGTCGGGGATCATGCAGGGATTGATGTGGCGGTCGTACGACAGCCTCGGTTTCCTGCAGTTCTCGTTCGTCGAAACGGTCGAGGCCATGCACCCGTTCTACGTGATCCGCGCCTTCGGTGGCGTGCTGTTCACCTTGGGTGCGCTCGTCATGGTCTACAACCTCTATCGGACGGCGCGAGGCGACATCCGGGCCGAGGAGGCGATGCCGGTCGCCGCCGCGGTGCGCGTCGCGCCGGCCGAATGAGCGGAGGCCCGTGCCGTGCTGATCCAGCATCACGAGCAGGTCGAGACGCGAGGTCTTCTCCTCGCCTTGCTGATCCTGGTCACGGTCTCGATCGGCGGCATCGTCCAGATCGCGCCGCTGTTCACGATCGAGAGCACGATCGAGCGGGTGCAGGGGGTGCGCCCCTACAGCCCGCTCGAGCTGGCCGGCCGCAACATCTACATCCGTGAAGGCTGCTACGTCTGTCACAGCCAGATGATCCGGCCCTTCCGCGACGAGGTCGAACGCTACGGGCACTACAGCTTAGCCGCCGAGAGCATGTACGATCACCCCTTCCAATGGGGGTCCAAGCGCACGGGGCCGGATCTCGCGCGCGTCGGCGGCAAGTACTCCAACGAGTGGCACGTGGCACACATGGTCGATCCGCGCAGCGTCGTGCCGGAAAGCGTGATGCCGGGCTATCCGTTCTTGCTGCAGCGCGAGCTCCGCTTCGACGACGTCGCGGATCATCTCCGGGCGTTGCGTCTGGTCGGCGTGCCCTACACCGACGAGATGATCGAAAACGCCGCCGCCGATCTCGTCGCTCAAGCGGCACCCGAGGGCCACGAGGGCGTGCTCGCCCGTTACCCCAAGGCCGTGGTCGGGGATTTCGACGGACAACCCGACAAGCTCACGGAAATGGACGCGCTCATCGCCTACATGCAGATCCTCGGGCGCATGGTCGACTTCACGACCGTGCGCAAAGAGGATCTCCTCCAGTGAGAGAGCCGCGGTGAGCACTCTTTTCCAAGTCCTGCATCAGTTCTGGATCGTCTGGCTCGTGGCGCTGTTCGTCGCCATCGTCGCTTGGACCTTCTGGCCGTCGCGCAAGCATCGCCTCGAGCGCCACGCGCGGATCCCCTTCGAGGACGAGGATCGCCCCGATGCCCGCTAAGATCGAAAAAGACGAGCTCAGCGGTATGGAAACCACCGGTCACGAGTGGGACGGCATCAAAGAGCTCAACACGCCGTTGCCCAAATGGTGGGTCTATCTCTTTTACGCCACCATTTTGTTTTCGATCGCCTGGTGGATTCTCTATCCCGCTTGGCCGAGCCTGACTGGCTACACCAAAGGGGTGTTGGGCTCGAACCAGCGCCTCGAGGTCGAGGAACGTCTCGCCGAAGGGCGCGCGCGCCAACAGAAGTGGCTCGAGCAGATCGCTGCCAAGAGCCCGGCCGAAATCCGTGCCGATCCCGAACTCCTGCGATTCGCCACGGTCGGGGGTCAGGCCGCCTTCGCCACGAACTGCGCTCCCTGCCACGCCGCGGGCGGCGCCGGTCAGGGTTTCTTCCCGGCCCTCGTGGACGACGAGTGGATCTGGGGCGGCACGCTCGAAGACATCGAGTATTCGATTCGTCACGGCATCCGGAACGTCGACGACCCGCAGGCGCGCGCATCCGTCATGCCCGCCTTCGGAGCGGACGGCATTCTCGACCGGGCGCAGATCCGCGACGTCACTCAATTCGTGCTCCAGTGGAGCGGACGCGCCACCGACCAGGCGGCGGTCGCACGCGGCGCGGCACTTTACGCCGAACACTGCGCGTCCTGCCACGGCGAGAACGGCGAAGGCATGACGGCGTTGGGCGCTCCGCGCCTGAGCGATGCGATCTGGCTCTACGGCGGCAAGGTCGAGCAGATCGAAGCCCAGATCTGGCGCCCGCGGCACGGGGTCATGCCGCCCTGGCAGGGCCGCTTGAGCGACGAGACCATCAAGATGCTCACCGTCTACGTCCACGGGCTCGGGGGCGGCCAATAGGTTCGCGCGATTCCTCCGCATCTCGGGGCGGGCCGCGGTCCGCCCTTTTCTTTTCGCGTCTTCGGGATCACCGTTCCGTCGTCGCCCGGCGCGAAGAAGGATCCGGCGCAGCGTCGAAAGCCGGCCATGCTCCCTCCCGTCGTGCACCACCCGCTCTACAGCGTCCCCCTGCCGGGGCCCCATCGCTTCCCCATGGCCAAGTTCGCGGCGCTCGCGAGCGTGTTGCGGGCGCGCGGCCTTCTCGACGAGCACAATCTCTTCGTGCCGGAGCCGGCCGCGACCGATGTCCTCCTGCTCGGCCATTCCCCGAGCTGGGTGCGCGCGGTGCTCGAAGGCGGGGTCGATCGGATCGCCGAAAGGCGAGTCGGCTTGCCCGTGACCACGGCCGTCGCGCGCCGCGCCCGGGTTTCGGTGGGCGGTACCCTTCTGACCGGGCGGCTCGCCCTCGCCCACGGGCTCGCCTGCAACACCGCCGGTGGCAGCCACCACGCCTTTCGCGAGGGCGGCGCCGGGTTCTGCGTGTTCAACGACGTCGCCGTCGCGAGTCTCGCGCTTCTCGCCGAAGGGCACGTTCGCCGCGTTCTCGTCGTCGACCTCGATGTCCACCAGGGCGACGGGACCGCGGCGATCTTGGCCGACGAACCTCGCGCGAGCACCTTTTCGATGCACTGTGCGTGCAACTACCCGGCGAAAAAACAGCAGAGCACGCTCGATGTCGCGCTCGATGCGGGGACCGAGGACCGCGCCTATCTCGAACTCCTCGAACGCCTTCTCCCCGAACTCCTCCGCCGCGTCCGGCCGGATCTCGTCTTCTACAACGCCGGGGTGGATCCGCATCGCGCCGATCGTCTGGGGCGCCTCGCCCTGAGCGATCGGGGCCTCGCCGAACGCGATCGCTTCGTGCTCGAGACCTGTCTGGGGGCCGGTGTCCCGGTCGCGACGGTCCTCGGCGGCGGCTACGACCTCGACCTCTCCGCGCTCGCGCAGCGGCACGCCATCCTCTTCGAGGTGGCGGCCGATCTCACGCGTCGGAAGCACGGCCGAAGATCTTGCCCGGATTCAGGATCCCGAGCGGGTCGAGAGCCTTTTTGATCGCCAGCATGACCTCCACCGCGGTGCCGTGTTCCGCGGCCAGGCTCTCGATCTTGCCCATACCGATCCCGTGCTCGCCGGTGCAGGTCCCGCCCATCGCCAGGGCCCGTCGTACGAGACGTTCGTTCACGGCCTTCGCGCGGGCGATCTCGTCCGGATCGTCCGGATCGACGAGCAACACGAGGTGGAAGTTCCCGTCGCCCACGTGACCCACGATGGGTGCCGTCACGCGCGCTCGCGCGAGATCGCGGCGCGTCTCTTCGATGCAATCCGCGAGACGCGAGATCGGAACGCAGACATCGGTCGCCCAGCCCTTGGCACCCGGCCTGAGCGCGAGGGCCGCGTAATAGGCGTCGTGCCGCGCCTGCCAGAGCCGATTGCGTTCTTCGGGCCGGAGCGCCCAGCGGAAGGACGAGCCCCCCTGCTCGCGCGCGATCGCGCCGACCGCCTCGGCCTGCTCGGCCACGGCACGTTCGCTGCCGTGGAATTCGAGGAAGAGGGTGGGCGCGGGCGCGAACCCTTCGAGCTTCGAGAAGCGGATGCAGGCCTCCATCTGGACCTCGTCGAGAAGCTCGATGCGGGCGACGGGAACGGCCGCCTGGATGGTCTCGATCACGGTCCGGACCGCCGCTTCCACGCTCGGGAAGGTGCACACCGCCGCCGAGATCGCCTCGGGCAACGGATGGACGCGCAGGCGCAACTCGGTGATCACCCCGAGGGTCCCTTCCGATCCCACGAACAGCCGCGTGAGGTCGTAGCCGGCCGCCGATTTCCGCGCCCGTCCGCCGGTGCGGATCACGCGACCGTCGGCCAACACCACCGTCAGGCCCAGGACCGCCTCCCGCATCGTGCCGTAGCGCACGGCGTTGGTGCCCGAGGCGCGGGTGGCCGCCATGCCTCCGAGCGTCGCATCGGCACCGGGGTCGATCGGGAAGAAGAGCCCGAGATCGCGCAGATGAGCGTTGAGTTGCTTGCGCGTGACGCCCGCCTCGACCAGCACGTCCTGATCTTCGGCATTGGTCTCGAGGATCCGGTTCATGCGCGAAAGATCGAGCGAAAGCCCGCCCAGAGGGGCGGCGACGTGCCCTTCGAGCGAGGTCCCGACACCGAAGGGAACGACCGGGAGCCGATGCGCGTGACAGATCTCGAGAGCGAGTGCGACTTCGGCGGTGTCCTCGACGAACAGGACGGCATCCGGAGGAAGACAGGGCCGGAAGGCCTCGCCGCGACCGTGCTGCTCGCGCACCGCGGGTGCCGTCGAGAGGCGCTCCCCGAACCGTCGGCGCAGGGCCTCGACGGCCCTCTGGACCCGCTCTCGGTCCTCGCGCGTTCGCTCCATCCCCTCCTCCCGCTCGGTCCTCGGCCCGCGCGCCGTCCACGGGCCTGTTCACATATAAGGCTCGCTTGGCGGCCGCGACACGCGTCTCGAGGCGGGAGCCGCGGCCGGGTCGGATCCGGACTTCACGCTCGAACGAAGCTCTCGACGAGGCTGCCGACCAGGAGATACCAGCCATCGACGAGGACGAAGAAAATCAACTTGAAAGGCAAAGAGATCATCACCGGTGGCAACATCATCATCCCCATGGCCATCAAAAGACACGCGATCACCATATCGATGATCAGAAACGGAACGAACACGATGAACCCGATCTCGAACGCTCGACGGAGCTCGCTGATCATGAACGCCGGAACGAGCACGCGCCAAGGAAGGTCCTCCGCTTTTTCGGGTGGCTGCAGTCCGGCGATGTCGAGGAAAAGAGCCACGTCCTTCTCGCGCACCTGCCGGCGCATGAACTCGTGAAAAGGACGAGCCGCGCGCTCGAGTGCCACCTCCTCTTCGATCTCTTCCTCGATCAGAGGAGCGATCCCTTCCCGCCAGGCGGTCTCGAACGTCGGCATCATGACGAACAGCGTGAGAAAAAGAGCCAGGCTCACGAGGACCGGGTTGGGGGGCGACTGCTGGAGTCCGATCGCCGTGCGCAACAAGGACAGCACGATCACGATGCGCACGAAGGAGGTCACCATGACCAGGATCGAGGGCGCCAGGCTGAGCACCGTCACGAGGAGGACGAGCTTGATCACCTGGCCCGTGAAGGTCCCTCCTCCGCCGAGATCGAGGTGCAAAGACTGAGCGCAAGCCGGTTGGGCGCAGACGAGCGCGGCGAACGGCACGAGGCCGAGAAGCGAAAGCCGGATCCGCGACGGCGACACCCTCGCTCGGCCGCCCCCGCCGGGCTCGATCGTTTCCCGCCTTTTTCGTCGCGGAAGCGCGCGCGGGGGGTTCACGAGCCGGCTCCCGAGCGATCGCGCTGCCCGCGCCCGGCGATCCTCCGTTCGAGCACCCGTGCGCCATCGTTGCCCAACAGGAGGAGGTGCTCGACCCCGTCGCAGCGGACGAGGACGAGCCTCGTCCGCGCGTCCAGCCATCGCGATTCCACGACGGCGAGGCGACCCGCCGAAGGTCCCGCGAAGCGCTCGTGCAAGCCCAGGCGGCGCGCGATCCAGGCCAAGAAGAGAACGGCCCCCAGGACAGCGAGAAGAGCCCCCGCCGCGCGCAAAAGAACCATCACCTCCGACGGCATTCACCCGTCCTCCGTGGCGGTCGGCTTCGCGCTTCTCGTCGCTCCGTAACCGCGCCGCGCCCGGAGCACCCGATCGAGGGTCTCGAGTTCCGCGCGCAGCCGATCGCGGTCGGCCGCGAGGTCTTCGGCGAGCGCAGCGAGCTCTTCGACGAGCGCGAGACGGGTCTTGTCGTCCGTGCTCGACCGCTCTTCGAGCCGAGCACGGATCTCCGCGAGATCCGCGGCCAGTCCCTCGAGAGCGGCGGGATCCTCGGCGCGCAGGCGGGCTCGGAGCCGGGTCATCGTCTCCACGAGACCTCCCGGAGCGTCGGGAGCGCATTTCATCGCGTCGGACCTTGCGCCCGTCGCGCGGCCAGCCGCGCATCGAGCCGATAGAGGTGAACGAGGATCTCGGCGACGGCGGCGAAGGCGGCGGTGGGAATCGGGGCGCCGGGCCGCAAGCGCTCCAAGAGCCGAACGAGTGCGGGATCCTCGCGGACCGGCACCCCGTGCGCCCGAGCCGCCGCGAGGATCCGTTCGGCGAGACCGCCCCGGCCCTTGGCGGTGATCCGAGGGACGCCGCCCTCTTCCGGGGTCCAACGCAGGGCCACCGCGATCTTTTCTCGCTCCATCGCGCCCCTCCGTCTTGCGCGCCGCGCACTTTAACGGACATTTGGTTAACGAAACCTCGACGATCGGGAGCCCGTGCCCTCGTGCGCGAACTGACCGAGGACGAGATCCGTCGCTACGCCCGGCACATCGTCCTGCCCGAGATCGGAGGCGTCGGGCAGAGCCGGCTGCTCGCGGCGCGCGTGCTCGTGATCGGAGCCGGCGGCTTGGGCTCGCCCCTTCTTCTCTACCTCGCCGCCGCCGGGATCGGCACGCTCGGGGTCGTGGATTTCGACCGCGTCGATCCTTCCAATCTCCAGCGCCAGATCCTGTTCGACGAGGCCGACGCCGGAACCTGCAAGGTCGTGGCGGCGGCGCGGCGGATCACCGCGCTCAATCCGGCGGTCCGCGTGATCGCGCTCGCCGTGCGGCTCGACCGCGCCAATGCGCGCACGCTCGTGGAGGGCTGGGATCTCGTAGCGGACGGTTGCGACGATCCTCTGACCCGTCGCATCGTGCACGACGCCTGCATGGCCGCGGGCAAGCCGCTCGTTTCGGCGAGCGTGCAGGGAACGGACGGTCAGATCACCACCTACAAGGCCTTTCTCGGGCCGCCGCATCCTTGCATGCGCTGCGTTTTCCGCGAGGTCCCCGAACGCGGAGCGCTTCCGTCCTGTGCCCAAGCCGGGGTGCTCGGGCCCGCGGCGGGCGTGGTCGGATGCCTGCAGGCGGTGGAGGTGGTCAAAGAGCTCCTGGGAGATGCCGGCTCGTCCGCGAGCGGCACCCTCTTGCTCTACGATGCGATGATCCCTCGGCTCGAGCGCGTGCGCATTCATCGGCGACCCGAATGCGCGGACGGCTGCGTCCACGGCGACGATCCGCCCGACGCGGGTCGCCGCCCGGCGCCCCCTTCGCCGGCGATACCGGAGTGATCGGGAAGTGGCCTTGGCGCGGTTCCCGGTTGCCGGCCGCGGGGCGCCTGCGCTAAGGAGCCGCCGCCCGGCGACGAGGCGGGAGCGCGAGATCTCCCGGCCGGCTCCCGGCAGGAGGTCGGATGGCGGACATCCTTCCCGACGACTATCGTCCTTCCGAGGACGAGCCCTACATGAACCCGCGCCAGCTCGCCTACTTCAAGCGCAAGCTCTTGAAGTGGCGGGAAGAGATCCTTTCGGGCTCCGGCTCGACCCTGAAATATCTGCAGGAAGAAGAAGGACGCGTGCCCGATCAGACGGACTGGGCCTCCATCGAGATGCAGCGGGCCTTCGAGCTCCGGACCCGCGACCGTGAGCGCAAGCTCTTGGCCAAGATCGACGCCGCACTGAAGCGGATCGAGGAAGGCACGTACGGCTACTGCGAGGAGACCAACGAGCCCATCGGCATCAAGCGCCTGGAGGCCCGGCCCATCGCCACCTTGAGCATCGAGGCCCAGGAGCGCCACGAGCGGCGGGAGCGCATCTACCGCGAGTGATCGCGACACCCGCGGGCGCCGCGGCGACGCCGGACCTCAAGGCTCGAGTTCGACGTCCCAGTAAAGATAGTCGCGCCAGCTCTCGTGCAAATAATTGGGCGGAAACAACCGCCCGTTGCGCTGCAACTGCGCCATCGTCGGCGCATAGGGCTTGGTCGCGGGATACATCCCGCACTCTTCGGGGAGCCGATCTCCCTTGGTCAGATTGCACTGGGTACAGGCGGTGACGATGTTGAGCCAGTGGGTTCGCCCTCCGCGCGAGCGCGGCACGATGTGATCGAACGTGAGCTCGTGCGCCGGGAACTGAACGAGACAATATTGGCAGGTGAAGCGATCGCGCAAAAACACGTTGAACCGCGTGAAAGGCGGCTTGCGGTTCTGCGGCACGTATTGCTTGAGCGCGACCACCGAGGGCAGGCGGAACTCGCGGCGCGCGGATCGAATGGTGCGGTCGTAATGCGAGACCACGTCGACCCGCCCGAGGAAGATCGCCTTGATCGTCTCCTGCCAACTCCAGACCGATAGCGGATAATAGGACAGCGGCTGGTAATCCGCGTTCAGAACCAGGGCGGGAAAGCCGTTCAGCGGGAGCATGCGCCGCTCCTCCGCTCCCCCGAGCGTGGAACCGTACGAATCCTCTTCCGACCCGCCGTGTCGGTTTCCGAAGCCATCCGCTCGAAAGGTCCGGCCTCCGCGGTGCGCCCATTTTGTAGCCTAGTTCCGCAACAATTGCGAGGCAACCGTCGCCCCGGCCGACGACCGGCAGGGGCGAGCCCGGCCGCGAGCGATCTCGAACTGTTCGAAACAAAAAGTGATTTCCGGCGCGCCCCCGACGGCCCGGCGCTCTTGGTGAACCGGTGCGCGCGCATTACAAGCCCTTCCGCGAGAACGAGGGCGAACGCCGACACAGCTCGGGGAAACCGCGAACCGCGCCCATGGCGATTTCGAGCCGCACCGCGCAGCTCGCCCCGCCTTCCCGGAGCGGGCTCGTCCGCCCGCTCTTCGAGGGCGCTCCGCGCCTTCTCGGCGCTCTGGCCTTGGCCCTTCTGATCGCCGCCCCGGTCCTCGTTCTCTTCGTCTATGTCGGTCGGCCGGACGAGGGCCTGTGGTCGCATTTCGTCCGCACCGTCCTCTTGGACCACCTCCGCGATACGACCCTTCTCGTCGCGGGCACGACGATCGGCACGCTGATCATCGGTGCCGGCACCGCCTGGATCGTCACGCTCTACCGCTTTCCCGGACGGCGGATCCTGAATTGGGCTCTGGTCCTGCCGCTGGCCATGCCGAGCTACGTGCTCGCCTACGCCTGGACCGATCTCCTCCAGGTGACGGGTCCGATCCAGACGACGCTTCGGGCGATGACCGGCCTCGGGGTCCACGACCTCTGGTTCCCGGAGATCCGGTCGCTGGGCGGAGCGATCTTCGTTCTGACCCTCGCCCTCTACCCGTACGTCTATCTTCTGGCCAGAGCGGCCTTCCTCGAGCAGTCGCAGTGCGCTCTCGAAGTCAGCCGGACCTTGGGGTGCAGTTCCGGAGAAGCCTTCCGCAGGGTCGGACTACCGCTCGCGCGGCCGGCGATCGCGGCCGGCCTCGCCTTCGTGGTCATGGAGACCCTGGCCGACTTCGGCGCCGTCAAGCATTTCGAGGTGGCGACGCTGACCACGGCGATCTACCGCGCCTGGTACGCCCTCGGCAGTCCCGTCGTCGCGGCCCAGCTCGCCCTTCTCTTGGTGGGTCTGGTCGCCGCGGTGCTCGCCATCGAGCGGCGCGCGCGCGGCCGTGCTCGGTACGCTACCGGGACGGTACACATCTTCCGCAAGCGACGCGAGCCCTTGCAGGGTGCCAAGGGTTGGGCGGCGACGGCCTTCTGCGCTCTGCCCGTGCTTCTGGGCTTCGTTCTGCCGGCGGCCGGGCTGATTCTCATGGCGCTCGAAGAGCAACACGAACTCTCCGGCGCGCGCCTGGTGCAGCTGACCGTCAACACGCTCCAGCTCGCGGCCTGGGCGAGCCTGATCGTGGTCGCAACCGCGCTTCTCGGAGTCCACATTGTCGGCCGCGACCGCACCGGCCCCGCGGCTCGGCTCGTGCGGCTCGCCACCTTGGGCTACGCGGTTCCGGGTGCGGTCGTCGGCGTGGGCCTTCTGTTGTTCCTCGGTTGGCTCGATCGGACCCTCGACGGACTGCTCCACGCGGTCGCCGGTCGCGGGCTGCCCTGGGTCCTCACCGGCTCGCTCGCCGCCGTGCTCTACGGCTATCTCGTCCGCTTCTACGCGATCGCGCACAATCCGCTCGACGCCGGCATGGCCAAGGTCTCCCCGGCTCTCGTCGACGTCGCGCGCGTGCTCGGCAGCCGACCGGTCCGGATCTTGCGGCGCGTCCATTTGCCGTTGTTGCGCCCGAGCCTTCTCACCGCCCTTCTGCTCGTGTTCGTCGAGACGATGAAGGAGCTGCCGGCGACCTTGATCCTGCGGCCGTTCGACTTCGATACGCTGGCGATCGAAGCCTATCATCTCGCCAGCACCGAGCGCCTCTACGCCGCGGGTCTGCCCTCGCTCGTGATCGTGGTCGCGGGTCTCGCTCCGGTGATCCTTCTGTGCCGGATGCTCGATCGCCGCCGCCCGAACATCGGTCGGGCGGCGGCCGAGGCTCTCACTTCCAGCCACATTGATCGACGAGCTTGAGCGCTTCCGCGCTGCGCCGCGCGTAGACGGCGGCATTCATGGTATCCTGCTTGAAACTGCCCCAGGACGCCACGATCGCACCCGGCGGCACGGCCGGATTGGCCGGGTATTCGAAGTTGACGTCGGCGAGATAACGCTGGGCTTCGGGGGAGACGAGGTATTCGATGAGCTTGACCGCGTTCGCGCGGTTGGGCGCGTATTTGGCGAGACCCACCCCGCTCACGTTCACGTGCGTACCGCGATCACCCTGATTGGGAAAGAAAATCCCCACCTTCTCGGCGACCTCTTTGTCTTCGGCTTTGCCCGAGCCGATAAGCCGGCCGAGATAATAGCTGTTCGAGATCGCCACGTCGCCCACGCCGGCCGCGACCGCCCGGATCTGATCCGTGTCTCCGCCCTGCGGCGGCCGCGCCAAATTCTGGACGAAACCGCGACACCACGCGAGCGTCTTGTCGTAGCCGTTGGCCTCGATGAGCGAACCGACCAGACCGAGATTGTAGATGTTGGTGCTCGACCGCGCGAGAATCCTGCCTCTCCACTTGGGATCGGCGAGCGCCTCGTAAGTCGAGAGCTCGTTCGGCTTCACGCGATCCGTGTTGTAGATGAGAACGCGCGCGCGCACCGTGAGCCCGACCCAACGATCCTCGGGGTCGCGCAGATGCGCCGGGATCGCCCGGCGGACGAGCTCCGAACCGATCGGTTGCAACAGCCCCTTCTCGACCGCGACGTGCAGGCGTCCCGCGTCCACGGTGATGAAGAGATCGGCGGGCGAACGCGCCCCTTCCGATTCCAGACGTTGCAGGAGCGGGTCGTGGTCGCCCGAGACCACTCGGACTTCGATCCCGGTGGCGGCCTTGAAGCCGTCCCAGAGTTGTTGGTCGGTGCCGTAGTGTCTGGCGTTGTAGACGTTGACGACCTGCTGCGCCTCGCTCGGCATCGACCAAATCAAGGCCAAGCCGCAGATCGCGAGCAGACGACCTTTAGGTACCATGTCTTTTTTCCTCCGTGTCGAGCCGTCGGTCGGTCCCGACGAGCGGCACTCTTAGATCATACGGAGCGCGACACAAGCTGCTTTCTGAAAAGCGTGGACATTTTCGAATCGTTTTTTGTTCACTTCGGGTATGGGCCCGGATTTTCCCGCGGAGCCGCTTGATTCCGGAACGGTGTCGGTTCACCCTCGGTGCGCATGCGAGGGGGCGGCGGAGCGGTGCGACGGCATCACGACATGGGCGGGCTCGAAGCCGGGCCGATCGAGCGACACGAACACGAGCTCGAGCCGTGGGAAAAGAAGGTCGATGCGATCTTGCGCCTGTTGATGGCCAAGAAGGTCATGACGCTCGACGAGTTGCGTCGCGGTATCGAGGATCTCGGCCCCGGAGCCTACGACGAGCTGTCGTATTTCGAGCGCTGGATCGCCTCGATCGCCAACATCCTGGTCGAAAAGGGCGTGGTGACCGTACAGGAACTGGGCGAGGCGATCGAAGCCGCCCGTGCCCGCCGCGCCGCGGCCGCGGCCTGCCGCGCGGAATCTTCGCCGTGAGCACCTCGCCTTTCCGGCCCGGCCAGAGGGTACGGGTCAAGGCCCTGTTCCCTCCGGGGCATTGCCGGACGCCTCATTACACCCGTGGCAAGTGCGGGCGCATTCTCGATCTCCTCGACATCGAACCAGATCCTCAGGAACGCGCTTACGGTCGTCCGGGCCTTCCCCCGATTCCGGTCTGGCGGGTCGTCTTCGCGCAACGCGAGCTGTGGCCCGATTATCGCGGCCCGGCGCATGACGAACTCGTCGTCGGCATCTTCGAGTCCTGGCTCGAACCCGTGGAGGACGACCCGTGAATGGACCTCTCGACCACGATCACGATCACGAACACGGCGAACCGCACCGTCACCCGCCGCGGCCCGATCTCGAGGACGGTCCGTACACCTGGCACATGGCGCTCACCGATGCCGTCGCCGACCTCCTCCTCGCCAAGGGGCTGATCACGGCCGACGAGCTGCGGCGCACCGTGGAAGAGATCGACGCCAAGAGCCCGGCTCTCGGCGCGCGCCTGGTCGCCCGCGCCTGGGTCGATCCGGCCTTCAAGGCGCGCTTGCTCGCCGACGTCAACGCGGCCGCCGCCGAACTCGGCATCGATGCCGGCGGCATCCCGATCCGCGCGATCGAGTGCGGCCCGGGCGAGCACCATGTCATCGTGTGCACGCTCTGCTCTTGCTATCCGCGCCTGCTGCTCGGGCCGCCACCCGATTGGTACAAGGCGCGGGCCTATCGGTCGCGCGTGGTCCGGGAGCCGCGCGCGGTCTTGGCGGAGTTCGGCTTGGAGCTGCCCGCAGACGTCCGCGTCGTCGTCCACGACAGCACAGCCGAACTCCGTTTCATGGTCCTGCCCCGGCGCCCCGAGGGCACCGAAGGATGGGACGAAGAGCGTCTGGCTTCCCTGGTGACCCGCGATTGTCTGATCGGGGTCGCCGTCCCGCGCGTGCCCGAAGGGTGAGGATTGCCGCGCTCGCGAGTGTGCTCCTCGTCGCTTCGTGCTGGGCCGCGCAGGCGGATCAGCGGGATCCCCGGCTCGGATCGCTCTTCGCCCAACTCGAGAAAGCGGATGCGGTCGCGGCGCGGGCCATCGAAGCGCGGATCTGGGCGATCTGGGGCACGATCGACGATCCCGAGGCGCAGGACCTTCTGGAGCGCGGCAGCGTCGCCATGGCGAACCGCGACTATGCCGCGGCCATGACCGCGTTCGACGCGCTCACCGCCCGCTTTCCGGACTTCGCCGAGGGGTGGAACCGGCGCGCCACGCTTTTCTGGATCCTGGGAGACGACGAGGCCGCGCTGCGCGACATCCGCCGCACCCTCGCGCTCGAGCCGCGCCATTTCGGAGCGCTCGCGAGCCTCGGTCTCGTACTCTTGCGGCTCGGCCGCGAGGAGCAGGCCCTGCGGGCCTTCGAGGCGGCTCTTCGTATTCATCCGAACTCGGCGGTGGCTCGCTACCACGTGGCGAAGTTGCGGGAGCTCGCGCGAGAAGGCGCGCTTTGATCGGTTCGTGCGAGTTCGGTCGACGGGGTGGCCGCGCCCGGCCGCGCGAACCTGTCCGGAAACAGCCGAGCCAACAACCGCGCGTGGTCGTCCGTGTCGACCGCGACCCGTTCCGGCAAATGCGCGATGTGGTCCACGACCGCGCGCCAACGCACCTCGTCGAGGGATTCGAGGAGCCGCTCGAGATTGTCGGCAACGGGTTCCCCGAGCACCCAGCCGGCGCCGTGGGTCGCGACGAACTCGGCGATCGCCGTGCCCTCGAGCGCGAGCATCGGGCGATGGAAGCAGATCGCATCATACATGCGATTGGCGAAGGCGAACCTGGCGTTCAACCCCCCTTGGTAGTGGACGATCCACACGAGGTCGGCGCTCGAACAGATCTCTCCGAGCTCGTCGGGATGTCGATACGGCCCACCATAAGTGACGTTCGGTAGGGCGCGAACGCGCGATTCCAGTTCGCGAGCGACGGTTCCTTGCGGGATGCCGCGGATGACCACGGTGACGAGGTCCGGCCGCCGGGCCGCGAGGCCGGAGAGGATGTCGAAGCTTCGTTCGCACCGCAAGTAGCCGAGCCAGAGGATCCGCCACGGACGTCCCGGACGGCGGGGCGGCAGCCGTGCCGCCTTCGCGCGTTCGCGAGCGACCGCGACGTCTTCCTCCGGAAGCTTGTTCTCGAGGAGGAACCAAGGGCCGCGATAGCCCATGCGCGGCCGGTAAAAACGTTCCACGTACCAAGGGGAGCTCACGACGAGGAGAGCGGTTCGCGCCAACACGAGCCGCTCGACGGCGCGGAGGAGGGCCGAGATCGGGCCGGCGTCGGTTTGGAGGGGGTGGAGATCGAGGACCTCGTAGACGAAACGAGCGCGAACGCGCGCGAGGCACGCGACGGCGAGAGCGACGACCGCCTGCTCGAGGTTGCGCGCCATCAGGATGTCCGCGTCGCGCAGCGCTTCTCGGTTGCGCCAGAAGGCGAGGATGCCCGCGAGGATCGCGAAGACCCGATGCACGAAGGCGCGATCGGCGGCTCGCGCCAAGACGACCGGACGGAGCTCCGGATCGCCCTTCCCCCGCCCGCGATGGAAGCCGAAAAGCCGGAGCGAGCAGCCCAGTCTGAGGAGCTGGCGGCACCGGTTGCGGACCCGTCCGTCGGCGACGTCGTGGGCGACGTAGACGATCCGGATCGGCCGCACTCGTCACCCCTCACCGCAACAGCGGCATGGCGAATTCCGCGCCGGCGCGGATGCCCGTGGGCCAGCGCATCGTGATCGCCTTGAGCTTGGTGTAGAAACGAATGCCTTCGAGACCGTGGGTGTGGTGATCGCCGAAGAGCGAGCGCTTCCAGCCGCCGAAGCTGTGGAACGCCACCGGCACCGGGATCGGTACGTTGATCCCCACCATCCCGATGTTCACGGCGTTCGCGAAGGTCCGCGCGGCATCGCCGTCGCGGGTGAAGATGGCGACACCGTTGCCGTACTCGTGGGCGTTGACCATCGCCACCGCCTCGTCGAAGGACTTGGCGCGCACGGTGCTCAACACCGGCCCGAAAATCTCTTCTTTGTAAATGCGCATCTGGGGTGTGACGCGGTCGAACAGACAACCGCCCATATAGAAACCGTTCTCGTAGCCCTGCATCTTGAAATCGCGCCCGTCGACGACGAGCTCGGCTCCTTCTTTCACGCCGAGATCGACGTACGATCGCACCTTCTCGAGGTGCTCGCGCGTCACCAGCGGCCCCATCTCGACGCCGGGCTCGGTGCCCGGTCCGATCTTGAGCTGACGCACGCGTGGAGCCAGCCGCTCGATGAGGGCGTCGGCCACCTTGTCGCCGACCGGAACCGCGACCGAGACCGCCATGCAGCGCTCGCCCGCCGAGCCGTAGGCCGCGCCCACGAGCGCGTCCACCGCCATGTCCAGATCGGCATCGGGCATGATCACCATGTGGTTCTTGGCACCGCCGAGCGCCTGCACGCGCTTCCCGTACGAGGTTCCGGTCCGATAGATGTATTCGGCCGTGGCCGTCGCGCCGACGAAAGAGATCGCGGCGACATCCGGGTGCGCGAGAAGCGCGTCCACCGTTTGCTTGTCGCCGTTGACGAGGTTGACGAGCCCCTCGGGCACGCCCGCCTCGAGGAAGAGCTCCATGAGGATCATCGGCGCGCTCGGGTCTTTCTCCGACGGCTTCAGGACGAAGCCGTTGCCGCAGGCGATCGCCAGGGGCGCCATCCACAGCGGGATCATGACCGGAAAGTTGAACGGCGTGATGCCGGCGCACACGCCGAGAGGCTGGCGCATCGAGACGATGTCGATCCCGGTTCCGACCTGCTGGCTGAACTCGCCCTTGAGGAGCTGCGGCAGACCGCAAGCGAACTCGACCACCTCGAGGCCGCGCTGGACCTCCCCGCGGGCGTCCTCGAGCGTCTTGCCGTGTTCGGAGGTGATCGCACGCGCGAGGCGATCGGCGTTGCGCTCGATCACTTCTTTGAGTTTGAACATCACGCGCATCCGCCGGAGCACGGTCTGCTCCGCCCAGGCGGGCTGTGCTTCTTTGGCCGCTCGAACCGCGGCATCCACCTCGGTTGCGCTCGCGAAGGCCACCCGCCCCGTCTGTTCGCCGATCGCAGGATCGAAGATCGGGCCGAACCGGCCGCTCGTACCCGCGACCGTCTTGCCGCCGATGAAATGCCCGATCTCCTTCATGGTCCGGCCTCCACCTTCTTCGCGACACCCCGACCCCGGATAGGCCGCCCGCCGCGAGCCGTCCAGATGGCGGCCTCTCCTGCCCCCGATGTCGCTTGCCCGGGTTTTTCGCCACAGGCCGCGGCTGCGCAGCGATTTTCCCGCTTCCCGCCGGACAGGCGGCGAGACGTCCGTCGCGGCGGAGACTCCGAGGACGCGCACGGTGTCGGCGAGAAGCAGGAGCTCTGCTTCGATCTTCCCCGAGCCTGGTACCGATCCGACGCGGAAGGCCGGTCCTTCGGCGTGCGAATCCGGAAGCTTCTCGAAAGAAAAAAGAACTTCCGTTCGCTCGGAGCATCGTGCTCGGAAAAAAGACGGTACGCGGCCGACCGAGCAGGGTGACGCGAATTCGCGCGCGGCAGGAGGGCCGAAAACGAAAAACGACGCAGCCCGTGGTCGGGGCCACGGAGCCCCGCGCCATCCGCCTATTGGCCAAGGAAGCGCCAGCCGAATCGTTTCGATGCACAGGACCGCCGGTCCTTCCCGCGCGCGTCGAGCACTCGCGACCGAAGCCGCGAGGGTCCCTGAGCGCTGCTCGGGGCCGCCAGCGCTTCGCGCGGCCCGGCTCCGCGGGCCGTAAGGTCCGTCGCACTTGCTCCATCCGAAAAGGTTCGCCGCGCGAAAAGGCGCCGGTGGCATCCGGGACGGCGCGACTTCCGGCTTTCGCGCTCGAAGAACGAGAGGATCGCGGCTCCGTCGCCGACCGGTCGCCGCGTCCCCGACGGTCCGGCGCTCCGCGCCGGGCTCACTCGGCGAGCGCCCGGCTCGCGATGTCCGCGCAGTCCTTGGACAGGCCGGGCGTCGCGGCGAGCCGCTCGAGCTCGGCCCGCATGAGCGCGCGGCGTGCGGGCTCGTAGCGTCGCCAGCGACCGAAGGCGGTCGCGAGCCGCGCCGCGACTTGGGGATTGATGCGATCGAGCGCGACGATCCGGTCCATGACCAGCCGATAACCGGCGCCGTCGGCGCGATGGAAACCGGGAAGGTTGCTCGCGGCGAAGGTCCCGAGCAGAGCGCGCACGCGGTTGGGGTTGCTCATGGTGAAAGCGGGATGGGCGAGCAGCCGCTCGACCCGCTCGACCGCTCGCTCGTCTTCGATTCCCGCCTGGAGCGCGAACCACTTGTCGACGACGAGGGCTTCTTCGCGGTAGAGCGTGTAGAAGTCTTCGAGCACCGCGTCGCGCTCGGAAGACGGGCTGTCGCAGAGAGCCCGCAGCGCCGCCATGCGATCGGTCATGTTGCCGGCGCGACGATACTGTTCGAGGGCGAGTTCCTCGGCCTCCCGGTCGAACGCCGCGACGAGATAGCTCAGGGCCGTGTTCTTGAGCGCCCGCCGGCCGATCGTCGCATTGTCGATAGCACGCGCGTCGATCGCCCCGTGCCGCGCATAGAGTTCCCGCCACAGCTCTCTCAGTGCAGTTCCCAGCCCTTCCCGCCAAGCGCGCAAGGAGGCGAACAAGGGATCGACCCGGATCTCGACCATCTGCTGGGCGAGGTAGGATCGCCCGGGCAGCTGAGCGTAACGCGCCCGGAAGGCGGGATCGAGGGATTCGTCGCCGACTGTCGCCCGCCAGGCCTCCACGAGCCGGGGATCGACCGCACACGATCGTTCGCCGAAGGCGGCGACGGCCGCGAGAAGAGATCGCGTGGCCAGCGTCTGGGCGGCGTCCCAGCGGCAGAAGGGATCGGGATCGCACGCGGAGAGCAGCGCCAGTTCGTCGGACGAGAGCGCGATCTCGAGGCGAACGGGAGCGGAGAAGTCGCGCAGCAGCGAAGGCACGGGCTCCTCCTCGAGCCCGATGAATACCCATCGGGCGCGTGCCGCGCACAGCTCGAGCACGCGTTCCGTTGCCGCCGGCTCGTTTTCGCCCTCCAAACGGACCGGGAGCGGTCTCCCGCTGGCCTTGCCGAGCAGACCCAAGCGAATCGGGACGGGCATCGGCTCTTTGGTCGGCTGGCCGGGTGTGGGTGGCACCTCTTGGACGAGATCCAAGACGAGCGCGCCCCGCTGCGCGTCCCATTGTCGCTCGACTTTGAGGAGCGGGGTTCCCGCCTGACGGTACCAGATCAAGAACCGCGACAGATCCTCGCCCGCTCCGTCTCCGATCGCCGCTACGAAGTCCTCGCACGTGACGGCCTCGCCGTCGTGGCGGGCGACATAGGTGTCCATGCCGCGGCGCCACCGCTCCGGCCCCACCGTCGTGTAGAGCATGCGGATGACTTCGGCTCCCTTGTTGTAGACAGTGGCCGTGTAGAAGTTGTTGATCTCGGCATAGGAGTCCGGTCGGATGGGATGAGCGAGCGGCCCCGCGTCCTCCGCGAATTGGACTTCGCGCAAATGGACCACGTCGCCGATGCGTTTGACGGCGGCCGAATGCATATCGGCGGCGAACTGCTGGTCGCGGAAAACCGTGAGGCCTTCTTTGAGGGTCAGTTGGAACCAGTCGCGGCAGGTGATGCGATTGCCGGTCCAGTTGTGGAAATACTCGTGAGCGATGATGCGCTCGACGTTCTGGAAGTCGGCATCCGTAGCCAGGTCGCGGCGCGCCAGTGCCGCCGAGGCGTTGAAGATGTTCAGCCCCTTGTTTTCCATCGCCCCGAAGTTGAAGTCGGATACGACGACAATCTGATAGAGATCGAGATCGTATTCAAGTCCGTAGACCTCCTCGTCCCATTTCATAGCCTTCTTGAGCGAGGCCATGGCGTGCTCGCATTGATCGATGTGTCGAGCATCCGCCCAAATCTTGAGCACGACCGGGCGGCCAGACTTGGTGACGAAGCGGTCTTCGAGACAGGCGAGGTCGCCGGCGACGAGGGCGAAGAGATAGGACGGTTTCGGGAAGGGATCGTCCCAGACGACATAATGTCGGCCGCCTTCGAGTTCGCCCGCTTCGATCGGGTTCCCGTTCGAGAGCAGAACCGGGTAGCGCGCGCGATCGGCTTCCAGCCGCACGCGGAAACGCGCCATCACGTCCGGTCGGTCCTGGTACCAGGTGATCCGCCGGAAACCCTCCGCCTCGCACTGAGTGCACAGGATCCCTTGCGTCTGATACAGCCCCATGAGCTTGGTGTTCGCGGCCGGGCGGATGCGCGTGACGACTTCGAGCGTGCAGGCCTCTCCGAGCCCCGGGACGCGCATCGTTCCCTCGAGGACGGAAAATTCGCTCGGGGCGAGTTCGCGGCCGTCCACGGCCAGCCGCAGCAGTTCGAGCTCGTCGCCGAACAACACGAGGTCGCGATCTTCGGGGACGGCCAGCGGGTTGCGTTCGAGCCATTGCCGGCTCGTCACGATCGTCGCTTCGGGGTCGAGCGCGAAGGAAAGTTCGACATTTTTCGTGAGAAAGGCGGGCGGGCGGTAGTCGGCGAGATAGACGCGACGCGGGCTCGCGAAGTCGCTCATCCGGCTCTCCTCGACGCTGGTGCTCGCCCAACTAGCGCGCGGGCCCGGCCGCGGCCAGTCTCGGCCGACGAGAGGCGCCTCCGCGACCCGCGCGCCGACGGGTGTCGGCTCCGCCGGCGCGCCGGCGCGGCTCCGCGCGGGATCGTAAGCCGCGCCGGCACCGAAAGCAGGACTGCGGCGGTACGGCCCGCTCGCTGGACCGCTGCAGCTCGAGCGCCGGGCCCGGATCGCGACGACGAGCGTTTCGGCACTGCAAGCCTCGCTGCTCCGCCGCTTCGCGGTCCCGCGCGTCGTCGCGGCGCCCTCGATCAGCGGGGAGCGGATCGGAGCCGCGCGCCCGCGGCTTGTCGCCCGGCGGTGGCGCCACTAGCCTGCGCGCCCGGCTGAAGAGGAGGAGGCTATGGCGCGCACCGCATTCGTCGGACTGGGGGTCATGGGCTATCCGATGGCCGGCCATCTCGCCCGGCACGGCCACGAGGTGAAGGTCTTCAACCGTACGCCGGCCAAAGCCGAAGCCTGGGTCGCCCAATACGGCGGCACCCTGGCGCACAGCCCGCGCGAAGCGGCACGAGAAGCCGAGATCGTGTTCTGCATGGTGGGCGACGATCCCGACGTGCGCGCCGTCGTCTACGGTGCCGACGGCATCCTCGCCGGCATGGCACCGGGTGCGATCCTCGTCGATCACACCACCGCTTCCGCCGATCTCGCGCGCGAGCTGTTCGCGGCCTGCAAAGCCCAGGGCAAGCACTTCATCGATGCCCCGGTCTCCGGCGGCCAGAGCGGTGCCGTCAACGGCATCCTCACCATCATGTGCGGCGGCGAGGAGGAGGCTTTCGCACGGGCCGAGCCGGTGATGCGCGCTTACGGCCGACAGATCACGCTCATCGGCGGACCCGGGGCCGGCCAGCTCACCAAGATGGTCAATCAGATCTGCATCGCCGGCCTCGTCCAAGCCCTCGCCGAAGCGATCAATTTCGCGATCAAGGCCGGCCTCGATACGGACAAGGTCCTCGCGACCATCTCCAAGGGCGCCGCTCAATCTTGGCAGATGGAGAACCGTTGGAAGACCATGGTAGAGGGCAAATTCGACTTCGGCTTCGCGGTGGATTGGATGCGCAAGGACCTTCGCATCGCGATGGAAGAGGCGCGCCGCAACGGCGCGCCGTTGCCCGTTACCGCGCTGGTCGATCAGTTCTATCGGCTGGTGCAGATGAAGGGCGGAGGACGCTGGGACACTTCGAGCCTGATCCAGAACCTGCGCGACGGCTGACCGCGCGTGCCGATCTGGAATCGCCGTCACGGAGAGGCCACATAGCCTCGGCGGGGAGAGCGCGGCGCCCGCCGCCGCGCCCGTCCGCTCGATTGCGAGGTCGTCGGCCATGAACGACAAGATTCGTGTCCGCACAGCCAAATTCCCGATCGGCCAAGTGGTCCGGCATCGCCTGTTCCCGTTCCGCGGCGTGATCTTCGACGTCGATCCGGAGTTCGCCAACACCGAGGAATGGTACAACGCGATCCCGGAGGAGGTGCGGCCGCGTAAAGACCAGCCGTTCTACCATCTCCTCGCCGAGAACGCCGATGCCTATTACGTCGCGTACGTTTCCGAGCAGAACCTGGTACCGGATCCTTACGGGGGACCGGTCGAACATCCCAAGGTCCCCGAACTGTTCGAGAAACTCCAGAACGGACGCTACCAACCGCGTCGCTTCTACAGGAATTGACGCTCGGGCCGGTCGGACGACCGGCCCCGGCGCGGGGGCCGTTCCATGAAATTCTTCGTCGACAGCGCCGATGTCCACGAAATCGCCGACCTCGCCGCCACCGGGCTGGTCGACGGCGTGACCACCAACCCTTCGCTCGTCGCCAAGACGGGACGGCCCTTCTTCGAGGTGCTCGAAGAGATCTGTCGGCTCGTGTCCGGCCCGGTGAGCGCGGAAGTGACGGCCACCGACGTCGCCGGCATGTTGCGCGAGGCTTCGCGCCTGCTTGAGGTCGCCCCCAACGTCTGCATCAAGCTGCCCCTCACCCCGGCCGGCCTCCAAGCTTGCCGAGCCCTCGCCGACCGGGGAGCGAAGGTCAACGTCACGCTGTGTTTTTCGCCCGCGCAGGCGATCCTCGCCGCCAAAGCGGGCGCCGCCTTCGTTTCCCCCTTCGTCGGTCGGCTCGACGACGTCGGCCACGACGGCATGCGGTTGATCTCCGATATCCTTCAAATCTACCGCAACTATCCGAACTTCCGCACCGAAGTCCTGGTCGCCTCCATCCGCCATCCTCTGCACGTCGTCGAAGCAGCGCGTTTGGGCGCTCACGTCGCCACCATGCCGCCCGCGGTGCTGCGCCAGCTCGTTCGCCATCCCTTGACCGACAAGGGGCTCGAGGCTTTTCTCGCCGATTGGGCCAAGACGGGACAGCGGATCGGATGATCGCGGCGGCCGCTCTCGGTTTCGCTTTCGCTGCGCTCGTCGGTACCGCCGATGCTCAGCCGCTCGATCGCTCGCTGGGCGGGTTGTTGCCTTTCGATCGGGCCGAGACGGCCTCGGTGCGCGTCGAAGCGTTCTTGGAAGACGAGGGGGGTCGACGCGCGCTCCTCGTCCGGCTGACACCGCTCGGACGAGCGAAGTTGGTGGCCGATCCCGGCATCCAGGCCGTGCCGCTTCCGGGTCCTCGGGGACCGTGGTCGGCCGTGCCGCGGGTCGAAATCGTCGATCCGGATCGCGGCTATTTTCAGAACCCGGTCGAGCTGCGGCTGCCGGTGCTCGCGGGCGCCACGGGCGAAGCCGCGGCCGAGGTGGCCTACGCCTGGTGCGGTCTCGAGCGGATCTGCTTGTTCGGGAGCACCACGGTCTCGGTCCTGCTTTCGGACCCGAGCAGCTGAGCGGAGCGCGTTCGCGCGTGGCTCGGATCGGTATCGTCGGCGCCGGCGCCTGGGGAACGGCGCTCGCCGTACACGCCGCTCGCCTCGGACACCGGGTGTGGCTCGTCGCTCGCGATCCGGGGCTCGCCGCGCGCATCCGCGAAGAGCGGGAGAACGCCCGTTACCTGCCCGGTGTGCCTCTGCCCGACGCGATCGCGGCGAGCTCGGATCCCGCCGTGCTGGCCGAGGTCGAACTCGCGCTCCTGGCGGTCCCGACCCAGGCGTTGCGGGCTGTCGTCGGCGCTCTGCCCCACCCCGCGGGCACGCTTCTGCTCTGCTGCAAAGGGCTCGAACTCGGCACCGGATCGCGTCCGAGCGAGGTCGTTCGTTCGCTTCGCCCCGCGGCGGAGGTCGGTGCTCTTTCCGGTCCCTCCTTCGCGGCCGAAGTCGCCCGCGGCCTGCCGACCGCGGTCAGCGTCGCCTTTCCCGACCGTGCCCGCGCACGCGAGGTCGCGAGGCTGCTCGCCGGGCCGACCTTTCGCGCCTATCCGACCGACGATCTCCTGGGCGTCGAGCTCGGCGGGGCGATGAAGAACGTGGTGGCCATCGCCGCCGGCATCGTCATGGGCAAGAACCTCGGCGAGAACGCCCGCGCGGCGGTGATCACGCGGGGTCTGGCCGAAATCGCGCGGCTCGCGGAAGCCCTCGGCGCCCGGCGAGCCACGCTCATGGGTCTTTCCGGTCTGGGCGATCTCGTGCTCACGGCCACGAGCCTGACCTCCCGCAACACTTCTCTCGGCTGGGCGATCGGCCGCGGCCGGCCTCCGGACGAGCTCCTCGGTGCCGGAAAGCTCCTCGCCGAGGGCGCCTTCACCGCCGAAGCCGCGTGCGTCCTGGCCGCCCGCCTCGGGCTCGAGCTTCCCATCACCGATGCTGTTCGCAAGGTCGTCCGCGGCGAGACCTCGGTCGATGCGGCGATCGCGGCGCTGCTCGCCCGTCCGGCTCCCGAGCGGGAATAGGGCTCGGCGCGGGTCGGCCCCGCGAGGTCTCAGCGGCCGCGGCGGGCCAGGATCTCCTTGGCCTGTTCTACCCAGCGCTCGCGTTCGACCCGGCCCGGGAATTCGATCGCCGCGTCGATCTCTTTCGCCCGTTCCGGGGTCAAAGCGGCGAGATCGGCGAAGGTGCGGATCCCGAGCTCGTTGAGGCGCCGCTCGAGAACCGGCCCGATCCCCTTGATCAACTTGAGGTCGTCGCGGGGCGGAGGACCCTCGGCGGGGGCCTTTCGTTCGGGCTCGACCGCCGGCAGCGGCTCCTCGCGAGCGACCACGGGATGCTCTTCGCGCGGCACCGGCGGGTGCGATTCGACGAGGCGAGGTAAGCGGGCGAGCTCGGCTTTGAGCTCGGCACGCCGACGTTTGAGAGCCTCGGCGGCCGAGGAGCCCGCCGGCAACATCGCGAGCCTGGCCTCGAGCGTCCGCAACTCCGCGCGAAGCGCGGCCTCCCCGCTCGCGCTCGGCGGCGCCGCCGGTTCGGCCGGACCCGCGCTCGGAGGAGAAGGCGGCATCGGGCGCACCGCGGCTGCTTCGCGCTCGAGCCTGTCGATGGTCGCGCGCGCCTCGGCGAGTTCGCGCTCGAGAGCCTCTTGGCTCGCGAGGCGATGGCGCGCCGCCGACGCTTCCTCGCGCGCCCGCTCGAGCTCGGCTTGGAGGCTCTGCAGGCGTGTCTGCAGCGCGACCAGCTGGTGTTTGGTTTCCGCATGCGCCTCGTCGGCTTCCCGCGCCTCGGCGCGTGCGCGCGCGAGCTCTGCTGCGACCCGCTCTTCGGTCTCGAGCACCCGCCGATCGCATAGCCGTTGCAAGACGAACCCGACACCGAGGGCGCCGACGACGAGCCCGATCAGGAACCACGCCACCTCCATGCGTCCACCTCCCCTGGGCCTTGCCGCGAGGATTCGCGCGCGTCCCGCCGATCACGCCGCCATCTCCAGCGCGACTCCGCCGGTCGCCTCGCGCGCGTCCTCCCGGATCATGTCGGCGGCTTTCTCGGCGATCATGATCACCGGAGCGGCGGTGTTCCCCGAGGTGATCGTGGGCATGATCGAGGCGTCGACGACCCGGATCCCGGCGAGCCCGTGGACCCGCAAGCGGGCGTCGACGACCGCCGTGCGGTCGCTGCGCGGGCCCATCTTGCAGGTGCCCACGGGGTGGAAGATCGTCGTCGCGATATCCCCGGCCGCCCGCACCAAATCCTCGTCGCGCTGGACGTCGGGACCGGGACGATATTCCTCCGGTCGATAGCGCGCCATCGCGCGCGCCGCCATGATCCGGCGCGTCAGGCGAATAGCCTGGACGGCCACCCGGCGGTCTTCCTCGGTCGAAAGGTAGCGCGGCTGGATCGCCGGCGGCGTGCGGGGATCCGGGCTCACGAGCCGCACGAAACCCCGGCTCGTCGGCCGCAGATTGCACACCGAAGCGGTGATCGCGGGGAAGCGATGGAGCGGCTCGCCGAATCGATCGAGCGAGAGCGGCTGCACGTGATACTCGAGATTGGCGGTGGCATAAGCCGGGTCGGATTTGGCGAAAGCGCCGAGCTGCGACGGCGCCATGGTCAAGGGCCCGCGCCGGAAGAGCACGTATTCCAGCCCCATCCACAGCTTCCAGAAGGGGCTGTGCGCCCGTTCGTTGAGCGTGGGAACTCCGTGCACCTTGTACACGGTGCGAATCTGCAGGTGATCTTGGAGGTTCTCGCCGACCCCGGGCAGCTCGTGCCGGACTTCGATGCCGTACTTGCGAAGGAGTTCTCCCGGTCCGATCCCGGAGAGTTGGAGAAGATGGGGAGAGGCGATGGCACCGGCGGCGAGGATCACCTCTCGGCGGGCCAGCACCCGACGGATTTCACCCTGCCAATGGTACTCGAGGCCCGCCACCCGCCGCCCTTCGAGAACCAGGCGCAAGGCGAGAGCTCGTGTGCGGAGCTCGAGGTTGCGGCGATGGAGCACCGGGCGCAAGAAAGCCTTGGCCGCGCTCCAACGCACGCCTCGGCGCTGGTTGACTTGGAAATATCCGCACCCCTCGTTGTCGCCGGTGTTGAAGTCGTCGCGCATCGGGATCCCGACTTCGGCCGCGGCGGCGCGGAAGGCGTCGAGGATCTCCCACGACAGGCGCTGGCGTTCGACACGCCATTCTCCGCCCGCGCCGTGGAAGGCGCTCTCCCCGTCGACGTGGTCCTCGGAGCGCTTGAAGTAAGGAAGAACCTCCTCCCACGACCAACCGGGATTGCCGAGCTGGCGCCAGTGATCGTAATCGGCCGCCTGCCCGCGCATGTAGATCATACCGTTGATCGAGGAACAACCACCGACGACTTTACCTCGCGGATAGTTGATCGCGCGCCCGTTCAAGCCCGGCTCCGGCTCCGTCTTGAAGCACCAATCGGCGCGCGGATTGCCCTGAGCGAAGAGATAACCCACGGGGATGTGGAACCAGATCCAGTTCTCGGTGCCTCCCGCTTCGAGCACGAGCACGCGCGCTTCCGGGTCGGCCGAGAGACGGTTGGCGAGCACGCATCCCGCCGTGCCGGCACCGACGATCACGTAATCGAAGCTTTCGCTTCCGGGGTCGCGCATGGACCGGTGCGCCTCCGCCACGTCGCACCTCCTCCTTTTCGGTTCTCATTTCGATTACGGATCGCACTCCGCTTCCGCAAGCGGGGCACGGGCGAGCGGGTCGCGCGCGCCCGACGAATGGCCGCGGGCACGAGAGCGGCTTATGGTCGGGCGCGAACATGACGAAACGGAGACGGAATGGACGGGCGCGAACGAGATCGGACGCATCCGGGGTCGCGAGCGGATCTCACTCGGAGGCTGGTGCAGCTCGTGCTCCCCCATCTGTGGCCGCGCGAACCGGGGCTGCGGCTCATGGTCGTGGCGGCCGCGGCCTGCATGGTCGCCGGCAAGCTCGTGACGGTCGCCACCCCTTTCGCGCTCAAGGGCGTCGTCGACGCTCTGGCTCCGCCGGATGCGGTTCGGCCGGAGGCGATCCCGCTCGCCCTGTTGCTCGCCTATGGTGCGGCGCGGCTTTCTTCCACGCTCTTCAACGAGCTGCGCGACAGCCTGTTCGCGCGGGTGGCCGAGCGTGGCGGTCGAATCGTCGCCCGCCGCACCTACGAGCACCTCTTCGCCTTGTCCTTGCGCTGGCATCTCGAGCGGCGCACGGGCGAAGTCGCGCGTTCGATCAGCCGCGGTCTGCAGGCCGTCGGGTTCATGTTGCACACCGCGCTTTTCACCATGGGCCCGGTGGTCCTGGAGCTCCTGCTCGTCTCGGGCGTGCTCGTCTGGAACTACCCGCCGAGTTTCGCCCTCGTGACGCTCGCCACGGTCGCCGTGTACGCGGTGTTCACGATCGTCACCACCGATTGGCGGAACCGCTTCCGGCGCGAGATGAACGAGAAGGACAACGAAATCTCGGCCCGAGCGGTCGACGGCCTCATCAACTACGAGATCGTCAAAGCGTTCGCGAACGAGGCTTACGAGACCCGGCGTCTCGACGGGGCGCTCGCGGCTTACGAGGACGCGGCGGTCAAGGCCCAGGCTTCGCTCTCCTTCCTCAACGCCGGACAGGCGGCGATCATCGCCGTCGGGGTCACGATCGTCATGGCGCTCGCCGCTCGAGGCGTCGTCGCGGGCGAGCTCACCGTGGGCGACGTGGTGCTCGTCAACGCCTTTCTCCTGCAACTCTACTTGCCCCTGAACTTCCTGGGCGTGCTCTACCGCGAGCTGCGCCAGTCGCTGACCGATCTCGAGCACGTCGGTGCCCTCCTCGAGTTGCGACCGGAAATCGAGGACGCTCCCGACGCGCGGCCGCTGCGGCTGAGCGAGGGAACGGTGGAGTTCCGGGGCGTGCGCTTCGCCTACGATCCCCGTCGCCCGGTCTTGGAGGACGTCTCGTTCCGCATTCCGGCCGGGCGCAAGGTCGCCATCGTCGGTGCCTCGGGCGCGGGCAAATCGACGATCGTGCGATTGTTGTTCCGCTTCTTCGACGTCACCGGGGGAGCCATCCTCGTCGACGGGCAGGACATCCGCGGCGTCACCCAGTCCAGCCTGCGTTCGGCGATCGGCCTCGTGCCGCAGGATACGGTCCTGTTCAACGACACGATCGCGGCGAACATCGGCTACGGCCGCCCCGGAGCGACGCGCGCGGAGATCGAAGCGGCCGCCAAGGTCGCGCAGATCCACGACTTCGTGACGAGCCTGCCCGAAGGCTACGACACGCTCGTGGGCGAGCGCGGCCTCAAGCTCAGCGGGGGCGAGAAACAGCGGGTCGCGATCGCGCGCGTGGTGCTCAAAAATCCGCCCATCCTCGTCCTCGACGAAGCGACCTCGGCTCTCGACAGCCTGACCGAGCGTTCGCTCCAGGCCGCTCTGGCCGAGGCCGCGCGCGGGCGCACCACGCTCGTGATCGCCCATCGGCTCTCGACCGTGGTCGATGCCGACGAGATCCTGGTCCTCGACGGCGGCCGGATCGTCGAGCGCGGCACCCACGAGCAGCTCTTGGCCCGCCGCGGCCTCTACGCGGCGCTGTGGACGCGCCAGCACGAGCGCGCCCTCGCCGAAGCCACGCCGTGAAGCACGACGGATCGCGATCGCCCGTCGGAGCGCGCGATCGTTCAATAAGAACGCGGTAGCCCCAGCACGTGCTCGCCGAGATAGGCGAGGATCAGATTGGTCGAGATGGGCGCGATCTGGTACAGCCTGTTTTCCCTGTACTTGCGCTCGATGTCGTATTCCTCGGCGAAGCCGAAGCCGCCGAAGGTCTGAAGACAAGCCTCGGCCGCCGCCCACGAGGCATCGGCCGCCAAGAGCTTGGCGATGTTCGCCTCGGCTCCGCAAGGCTTGTGCTCGTCGAACAGACGCGCCGCCTCGCGCACGACGAGTGCGGCCGCCCGCAACTGCGCATAGGCCCGGGCGAGGGGGAACTGGATCCCCTGGTTCTGACCGATCGGCCGGCCGAAGACGACCCGCTCCTTGGCGTATGCCGTCGCCTTTTCCAAGAACCAGCGGCCATCGCCCAGACACTCGGCGGCGATGAGGATCCGCTCGGCGTTCATCCCCGAGAGGATGTAGCGGAACCCCTGGCCCTCTTCGCCGATGAGCGCGTCCTCGGGCAAGACCAGCCCGTCGATGAAGATCTCGGTCGTCGCATGGTTGATCATGGTGCGGATCGGCCTGATCTCCAGACCTCTGCCGCGCGCCTCACGAAGATCGACGAGAAACACGGAGAGCCCTTCGGTGCGCTTTTTCACCTCCTCCCTCGGTGTGGTGCGAGCGAGCAGGATCATCAGGTCCGAATATTCGGCGCGCGAGGTCCAAATCTTCTGGCCGTGCACGACCCACCCGCCTTCCGGTCGACGTCGCGCCGTGGTTCGGAGCGCGGTCGTATCCGTGCCGGAGGTCGGCTCGGTGACCCCGAAGGCCTGCAAGCGCAGACGACCCGCGGCGATTTCGGGCAGCCAGCGACGTTTCTGCTCCTCGCGACCATGCCGCAAAAGGGTGCCCATGGTGTACATCTGCGCGTGACACGCGGCGGCGTTGCAGCCCGAGGCGTGGATTTCCTCGAGGATCGCACAGGCCGCCGACAGATCGAGCCCGGCCCCGCCGTATTCTTCGGGGATGAGCGCGGCGAGCCAGCCGGCTTCGGTGAGCGCGCGCACGAAGGCTTCGGGATAAGCCCGCTCGCGGTCCAAGGTTCGCCAGTAGCTGCCCGGAAAATCCGCACACAGTCGGCGAACCGCGTCGCGGATCTCGGGGTGGTCGAGTTCGCCCATCGGCAGCATCGCGGTGCTCCCGGATCGGAGGGCCTCGCGCACGGGCGCCATGCCGCGACGGCCCTTGCCCCGCCCCCGCCGCGGGCGCAAGGGGTAGCGGGCGACGAGGGAGCTCGCGCCCATGGCAACCACGGGCATCGGACCGGCCCGGATCGCCGCCACCGGCGGCTTTCCGATCCTCTTGGCGGTGAGCGCCGGCCACCTCGTGAACGATACGCTGCAATCGGTACTTCTCTCCGTTTATCCCCTCGTGAAGGATCCTCTGGGTCTGAGTTTCGCTCAGATCGGCCTCGTCACCCTGGTCTTTCAGCTCACCGCCTCGGTCTTCCAGCCTTTCGTCGGTGCCTGGACCGACCGACGGCCGATGCCCTTCTCCCTTCCCTTCGGAATGGCCGCTTCGACCCTCGGGATCGCCCTTCTCGCCGGGGCCGGAGGCTTCGCCTCGCTCTTGCTCGCGGCGGCGGCGATCGGGGTGGGATCCTCGATCTTCCATCCCGAAGCCTCGCGCGTCGCCCGGCTCGCCTCGGGCGGCCGCTTCGGCTTCGCCCAGTCGCTGTTCCAGGTCGGCGGGAATTCCGGCCAGGCGCTCGGACCGCTGCTCGTGGCGCTGATCGTCGCTCCGAACGGCCAGGCGCACGTCGCCTGGTTTGTCCTCTTGGCCCTGCTCGGGATCCTTTTGCTGTTCGGCGTCGGGCGTTGGTACGCGGCGCATCTCGAAGAGCAGCGCCGACGGGCTTCCCCGCCGGGTCGTCCTGCTCCTCCCCTCGGCAAGCGCGCGGTGGTCGCGGCGCTGATCGTCTTGTGCGCTCTCACCTTGTCGAAAAACGCCTACACGGCGTTTTTCCAGAGCTATTACACTTTCTACCTCATGCATCGTTTCGGGTTCGGCGTGAGTGACGCTCAGATCCAGCTGTTCGCGTTTCTCGCCGCCACCGCTGCCGGAACGTTCTTCGGTGGCCCCTTGGGCGACCGCATCGGCCGCAAAGCCGTTTTGTGGCTTTCGATCGCGGGCGTGCTTCCCTTTACGGTCGCGATGCCCTTTCTCGGCCCTTCGGCGACGGGCTTCCTCGCCGTGCTCGCGGGCTTCCTCATGGCCTCGTCTTTCCCGGCGATCGTCGTTTATGCCCAGGAGCTCTTACCCGGCCGGGTGGGCACGATCGCGGGGTTCTTCTTCGGCTTCGCGTTCGGCATGGGCGGGATCGCCGCCGCCGTCCTCGGTTTTCTCGCCGATCTCTTCTCCATCGAAGCGGTGTTCGCCGGGGTCGCTCTGACCCCGGCGATCGGCTTGCTCGTCTGGTTCCTGCCCGATCTCGAGCGCACGCGAGCCGCCCCTGCCTGAACTCGCGACCGCCCGGTCCGCCGCCCGCGAGGCATTTGTGATCCGCATCACCCCGAAGCCCGCGCACCCGTGCGAACGGGTGCTCGGCCCGAGTGCAGTTCCGGGGAACCGCTCCATGAACCCGATGCGCGCCGATCGCCGCCGCGATCGCCTCTTCGAAGCTCTCGTTCGGCTCCGCGCGCTCGACCCGGATGCGGTCGCGCTCGCGCTCCGGCGAATGTCCGCACCACGCGCCGCCGCGTTCGCCCGGTCGATCGCGACGCTCGAGGCCCTCGTCGCGGCGCGCGACGTCCCGCCGCGGCCGCGCACACGAAAATTCAGCGCAGCCGGTCGAGGAGCGGACCGAGCGGCCGTTCGGCGCGCGCTCCGAACTGTTGAATGATCTCCGCCGCGCACAGGGAGCCGAGCCGGCCGCAAGCGCCGAGATCGAGCCCGAGCGTGAGAGCTCTCAAGAACCCGGCCGCGTAAAGATCTCCGGCACCGGTGGTGTCGATCAACCGTGCGACGGGCGCGGCGTCGATAACGTGGACTTCTTCCCCGCGCACCACCACCGAGCCCTTCGCGCCGCGGGTCAGAGCCGCGAAGGGGACCTCGCGGCGTACCTGCTGCAGCGCTTCGTCGAAGCTCGTCGTCTCGTAGAGCGCGGTGATCTCGGCTTCGTTGGCGAAGAGGATGTCGACCTCGCGTTCGACCAGGGCGCGGAACTCCTCGCGCCAGCGCCGGACACAAAAAGGATCCGAAAGAGTGAGCGCCACTTGGCGCCCGTGCGCGTGCGCGATCGCCGCCGCCTTGCGACACGCCGCCTTGGCTTCCGGCCGATCCCAGAGATAGCCTTCGAGATAAGTGATGGCCGCGGCCGCGACGAGCTCTTCTTCGACGTCCTGCGGTCCGAGTTCCACGCAGGCCCCGAGATAAGTCTGCATGGTGCGCTGAGCGTCGGGCGTCACGAACACGAGGCAGCGGGCGGTGGCCGGACCGTCGCTGGCCGGACGCGAGCGGAAGAGCACGCCCGCGTTCCGGATGTCGTGCGCGAACACCTTTCCCATTTCGTCGTCTTTGACCCGGCCGATGAAGGCGGCTCTGCCCCCGAGGCCGGCCAGCGCGGCGACGGTATTCGCGCACGATCCGCCGGATACCTCGCGCGCCGGCCCCATGCGCCGGTACAGGGCCTCGATGCGCTCCTCGTCGACGAGCGTCATCGCTCCTTTGACGAGGCCGAGTTCCTCGAGCAAGGCGTCTTCGGCATAGGCCAAGACGTCCACGATGGCGTTGCCGATACCGAGGACGTCCAAGGGTGTCTCGGGGCGGGTCGGAAGGCGCGACAAGGATCGATCCCCTTCGATCGAAGCGCTCCGATCGGGCGATAGAGTTCGCGCGCGGCACGGGCAAGATGCCCGCTCGCCCCGCCCTTCGGCTCTTGCCTCGCCGGCCGGCGGGGATTAATCGTCGCGACGCGCAGGGCCGGACCTCACGGCCCGAGGCGAGGGATTGTCGTTCCGGTCTCCGCGAGCCAGAGGGGAGCGCGTCATGTTCCGCAGGAAGGACACCGAGCTTGCCCGGCCACCGACCGGCGACCGAGGTCTCGAGCAGCCCTTCCCGCGTTCTGCGAGCGAGAATCTATCCGTGCAGCCCGAACTTCCCCGACGCACCGTCGATCTGCCCACCGGTCCCGCGGCTCCGAGCCCGAGTTCCGCCGCGGAGCCCGCGAAGAGCTCCGCGCCCGCCCAGAGCGAGGGCAAGCGCTTGATCGTCGGCCAAGGGATCAGTCTCTCGGGCGAGATCACGGCCTGCGATCGGCTGGTCGTCGAGGGCAGCGTGCAGGTCACGCTCAACGAGACCCGGGCGATCGAGATCACCGAGACCGGTCGGTTCACCAACGGCAAGGCCGAGGTCGAAGAGGCCGAGATCAGCGGGGTCTACGAAGGCGATCTCACGGTGCGCAAGCGCCTGTTGATCCGCTCGACCGGCCGCGTCCAGGGCAACGTCCGCTACGGGGAGCTCGAGATCGAGCGCGGCGGCCGCCTCTCCGGCAGCGTTTCGATGCTCGAGAGCTGATCGGCTCTTCGAGACGATCGCTCTCTCTGATATGATCCGACCGGTTCGAGCGGTCGGGTGGGGTCGTGTTCACGATGGCGCTCCGGCAGGGGTGGCGCGAGAACGTTTGCGTGCTCGCAGCACTCGCGATAGGCGGATGTACGCTCGCACCCGAACCCGGTCAGCCGGAGCGTCCCGGTTCCGTGCTCGCGGCGAAATTGCGTAGCCGTCCGACGCCTGTCCAGCTCGTGGGTATGCGCGCCGACGCCGTGGACGCCTTGCTCGGCGCGCCCGATCTGCAGCGCCAAGAGCGACAAGCCGTCTATCAGCGGCACGACATCGACGGCTGCGCCCTCGATCTCTACCTCTACCCCGATCGCAAGAGCGGCGTACCCGAGGTCGTCTGGTTCGAGGTCCGGCCCATCGATCCCGGCCTCGCCCTCGACCCGGATGCGTGCGCCTGGCTCGAGGAGCGCTTGGGGCGCCGGCGGAACGAGGACCGTCGCGCCGATCTCAGGCCCTCCTGACGCTCCGCCCCTCGCGAGGCTCGGGCCGGCCGCCGAACCCGGCGAGGAAGACCAGGTCGAGCGTCGCCGGGTGGGTACCCTCGGGCCCGCGGAACCGTTCGCGGTAGAGTTCGAGCGCCCGCCGCACGACCGAGCCTCGCAGCGGGCGTCTGAGCTCGGAGGCGAAGGCCGCGCTCTCCCGCATCGCCCGCAGATCGGCGAGCAAGCGCGCCGGATCGCGGTAGGCGAGCGCGACGCGCTCGAGATCGGCCACGGGGGAAGAAAAGCCCGCGCGCTGGAGCAACGCCGCCGCGTCCGCGAGGTCGACCATCGGCGCCACGCGCGGGCTCGCCCCGCCGGTGAGCTCGAGTTCCGCCTCGACGAGACAGGTCCGCAGCTCGACGAGCGTCGCGCCGCCGGGAAAGCCGGCGAGGAAAAGCCCGTCGCGACCGAGCACGGCGCGAATCTGGACGAGGACCCCGGGAAGATCGTTGCACCAGTGGAGCCCGCCCGCGGCGATCACGAGATCGAAGCCGGCATCCGCGAACGGGAGGAATTCCGGATCGGCGAGCACGCTCGGGCCCGCGACGGCCCGCGGGGCGGGCGCGGGGGCCGCTTTGACGTGGAAAGGAAAGGGCGGAAGCCCGGCGCGAGCCATCGCGCGCTCGAGCGCGTCGTCGACCGCCGCGAGTTCGAGCACCCGCTCGAACCGTCGCCGCATCGAGGCCAAGCGGTCGACGAGGCGCCATGCGATCTCATCGCGCAGCAGGGGATCGAAAGGCGGGACGCGCCGCTCCAAACGGCGGCGCAAGAGCCGAGCGTCGAACGGGCCCGCGGTCATCGTGGCGAGAAATAGCGCCGCGCGCGCCGGCCGACGAGCATCCGACAGCGCCGGCCTGTCGTGGGCGGAATGGAAATTCGGCGCGCGGTTCAGCTCGGGCCGCGCATCTGGGACGGAAGCCAGGTGGCGAGGCCGGGAAAGAGCAACAGAAGACCGACCATCGCCACCATCAGGAGAAAGAACGGTAGCGCGTGGCGGGCGATCCAGGTGATCTGACGACCCGTCATGCCCTGGAGTACGAACAAATTGAACCCCACCGGCGGGGTGATCTGCGCCATCTCGACGACCACGACCACGAAGATACCGAACCAGATCAAATCGATCCCCGCGGCGCGGATCATCGGCTCGATGACCGCCATCGTCAGCACGATCGTGGAGATGCCGTCGAGAAAGCAGCCCAAGACGATGTAGAACACGGTGAGCGCGGCGATGAGCGCCACCGGCGAAAGCTCCAACCGGGCGATGGTTTCGGCGAGAGCGCGCGGGATTCCCGTGAACCCCATGGCCAGGGAGAGAAAAGCGGCGCCCATGAGGATGAGCGCGATCATGCAGGAGGTGCGCACCGCCCCCATGAGGCTCTCGGCGAAGCTCTCCCAGCTGAGCGCTCCTTGCGCCCAGGCGATGAGCAAGGCGCCGCCCACGCCCAGCGCCGCCGCTTCGGTGGCGGTCGCCACGCCCGTGTAAATCGAGCCGAGCACGGCCAGGATCAGCCCCAGAACCGGGAGGAGCGAACGCGCGGCGGCGATCCGCTCGCGCAGCGGCAGAGCCGGTTCGGGGGGCAGTGTCTCTTTGCGCAAGATCGACCAGATCACGACGTAACCCATGAACAATCCCGCCAAGACCAGCCCCGGCAGAATACCGGCCATGAACAGCTGAGCGATCGATTCGTTCACCGAGACACCATAGACGATCATGGTGAGCGAAGGCGGGATCATGAGCCCGAGCGTGCCCGCACCCGCGAGCGAGCCCACCGTCATGCCCTCGGGATAGCCGCGCTTGGCGAGCTCGGGGATCGTCATCTTGCCGATCGTGGCGCAGGTCGCGGCGGAGGAGCCCGACACCGCGGCGAAGATCGTGCAGCCGACGATGTTCGTGTGCAAAAGCCTGCCCGGCAGGCCCGCGACCCAGGGTGCGAGCCCGCGGAACATGTCCTCGGACAGACGGGTGCGGAAGAGGATCTCGCCCATCCAGATGAACAACGGCAGAGCGGTGAGCGTCCAGGAAGAAGAGACGGTCCAGATCGTGGTGATCATGGCGTCGCCCGCCGGACGCGTGGTGAAGAGCCACATGCCGACCAGCGCCACGCCCAACAGCGCCAGCCCGATCCACACCCCCGAGCCCAGGAGCGAGAAGAGCACGAGCAAGAAAATCGCCGTCTCGATCAGCTGTTCCACGCCACCCCCCGACAACCCGTGCGGCGGGATCGTAGGGGACGCCGCTGCGGCGCGAAAGCACGCGGCCGGCAGCCTCTTGGCGATTCCTTGCGCCCGGGAGCATTGGCGGCCGCGAGCAGAGGAGCGCTCGCTCGTCACGGCGCGCGTTCTGAAGCGAGAAGCCATTCTCGACGATCCGACGGACCGTGCCCTGCCGGCTCATCGATCGGCCGGCATGGAGCAACCCCGGTCGACGGCGGCCGCTCGCCCGCTGCCTCGATCGAGAAGGCTCCGCTGGCAGCTACGGATCCGGGCACGGTCCCGGCCTCGATCGCCCACTCTGGCCGACGGCGCGGTCGCCCGACGACGACCGCAAGGGCGCGAACGGGTGGCCTTCCTCCTCGGCTCCTCGAACCGCCGTCTCTGCGGTAGCGCGAGAGCCGCCCGAGCGGCGCTCGTTCGTCGATCGTCGCGCCGAACGCCGAGAACGGGCCCCTGAAAGATGTCGCAGGAAGGTCGTGACCGCTTTTTGGCCGAACTCTGCCTCACGAGACCTCGGTTTCCGACATCCCACCATTCGGACTTTCGGAGCGCCGCCTCTCGCCGGCCGCGGCTCGGCTCTTGCCGGCCGCCGGCCGAAGCTCCGCCTGCTGCCAGACGTGATGCGGACCGAGCCGATCGAACTACAGCACCGGTTTCAGAAAAACGCTCGGCTCTCCCGACCACGTGATCAGCAAGAGTTCGCGAGGGCGGGTCAGCGCGACGTACAGGAGGTTGCGTTCGCGCCTCAGTGCATCCTCCGTCTCCTTTGCGCGTTCGGCCTGCCGCATCGCAGAAATGAGCGGCACATACTCTCGCGAGCACCCGACGACGGCAACCGCGCGAAATTCCATTCCTTTTGCGTCATGCATCGTCAAAAGAGATACCCTACCGCGATCATGTACATATTCGTCCACTTCATATGTGAATTGCAGACCAGCATAAGAAACAGCAGGCTCGCCGATCTGCCGAAGGATCGCTTTGGTCCGAGCCACAATTGCGATATGCTCTGGAAGAATTGCACGCTTCCGACAACATTCGAGCCACTTCGCTACGACCTCGATTTGCTCGGGTACGATCCGCGTGCCTTTCACGATCGGAACCGGCCCGTCGCACACGGCGAGGCCGTCTCTCGCGTTCTCCGGCTCGTTCGGTCCGTTCGCGAACCAAATTCGGTCCGCGAAGCGCAAGATCTGCCATGTCGTTCGATAACATACCTTCAACCGAGTCGATCGCCCCCGCACATCGATACCGAGAGACATCCAGGAGAACCGAGGCTTGTAAATCTGCTGCCCCCAGTCGCCGAGGAGAAGAATGTCGTTTCGTCCCGGCGCCACGAGCAGGCGAACGACTCGCAGTTGCTGTGGTCCGAAGTCCTGAGCCTCGTCGACGATCACGTGATCGAACGGGTGCCATCCGCTGCGCTCCAGTGCGGCAGCCACCTTCGCGGCCAATCTCGACCAAGTATCGCAGCCCTGGTCGCGAAGTTCTTCTATCACTCGCGCGAACACGGGCCACAGTCGGCGCCGCGCGGACGAAGAGAGCGGCACTGCACGCCCCTCGCGCGACGCCTCGACGTATTCATCCTCGGTGTCGATCCCCCAAAAATCGATGACTCGCTCCCACTCGGCCTGGATGAAAGCCGACTTCTCTTTGCCGAATCCTTCGCGTTCGGCTGATGCGCGCAGCATCTCCGATAGTCTATCTTGTTCGACAAAATTTAAATTACCTAAGTACTGGCAGGCCAGCTGCCTGAGCTTTTTGTCGATGTTAACGACTTCGATCCTTCGCTCGCTCTCTCTCCTACCAGAAGCTGCTCGACCAGCTGCGCCAGGCGTTTCGCCAGCTTCTTCGAGAACGTCGTTAAAAGGATCCGTGCCCTTTCCGACCGACGCGCCAGCCAGACGGCACGGTGGACGGCGATCACGCTCTTGCCCGTGCCCGCCTCGCCGCTAACCAGTGCCGGGCCGCTGTACTCCGCCTCGACCACCGCTCGCTGGGAGGGATGGAGGAAGATTTGCCATCGTTGCCAACGATCCGAGAAAAGGCGGCGAATATCGACCTCGTCTTTGATCTTGACAAATCGCCGACGCGAATCCGGATGCTCAAACGGATCAACCGTATGTAGAAGCAACCGTTGCGAGTGGGCAGGTGCTCGCTCGCCGTTCGCGAGATCGACGAGGCGTTCCCAAGCCTCGTCCGGAATCTTTCCGATCAGCTGGATGAGATCTTCGCTCGATCGCAGAGATTTGACCGTTTCGATCCAGACCCTCGGTACACCCAATGCCTCGAGATATTCGTCGCTTTCGTCGGCGAAAAGCCGCCGATCAGGTGCAGTCGGCTGGTTCTCGCTCTCGGCGGACGCCCTAATGATCGTCCCCGATCCTGCAGCGACGTCGCCGAGGGCCGCCTCGGAAACGACGGGACGGCCGACTTCCGCAGGAGGTTCCTCTCCCCGAGGAACCTGCGTTTCCGGCTGTCGCGTACCGGCGAGAGGCGGGACTTCGTAGACCTGAGCTGCGCCTGTTACCGGGTGCGGCGTGAATTTGTGTCTTTCGGCCCAGCGATACGCATCGTCGTGCCGATCGACCCAGTGGAGGTGAACGGTGCAGCCGATGATACCGTAGATGACACGCCACTCGCGATCGACACGAAAGCTGTATCAACCGTTGTCCTTAGCAGGTCCACTGAGACGCTCGTTGTTGTATCCCCATGCGTCGGGGTTCATGGCAAACGGCGTGACCTTGCGTTCGACGAGCTTCTTCACCTCGTTGGGCAGACGGTGCACTTGCTCGACGAAGGTATCCGCGAACACGAGCTGGAACCGATGCCCGGGCGGCCGTTGCCTCCGCAGGTCGGCTCCGCGCTCCGGTTCGCTCGAAGTCTTCGCCCTGTCGGGCTCCCGGGCGGTTTTGTCCGGTCCGGATGGCAGAGACGCCCGAGGATCGGACCCTCCCGCTGAATTCTTTCTGTTCTGCCTCGACCGCCTCTCGCGATACGGCCATCGCCGGAGCGGCCGTTCCCTCACACCGTATAGCCTTCCAGAACACGCTCTCGGCTGCAACCCGATCCCTTTGTCGCGCAACCGAGCCCGAAGTGCGCGCTGCCGCGAGTTCGGTCGGCTCGGCTCGCCGCTGGCCCTGCGAGACCCGTCGGCACGAACGAAAGAGGCGCCGGGCGACCGGCGCCTCCACCGTCCCGAGCGGGAACGGAAATCAGGCCTCGCGCAACAGTCTCGTGTCGATCGGGAGCTCGCGGATGCGCTTGCCGGTGGCGGCGAAGATCGCATTCGCGATGGCCGGAGCGATCGGCGGCACGCCGGGCTCCCCCACCCCGGTCGCGGGCGTGGTGTAACGATGCGGCACGATATGGACCCGGACTTCGCGCGGGAAGTTGGTCATCCGCACCATCTCGTAGTCGTGGTAGTTCGACTGCTCGGCGCGGCCGTTCTTGAAGGTCACGGCCGAATGGAAGCACAAGGTCATGCCCATGACCGCGGCCCCCTCGAACTGCGCCGCGATCCGCTCCGGATTGGCGGGGAAGCCGCAATCCACCGCCGTGTCGATGCGCGGGATCCGCACCGTGCCGTCCTTCTCCACTACGACCTCGGCGACGCTCGCAACATAGGTCAAGAAGCTGCGGTGCACGGCGAGCCCCAAACCCGAGCGCGGCGGCATCCTCCGCCCCCAGCCCGCCTTCTCGCAGGCGAGTTCGACCACCGCCCGCAAGCGCCCGGTGTCGATCGGGAAGACTTCGTACGGATCGCCGTAGTTCCAGAGCTCCCCCTCGATCCCCATCTCCAGAGGATCGAGCTTGCGCGGCGGGCCGATCAGTTCGAGCAGGAACTCCTTGTGGTCGCGCCCGAGTGCGTGCGCGAGCTCGGCCACGAAGCACTGGACCGCGAAGGCGCGCGGGATGTTCGAGACCGAGCGGAACCAGCCGATCCGCACGTGGTTCTTGATGGGTCCGTTCTCGCACCGGATGTTGGGGATGTCGAAGGGGTTGTCCACCAAACCCATCCCGAGCTCGATCGGGAACTGGTACTCGGCGGGAGCGAAGGTGGAGAGGATCGTGGGCGCCACGCTCCGGTGCCGCCAGGCGATCACCTTGCCCTTGTCGTCGATACCGGCCTCGATCCGCTCGACCGAGGTCGTGTGGTAATAGCCGTGGCGGATGTCGTCCTCGCGGGTCCACATCATCTGGACCGGGACGCCGCCCAACACCTTGGAGAGATAGGCGGCCTCGATCGCGAAATCGCCCTTGGACTTTCGCCCGAACCCGCCACCGAGCAGGGTGACGTGGACCGTGACGTCCTTGATGTCCAGACCCAGGAACTTCGCGAGGTCTTTACGCACCGCATAGGGTGACTGCGCCGGCGCCCAACACTCGCAGCGCCCGTTCTTGACAACCGCCGTCGCGTTCGGAACCTCCATCGTCGCGTGCGCCATGTGCGGCTGATAGTATTCGGCGGTGATCACCTTCGCGGCCGCGGCGAGCGCTTTTTCGACATCGCCCTGGTTGCGCACGACCTTGCCCGGTCGAGCGGCGATCTCGCTCATCCGCTTGCGGTAGGCGTCGCTGTCGTAAGACGCGTTCGGCCCGTCGTCCCATTCGACTTTCAGCTTCTCCCGCCCCTGCAACGCCGCCCAGGTCGTCTTGGCGACGACCGCCACACCGCCCATGGGCATGAAGGCCGCGGGCTCCGGTGTGCCCGGGATCTCGATCACGTCGACGACACCCGGAACCGCCTTGGCGGCGCGTGCATCGAACGACTTGACCTTGCCACCGTACACGGGCGGCCGGACCGCGACCGCGAAGAGCATGCCCGGCAAGCGGACGTCGGTGCCGTAGATCGCCTTGCCGGTGACGATCGCCTTCATGTCGTAGAGCGGCACGCCCTTGCCGATGTAGCGGAAGGCGCTTTCGGGCTTGAGCACGATGTCCTTGATCGCCGGCACCGGGAGATCCATCGCCGCCTTGGCGAGTTCGCCGTAGCCCGCGCGGCGCGTACCGCCCTTTTCGACCACCTCGTGGACGCGCGCCTCGACGCGCTCGACCGGCACGCCCCAGGCTCCGGCCGCCGCTCGCTCGAGCATCATCCGCACCGCCGCCCCCATCAGGCGCATGGATTGGATGTGATGCCGCATGCTGCGCGAGCCGTCGGTGTCCTGGTTGCCGTAAGTGGGCTCGTCGCCCGGGGCCTGGATGATCTTCACCTTGGCCCAATCGGCGCCCATCTCGTCCGCCAACACCATGGGCAGGCTCGTACGCACGCCCGTCCCCATCTCCGAGCGATGGGCCGTGATCGTCACCGTGCCGTCGGGTGCGATCGCGACGAAGACCTTCGGATCGATGACGAGCCCGTGGGGCATGGCGTCGCCACCGGTGGGCCAGGTTTCGGCCGCGCGCGCGGCCGATGCGGTGGCGAGCACGAAGGCACCGGAGAGCCCGAGCGCTTCCAGAAACGCACGCCGGCTCACGTTGAGGAAAGTCGGGGCCGCGGGCACCGCCGACGCCGGCATCGAGCCGCGGAGATCCCCGAGTTCGACGAAGCTCCGGAGCTGCATCGTCTCACACTCCCGTGGCGGCGAGACGCACGGCCGCGTGAATGCGCTGGTAGCAGCCGCAGCGACAGATGTTCACGGCCATCGCCTCGTCGATTTCGGCATCCGTGGGATTCTTCTTTTCCGCGAGAAGCGCGGCCGCGCGCATGATCTGCCCGGTCTGGCAATAGCCGCATTGCGGCACGCCGAGCTGCGCCCAGGCCCGCTGGACGGGGTGGTTCCCGTCGGGATCGAGGCCTTCGATCGTCGTCACCTCGCGCCCGGCCACTTCCTGAAGGCGCACCACGCAGGCCAAGACCGCCTTGCCATCGAGGTGGATCGTGCACGCGCCGCACGCGCCGATCCCGCAGCCGTACTTGGTGCCGGTGAGGTTCAAGATGTCGCGCAGCGCCCAAAGGATGGGCATGTCTCCGGGCGCGTCGACGCGCACCTCCCGGCCGTTGAGCCGAAAACCGATCGCCATCCCGACGCCTCCTCTCGGCGGAGCCGTTCCGGGGCCGCGCCCAGCCCCGGTCCGTTCGGGGAGCACCGACCCCGCCGTTGCGCCGGCCTCCCCCCTTCTTCGTCGTTCGAACGCCCGGGCGGGCGGGGCGCGTCGCCCCCTCGGGCGGTTACTCCGTTCCCGTGACCGTGGCGACGAGCGGCAGCGAGACGTGCCGCAGATGCCAGGAATCGCCCTGGTCGGTGACGTAGCTCACGCGGAACACGCCGTTGATGGGATGCGCGCCGGGCCTGATCGGCGTGACCTCGAGCCTGAATACGATCGAATCGCCTTCGATGCGGCCGCGGAAGACCCGCCGTGCGAAGCTCACGCCCCCATCGGCGGAAGACAATTCGATCACGCGATTGCCGCGCGGTTGCGGCTCGATGAAGCGGTAGCCCTCTTTGATCGACAGCCTGGCCACGAGTTCGGCCGGCCGTCCCACCGGCCCCCGCGCGTCCTCGACGCGCACGACGATGGGCGCGTTCTCCTCCGCCCCGAGTGGTCCGAAGACGAGAACCGGCATCAGGGCGAAGGAAGCTCCCAGCGAGATCGCGAGCTTGCGCATGCTCCCGTTCTCCCGACGCAGGGGATCGGGGCGGCTCGCCGCCGCCCCGATCGCACGGTTCACCGCTGCAAGGCGAAGACCCAGAGCACGCCGCCCTCGGTCGTGGCCTTGGGCCAGCCCGGGATCAAGTTGGCGAGCAGTCCCTGTTGGAACTGCGGGTCCACACCCCAGCCCGCCTGCACCGCGACGTATTGGATCCCGTCGATCATGTAGGTAGCCGGCGGAGCGATGATCCCCGAGCTCGTCTTGAACTGCCAGAGAAGATCGCCGGTGACGGCGTCATAGGCCCGAAACATCCGGTCCTGAGTGCCGCCGTTGAATACCAGCCCGCCGGCGGTGGTCAGGATCGAGCCCCAGTTCATCGACTTCGGATACAGCACGGTCCAGACCTTCTCGCCGGTGTCGATGTTCCAGGCCTGGATCTCGCCGAACGACTTGGCGTCCTTCTTCACGGTGAAGCCGATGTCGGGGATGTCGATGCCGGTCCACCACTTGCCGGCGACGTACTCTTGGATCTTACCCTCGAGATAGCCGCAATGGTTGTCGTTGGCCGGGATGTAGACCATCCGCGTATGCGGATTGAAGGCCTCGAAGGGCCAGTCCTTGCCGCCCCACAGCGAGGGGCAGAACTCGGCTTTCTTGCCCGTGCCCGGGACTTTGTTGGGATGGTAGGTCGGCCGACCGGTCTTGGGATCGATCGAGGCGAAGACGTCTTGATAGACGTAAGGTTTGGCGTGGACGAAGCCGATACCGCCGTTGGCCAGACGCTCGAGCCAATAGAGATAGCCGTTGCGCGAGACTTTGAACAACCCTTTGACCGGCCGACCCTGCCAGGTGTAGTCGACCAGCATGGGCGCGTTCATCTCGTCCCAGTCCCAACTGTCGTTCCAGTGGTACTGGAAATAACCCTTGATCCTGCCCGTATCGCCGTCGAGGGCGAGGGTGGAGGCGGTATAGAGATTGTCACCCGGCCGCTGATCGCCGAACCAGGGCGAAGCGTTGCCGGTCCCCCAGTAGATCGTGTTCGTCTCCGGATCGTAGTTGCCGGTCATCCAGGCCGCGGCACCACCGCGCTTCCAGTCGTCCCCGCGCCAGGTCTCGCTTCCGGGCTCGCCCGGGGCCGGGATCGTGTAGGTCTTCCAGACCTCCTTGCCGGTCCGCGCATCGTAAGCGGCGATGAAGCCGCGGACGCCGAACTCGCCGCCCGAGATCCCGACGACGATCTTGCCCTTCACGGTCAAGGGCGCCATCGTCATGTATTCGCCGACTTTCCAATTGGCGACCCTAGTCGTCCAGGCGACCTTGCCCGTCTTGGCTTCGAGGGCGACGAGGTCGCCGTAGAGCATCGCGACGTAGACCTTGTCCTCGTAGAGCGACACGCCGCGATTGGTGTTGTGCAGTGCGCTGAACTCTTCCGGCCCCTCGCCCTGGAAGCGCCAGATCTCCTCGCCCGTGCGCGCATCGAGCGCGATCACCTGATTGTCGGGCTGGGTGATGAACATGTAGCCGTCGTTGACGATCGGCGGCGATTGATGACCCGACCGCTTGCCCGTGGCGAAGGCCCACACGGGGACGAGATTCTTGACGTTGTTGCGGTTGATCTGATCGAGCGGGCTGTAGCTCCACCCCTTGTAGCTGCCGCGCGTCATGAGCCAGTTGTGCGGCTCGGGATTGCGCAGCCGCTCGTCGGTGACGAGCGTGTAAGCCTGCGCCGAGGCCGCGGTGCAGGCCACGATCGCCGCCAGCCACCATCGACAGCTTCTCATGTTTTCGACCCCCCTGTTCGGCGGATCCCCGCTTTTTTCGAGATCCGCTCGTTATGGTCGTCGTTCCGCCGCGAGCCGCCTTCAGCTCGCGCGTTGCGGGCCCAACCTGCCCTGGAACGGGCCCGCCACCACGATCTTGCCCTCCTCGACCCTGATCGGCAGCTGCGCGAGTCGCCTCTGCGCCGGTCCGAACACGACGCGCGCGCGTGCACGCGGATCGAACATGCTGCCGTGACAGGAACAGACGAGCATCTTCTCGTAATCGTTCCACATGTTCACCGAGCAGGCCTCGTGCGTACAAATGGCCGAATAGACCACGATACCGTCGGCAGAGCCCGGTTTCGCTTCGGGGTCCAATTTCTCGGGTTCGACCCGCACGACGACGACCTCGTTGAAGCGCAGGCCGTCGAGCACGAGACCGCTCGGATCCATCGGGAAGGCGAGCTG
>JANXAZ010000006.1:53015-113565 GCA_025062095.1 Geminicoccaceae bacterium
GACGCTCGTTGGGCTCGAGGGCGTGCGCGACCGCCGCCCCCGCCAACATCCCCACTCCGGCGAGGATCACTTCGCGCCGGCGCGCGTGCGCGCAAAGGCACCCCGCCGGCAGTCGGCCGTCCTCCTGCCCCATACCTCCCCTCGCCTCCCTGGTTCTTTTCAATCTATCTTATAATCGGACTTAGGTCGCCGCGCAACCGTGCTTTTCGGTGCCAGAAAGCCGACCGTCGACGCGGCGCGGGAGAGGTCCGCCCCCTCCGGACAGCGGGCTCGGCGACGGGGGCGTGTCTCGGGGGCAGGAATGTTTGATCCGTGCGCACGAAATGGACCGTCCGGCTCTCCGCGTTCCACCGGTCGTCCGCGCGACGCCTCGATCCGTCAGGGGATTTCCTGGTGGGCGCACGAGGACTCGAACCTCGGACCCGCTGATTAAGAGTCAGCTGCTCTACCAACTGAGCTATGCGCCCCGCCCGATTGGGCATCTAGGCCCCGGGGATGCGAGCGTCAAGGCGGCCGGAGCCCGACGTTGCCGCCACGCCTACTCGGGGTTAAACGAACCTCGCGTACCGAGCCGGGAGGTTGCACCCGCGTGCCTTCGGCCGAGATCGAACGCACCGCCGCGGTCCTGCACGCCGACCTCGAGAACTACACCGGGCGCATGGCCCGCGACCCGCGCGGGACGATGCTCGCGCTGCGGCGCTGCCGTAATCTCTTCCGCTCCCGCGTCGCCGCTGCCGGCGGACGCGTCGTCGACCTCGCCGCCGACAGCGTGCTGGCCGAATTCCCCGATGCCAAAGCCGGCGTCCTGTGCGCGCTCGCCATCCAGAGCCGGCTCGCCGAGCCGATGGCCCACACCTGCGAGGTCGAACCCTTGCGCTATCGGGTCGGCATGGACTTCGGGCAGCTGATCGTCGCCCGCGACGGGCTTTACGGTCTCGCCGTCAACCGCGCCGCCCGCATCCAGGAGATCGCCGAACCCGGCGAGGTGTTGGTCTCGGACGCCGTCCAGGCGGCCGTGGGTCCCACGAACGAGATCGTCTTCGCCGCACAGGGCATCTTGCGCCTCAAGAACCTGCCCGATCCCGTCGCCGTCTTCCGTGCCCGCCGCCCGGACGAGCCCTCCGATGTCGCCGGCCGGCGGCGGCCGTTGGGGAATCTCGCGCTCCCGCCTCTGCCTTCCCTCGTCGTGTTGCCCATTCGCCCGCTCGGCTCGGATCCGCGCGGCTCCGTCCTCGCCGAAGGTCTCACCGAGGATCTGATCACCGATCTCTCGCGCTTCCGCGACCTCTTCGTCATCGGCCGAGCCAGCGCCTTCGCCTACCGCGACCTGGATCTCCCTGCGAGCCGGATCGGCCGCGAACTCGGCGTCCGCTGGGTTCTCGACGCCGGTCTCCGGGTCGACGACGATCGGTTGATCCTTCACGCGCATCTGGTCGATGCCGCATCCGGCAAAGTCGCGTGGAGCGAGCGGCTCGAGCGCGACGGGGCGGATCTCTTCGTGCTCGAGCGCGACCTCGCCCGCAACCTCGCAGCGATGCTCGCGGGACGCGTGGAGGACCAAGAACAACGTCGGCTGCATCGCGCCGGCCCGCCTCAACTCGAAGCTTACGGCCAGCTCTTGTTGGGACTCGGACACCTCTACCGCTACACCGCGGCCGGCAACGCCGCCGCTCGGGCGGCTTTCGAACGCGCGCTCGAGCTCGACCCGGGCTATGCCCGCGCGCTCGCGATGCTCTCGCGCACGCACAACTACGACTGGCGTTATCGGTGGTCCCGCGAGCCCGAGATCTCGCTCGCGCTTTCGCTCGAACTCGCTCGCGAAGCCGTCGCCCTCGATCCCGCCGATGCCCGCGGCTATGCCGAACTCGGCTTCGCCCGCCTCTATTCCAAAGACGTCGCGGGTGCTCTCGAAGCCTACGAGACGGCCCATCGGCTCAATCCCAACGATCCCGACGTGCTCGCCTTCATGGCCGATGCCCTGGTCTACGCCGGCCGCGCGCGCGAGGCGCTCGAACTCGTGGCCAAGGCCAAGCGTCTCAACCCGCATTACCCCGACGTGTACCTGTGGAGCGAAGCGGATGCCCTGTTCTCGCTCGGCCTTTACGACGAGGTCGTCGCCGCGATCGGGAAGATGCGCGATCCCGCCGAGGGTTGCCGGCTCTTGGCGGCGAGCCACGCGCTCGCCGGCCGTCCGGCCGAAGCCCGTCGATACGCCGAGCTCGTCTTGCGTCGTCAACCCAACTTCACGGTCTCGGACTGGATCGCCACCCAACCCGATACCGATCCGGAGGAACGGGAGCGCTTCCGCCGGGGCCTGCTCCTCGCCGGTCTGCCCCCTTGACCTCCCGATCGCGGCGCGGGCGCGATGAGTGCCGCCGATCGCGAACGATGGGAACCGCGTTGGCGGGCGCGGCCCGAGGATCCCGGGCCGCCCGAGCCCTGGCTCGTCGAGCGACTTTCCGAACTCCCGCGCGGGCCGCTTCTCGACGTCGCGAGCGGCGACGGCCGCAACGCGTTGTGGCTCGCGGAGCAGGGTTTCGCGGTCACCGCCGTCGATATCGCCCCCACCGCGATCGCGCGCCTGAACACCTCAGCCGCGGCGCGCGGCCTGAGGATCGCCACCCGGGTGGCCGATCTCGACGAGCCGGGGGCGCTCGAAGGTCTCGAGGGGTTCGCGAGCCTGCTCGTCGTTCGCTACAAGCCTTCCGCGCAGCAATGGGATCGACTGATCGCCGTGTTGCGACCCGAAGGCCGGGTTTTCCTCTGCTCTTTCGGTCGCGAGCGGGCGAGAGAGGGCTTCGATCCCGCCTTTTGCATCGCCGAAGACGAGCTCCGGGCGCTGTTGGAGCCGCGGCTGCGTTGTCTTCGTTACGAGCGGCTGGGTGCCGCCGCCGATTGGCTCGAGGGCTCGATCTGGGAGAAGCGGCCCTAGCTCGCGAGCCGTAGCCGCACGCTCGCCGCCGCGCCCTTCGGCCCGATGGCGAGGAGCCGACGATCGATCTCGGCGAGGCGCGCGCAACCGGCGAGGGCCATCGCGCGTTCGAGCTCGCGACGGAAGATGTCCAGAACCAGCGCCACGCCCGCTTCGCCCGCGACCGCCAGTCCCCACCAGTGCGGCCGACCGACGAGGACCGCTCGGGCGCCGAGAGCGAGCGCGCGCAGGACGTCGACGCCGCGTCGGATACCGCCGTCGACGAGCACGACCATTCTGTCCCCCACCGCCTCCGCCACCGCCGGCAACGCGCGGATCGAGGAGACCGCGCCATCGAGTTGGCGTCCGCCGTGGTTCGACACGATCACCCCGTCCACCCCGTGCTCGGCCGCGATGCGGGCGTCCTCCGGATGCAAAATCCCCTTGAGGATCAGTGGCTTGCGCCAAATCGAGCGCAGCCAGGCGACGTCCCGCCAGGAGAGCTCGGGATCGAGCATCCGAGCGACGTAAGCGGCGAGCGAGACGATGTTCTCGTTTCCGCCCACGGCTCCCCGATAATTCGCGAAGCCGATCCGCCGCGCTCCCCGCATCCGCACCAGCCAGGGAAGATGCAGAGCCATGTCGAGGACGGCCCGAACCCCGAGCCGGGGCGGCACGGCGAAACCGTTGGCGAGATCGCGCTCGCGTTGCCCGAGAACCTGATTGTCGACGGTGAGCACGAGCGCCTCGCAGCCCGCCCGCTCGGCGCGTTCGGCGAGGCTCTGCGTGAGCCCGCGGTCGCGGTAGACGAAGAGCTGGAACCAACGCGGCCCGGGTGCCGCCTGCGCGAGCTCTTCGATCGTGCAAGTCGAACCGTGGCTCTGACAATAAATCGTACCCGCCGCCTGCGCGGCCCGCGCCGCCGCGATTTCGCCTCGCGGCCAGACGATCCCGGAAAGCCCGGTCGGGCCGATCAAGACCGGAACGCGCAGCTCGCGGCCGAAGAGGTTCGTGGTGAGATCGGGAATACCCGCCCCGGTGCACATGCGCGGGAGGATTTCGAGCGCATCGAAATCGCGCTCGTTGCGCGCGAGAGTGATCTCGTCTTCGGCTCCGCCGTCGGCGAAGTCGAAGACGACCTTGGGGAGAACGCGGCGCGCGGCGCGGCGCAGCTTCTCGATGTTGTAATAGCGGCGCGCCAGCCTCTCCGGATCCATCGCCACCCCTCCCGATCCCCGCTTCCCCGACCGACACGAGCGTGGCATGCGCGCTCTTCGGGGACAAGTGCGCCGGGGAGAACCGGGCTCGCGCGCGCCAACGAGGGGAGCCGCCGATGAACCGAGCCGAGCGGGTCGGACTCCTGGGTCTCGGGGTGATGGGGCGCAACCTCGCGCTCAATCTCCGCGACCACGGGTTCGACGTCCTCGCCTTCGATCCGAGCCCCACGGCACGCGCAGCCGCCGCGGCGCTCGGCTTCGCGCTCGCGGATCGGCCGGAGGACCTCGCGCCGCAGCTCCCGCCGCCGCGCACGCTCGTGCTGCTCGTCCCGGCCGGAGCGGCCGTGGATGAGGCTCTCGAGGATCTCGCGCCGCATCTTCGGCCGGGCGACGTCGTGCTCGACGGAGGCAACAGCCACTGGCGCGATACCGCCCGACGCGCCCGGCGCCTCGGCGAAAGGGGCATCGAGCTCGTCGGCCTCGGGGTCTCGGGGGGAGAGGAGGGAGCCCGCTTCGGCCCCTCGCTCATGGTCGGAGCTTCGGAGCCCGCCTGGCGCCTCGTCCGCCCCCTCTTGGAAGCGATCGCCGCGCGCAGCGAAGACGGCTCGCCATGCTGTGCCCGTCTCGGCCCGCCACCGGCCGGCCATCTCGTCAAAACCGTTCACAACGGCATCGAGTACGCGCTCATGGAGCTCCTCGCCGAGGCCTTCGATCTCGCCAGGCGCAGCCGGGGCTCGGATCACGAAACGATCGCCGAACTTTTCGAAACCTGGCGCCGCGGCCTCCTCGACGGCTTTCTTTTGAGAGCGGCGGTGCGGGTTCTGCGGACGCCCGATCCCGAGACCCGGGGACCGCTTCTGGCCTCGCTGCGCGACGTCGCGGAACACAAAGGCACCGGGAGCTGGGCCGCGATCGAGGCGCTCGAGCGCGGGGTGAGCGCTCCTACGCTCCACGCAGCGGTCGATGCGCGCCTTCTTTCCTCGGCGGTCGAGCTCCGCCGCGAACTGTCGCCTCTCTTCCCGTCTCCCGTGGCGCGAGCCGAAACGCGTCGTGCCGAGCTCGAATCGGCTCTGGTCGCCGCCGCTGTAGCCGCCTTCGCGCAAGGCTTCGCGCTTCTCCGTGCCGCCTTCGCCGCAGAGGGCTGGCCTTTCGCTCCGCTGCTCGTGGCTCGCGTCTGGCGCGCCGGCAGCATTCTGCGCGGCCGTCTTCTCGAGCCGATCGCGCGTGCGTTCGAGCGCGATCCCGACCTGCCCTGCCTTCTCCTCGACGACGAGCTCCTCGCGTCGGTGCTCGCCGGCTTGTCCGACCTCCGCGCGGCCGTGAGCGAGGGAGCGGCGAGCGGCGTTCCGGTGCCCGCGCTGGCGGCGAGCCTCGCCTATCTCGACGGCCTCGCGAGCGCGCGTTTGCCCGCCGATCTGATCCAGGGCATGCGCGATCTCTTCGGCGGGCACGGCTTCGAACGCGTCGACCGGCCGGGTCGCTTCCACGACCTCTGGCGCGGGCGGCCCTCGAAAGGCTCTCCGTGAGCGCACGGGCGATCGTCCTCATGGGGGTCACGGGGGCGGGCAAGACGACCGTCGGCCGCCTCCTCGCCCGCCGCTTGGGCGTGCGCTTCCTCGAAGGCGACGCCTATCATCCGCCCGCGAACATCGCCAAAATGCGCGCCGGCGTCCCGCTCGACGACGCCGATCGATGGCCCTGGCTCGAGGCGATCCTCCGAGATCTCCGATGTGCGCTCGACCGGGGCGAGACCGTGGTGCTCGCCTGTTCGGCGCTCAAGCGCGCCTATCGCGATTTCTTGCGGCGGGCCGGAGCGGGTGTGGTGTTCGTCCATCTCGCCGGACCGGAGCCGGTGATCGCCGAGCGGCTCGCGCGCCGACGACACGAATACATGCCGCCCTCGCTTCTGCCTTCCCAATTCGCCGCGCTCGAAGACCCCTCGGGCGAGCCGGACGTGATCACCGTCGCGATCACCCTTCCCCCCGAGGCGATCGTCGAGGAGATCGCCTCCCGCTTCGGCGGCTCACCCGCGCGCACCGGCTGAGGTCGCCGGTGGCCGGGGATCGATCGGTAGGCGGGGAGCGACGCCCAGGCGATCTTCGAGCCAGGCCGCGGCGCACAGGAGCGCGGCCTCGCCGCGCGGCCGACCCACCATCTGCAGCCCGACGGGAAGCCCGCTCCTGGTGAAGCCACAGGGCAAGGACAAGGCGGGAAGCCCGGTGAGGGTGACAGCGTAGGTGATCGCCACCCAATCGATGTAAGTCGCGAAGCGATGGCCTCCCAGCTCCTCGAGATACCGCTGTTCGACCGGGAACGGTGCTGTGATCGCAGCCGGGCACAAAAGCAAATCGAAATGTTCCATGAACGCGGCCGCCGAACGTTGCATTTCCGCCCGCAGCCGCTCGGCCCAACCGATCTCCTCGGCCGTGAGGCGCAAGCCGGCTTCGATGTTCCAGATCACTTCGGGTTTGAGCCGGTCGCGGTGCTTCTCGAGCAGCGGCCCTCGCGTCGTGACGAAATGCGCGGCCCGGAGCACGCGGAACACCTCTTCCGCGGCCGAAAGATCCGGGCACGCGTCGAAGACGACCTCGCAACCGAGTTCCGCGAAGCGCTCGGCCGCGCGGCGGCAGATCCGCGCGATCTCGGGATCGACCGGCGTGATCCCCCCGAGATCGGTCGAAAAGGCGACCCGCCGAAGATCGGGCTCGCGCGCGACGGCGAGGACGAAAGGCTCGGCCGGCGGATCGAAGGTCAGAGGGTCGCGCGGATCGAAACCCGCTTGAGCGTCGAGCATGAGGGCGAGGTCGCGCACGTCGCGGGCCATCGGTCCCTCGACCGCGAGGGTCTGGAACGGCGCGGCGGAAGGCCCGTGCGGAACGCGCCCGGGCGAGGGTCTGAGCCCGACGACCGCGCAGAAGGCCGCGGGCGTCCTGAGCGAGCCTCCGAGATCCGAGCCGTTGGCGAGCCAACATTCCCCGGTCGCGAGCGCCACCGCCGAGCCTCCGGAGGAACCGCCGCAGGTGAGGGCCGTGTTCCAGGGATTGCGGGTGACGCCGAAAACTTCGTTGAAGGTCTGGGCCCCGGCCCCGAATTCCGGCGTATTCGACTTGCCCAGGATCACCGCGCCGCGGCGCTCGAGCCGCTCGACTTCGTAGCCGGAGCGCTCGGGCACGTGCTCGGCGAAGATCGGCGAACCGTAGGTCGTGCGCACCCCGGCGACGTCGTTGAGGTCCTTGATCACGATCGGCAGGCCCGCGAGCCAGCCGCGCCCGTCCTCGGGCGGGGCGATCTCTCCTTTCATGATCCGCCGCGCCTGCTCGCGTGCGCGTTCGGGACAGAGGGTCGGCACCGCGTTGACCGCGGGTTCGACCGCGGCGATTCGCTCGAGCGCCAGCTCGACCAGCTCGAGCGGGCTCACTTCTTCGGCACGCAGCAATCGGACGACTTCGCGTGCGCTCGACCGCAACAGCTCGTGCATGACCCGCTTTCCCTCGCCCCGCGCAAGGGGGTAGACGCGTCGCGCCCGAAACGTCCAGCCCCGCCGCATTGCGGAGCGGGCGGGGTCGGACAGAAATCCGAAAAGCTTGACCGTCGGCCGTGCGCACGGCACCTCGGCATCGGTCGTCGCGCCAGCGAACGCGCGAGAATCGGAGCCGTCTCATGTCCGCCGCCCGCCGCGTTCCGAGCGCGCGCCTGTTCGTCTTGCTGGGCGGGCTCGCGAGCTGCACCGGCGCGGGAACGGGCGAGGTTCCGACCGCCGCGGTCGAAGACGCGACCGCGACGATCGGCGAGGCGATCCCCCCGGCACCTGCGGACGGCTATTCTTCGCAACTCTGGCGCGATCAGACTCGCGGGGTTTTCGTCCTGCTCGACCGCGATCGGAACGGGCGGCTGGATTTTCCCGAGATCCGCGCCGGCTTCGCGGCCCTCGACGTCGACCGCGACGGCTGGCTTTCCCGCTTCGAGGCACGATCGCTCGTCGCCATCGGCGACCGCGATCGCGACGGCCGGCTTTCCCCTCGCGAACTCGAGAGTTTGCCGGAATTCGCCCTCGCCGCCGATCACGACGAGGACGGAACGATCGGCGCGATCGAATTCGCCCTCGTGCGCATCCGCGAGTTCGTCCGCGCCGACTTCGACCGCGACGGCCGCCTCGCGCCGGAGGAGCTCGCGCGGGTCCCCGACTTCACCCTCTTCCCGTTCTGAGCCACGGGTGGCCGGCCCCCGCGTCCGCAAGCCTTCGTTGCTGCGCCGCGTCGAGCCGGCTACGATCCGGTCGCGCTCCTCGCGCCGACGAGGAGGGTCTCGAGTCGGACCACGGCGGTGATACGTCCTCCTTATCTGCTGTTCCTGGGCGACGTCCAGGATCAGCTCGCGGCCAAGACGGCCCACGGTCTCAAAGATTGGCGGCCCGAGCGCTGCCTGGCCCAGCTCAGGCTGCCGGGATGCAAAGCCGACGTCGGGCTGCCCGAGATGTCCGTCGAAGAGGCGGCGCGCGCCGGATGCCGGACGATGATCGTCGCGGTCGCCAACTCCGGGGGCTGGCTCGCCGAGCACTGGGTGCCGACGATCGTGGCGGCGCTCGAAGCCGGGATGGACGTCGCATCCGGCCTGCACCAGCGACTGGTGGACATCCCGATCGTCGCGGAGACGGCGCGTCGGCTGGGACGGCAGCTCTTCGACGTCCGCCATCCCACGCAGCGCTTCAAGACGGCGACCGGCATCAAGCGCAGCGGCAAGCGGCTCTTGACCGTCGGCACGGACTGCTCCTGCGGGAAGAAATACACGGCTCTGGCGATCGAGCGCGAACTCCTCGGGCGCGGGCGCAAGGCCACTTTCCGCGGCACGGGGCAGACCGGGATCATGATCGCCGGCAGCGGTGTGGCGATCGACGCCGTCGTCGCCGATTTCATCGCCGGGGCGGCGGAATGGTTGAGCCCGGACAACGATCCGGATCACTGGGACGTGATCGAAGGTCAGGGCTCGCTGTTCCACCCGGCGTTCGCCGGCGTCACGCTCGGCCTCATCCACGGCAGCCAGCCCGATGCGATCGTGCTCTGCCACGAGCCCACCCGCCGGCACATGCGCGGCCTGCCCCACCGGCCGTTACCCGGCTTGAAGGAGTGTCTCGAGGCCAATCTCGCGGCCGCGCGGCTCACCAATCCCGCCGTGCGCGCGGTGGGCGTCTCGATCGATACCCATCTCTTGGAACCGAGCCGACGCGCCGCCTATCTCGCCGAGGTCGAAGAGGAGCTCGGTCTGCCCGCGGTCGATCCGCTCGTGACCGGGGTCGGCCGCATCGTGGACGCCCTGCCTTGACCCGGCGCCGGCTCGAGGTCCGCCACGAGCGGTTCAAGGTCCGCGGCGTCTTCACGATCGCCCGCGGCGCGCGCACGCACGCGGACGTCGTGCTCGTCGAGATCTTCGAAGGCGAGCTGTGCGGGCGCGGCGAAGGCGTGCCCTATGCGCGCGGCGGTGAAACGGTCGAAAGCGTGCTCGCTCAGATCCGATCCCAGCGCGAGCTCGTCGAAAACGGAGGCGGGCGCGGCGAGCTCCTCAAAGCCCTTCCCCCCGGTGCCGCGCGCAACGCGCTCGACTGCGCGCTCTGGGACCTCGAGGCCAAGCTCGCCAAGAAGCCCGTTTGGCGCTTGGCCGGGATCCAAGCCCCCAAGCCGGTGACCACCGCCTTCACGATCTCGCTCGGGACGCCGCAGGCGATGGCCGAGGCAGCGCGTCAAGCCGCCGACCGTCCGATCCTCAAGGTCAAGCTCGGAGGGGAGGGCGACCCGGCGCGGATCCGCGCGGTGCGGGCGGCGGCGCCCAAGGCTCGGTTGATCGTCGACGCCAACGAATCCTGGCACCCGGATCGGGTCGCCTCGTGGCTCGACGTGATGGCGGAATGCGGTGTCGAGCTGGTCGAGCAGCCCCTGCCCGCGGGCCAGGACGCCATGCTCGCCGACATTCCGCATCCCGTGCCGGTGGGTGCCGACGAGAGCGTGCTCGCGACCGACAGCTTGGACCGCCTCGTCGGTCGTTACGAGTTCGTCAACCTCAAGCTCGACAAGGCGGGCGGATTCACCGAGGGGCTCGCTTTCGTCCGCCGCGCCCAAGAACTCGGCTTCGGCCTCATGGTCGGCTGCATGCTCGGCACGTCGCTGGCCATAGCGCCCGCCGTTCTGCTGGCCCAGCGGGCCACCTTCGTCGACCTCGACGGACCGCTCCTGCTCGCCGAAGACCGATCCCCGGGCCTTCGCTACCAGGGCAGCGTGGTCTATCCCCCCTCGCCCGAACTCTGGGGGTGAGCGCCCGACCACAGCCGTTTTACGAGCCGGCGCAGGCGCTTGGGCACGAGGTGGGCGAGCCTTTCGGCCACAACGAAGGTCGTGCGCTGCTTGCGCGAGGGACGCCGCCGCTCGCGAAAAGGAAGCCGCGCGTCCCACACCGCCTCGCTCGCCTTCGGCATCGCCCGCACGCGTCGGCGCTCGCCCCTGACGGCCACGAGGGTGAGGCGATCGCTCGGCTTGGCCGGCTCGAAGGGAAACTCGCACACGAACACCGAGCTGAAGCCGGCATCGGCGAGGAGGTTGAGAAGAGAGGGCTTCGCCATCCACACGCTCCAAACGTTGTCGAGGGAAGCCCAGAGATCGGCGAGGCGCCGTTCGGGGGGATCGTCCGGATCGTGCTCGCGCACGCGTCGGCCCCAGTAGGTCCGCCCCCGATAGGCGAAAGGCTCGAGGGCACCGATCCCGACGTAAGTGTCGATGACGACCAGCCTGGTCGCGACCTCGGCCATGGCGTGGACGAGGGCGAAACAATCCGGCGCGTCGAGGTGATAGAGAAGCCCGAGACAGAGCACGACGTCGAACCGGCCCCAGCGCTCGGGGGCGAGTTCGCGCACGTCCGCGAGCACGAGTTCGAGCCGGTCGAGACCGAGAACCTCTTTCGCGAAGCGAGCCTTCTCGAAGTTGGCGAGGCGTCCCTCGATCGCCACGACGCGCGCGCCGCGGCGGGCGAACTCGACCGCGTATCCGCCCTCGAGACAGCCCAGGTCCAAAATTCGCAAGTCCTCGAAGGCCTTGCCCGAGAGATCGGCGACGATCTGGACGATGCGGGTCAACTTGTCCGCCTCGAAATCGCGCCCGAGGGTCGAGATACCGCCGCCCAGATCGATCTCGTGCGCGGTCCAGGAACCGTAACGCGCGACGATCTCGCTTTTGCGGCGAACGACGTCTTCCTTGTCCACCTGCCTTCGCCCGAAAATACCGGACTGCGGCACATAAAGTCGCATCGAGCCGTCGACAAGCGCCGGGCGGAGGGCTCCCACGCTCAGGCGGCCCGGATCGGGTCGGGACAGCGCACGCCGGTGCCCCGCAGCCCGCAATAGCCCCAAGGGCGTTTGTGCAAATACTGCTGATGGTCCTCTTCGGCGTACCAGAAAGGTCCGGCTTCGCGGATCTCGGTGGTGATCGGACCGAACCCGGCTCGAGCGAGCGCCGCGGCGTAAGCGTCGCGCAAGTTCTCGGCCACCCTTCGCTGCACCTCCTCGGTCCAATAGATCGCGCTGCGGTACTGCGTTCCGATGTCGTTGCCCTGCCGCATGCCTTGGGTCGGATCGTGGGACTCGAAGAACAGGCGGAGAAGCGCGACCTCGTCGAGGATGCCGGGATCGTAGACCACGAGCACGACTTCGGCGTGACCGGTGAGGCCGGTGCACACCTCTTCGTAAGTCGGGTTCGGGGTGAAGCCGCCGGCATAGCCCACGGCCGTCACCCAGACCCCGGGTCGTTGCCAGAAGAGTCGCTCCGCGCCCCAAAAACAGCCCATCCCCAGCTGGATCTGCCGCAGCCCCGCGGGAAAAGGCGGGAAGATCGAGCGCTCGGTCACGGCGTGCCGACCGGAGAGCGCGAAAGGGCGCTCCGCGCGGCCGGGCAACGCCTCTTCCGGAGACGGCAAGTGCAAGGATTTGCGCAGGAACCAGGCCATCACGCCTCCCTCTCGGTCGCGTCGAGATCAATGTCGAGCCGACGGGCGAGAAGCGGAGCGAGGTCGCGGTGTGGGACGATAACGAAGTGATCGAGTCCGGGGCGAACGATGTAGAACCAATCGCCGTCGGGCCTGCGCACCCACAGCTCCGCCGTGTACACGTCTTCGAGCTTCGGATCGGTGCGGCTGACGTACCGGATCCAGTGGTATTCGATCCGCACCGGTCGACCGGCGGCATCGAAACCGATGTCCAGCTGCCCCTCGGCGCGGCCGATCCGGCACCAGTGGTAGCGTGCGAAGCGGACCGGGCGAACGCCGCCCAGCGGCTCCGGCAATTCGATCCGTTCTTTCATCGCGCCACCCGCCCCCGACGCCCCTTCCTCGGGGGCGGATCTGAGATCGGCGCAGCTCCGGTCAACGGGGTCGGCCGTCCGCCCGACGCTCCGCGCCTCTTTTTTACTGGAACAGGCGCGCGATCAGCTCGCTGCCGAGCGAACCCGCCTGGGGAACGCTCTCGGGCGGGACGTAGTCCGGATCGAACAGACGCTTGACCGCCGCCACGGCCCGCTCGAGGTCGCGCAGGGGTCCGGGCGGGCGCACGGGCGGCGGCCAGGGGTCGCCGAGCCAGACCGCGCGGCCCGCCGCGACCTGTTGGCGGTGGATGATCCCGACGTCGCGCGTCAGCCGCTCGGGACCGAAGCGCATGCCGAGCCGATAGACGATCGGCTGCAAGCGAAAATCGAGGATGCGCTCCAGAAGCGAACGCCGCGCGATATGGGAGGGAAGAGGTGGTCGGTGGGAGCCCGGGCCGCGCGCGAGATCGAAGATGAACACGGGCTTGCCGGTGGCGATCGCTTCGGCGAGCATCGACATGCTGTCGCAGGTGACGATCAGCCGGTCGGCCGAAGCCAGGATCTCGAAATAGGGATTGTCCGGATCCCCGCGTTGGAAACGATAGAGAAAGGCGGGAACGGACAGTTCGGCTTCGAAGGCGTCGATCGCTTTGGCGGGCGTGCGCGCGCTCGAGGTCGCGAGCACGGATCCCCCGAGTTCGCGCGCCATGCGGCTCGCGCAGAAGGCCAAAAGCGCTCCGTTTTCGCGATCGAAGCTGTAAGGCCCGGCGTTGCCGCCCATGATCACGGCGACGTGCGGCCGCGGCAGATGCCCGAAGCGCCGACGCGCGCCCTCGGCGGCCTGCGCGAGCCGCTGCGCCGTCACGCGGTGCAGCGGCGCCTCGTTGTGCAGGATGTTCGGCTTGCGCGGCAGCCGATATTGCGGCGTGGTGACGATGAGATCGAAGCACTCGTGCCGCGCCCAGGGACGGCCGACGTGGACCAGGCGCACTTTGCCCGGGCCGCCGGCCTCGCGCTGAATCCACCGCACCAGGGGCTCGTTGCGCCGACCGGCGGAGATCACGAGTTCGGGCCAGGGCGGCTCCAAGGGGCTCGAGCGCTCGCGCACCAGCCCCTTGAGCGTGGGACCGGCGAGGAGATTGGTGAGGAGCTCGGTCTTGCGGTAGACGAGATGTTTGATCTCGTAGGGCCAACCGAGCGCCTCGGCCAGGGCGAGGATCTGACCGTTGTCGCCCACCTTGTGGCCGAGCATGAGCCAGGTGCGCGGCGGCCGGTCGATGCCCGGACGATCGCTCACGGCCGGAGCTCCGCGCGCAGAACCGTCCCCTCGCGGGCTTCCCGCGGCCAACGGCGCTTGGCGCACAGCCATTCGCCCGGGCGCTCGCGGATCCAACGTTCGAAGAGCCGATTGAGGGCGAGGGTGAGCGCGAAAGCGCGCGCTCTGGGATCGCCGATCGAGGGGTCCGGCTCGAGCGGGGGATGGATCTCGATGCGGAAACGACAGCCCGCCTCGCGCACGACGCGACCGGGCACGAAGGGCAGACCGAGTTTGAGGGCGATGCGCGCCGGAGCGGTGGGCGTGGGCGCCGGTCGGCCGAAGAAAGGCACGAGCTCGCCGCCTTCGAAGCGCTGATCGGGCAGAAGGCCCACGCTGCGTCCTCCTTCGAGCTCGCGGATCATCCCGCGCGCGGCTTCCTCGACCTCGAGATGCCGCCAGGGAAGATCTCGTCTCGCGCGCTGGAAGAGCGCCTCCAGCCGCGGATTGGTCTGCTTGCGATAGATCACCGTGAGCGGGAGGCCCAGGCGCGCCACGGCGACGGGCGCCAGATTCCAATTCCCGAGATGCGCGGTGACGAAGATCGCCGGCCGCAGGCCCAACCGCTGCGCGATCCCGGCAGGATCCTCGATCCGCACCCGCTCGCAGTCGCGCGCGAGTTCCCCGAGATGGGGCAGTTCGGCGATCATCCGGCCGAGATTGGCCCAGCTCTCCGCGGCGGTCTCTTCCACCTTCGCACGCGGCCAGTCGGGAAACGCGATGCGCAGATTGGCGAGCACGTGCGCGTGCTTGCGCGAGCGCGGGCCGAAGAGGCGCCCGAGCCGGGCACCGAGCTCGGAAGCGCGCTCGAGCGGCAGCGCCGCGGTCGTCCGCCAAACGAGGCCCGCGAGGCCGCCTTCGATCGCCCACAAGCCGCGCTCGAGCGCGCCCTCCGGGGCGATGCGCTCGGCCCAATTGCCGAACAAGAAGTGTCGTGCCACGGGCTCTTCCGAAGCGATGCGGCGCGCTCTTTAGCGTCCCGACGGCGCGGTGGCCAGATTCCGCACCCGAGCGCGCTTCGTGTCCGGCCGCGTTCTTCGGGTCCGAGGCGAAGAGCCGAGCGAGCGAGGCGCGGCGCGACCGCGCCGTGTCGAGAACGGCCGGCGCGCTCGCCCTAGCGGTTCGGGGAGCGGCGGCGGATCGCGGCTTCGTTGACCTCGCAGCCCCAGCCCGGGGCGTCCGGGAGCAGGAGATGGCCGTTCTCGATCCGGGGCGGGCTCACGATTTCGTCTTTCCAGGGCACATCGTCGATATCGATTTCCATGATGCGGAAATTCGGAATGGCAGCACAGAAATGTGCGCTCATCATGGTCGAAAGGTTGCCGTAGAAGTTGTGCGGCGCGCAATTGACCTCGAAACAGTCGCACAAGCTCGCGATCTTCATAGCCTCGAGAATCCCGTTCCAAGGAACGTCGACGATCGCGACATCGACCGCGCGCGCTTCGAGAAACGGGCGAAACTGCCGACGGTGGAACAGCGACTCGCACGAGGCGATGGGCGTGCGCGCCTGGGCGCGTATCCAAGAGAGCGCCTGCGGGTCGAAGCTGTCGATCTCGAGCCACATGAGGTCGAAAGGCTCGACCGCGCGCAGGACCTCCAGATAACCTTCGGTTTTGAAGTTGAAGTTGAGATCGAGGAGAAGATCGACCTCCTCGCCGGCCCCCTCGCGGAACGCGGCCATCTGCCGCTCGATCCGACGCAGGACGGCGCGATCGACGTTGAGCTCGGGCCAGCCCGGCTGATGGGCGAAGCCGGGCTGCCACATCGCGGGCGGATCCCGATCGAAAAGAAAGACGTTGGTCTTCATGGCGGAAAAACCGCGGGCGCGGATCTCGGCGGCGAGAGCCTTGCAGCCTTCGAGATCGCGCAACGGAGGGGTGCCCAACAGTTCGTGGAAGCGCAGCCGATACGACCCGGCGTGGCTCCAATAAAGCCGCAGCCGGTCGCGTACGGGCCCGCCCAAGAGCGAGGCCACCGGTACGCCCAGCGCTTTCGCCTTGAGGTCGACGAGCGCGTTCTCGATCGCCGCGATCGCCATCTGGGCGATGCCGCCCGGGTTGGGGCGCGCGAGCGCGTGCATGTAAGCGGTGAGCCGTTCGACCGGGCGCGGGTCGAGACCGACAAGCCGCTCGGCGAGGCCGCGAATGGCCGCGGTGAGGCCGAAAGCGCCGTAGCTCTCGTTGTACTCCGACCAGCCGACCGTACCGTCGTCGGCGGTGATCTTGAGAAACGACCACACGCGCCAGCCTGCGTCGCAGTGCAGGTCCTCGATCCGCTCGATCTTCACGCGCCGATCCTTCTGTTCGACGTCGCGGCGAGGATCCCCGGGCGGCCGCGCTCCCGCCAGCCGGGGCCGTGCACAGGAGCCATGAACGTGGGCGTTCCCCGCTTCGGGCTCAGGCCTCGCGTGCCCTGACCCAGCGTCCGCGCTCGTCCTGCTGCCAATAGACGAGGCGGTGCCCCTGCGCCCGCCACCGCCGCCAACGTTCGCGCGCCCGCGCGACCGCGGATTCGTCCGCGCCCTCGAAGGGAACGATGACCCGCTCGTACGCTTCCAGCCCCTCTTCTGCGGCATCGCCCACGAGCACGAGCACTCGCGCCCCGTTCGGGCGATCGATGCCGGTGGTGAGCCAGATCGGCTGCTGGTCGGCGAAGCCGTCCGCCGCCGTGCCGTGCGGCAAGAAGCTGCCCTGCTCGTAGGTCCAGAGGGCACGGTCGAGGGCTTCGAGTCGCGCCTCGTCGGCCACGCGCACGACCGCCCGCTGGCCGCTCTCGAGCACTTTTTCGAGCAACCTGGCGAGCGCTTGCTCGAGCGAGCTGCGGGTCAGGTGATAAAAGCCGATCTCGCTCACCGTTCTTCCGCGGGCGCCTCGTAAGATTCGCGCACCAGGCGGTCGAGGAGCCTGACGCCGAAGCCTGTCGCTCCCTTGGCGGCGAGGGCCGTATCGCGGTTCGTCCACGCGGTACCCGCGATGTCGAGATGGGCCCAGGGGATCCCACCCGTGAACTGTTGAATGAACACCGCCCCGGCGATCGCGCCAGCTTCGCGATTGCGACCGACGTTCTTGATGTCGGCGACCTCGGATTTGATGTGTTGCTCGTAGGCCTTGCCGAGCGGCAACCGCCACAAGAGCTCGCCGGTCGCCTCGCCCGCAGCGAGGAGGCGCTGCGCGAGCGTATCGTCGCTCGCGAAGAGCCCGGCGCGCTCGCGCCCGAGAGCGACGATGCACGCCCCGGTGAGCGTCGCGAGATCGATCATCGCCGCGGGCTTGAACCGCTCCTGGGTGTACCAGCAGCAATCGGCGAGCACGAGCCGACCTTCGGCATCGGTGTTGACGACCTCGATCGTCTTCCCGGACATCGCGCGCACGACGTCCCCGGGGCGCTGTGCCGTCCCCGAGGGCATGTTCTCGACGAGCCCGATCACGCCCACGGCATCCACTCGCGCCTTGCGGGCGGCCAGGGCTTGGATCGTACCGAACACGGCCGCGGCACCGGCCATGTCGAACTTCATCTCTTCCATGCCCTGGGCTGGCTTGAGCGAAATGCCGCCGGTATCGAAGCACACGCCTTTGCCCACGAAGGCGAGCGGTCGTTCCTGCTCGGCCCCGCGCCAGCGCATGACGACGACGAAGGGCGGTCGCGCGCTGCCCTGGGCGACCCCGAGAAGCGCGCGCATGCCCAACGCTTCCAGCCGTTCCTTGTCCAAGACCTCGACCGCGACGCCGAACCGCTCCAACTGCCGACAGGCCTGAGCGAACTCGGCCGGCCCCAGGACGTTGGCGGGTTCGCTCACGAGCTCGCGGGCCCGCAGCACGCCTCCGATCACCGCTTCCTCGCGCACCAGAAGCGAGCGCGCGGCTTCGGCCTCTTCCGATCCGAGATGCAGCGCGAGCTCTTCCAGCCTGGGCTGAGGTTCTTCGGGCTTCTCGTGCTGGTATTTGGTGAAACGCCAGGCGCGCAGCCGACAACCGGTGGCGAGCGCGATCGCGGCCTCGCTCGGCGAACAGCCGAGCTCGAGCCCCGCGGTCGAGGCCAGGCTCGCGCGGCTCGCCTTGGCGCTGCCGAGTTTGGCCGCGAGCCGGCCGCCCGCCTCCTCGAGGTCGAGCCGCCGCGTGCCCTCGGGTTTGCCGAGCACGAGCAGCACCAGCCGCTCCTGCGGCAGGCCCGCGGGCAGCAGGAGTTCGATCGCCTGGCCGTGCTCGAGCGGGCCGCCCGCTGCCGCGAGCGCGCGGCGCAAGAGGCCGCGTGCGCTCTCGTCGAGGGTGCGCGCCGCTACCGAAAGCGCGCCGTCGCGGCCCACCGGCACGACGACCGTGCCGGTTTCGGGGAGCGGCTCGGAGGTCACGGTGATGCGCATGGCGGACTCCCGCGTCCTTGGTCGATCGCTCCGTGAGCTGCCGAGGAGGAACGGGGGTTGTCAACCGCACCGCGTGGACGCTCGCACGACCTGCCGCTAGAAGGCGGCGGTCCGGAAGCCGGCAGACGAGCCCGCAGCATGCGCACACCCGCCCCGCCCCCCTGCGGACGTCGGGGCCGCCTCGCAGCGAGCCTTTTCCTTTTCGCGGCCGTCGCCGCGGCCGCCCCCGCCGGCCCGACCGCGGGCTCGGAAGGGCGAGGCGCGGAGGAGCCTTTCGTGCTCACCGCGCGCGAGCTCCTGTGGGACCCCGGCCGACGGGTCGCCATCGCCCGGGGCGAGGTGGAGATCAGCCGCGGCGGGCGGGTGCTCCTGGCCGACGAGGTGAGCTGGAGCGAAACGGAGAACAAGCTCCGGGCGCAGGGCAACGTCGTCCTGCTCGAACCCACGGGCGACGCGTTTTTCGGCGACTCCCTAGAAGTCTCGGGCGATCTGGCGACCGGTGTGGTCGAGCGCTTCCGCGTCCTGTTGCGTGGCGGCGCACGGATCGCGGCCGCGCGCGGCACGCGCAGCGAGGGCGCGCTCAGCGTTCTCGAGGATGCGGTCTACAGCCCCTGTCCTCTCTGTCCCGACGGCAAGAGCCCGCCTTTGTGGCAGATCCGAGCGAGCCGCGTTACCCACGATCGGCGGACCCGCGACGTTACTTACGAGAACGCGCGCTTGGAGGTCGGGGGTGTGCCGGTCCTCTGGGTGCCCTGGTTTAGGCATCCCGATCCCACGGTGGAGCGCCGCACCGGCTTTCTCGTCCCCTCCGTCGGCTCGAGCTCGAGCCTCGGATTGACGCTCGAGATCCCCTACCATTGGGTCCTCGGCCCCGACCGCGACCTCACCCTCGCTCCCATCTTCACCACCCGCGAAGGGATCGTACTCTCGGGCGAGTATCGGGAGCTGCGCGAGCTCGGCGAGAGCCGGATCGCGGGCAGTATCACCTACGCCGACGAATACGCGCGCGCCGGTCGCGAACCGCGCGGCAAGGCCCTGCGCGGTCATCTCGACGCGCGCGGGCGCTATCGTCCTTTCCCGGGCTGGGCGGCGGGGTTCGATCTCGCCCTCTCTTCCGACAACACCTACCGCAAGCGCTACGGTTTCGGCTCCGAGGACGTTCTCGAAAATCGCACGTACATCGAGAAAGTCGTCGGTCGCGATCGCTTGTCGCTGGAAGCCTGGGCCTTCCAGGGTCTGCGAGAAGACGACGAGCAGGGCAAGATCCCGATCGTCTTGCCGCTCGCCCAGGCACGGCTGACGAGCTCGCCTCTCGTATTCGGCTCGCGTCTGACGCTCGATACCGACCTCGTCGCGCTCACGCGCACCGACGGCCTCGACACCCGTCGCTTGTCCACGACCCTGGGCTGGGAATGGCCGTCGATCGGCCCGATCGGCGACCTGCGGCGGTTGCGCTTCGATATCCGAGGGGATCTTTATCATTACAACGGCGATCCGCAGACGTTTTCCGCCCGAGGCCGAAACGAATTCGAAAAACGCCTGTTGCCGCGCGTGTCGGCCGAGTGGCGATGGCCGCTTTTAGCCACCACCGGGAGCTGGAGCCACGTCCTCGAGCCCACGCTCGCCTTCAAGGCCATGCCCGAGGTCGGGCGCGAGGAGCGGATCCCCAACGAAGACAGCCAGGTCTTCGAATTCGACGAGACCAATCTATTCGAGCCGTCGCGCTTTCCCGGTCTCGATCGCGTCGACGGCGGAACGCGCCTCGCTTACGGTTTGCGCTTCGATTCGCGCAGCCCCGGAGGCATCGAGTTCAGCGGCGTGTTCGGCCAGAGCTTTCAGTTCAACCGCAACGAGACCGTCCCGGCCGACTCCGGTGTAGACAAGAATTTTTCCGACTACGTCGGTCGCATCGACTTCCGCCCCGGCGAGCTCTTGGACCTTTCGTACCGTTTTCGTCTCGATCGCGAAGAGCTCGTCTTTCGCCGCTCCGATCTGTTCGCGAGCTTCGGGCCGGATCGGCTGCGCTTCGATGTCGGATGGCTCAGGCTGTCCGACGAACCCACGGGTCTTGGCCCGCGCGCGCGCGAGGAGCTGCGGGCGGGGGTGCGGCTGCAGCTCCTCGACGATCTCGCGCTCGCCGCCCGCACGCGGCGCGACCTCAACGAGGACCGGACCGTGTCCAACATGTTCGGCCTCCTCTATACCCATCCCTGCTTCGTGCTGGTCGCCGGGGTCGAGCAGCGGTTCACCCGCACCGGCGATCTCGAACGCGAGACGAGCTTCAAGATCCGCGTAGCGCTCGCCGATCTCGGGTGGGCAGCGGATCGAGAGTGAGGAGAACGACGCGCGTGCCGTCCCCGCGCTGTTCCCGCTTCCGGCTCTTGCTCGGAGTCGCGCTCGTGCTCCTCGGCGCGCCGATCCGGCCTCTTTTCGCCCAGGTGCCGACCGAAGCGACGCGGATCGTGGCGGTGGTCAACAACGAGCCGATCACGAGCCGCGACCTCGCCGAGCGCATCCGGCTGTCGATCGTCGCCGCCGGGCTCTCGGACGACGCCGAGACCCGACGTCGGCTCGCTCCCCAGGTCCTGCGCGGGCTCATCGACGAACGCCTGCAGTTGCAAGAAGCCCGCCGTCTCCGCCTCGCGGCGAGCGAGGCGGAGATCGACCGTGCCTTCGCCGCCGTGGCTCAGCGCAACAACCTCACGCCGGAGGCCCTCGCCCAGACCCTGCGGCGGATGGGCGTCGACCCGCAGACCTACCGCCAACAGATCGCCGCCCAGATCGCTTGGGGCAAAGTCGTCGAACGCGACCTCCGACCGCGCGTCGCCGTGAGCCGCGAGCAGATCGAGCAAGTGCTCGCAGGAGGAAGCGGAGAGGAGCTACTCTTGAGCGAGATCGTCTTGCCGGTCTACGCCGCCGACCAAGAGGCCGAGGTGCTCGCGCAAGCCGAGGGTCTCGCGCGTTCGTTGCGGCGCGAGGGGGACTTCGCGGCGCTCGCCCGACAGATCTCGGCCGCCCCTTCGGCCGCCGAGGGCGGCGATCTCGGTTGGGTCCGACCGGAGCTCCTGCGTCCCGAATTCCGTGCCGTCCTCGAGGCTCTGCCCAAAGGCGGCGTCTCGGCGCCGGTGCGCGGACCCGAAGGGGTGCATCTGTTCTTGGTGCGCGACCGCCGTCCGGTCGCCGTCACCAACAACGCCGAACGCGAAGCCCAGGTGCGCCGTCGCCTCGAGATCGAGCAGCTCCAGCGTCTCGCCGATCGGCGGCTGCGCGAGCTGCGCCGGAGGGCCTACATCGATATCCGGAGCTGAACCCGAAAAAGGACTCGATCGAGCCGGCGAAGGATCGCTCGCCCGACGGCTCGCCGCGCTGCCGCCGCTGGCCGAGCTCGTGCGCCGACACGGCCTGCGCCCGGACAAGCGGCTCGGGCAGCATTTCCTCTTCGATCCCCGGATCCTCGCCCGCATCGCGCGCGCCGCCGGGCCGCTCGAGGGCCGCACCGTGCTCGAGGTCGGCCCCGGACCGGGCGGTCTTACACGCGCCTTGCTCGCCGCGGGAGCGGCCGAGGTCGTAGCGGTCGAGCGCGATCCCCGATGCCTCGAAGCCCTGGCCGAGCTCGCCGCGGCCGCGGGCCCGCGTCTTCGGCTCGTGGCCGGCGACGCTCTCGCCTTCGACGTCACCGGCCTCGCCCCGCCGGGCGAGCTCGTGATCGTCGCCAATCTTCCTTACAACATCGGCACCGAGCTGTTGCTGCGCTGGCTCGAGCGGATCGACGCGATCGCGCTCATGGTGCTCTTGTTCCAGAAAGAAGTGGCCCAACGCCTGGTGGCGACAGCGGGTACGCGCGATTACGGTCGCCTTTCCATCCTCGCTCAATCGGTGTGCCGGATCGAGCGGCTCTTCGATTTGCCGCCTGCGGTGTTCACGCCTCCGCCCAAGGTGACCTCGACCCTCGTTCGCCTCGTGCCGCGCCCCGACCGCCCCTGTCCCGAGCTGCTCGCCCGGTTGAGCCGCATCACCGCGGCGGCCTTCGGCCAGCGCCGGAAGATGCTGCGCCAGAGCCTGCGGTCGTTGTGTCCGGATCCCGAGAAGCCGTTGGCGGAGCTCGGGATCGCTCCCACGGCGCGCGCCGAGACCCTGCCGCCCGAGACCTTCCTCGCCCTCGCTGCGCGCCTCAGCCCGCCTCGCTCCGCGGCGGTTCCGCCAGCGGAACCCGGAACTGCTGAACGAATTCCGAAAGATAAGGCTGACGGCGACGCTTGAGCCGCTCCGCGGCGAGGATCGCGCGCACCGCGGCGACGCTCGCCTCGAGTTCGGCGTTGACGATCACGTATTCGTACTCGGCCCAATGGGTGACGTCGGCGGCGACTTGGGCGAGCCGATAGCGGACCACGTCCTCGCTGTCCTGCGCGCGGCGCCGCAAGCGCTCCTCGAGCACGGCGAGCGAGGGGGCGAGGATGAACACGGTGACCACGTCGTCGGCCGCCGCCTCGCGCAGCTGTTGGGCGCCTTGCCAATCGATATCGAAGAGTACGTCGCGCCCGGCCGCCAGGGCCTGCTCGACCGCCTTGCGCGGGGTGCCGTAGCGATGGCCGTAGACCACGGCGTGTTCCAAGAACTCTCTTTGCTCGACCATACGATCGAAGGTCGCCCCGTCGACGAAAAAATAATCGACGCCGTCCACTTCTCCCGGACGCGGCGGCCGAGTAGTGACGGATACCGACATCACGAGTTCGGGTTCGAGCTCGAGCAAGCGGCGCGAGATCGTCGTCTTGCCGGCACCGGAAGGCGAGGACAAGACGAGCATCAGGCCGCGGCGCTGGAAGCGGACCCCCGCGGTGGCTCCAGTCGAAAACAGCACGAGCGCGATCTCCCGGCGCGCGACCCCGGCGCTTGGTAGCGCCGAAGCGCTCGGCGATGAAGGCGCTTCATCGGGGCGCCGTTCACCCGTCGTCGCCGCGCTCGGCCGCTTCGCGCATCTGCCGCCAGCGCGCGACGTTGCGATTGTGCTCGGCGAGGTCGCGCGCGAACAGATGGCCTCCTCGGCCGTCGGCGACGAAATAGAGGTAGTCGACCTCGGCCGGCCGCAGAGCGGCGGCGAGCGCGCCGCGTCCGGGATTGGCGATGGGTTCGGGAGGCAGTCCCGCGATCCGATAGGTGTTGAAGGGATGGTCGATTTCGAGATCCTTGCGCGAAAGGGGCCGCCCGAGCTCGTTGCGCCCGCCCGTGAGCGCGAAGATGACGGTGGGATCGCTCTGAAGCCGCATCCCGAGCTTGAGGCGGTTGACGAACACCGCGGCGACCAGGGGCCGTTCTTCCTCTTTGGGCGTTTCGCGTTCCACGAGCGAAGCGAGGATCACCGCCTCTTCCGGTCGCGCATAAGGCAGGCCCGGGGCGCGGCCGGCCCAGAGCTCTTCGAGGGTCGCGCGCATCGCTTCCTGCATCCGCTCGAGCACCCGGATGCGCAGTTCGCCCCGCGGCACGAGCCAGGTCTCGGGCAGGAGCGTGCCGTTGCGTCCGGGAGGCGGAAGCGGCCCCTCCAAGACCTCGGCCGCCTCGAGGAGCGCGTGCACCTCGCGCGTGGTCAGGCCTTCGGGGATGGTGATCCGGTGCAACACGACCCGGCCGCTTTCGAGCAATTCGAGCACCGCGCGCGGCGTCGTCCCGGCGGCGAAGCGGTATTCGCCGGCCTTGAGCGCCCGCTCGCGCCCCGAAAGGCGCGCCGCGAGCTCGAACGCCCAGGCGCGATCGACGATCCCGTTCTCTTCCAGAAAGGCGGAAAGAGCGCCGAGTCCGGAGCGCGGGACGACGAGGATGCGCTCTTCGGCGAGCGGGCCGGGCGCATCGAGCCAGCGCTCGAGCCAGCGCAGCCCGAGAAAACCGGCGACGCCGAAGAAGAGCGCGACCGAGACGAGCGCGCCGACGAGCCGGACGACAAGTCGCATGGGCTCAGCCCAGATCGGGCCGGGTGACGATCAGGGTCGCGTTGGTACCGCCGAAGCCGAAGGAGTTGGAGAGCGCGGCCCGCACCTCGCGCTTTTTCGCCCGGTGGGGAACGAGATCCATGCCCTCTGCGCCCTCGCAAGGGTTGTCGAGGTTGAGAGTCGGCGGGACGATCTGGTCGCGGATGGCGAGGATCGAGAAGATCAGCTCGACCGCGCCGGCGGCGCCCAACAGATGGCCGATCGCGGATTTGGTCGAGGACATCGAGAGCCGATAGGCGGCTTCCCCGAACAGACGTTTGACCGCGCCGAGCTCGATCTCGTCGCCCAGAGGCGTGCTCGTCCCGTGGGCGTTGATGTAGTCGATGTCTTCCGGGGCCAGTCCGGCGTTGCGGAGCGCCGCGCGCATCGAGCGGAAGCCGCCGTCGCCGTCGGGCGGCGGCGCGGTGACGTGATAAGCGTCGCCCGAAAGACCGTATCCTTTGAGCTCGGCGTAGATCTTGGCGCCGCGTCGGCGGGCGTGCTCGAGCTCCTCGAGCACCACCACGCCCGCCCCTTCCGCCATCACGAAGCCGTCGCGATCGCGGTCCCAGGGCCGCGAGGCTTTCTCGGGCGTATCGTTGAAGTTCGTCGAAAGCGCCCGTGCCGCGGCGAAACCGGCGATGCCCAGCCGGCAGACGGCGGCTTCCGACCCCCCGGCGACCATGAGGTCGGCATCGCCCACGGCGATCAACCGCGCGGCGTCGCCGATGGCGTGCGCGCCGGTCGAGCAAGCGGTGACCACCGCATGGTTCGGCCCCTTGAGGCCGAAGCGGATCGACACTTGTCCCGAGAGCAGGTTGATGAGGGACGCCGGGATGAAGAAGGGGCTCACCCGGCGGGGCCCCTTGGTCTCGAGCTCGACCGCGGTCTCGGCGATGGTCTTGAGCCCGCCGATCCCCGAGCCGAGCAACACCCCGGCGCGCTCGCGCTCGGCCTCGTCGCTCGGACGCCAACCCGAATCGGCGAGCGCCTCGGTGGCGGCGGCGATCCCGTACACGATGAACAAATCGTTCTTGCGCAGGTCCTTGGGTTCGACGAAGTCGGTGGCCCGGAAAGCCCCCGGTCCGTCGCCGGTGGGGACGAGCCCGGCGATCTTGGAGGGCAGATCCGAGGTGTCGAAATGTTCGATCCTGCGGATCCCGCTCTCGCCGGCGAGCAGCCGTCGCCAGCTGATCTCGACCCCGCAGCCCAAGGGTGTCACGAGGCCGAGGCCGGTGACCACAACCCTGCGCAGCACGCTGCTGTTCCCCCTCGGCTCGCGCGATCGGGTCCGATCAGGCGCTGTGTTCTTGGATATAGGTGATCGCGTCCTTGACGGTCTGGATCTTTTCGGCGGCGTCGTCGGGAATCTCGATGTTGAACTCTTCCTCGAAGGCCATCACGAGCTCGACCGTGTCCAGGCTGTCCGCGCCGAGATCGTCGACGAAGCGAGCGTTCTCCGTCACCTTGGCCTCGTCGACACCCAGATGTTCGACGACGATTTTCTTGACGCGTTCGGCGATGTCACTCATGGGATGCAACACTCCGTCCACAAGCGTTTCCGCGTTCCTCGGGACTCGCCCGCCGTCGAGATCGGCGCGCTTGTACACGAGGGTCCGAGCCTTGGCCAGCGTACGCCGGCCTCAGATCATGGCCATCCCACCGTTGACGTGGAGGGTCTGTCCCGTCACCCATCCCGCCTCGTCCGAGGCCAGATAGAGGACCGCGGCGGCCACGTCTTCCGGGGTCCCGAGACGACCGAGAGGGATCCTCTCGAGGAGCGCCTGGCGCTGCTTCTCGTCGAGGGCGTCGGTCATCGGGGTGACGACGAAGCCGGGCGCGACGCAGTTCACCGTGATGCCGCGGCTCGCGACCTCCGCCGCGAGCGCCTTGGTCAAGCCCACGAGACCGGCCTTGGCGGCGGCGTAGTTGACCTGACCCGGATTGCCCGTGGCTCCCACGATCGAGCCGATGTTCACGATCCGCCCGTACCGACGCCGCATCATGCCGCGCAAGGCGGCGCGCGCGAGACGGAAGCACGCGGTCAGATTGGTGTCGATGACCGCCTGCCAGTCCTCGTCCTTCATCCGCACCGCGAGTTGATCGCGGGTGATCCCGGCGTTGTTGACCAGGATGTCGAGCGCCCCCGCGGCCTCGGCCGCCGCGACCAGCTCCTCCGCCGCTCCCGCTCGGGTGAGGTCGCCCACGGCGAGCGCCACGCGCTCGCCGAGCTCGCCCGCGAGCGCTTCGAGCGCCTCGCGCCGCCGTCCGGCGAGCACCACCCGCGCTCCCGCCCGGTGCAGGACGCGCGCCACCGCGCTCCCGATGCCGCCCGAGGCACCGGTGACCAACGCCGTGCGTCCGGTGAGCGCGAACACGGCCCGCTCAGCCGACAAGCGCCGCCGCGGCGGCGTCGAGTTCGGCGGCCTCGCCGAGGGCGAGGACCCGGACGCCGGGCATCGCACGCTTGGCCAGGCCCGAGAGCACCTTCCCCGGCCCGAGCTCGAGAACGAGGTCGACCCCCATCCGCACCATCGTCGCCATGCTCTCTCGCCAGCGCACCCGCCCGGTGACCTGACGGTAGAGCAGCTCCGCGAACAGCTCGGGATCACGCACCGGTTCGGCGGTGACGTTGGCGATCAGGGGCACCGCGGGCGGTGCGAAGCGCGTGCGCGCGAGCACGGGCGCGAGCTCTTCGGCGGCGGGAGCCATGAGCGCACAATGGAACGGGGCGGAAACCTGGAGCATGACGGCGCGCTTGGCTCCGCGTTCCTTGGCCAGGGCGACCGCCCGCTCGACCGCCTCCTTGTGGCCGCTGACCACCGCTTGGCCGTCGGCGTTGTCGTTGGCGAGCTGGCAGACCTGGTCGCCCGCCGCTTCGGCGGCGATCGTCACCACCACCGCCGCCTCCAGCCCCAGGATCGCGGCCATCGCGCCCGCTCCCGGGGGGACGGCGCGCTGCATCGCCGCTCCGCGCAAGCGGAGCAGGCGCGCGGCATCGGAAAGCGCGAGCGAGCCCGCGGCGACCAGGGCCGAATACTCGCCGAGGGAATGGCCGGCGACGCAACAGACCACGGCGCCGAGGGGAAGGCCGAGCCGCTCCTCGAGCGCCCGCTGGGCCGCGATCGAGGTCGCGAGAAGAGCCGGCTGGGCGTTCTCGGTCGCGGTCAGGAGCTCGGCCGGCCCCTCGAAGATGACCCGCGACAGCCGCTCGCCGAGCGCCTCGTCGACCTCCTCGAAGACCGCGCGCGCGGCCGGCGAGGCCGAGGCCAGAGTTCGCCCCATGCCGACCACTTGCGAGCCCTGGCCGGGGAAGACGGCGGCGGGTCTGCTCACGCGACGATCCAGGCGCAGCGGGAACGGGCCCGCTCATACGGGACGGCGGCGCCCTGTCAAGCGGCCGTCGCCGCGACGCCTTGCGCCGGCCGAGAACGTCCTTATAGTACCGGGGCCACCGCGCGGGGCGGGACGACCTGCCACGGCCTCGAGGCGCGGTGCTCCGATCGGACGGGGCGGCGACGACCTCGGCGCTCCGTTCGTGCTTTTCGAGACCAACGGAGCTCTCATGCCTTTCTACGAGCACACGCTGATCGCACGGCCGGATCTCACGGCCCAACAAGCACAAACTCTCGGCGAGACGCTCGCTCAGCTGATCGCGGAACACGGCGGCAAGGTCACCAAAACCGAATATTGGGGACTGCGCAACCTGGCCTACCGGATCAAGAAGAACCGCAAAGGCCATTACCTTCATTTCAATATCGATGCGCCCGCAGCCGCCATCGCGGAACTCGAGCGGACCGAGCGTATCAACGAGGACGTGCTCCGCTACCTCACGGTTCGGGTCGACAAACTCGACCCCGGCCCCTCGCCCATCATGCTCGCCAAGGCGAGCCGCGACGAGCGGGCCAAGCGCGAGCGCGAACTCCGGGGCGAGGCGCGGCCCGAACGCGAGGGCACGACCGAGACGGTCTGACACGCGACGCCTCGGAACGTTGAGGAGCGGAGCCAGGAGAAGCCCCGACGATGAGCGAGATCAACGACAGCACCGAACAGCGGCCGGTCGAGCCGCCCACCATCACGATCCGACGCCCCTTCTTCCGCCGGAAGAAGGCGAGTCCGTTCGCCCACCCCGAAGCCCCGAAGATCGACTACAAGGACGTCAAGCTCTTGCAGCGGTTCATCTCCGAGTCCGGAAAGATCGTACCGCGCCGGATCACCGCAGTCACCGCGAAGGAACAGCGCGCGCTCGCGCTCGCCATCAAGCGCGCCCGCGTGCTCGCCCTCCTGCCCTTCGTGGCTCGGTGAGGGCGCGTTCGACACCGTGCGTCGCGAAGCCCTGCGCACCACGATGCTCGCGGGCTTCTCCGTGCCCCCGGCGATCCCGCCCCGCGGGCCGAGGAGCGTCGCGTCGGCGCGCCGGGCCGAGGCTTCCCCGGCGGGAACCCCGGACGACCTCTTCCCGAGGGGCTCGGCCGCGCCGCGGGCCCGCCGTTCGACCGCCGTGCTCGCTTCCGGCGCGGCTTCGGGAACGACGGCCGACGGTCCTGGCTCGCGCGTGCGACCGGAGCCACGGCTGCGGCTGCGGGGCCCGCGAGGCGAGCGGAGGACGTCCCCGGCTCGGGACGGAAGGAGCCGGGCGCGCCCGGCGTGGGCGAGCACGCGCCTCTTCTCGCTCGCCTCGGTTCCCGGATCGCGGGCGTCCTCTGCCTTTTCCGGTTCCGCGCGACCGGGGGCGCGTTCGCCCGCATCGGGGCCACGCGGGGCCGGGCCGAGCCGGGACGCGATTTTCTTTCGCCGCTTTGCGGACGCGCGTTTCCACAGCGGTCCGCTCGGGGCGCGCTCGCCGGGGCCCCGGGACTGGGCTCGCCCCTTTCCGTTTTCGACTCCCTCGTCCGATCCCCTCGTCGCGCCGTCGCGTCGGCCGCTCCTCCTCGCGTCGCGGCGGTCCCGGGCGTCTACGAGGAGCTCCTCGGGCCGCGACGGCGCCTCGCGTGAAACGGAGGAACGACATCCATGGAGATCATCCTTCTCGAGCGCGTCCCCAAGCTCGGCCAGATGGGCGACGTCGTGAAGGTCAAGGACGGTTACGCGCGCAACTACCTCATCCCGCGCGGCAAGGCGCTGCGCGCGACCAAGGAAACGCTGGCCGAATTCGCCAAGCGGCGACTCGAGCTCGAGGCCCGCAATCTCGAGCGCAAACAAGAAGCGCAAGCGCTCGCGGTCAAAGTCGACGGGCAGAGCGTGACCATGCTGCGGCAGGCGAGCGAGAGCGGGCAGCTCTACGGCTCGGTGAACGCGCGCGACATCGCGGAAGCTCTGAGCGCGAGCGGCATCCGCATCGACCGCAACCAGGTCCGCCTCGACCATCCGATCAAGACCTTGGGCCTGCACAAGGTCGTGGTCGCGCTGCATCCCGAGGTGGAGGTCACGATCACCGTCAACGTCGCCCGCTCCGCCGAAGAGGCGGATATCCAGGCGGGCAAGGCCGCTCCGGCTCCCACCGAAGCGGTCGAGGAAGCGTAGGGCTGAGTCGGAGCGCGGACCGGAGCGGGGGAACAGCGATGGCCAAGGCGCGGCCCGCGGAAGACGACGCGACCAAGCCGGTAGCAGTTGTCAAGAAATACGCGAATCGGCGGCTCTACAACACCGCAACGAGCTCCTACGTTACGCTCGAAGAACTGGCTCAGATGATCCGCTCCGGCCGCGACTTCGTGGTCTACGACGCGAAAACGGGAGAGGACATCACGCGATCGGTCCTCACTCAGATCATTCTTGAAGAAGACTCCAAGGGCAGGAATTTGCTCCCGATCAGCTTTTTGCGCCAGCTCATCAGCTTTTACGACGATCAGCTGCACGCCATTTTGCCGCGATACCTCGAGCTCAGCATGGAGAATTTCGCACGACACCAGGATCAGATCCGAGCGTACGTCGAACAGACGTTCGGTCGCTTCTTTCCGCTCGCCCAGTTCGAAGACATGGCGCGGCAGAACATCGCCATGTTCCAGCGGGCCGCATCCGTCTTCAGCCCCTTCGCGAGCCGTACCGAACCCCAGACACCGAGCGCGGAACAGGCCCCGCCCGCGGCCACGCCCGATCCCACGGCCGAGAAGATGCGCGAACTCGAAGCCAAGCTCGAGGCGGTCCAGCGTCAACTCGAACAGCTCGTCAAAGCGACGACCGGTCGCGAGCGCGAAGAGCGCTGACCCCCGAGCCGCCGCGCCTGCTCTTGCGAGTCTTCCGCCGATCCGATCGTCAGGGCGGGAAGCTCACGAGACTCGACCAGTAGCGCTCGAGCGCCACGAGCGTCTGGTTGATCTGCTTGAGCTGCTCGGCGGTGGCGACCTTGCCCTCGATCTCCGCCGCGTTGCGGGCGTAGAGCTGATCGATCTTGGCGGTCAGCTCGAGCCCTTTGGGCGACAATCGGACGCGCGTCATGCGCCGGTCGTGGGTCGAGCGCTCCTGCAAGAGATAGCCGTTTTCGACCAGTTTCTTGACGTTGTAGGAGACGTTCGATCCGAGATAATAGCCGCGCGCGGTGAGCTCGCCCACGGTGAGCTGATCGACGTTGATGTTGAACAAGATCAACGTCTGCACGTTGTTTATGTCCTGGATGCCCAGGCGGTCGAGTTCGGCCTTGATCACGTCCAGGAAGCGGCGGTGCAGCCGCTCGATCAGGCGCGTGGTTTGGATGTAATGCTCTTTCACCTCGCCCTCGACGCGGGGAACGACCGGCCCCTCCCTGCGCGCGCCGAGGGGGCGCCGGCCTGACCTTCTGGTTTAATGACTCTGGCCAGAGATCATCGTCATGATTGCAGAAAAATCCAGTCCCTCCGTCGCTTCCGAGGCGAACAAGTTGTAGAGTTGATACGCCTGCGCCCCCAGCGGCGTGCGCGCCCCGGTGGCGAGTGCCGCCTCGACGGCGAGCTTGAGGTCCTTGCGCATCATCGCCACCGTGAAACCGGGCTGGTAGCCGCGGTTGGCAGGAGAGGTCGGAACCGGGCCGGGCACCGGACAATAGTTGGTCAAAGACCAGCACTGACCGGAACTCTTCGAGCTGATGTCGAAGAGCGTCTGGTGCGACAAGCCGAGCTTCTCGGCGAGCGCCATCGCCTCGCACACCGAGATCATCTGGATCCCGAGCATGAGATTGTTGCAGATCTTGGCCGCCTGGCCGTTACCCGAGGGACCGGCGTGGATCACCGCTCTGCCCATCGCCTCCAGGATGGGCTTGGCGCGCGCGAAGGCCTCGGGCTCCCCGCCCACCATGAAGGTGAGCGTGCCCGCGGTGGCGCCCGCCACGCCGCCCGAAACCGGCGCGTCCACCATGGCGAGCCCCCGCTCCTTCGCCGCTCCGGCGACCGCGCGGGCGGTGGCGACGTCGATCGTCGAGCAGTCGATCAGGAGCGCCCCCGCCGGCGCCAGCTCGAGCACGCCACCCGGCTCGAGGTAGGCGGCGCGCACGTGCCGCCCCTCGGGCAGCATGGAGATCACCACCTCCGCCGTGCGCACGGCTTCCGCGGCGCTCTCGACCGCCGTCCCTCCCGCGGCCGCGAACCGCTCGCGCGCCGCCGGCACGGGATCGAAGCCGCGCACCTCGTGGCCCGCCTTGAGCAGATTGGCGGCCATCGGACCGCCCATGTTGCCGAGCCCTAGAAAGCCGATCCGGGCCATCGCGGCCTCCTTCAGATACCCTCCCAGTCGAGCGGCAGGTCGCCTTCCGGAATCGGAGCGAAGAAACCTTCGACCTCGGCCTCGTCGACCTCTTCGAAGTCGCGGTGGCGCCAGCGCGGCGACCGGTCCTTGTCGACGAGCAGGGCGCGCACCCCTTCGGCGAACTCGCCCGTCTCCAACGCGTGGCGCACCATGCGGTATTCGAGCCTCAGGCACTCCTCGAGGCTCGCTTCCGCGGTCCGGCGCAGCTGCGCGAAGACGAGGCGCAGGGCCAGAGGCGACTTCTCGCGCAACAGCGCGAGCTGCTCGCGTCCCCAGCCGCTCGGCTCGGATTCGAGCCGCGCCACGAGTTCGCGGAACGATTCGGCCGTGAAGCAGGCGCGGATCGCGGGCAACCGGGGCTCGAGCCGGCTCGCGGGCGGTGGCTCGCCCAACGTGCGCAGAGCCTCTTCGAGACGCGCCGCCACTTCTCCTTTCTCGGCGGACACCAGCCGCGCCTCGAGCTCGAGCAGGCGTGCGGCGGGGACGAAATGAGTCGCGAGGCCGCACAGAAGCGCATCCGCCGCCTCGAGGCGGGCGCCCGTGAGTCCGAGATAAAGGCCCACCCCGGCCGGGCAGCGGTTCAGGAAATAAGACGCGCCGATATCCGGGAAAAAGCCGATCCCGGTTTCCGGCATCGCGAGAAGCGCGTGCTCGGTGACGATGCGGTGGCTGCCGTGGATCGAGATCCCGCACCCCCCGCCCATGGTGATCCCGTTCAACAGCGCGACATAGGGCTTGGGGAACCGCGCGATGCGCCAGTTCATGCGATATTCGTCGCGGAAGAAAGGCAAGGCGGCGCCCACTCCTTCGCGCTTGACCGTGTCGACCACCGCGCGCACGTCGCCGCCGGCGCAGAAGGCGCGCCCGGGCACGGCCTTGACGAGCACGGCTTCGACTTCGGGATCGTCTTTCCAGCGCCGCAAATGGTCGGAGAGCTCCCGCACCATCGCGCGGGTGAGAGCGTTGAGCGCCGCTTGTCGGTCGAGGACGACGACACCGAGCCGTCCCTCGCGCAAAAAACGGATCGGCTCGTGCGCGCTCACGAAGCCTCCGCGAGCAGCCGGCGGGCGACGATCAGCCGCATGATCTCGTTCGTCCCCTCGAGGATCCGATGCACCCGCGTATCCCGCAGATACCGCTCGATCGCGTAGTCCCGGATGTAGCCGTAGCCCCCGTGCAGCTGCAGCGCTCGGTCCACGATCGCGAAGCCCACGTCCGTCGCGAAACGCTTGGCCATGGCGGCCGCCACCGTCGCGTCGGGAGCGCCGTGGTCGAGCTTCCAGGCGGCGCGCCAGACGAGCGCGCGCGCCGCCTCGAGCTCGGTCGCCATGTCGGCGAGGGTGAACTGGGTGTTCTGGAACTCGGCGATCGCCTTGCCGAACTGACGCCGCTCGCGGGTGTAGGCGATCGCGCGCTCGAGGCATTCGGCCGCCGCCCCCAGCGAACAGGCGGCGATGTTGATCCGCCCGCCGTCCAAGCCGCGCATGGCGATCTTGAAGCCCTCGCCTTCGGCTCCGATGCGGTTGCGCACCGGCACGCGGCAGCCCTCGAAGATCACCATCGCCGTGGGCTGGCTGTGCCAGCCGAGCTTTTCTTCTTGCTTGCCGAAGGACAGACCGCGGGTTCCCTTTTCCACCACGATGGCACTGATCCCCGACGGTCCCGGCCCGCCCGTGCGGCACATCACGAGATAGACGTCGCTCTCCCCGGCGCCGCTGATGAAGGCTTTGGCGCCGTCGAGCACGTAATCCTCGCCGTCGCGCCGCGCGGTCGTGCGCAACGAGGCCGCGTCCGAGCCACTGCCCGGCTCGGTCAAACAATACGAGCCGAAGCGCGCCATGCTGCAGAGATCGGGAAGGAACCGGTGGCGTTGCTCGCTGTCGCCGTGCGCGTCGATCATCCACGCGACCATGTTGTGAATCGAGATGTACGCTGCCGTCGAAGGACAACCGCGCGCGAGTTCTTCGAAAACGAGCGCCGCCTCCAGGCGCCCGAGACCCGAGCCGCCGACGTCCTCGGCGACATAAATGCCGGCGAGACCCAGTGCGGCCGCCTTGCGCAAGGTCTCCACCGGAAAGACGTGATCGCGGTCCCACCGGTCGGCCTCCGGTGCCAGCTCGGCGCGCGCGAAATCGCGGGCGAGCTCGGCGATGGCGCGCTGCTCTTCGCTGGGCTCGAATCCGATCACGGCCGTCCTCGGGCGTTCCCGGTGCCGAGGTACCGACGCCCGCGCGAGGGGTCAACCGCGGGCCGCGATTGCACCGACTTCGAACGCGTCTTAGAGGAGGGCGGAACGAGGATCGTCATACGTCTGTCACGGGGCCGGAACCTTCGATGAGCCTCGCTGCGCCGCCCGCCGTCCCGCCGCCCTTCCCGCGCTCCCGCTTGCGCCGGTTGCGCCGCACCCCCTGGATCCGCGCGCTCGTGGCCGAAACCGCCCTGAGGCCGGCCGATCTCGTGCAGCCTTTCTTCGTCGTCGAAGGAACGAACCGCCGCGAGCCGATCCCGTCTCTGCCCGGGATCGAACGACTCTCGATCGACCTCCTGATCCCCGAGGTCGAGCGTTGCGCCGCGCTCGGCATCCCGATGGTGGCGCTCTTTCCCTGCACACCTCCCGAGCGCAAGACGCTCGACGGCCGCGAGGCGTGGAACCCCGACAACCTCCTCTGCCGTGCCATCCGCGCCCTCAAGCGCGCGATCCCGGATGTCGGCGTCATGGGCGACGTCGCCCTCGACCCGTACACGACCACCGGTCAGGACGGGATCGTGCGCGATGGCGAGATCGTCAACGACGAGACGATCGAGGCTCTGGTCAAACAGGCGCTGTGCCAGGCCGAAGCGGGCTGCGACGTCATCGCTCCGTCCGACATGATGGACGGGCGGATCGGGGCGATCCGCAAGGCTCTCGACGAAGCGGGTTTCGCCTCGACGATCATCTTGGCTTACGCCGCCAAATACGCGAGCGCCTTCTACGGGCCCTTCCGCGAAGCGGTCGGCTCGGCGCGCGCGCTCGGCAAGGCGGACAAGAAGACCTACCAGATGGATCCGGCCAACGTGCGCGAGGCCCTGCGCGAGGTCGCCCTCGACATCGCCGAAGGCGCGGACCTCGTGATGGTCAAGCCGGGCCTGCCCTATCTCGATGTCATCGCGCGCGTCAAAGACGCCTTCGGCCTTCCCACCCTCGCCTACCACGTCTCCGGCGAATACGCGATGGTCAAGGCCGCGGCCGAACGCGGCTGGCTCGATGCCGAGGCCTGTTTGCTCGAGAGCCTCACGGCCTTCAAGCGCGCGGGGGCGGACGCGATCGTCTCTTATGCCGCCCTCGAAGTCGCCGCGAGCCTCCACCGTCGCGGTTGATCGCGAGCGGCCGTGCCTACTCGCCGCCACGCGCGGCTCAGCGAACGCCCTCCACCGCCTCGAAGGTCTCGAGTTGCGGCGGGCCGAGGTAGAGGTCTCGGAACTCGCCCGCGTGGCGATGCGCCGCCCGGAAGGCCTCCGAGCGCGTCCAGGCTTCGAAGGCCGCCCGCGACTGCCATACCGAATGGGACGCGTAGAGCGTGTATTCCTCGCTCGACGGGCCGCGCAGGAGATGGAACGAAACGAAACCGGGGACGCGGTCGAGATGGCTCTCCCGCTGCCGCCAGACCTCTTCGAACGCCGCTTCCCGTCCGCGCCGAATCCTGAAACGGTTCATCGCGACGAACATGACCTGCCGCTCCCGCGCGAAGATTTCCTCGGCCCCATCTAGGGCTCTCGGCCGCGCGGGACCAGCCTCTCCGTCCGGCTCGGAAGCTGCGGTGCCCGTGCGCGGCGCCCCGCCCCGTGCCTCGGACGGTGCGCGGCGTTGAGCCTCTGGGTCTTCGTCGTCGTTCTGGCCGCGGCGGCACTGCACGCCGGGTGGAACGCCCTCGTCAAACAGGGTGGCGATCCGTTCCTGCGTCTGGCCGTGGTCGTCCTCACGGGCTCGATCCTCTGCCTGCCGCTGTTGCCTTGGATACCGCCGCCCGCGGCCCGAGCGTGGCCCTGGCTGTTCGCCTCGGTGGCGATCCACATCGCCTACGACACGCTTTTGTGCCTGGCGTACCGCCGCGGCGATCTGAGTCTCACCTATCCGGTGGCGCGCGGCCTCGCTCCGCCGCTGGTCGCCGGGCTCGCGGCCTTGTTCGCCGGAGAAAGCCTCTCCCTTCCCGCCCTTCTCGCCATCGCCTCGGTGTCCGCCGGGACGATCGCGCTCGTGGGCCCGGGGCGCGTCCTTCGCGCGCAAGGGCGCGGCTTGCTCTGGGCGGCGCTGTGCGGGGTGACGATCGCGCTCTACACGCTGTGCGACGCCCGCGGCGTGCGCGCCGCGGGCGATCCCTGGAGCTACATCCTCTGGCTCTTCGCCCTCGACGGCTTGCCCTTCGGCCTCGCGGTCCTGTGGCGCGAGCGCCGGCGACTGGCGGGGCTCGCGACCCCGGGGCTCGGCCCCGCGATCGTGGGCGGCCTTTTCTCCTTCGCCGCGTACGCGCTCGTCGTCTGGGCGATGGCGCAGGCGCCCGTGGCGCTCGTCTCCGCCCTTCGCGAAACCTCGGTCGTGCTCGCCGCCTGGATCGGCACTCGTCGTCTCGGGGAGCCCTCGGGGAGACGACGACTCGCCGGCGCGGCGCTCGTCGTCCTCGGGATCCTGCTGTTGAAGCTCGCCGGTTGAGACCATCTCTAAGGGGTCTTCTGCGATCGCACCTTCGGTGGAGTTCTCCCCTGTCCGAGCCTCTCCGTTGGCCCCCGCGGGTCGATCCCGAGACTTCCGGGCTGCCGCCGGCTCTGTGGCCGGAGCCGCTCGAGCTCGAGCGGCGTGTGCTGCATCGCGACGGCCTCGTGCTCGTCATCGACAAACCCGCGGGTCTCCCGGTGCACGCGGGCCCCAAGGGCGGCCCCAATCTCGAACAGTTCCTCGACGCCCTGCGCTACGGCTATCCGCGCAAGCCCGCTCTCGCCCACCGGCTCGATCGCGACACCTCGGGCTGCCTCGTGCTCGGCCGCCATCCCGCGGCCTTGCGCCGTCTGGGGCGCCTGTTCGCCGAAGGCAAGGTGGAAAAGACCTACTGGGCGGTGGTCGTCGGTGGTCCGCGGGACGACGAAGGGCGCATCGATCTGCCGCTCAAGAAGCGCTCCGAACTGCGCGGCTGGTGGATGAAGGTCGATCCCGAAGGCCAGCCGGCCGTCACGTTTTGGCGCGTGCTCGGGCGCGGGGAAGGGTTGAGCTGGATCGAGTTCCGCCCCCTCACCGGGCGCACGCACCAGCTGCGCGTGCACGCCGAGGCGATGGGATGGCCGATCCTCGGCGATCCGGTCTACGGCCGCGACCGCCAGCCGCGCCCGCTGCCGCCGCTGCACCTGCACGCCCGCGCGATCGTCCTGCCGCTGCGCGAGGGCAAGCCGCCGATCCGCGTCGAGGCTCCGCCCCCGCCCCACATGCTCGCCGCGCTCGCGGCGTGCGGCTTTCGCCCCGAACCCGAGACGCCCCCGAGCCGAGCGGCGCAGCCTCGCGCGTGACCGCGGATCGCCCGCGTCGCGGTCGCCCCTTCAGCCGCGCCCGACGAAGGGCATCTTGGTCGCCATGATGGTCATGAAGAGCACGTTGCAGTCGAGCGGCAGGCTCGCCATGAAGGCGATCGCGCGGCCGACCTGCTCGACCGGCATCAGAGGCTCGGGCCGGATCGAGCCGTCGGCCTGGAGCACGCCGTCCTTCATGCGCGCCGCCATCGGCGTTTCGGCGTTGCCGATGTCGATCTGGCCCACCGCGATGTCGTATTTGCGGCCGTCGAGCGCGGCTTGCCGGGTGAGCCCCGTCACGCTGTGCTTGGTGGCCGTATAAGCGACGGCGTTGGGACGCGGCGCGTAGGCCGAAATCGAGCCGTTGTTGATGATCCGCCCCCCGCGCGGATCCTGGTCCTTCATGATCCGGAAGGCCTGCTGCAGGCACAGAAACATCCCGGTCAAATTCGTATCGACCACCCGCTTCCACTCCGAGAAGGGAAGATCCTCGAGCGGGACCGCGGGAGCGCCGACCCCGGCGTTGTTGAAGAGGAGATCGAGCCGACCGAAACGAGCCTTGGTCGCCGTGAACAGCGCCTCGACCTGGGCGGGATCGGTGACATCGGTGGGATGCACGAGCGCGACGCTGCCCGCGGGCAGAAGCGCTCGGGTTTCCTCGAGCTGCTCCCGCCGGCGGCCGGCGAGCACCACGGCCCAGCCTTCGTTCGCCAAGGCGAGCGCCGCTGCCCGTCCGATCCCGCTTCCGGCGCCCGTCACGAGCGCGACTTTGTGCACCGTCACGATCGTCCCCCCTTCTGCGAGCCTTCCCGTCCGCGCTTGTAGCCGCATCCCCCGAACCGACCCAAGAGCGCGCCCTCGCGACGGCCCTGCGCGAAGCGGTGGCCTCCGGCCGCGGCCCGTTGCCGCGGCGGGGATCTGCCGTTGGCGGACGAGCGCACAGACGCTAAGTGGCCATCCACGGGGGACGGAGTCCCGGCTGGAGGCTGATCGAATGAGGAAAGTCGTCCTTGCCACCGCGTTGTTGCTCGCGGGCGGCGCTTTTGCGGAACTGTCGGCTCAAGAGCGGGGCAAAGGCGGCGACCCCGAGCGCGGCAAGACGGTGGCCCGCCAGTGCGTCGCCTGTCACCATCTCGACAAGCCCGACGCCAAGCCCACGGGGCCGAGCTTGCTCGGCGTCTGGGGCCGCGCGGCCGGCACCGATCCGCAGTACGCCGCCAAATACGGTCCCGGCATCAAGGAATCGGGCGTCGTCTGGGACAACGAGGAGATTCTCGACAAGTACCTCGAAAACCCGCAGAGCGTGATCAAGGGTTCGCGCATGGCCTTCCGCCTCGCCGATCCCCAGAAGCGGGCCGACGTGATCGCCTATCTCAAGACCCTCAAGTGATCGGCTGAAGACCGATCCGGAAAGGAAGCGGCCGGGGGCCCCAGGGCGCCCGGCCGTTTTCGTTCGTGCCGGCTTGCGGGGTCGACCGCGCGTGCTACAGACGAACCGATAAGCACGATCGTTGGCAGGGAGGCCGCCCCATGCAGCTCAGCCGCGAGGAGTTGTTGCACGCCTACCGACAGATGCGCACGATCCGCGCTTTCGAGGATCGCGTCCACGAGGAATTCCAAGCCGGCAACATCCCGGGCTTCGTCCATCTCTACGCCGGCGAGGAGGCCTGTGCGGTGGGCTTTTGCATCCACCTCAAGGAAGGCGATTACATCGCCTCGACGCATCGCGGTCACGGTCATTGCATCGCCAAGGGATGCGACGTACGCGCCATGATGGCCGAGATCTTCGGCAAGAAGTCCGGTCTGTGCGGCGGCAAGGGCGGCTCGATGCACATCGCCGACCTCGAGAGAGGGATGATGGGCGCCAACGGTATCGTGGGCGGTGGACCGCCTCTCGTCTGCGGAGCGGCGCTGACCGCCAAGACCCTCAAGACCGGCGGGGTGGCGATCGCCTTCGTGGGCGACGGCGGCTCCAACCAAGGGACCACGCTCGAATCCTACAATCTCGCCAAGGTCTGGAATCTCCCGGCCATCTTCGTCATCGAGGACAACGGTTACGCCGAGTCCACCGCATCCTCTTGGGCCGTGGCGGGAAGCCAGGTGGGAAGGGCGGCGGGCTTCGGCATGCCCGGTTACGAGGTCGACGGCCACGACTTCTTCGCGGTGTACGCGATCGCGCGCGAGGTCGTCGAGCGCGCCCGCATGGGCGGCGGGCCCTCGCTCGTCCACGTCCGCTTCGCGCGCTATTACGGGCACTTCGAGGGCGACGCGATGACGTACCGCGGCAAAGACGAAGTGCCGCGGCTGATGGCCGAGCGCGACTGTCTCAAATTGTTCCGCGAGCGCGTGCTCGAGGCGGCACTTCTCGATGCCGCCGAACTCGATCGCATCGATCACGAGGTGGCCGAGCTCATCGATCGGGCGACGGCCGAGGCCAAGGCGGCACCGATGCCGACCGAGGCCGATCTGCTCACCGACGTCTACGTTTCCTACTCCTGATCGTACCCGCGACGGCCGAGACCGGGGAGGCGAGCATGCCCAAGAAGACCTATCGCCAGGCCATCAACGAGGCGCTGCGGCAAGAGATGGAGCGCGATCCGCGCGTCATTCTCATGGGCGAAGACGTCGCCGGCGGGATGGGCTCGCCGGGCGAGGACGACGCCTGGGGCGGCCCGCTCGGCGTGACCAAGGGTCTCATGCCGCGCTTCGGCCGCGAGCGGGTGCTCGATACACCGATCACCGAGAGCGCGTTCATCGGCGCCGCGGTCGGAGCGGCGGTGACCGGCTTGCGGCCGGTGGCCGAGCTCATGTTCGTCGACTTCTTCGGCGTCTGCTTCGACCAGATCTTCAATCAAGCCGCCAAGTTTCGCTACATGTTCGGCGGCAAGGCCCGAACCCCGCTCGTCATCCGCACGATGTACGGCGCCGGCTTCCGCGCGGCGAGCCAGCACAGTCAGTGCCTTTATTCGATCTTCACCCACATCCCGGGCCTCAAGGTCGTCCTTCCCTCCAACGCTTACGAGGCCAAAGGTCTTCTCATCCAAGCGATCCGCGACGACGATCCTGTCATATTCTTCGAACACAAGGCGATGTACGACGAAGAAGCGGAGGTCCCCGACGAGCCCTACACCATCCCCTTCGGCGAGGCCAACGTCACGCGGGAAGGCGGTGACGCGACGATCATCGCCATGGGTCGGATGGTCAACTTCGCCAACCAGGTCGCCGACGAGCTCGCCAAAGAGAACATCGGCGTCACCGTGGTCGACATCCGAACGACCTCGCCCCTCGACAAGGAGACCATCCTCGAGACCGCGGCCGAGACCGGACGGGTCGTCGTCGTCGACGAGTCGCACCCGCGCTGCAGCGTGGCTACCGACATCGCCGCGCTCGTCGCGCAAGAAGCGTTCGAGCATCTCGAGGCGCCCGTGAAGATGGTCACTGCGCCGCACGCACCGGTTCCCTTCTCGCCGGCGCTCGAGGATCTCTACATCCCCTCGCCGGCGCGCATCCGGCGAGCCGTGCAGGAAGTGCTGGCCTTCGGGCGCTGAGGGCGCTGCGAGGTCGCAGGCGGAACCCGGGAGAACGACGGTGGCCGAGATCACAGCCGTCGTCATGCCGAAATGGGGCCTCTCCATGCAGGAGGGACTCCTCGCCGCCTGGTACGTGGCCGAGGGCGAGCGGGTCGAGAAGGGGCGCGAGCTGTGCGATATCGAGACCTCCAAGATCGCCAACGTCCTCGAGAGCCCGGCCTCGGGAGTGGTGCGGCGCATCCTCGTGCCGGCCGGGAGCACGGTCCCCGTGGGCGCGCTCCTCGCCGTGCTCGCCGCCCCCGAGGTCGAGGACCCGGCGATCGACGCCTTCGTCGCGGAGTTCCGCGCGCGGAGCGCGGAGACGACCGTGCGCGCAGGGGAAGAGCCGCGTCCTCGCTTCGTCGAGGTGGAGGGAGGGCGGATCCGCCTTCTCGAGCTCGGCACGGGCGAGCCTCCGGTTCTCTTCCTGCACGGCTTCGGCGGCGATCTCGAAAATTGGATGTTCAACCAACCCGAGCTCGCGTGCGCGCGGCGGACGTTCGCCCTCGACCTTCCGGGACACGGCGGCTCGAGCAAGGTCGTGAGCGACGGATCGATCCCGGGGCTCGCGCGCGCGGTGCTGGCCGCGATGGACGCGCTCGCGATCGCGCGCGCCCATCTCGTGGGCCATTCGCTGGGTGGGGCGATCGCGCTCGCCATCGCCCTCGATCGGCCCGAGCGGGTCGCCTCGCTCGCCCTTCTCGCCCCGGTCGGTCTCGGGCCCGAGATCGCGAAAGAGTACATCGAAGGGTTCCTCGCCGCGACGCGCGCACGACGCCTGCGCCCGGTCCTCGAGATGCTCGTTCACGACCCGAAGCTCGTGACCGCGGAGATGGTCGAGAACGTGCTGCGGGCGAAGCGACTGGACGGCGCTCGGAGCGCCCTCGAGACGATCGCCGCCGCCTGTTTCGAAGGCGATCGCCAACGCTGGCAGGTGCGCGCTCGGCTCGCCGAGCTGCGCTGTCCGACGACGATCGTCTGGGGCGAAGACGACCGCATCCTGCCGGTCGCACACAGCCGGGATCTGCCGGGATCGATCGCCGTCCATCGGCTGCCCGGCGCCGGGCATCTCGTGCACATGGAAAAGGCGGCCGAGGTCAACGCGCTCCTGGAGGACTTTCTCGGCGGGCCCGGCCGAGCCGCCACTGAGCTCGGGATCGGCGAAGCGACGATCGACCCTAGCGCAGCGCCGCGGGTCGACCGAGACCGGTGAGCTCGGCTGCGGGCAGGGCGCTCACCACGGCATACGAGAATTCGCGGTCCTGCCACGCCAGGCGCGCGCCGCCCGCGAGCCGGGTCAAGAGATCGTTGCCCGGGTCCTCGCTGTGCGCGTCGCGTCGCGGCATGAAATACAGGGACACGGTCTCGCCGCCGCGCCGAAAGAGGACGACCCCCGCGGTCTTTCCGTCGAGCGTCTCGAGCCGCGCCCCCACGAGCTCGAACTCCGAAGGAGCGGGGAGCTCCGGCACCGCACCGCCGAGGCCGGCGGTGAGCCAATCGCGCACCGCCGCGCGGTCGCCGCTGCGCAACTCCCGGGTGGCTTCTCCCGACGAACGCCCGACCGCCACCGAGGGGGCGGAGGCGCCGCCGGATCGCTCGAGGAGCCAAAAGCCGAGCTGAAAGGTCAAACCGGCGCTCGCCGCGAAGAGCGCGAGCCCGACGAGGCGGCCGGTGCGGCGCTGGCGGGGGTTCGCGGCTTCGGCCGGCCGCGGCGGGGCGGCGCTCGATCCGGCCGGAGGAAGAGCGGCGAGAGACGGCGGGCTCGGCGGAGGCAGAGAGCGCACCGCCGCCACGGGATCGGGCAGGGCGCCTTCGCCGCTTTTCACGAGATCGAGTTCGAGCGCGGCCCAGACGGATTCGCACCGCTGCAGCGTCCGCAACCGCAGGGCGAGATCACGCTCGAACTGGCGCAGCCGCTCGAACCGTGCCCGGCACACGAGACACCCCGCGAGATGACGGCGGAGGATCGCCGTTCGGCCGCGCCCGAGCCTCCCGTCCAAAAAGGCCTCGAGATAGCGTTCGAGGTCCGAGCACTGCATGTCCGACCCCCTGCGCCCGATGCGCCCGCGTCGATCCACGCGAATCCCGATCGACGTCCGTCGCGGTCGCTCGAGCGGGTGACCTCCCAAACCTAGTGTCTCGCGAATCGTCGCCGGGTGCAATCGCTCTCGCGCGGCCGGGACCGCCCTTCCGCCGCATCGCCGCGTTCGCGGTGGACAAGGACCCGGGCGCGCACGAACATGTCACCGAACCGTCTGCGAACCGTCGCGGCGAGCGCGGCGGGCGCGCCGGGCGAACAGACGTTGCGGAGGCGAGCGCATGGACGCGGGCGACACCAAGCGGAACGTAGCCCTGGTCGGTCCCAACGGGGCCGGCAAGACCACCTTGTTCGAGAGTCTCCTGTTCGTGAGCGGAGCGATCTCGCGCAAGGGACGGGTCATGGACCGCAACACGGTCGGTGACGCGAGCCCGGAAGCGCGCGAGCGGCAGATGAGCACCGAAGTCAGCGCGGCGACGTTGCGCAGCCACGGGCTCGAGATCACCTTGCTCGACTGCCCGGGCTCGGTCGAATTCGCCCAAGAAGCCCGCGCGGCGCTCATGGGCGTCGATCTCGCTCTGGTCGTGGTCGAACCGCTGCTCGAGCGAATGATCGGAGTGGCGCCGCTTCTCCACTTTCTGGACACTCACGCCATCCCCCACATGGTCTTCATCAACAAGATGGACCGTTCGGAGGTCCGCTACCGCGATCTCTTGGATGCGCTGCGCAAGCTCAGCGCACGTCCGATCGTCCCGCACCAGTACGCGATCGGCCGGGGCGAATCGCTCGTCGGCTACGTCGACCTCGTCACCGAGCAGGCCTACGCCTACAAAAAAGGCGGTCCTTCCGATCGCATTCCGCTGCCCGAAGAGTATCGCGAGCGCGAGCAGGCCGCGCGCCGAGCGATGCTCGAAACACTCGCCGATTTCGACGACGATCTGTTGGAAAAGCTCCTGGAGGACGCCGAGCCGCCCGCCGAGCAGATCCTCGAGGATCTGCGCAAGACGCTCAAGGCCGATCAAGTCGTGCCGGTCTTCATGGGCGTCGCGGAGCACGACATGGGCTCGCGTCGTCTCCTCGAGGCCCTCGCCGCCGAAACACCGCCGCCCTCGGCGCGCGCCGCCGCGCTCGGGATCGCCGCCGAAGGTCCCGCTCTCGCCCAAGTCCTCAAGAACTGGTACCTGCCGCACACGGGCAAGCTGTCGCTGGTGCGCGTCTGGCGCGGCACGATCGAAGAGGGCATGCAGCTCGGCGGCATGCGCGTGGGCGGGGTCTATCGCCTCCTCGGCCAGCAGTTGGAACCGATCGGCAAGGCCTCGGCCGGGAGCATCGTAGCGCTCGCGCGGATGGAGGAAGCGCGCACGGGGCAGGTATTGACCAACGGTGCTCAGCCCGAGCCGCGCTTGCCGACCGCGGCCCCTCTTCCGCCTCTGTTCGCTTATGCCATCGCCGCCGCCAATCGCAACGACGAGGTCAAACTGTCGGCCGCGCTCGCCAAGCTCACCGACGAAGATCCCTCGCTGCGGGTCGAACAGGACCCGGAGATGCACCAGACCCTCTTGTGGGGCCAGGGCGAGATGCACCTCAAGGTCGCCCTCGACCGCATGCGCAACAAGTACAAGATCGAAGTCGAATCGCGGGTGCCGCGTACGCCTTACCGCGAGACCATTCGCAAGTCGACCCACGCTCACGGACGGCACAAGAAACAGACCGGCGGCCACGGACAGTTCGGTGACGTCAAGATCCAGATCGAACCCCTGCCGCGCGGCGCCGGCTTCCGTTTCGAGAACAAGGTCGTCGGTGGCGCCGTCCCCAAACAGTTCATCCCCGCTGTCGAAGAAGGAGCCAAAGAATATCTGCACAAAGGACCGCTGGGCTTTCCGGTCGTCGACGTGGCGATCACGCTCTACGACGGTCAGTACCACAGCGTCGACAGCAACGAACTGAGCTTCAAGCTGGCCACCGCCCTCGCACTCAAAGAAGGGCTGCCGAAATGTCAGCCGATTCTGCTCGAGCCGATCTTGGCAGTGACGATCTCGGTGCCCTCGGATTACACCTCCAAAGCCCTACAACTGGTGACCCAGAAGCGCGGTCAGATCTTGGGCTACGAGGCCAAGGAGGGCTGGCCCGGTTGGGACGCGATCCGGGCCCACATCCCTCAGGGCGAGATGCACGATCTCATCGTCCAGCTCCGCTCGCTCTCCCAGGGTACCGGCTTCTTCGAGTGGACCTTCGACCATCTCCAAGAGGTGCCCGAGCGGCTCGCCCAGACGATCGTCGAAAAGTACCGCGAGGAGGCGGCCACCGCCCATTGAGCGCGGAGCCGCGTAGCAAAACTTCCGCGCCCGTGCCGAAAGCAGAGCTCAAGGAGCTTTCGCGTCGGCTCTCGTTCCCCTCACGGTCGCGATCGCGAGCAGGCTCGCCCCCGCGACCAGCAGGAAGACGAGCTCCGCCCGGCCGGCATCGACGAGAAAGCCGTACAGCGGAGGAGCGAAGAGCCCGCCCAGGTTGAAGCCGATCATCACGAAGCCGAAGACCCGGCCGGTGGCACCGGCCGGGGTCACGGCCGCGACCAACATGTCGCGGGCGGGCGCGATCGTCCCGGCGGCGAAGCCGCTCGACAGGAAAAGGCCGAGAAGAAGCGGATAAGGCAGGGCGAGAAAGGCGACGGCGAGAGCCTGGGCGGCGACGAGGAGCGCGCAGACCCCGACGATGGTCGCGTGTCGGCGCGCGCGATCGGCGAGCCAGCCTCCGAACAGCACCCCGGCCGCGCTCGCGAAAAGAAAGACCGAGAGCGGAAAACTCGCCGCGAGGAGGTCGAGGCCGCGCAGACGTTCGAGCACGACGACGGTGAAGCCGGTGATGCCGGCGTTGCTCGCAGCCAGAAGGAAGAAGAACCCGAGGGCGAGCAGGATCGGCCGGCTCGCGAGCAGCCGCGAATCGACCGCCGTGCGCGCGCGCCCGGGCCCGGCCTCGGCGGGAGCCGAGGCGCGCAGCGCCCGTGCGCCCGCGAGCACGAGGCCGAGCAGAAGGCCGAGACCGGCCGCGATCGCCAGAGCCCAGCGCCAGCCGCAAGCCGTCGCGAGCGGCACGATCGCCGCAGGTGCTGCGGCGAAGCCGAGAAAGCCGCCGAAGGTGTGAACCGCGAAGGCGCGCGCCCGCCGTTCCCGGCCGACCCCGGCGGCGAGAAGCGCGTAGTCGGCGGGGTGGTAGACGGCGTTCCCGAGCCCCGCGAGGAGCACGCAGAGCAAAAGCGCGGGATAACTCGAGACGAGCGCGATCGCCCCGATGCCCGCGGCCATCGCGCAATGGCCGAGCACGAGGATCGGGCCCGCGCCCAGGCGATCGACCAGGAACCCGAGCGGCGGCTGCGCCAGGATCGTGACCAGGTTCATGAGGGCGAGCGCGAAGCCGAGGGCCGCGACCCCCGCACCGAGCTCCGCCGCCAACACCGGGAACAGCGGAGGCAAGATCAGGATGTAGAGGTGCGAAAAGAAATGCGCCGCTGAGACGAGCACGATCAGCGCGGTCTCTCGTCCGCGCGAGGCGGTCAGCGCGAGCGTCGCCATTCTGGCGTCCTTCGGGGTCGAGGCGACGCGCGCGCTCGAAGGGCGAAGTCAGGTCGGCAGGAAACGGGTACGCGGGGTGAAAGGCAATCCGAGATCGCGGGCCACCGCTTCGTACACCAGATGACCGGCGACGACGTTGAGGCCGTCGGCCAGGTGCGCGTCTTCTGCGCAAGCACGTTGCCAGCCCTTTTCGGCGAGCGCGAGCACGAAGGGCAAGGTGGCGTTGTTGAGGGCGGAGGTCGAGGTCCGCGGCACGGCACCGGGCATGTTCGTGACGCAATAGTGGATCACGCCCTCCTCGACGTAGACGGGATCGGCGTGCGTGGTCGGGCGCGAGGTCTCCGCGCAGCCTCCCTGATCGATCGAGATGTCGACGAAGACCGAGCCGCGACGCATGGCCCGGATCATCGACCGGGAGACGAGCTTGGGTGCCGCCGCACCGGGGATGAGAACCGCGCCGATGACCAGGTCCGCGGTGGTCACGTGGCGCTCGATCGCATCGACCGTCGAATATTCGGTATTGAGCATGGGCCCGAATTGCAGGTCGAGTTCGTAGAGGCGATCGAGCGAACGCTCGATCACGTACACTTGCGCTTCGAGTCCCATGGCCATGCGGATCGCGTTCGTGCCCGCCACACCGCCGCCCAACACCACGACCTTGGCGGCGTGCACGCCGGGAACGCCGCCCAAGAGGATCCCCGCTCCGCCCTGCATTTTTTCGAGATAATGCGCGCCCACTTGGACGCTCATCCGGCCCGCGACCTCGGACATAGGCGCGAGGAGCGGCAAGCGCCCGCGACGATCGGTGACGGTCTCGTAAGCGATCGCCACGCAGCCGGTGGCGAGAAGCGCTTCGGTGAGCCCCTTGTCGGCCGCCAGGTGCAGATAGGTGAAGAGCACCTGGCCCGAGCGCAGGAGCTTCCATTCTCGCGGTTGCGGCTCTTTGACCTTCACGATCAAATCCGCCCGTGCATAGACCTCTTCGGCCGTATCGACGACTTCCGCGCCCGCCCGGCGGTAAGCGGCGTCGTCCCAACCCGATCCCTCGCCCGCGCCGCTCTCCACCAGAACCCGGTGACCGTGGTGGACGAGCTCGCGCACACTCGACGGTACGAGACCGACCCGGTACTCGTGCGTCTTGATCTCCTTGGGCACGCCCACGAGCATCTCGACCCCCTGTCCGATCCGTCCGAAGAGGCAAGCTAACGGCCGCGCGCGATCGCGACCAGGGCGGCCCGGTTGCCGCCGCGCCCGCCGGAGCGATATCCTGCGGCGAGGGCTTCCCGATCCGGCCGTCGGGCTCCGATGATCGCGCTGCGCGCCTCGTTCCTCGCATCCGCGCTCGCCGTGTCGGCGGCCGGCCCGGCGCACGCCGGACCGGCGGATGTCGCCGGTCGCTGGACGAGCTCCGGAAAAGAACCGATCGCCTTCGCCCTTCTCGTGCGCGGCTCGGGATTCGAGGTCCGGCTGGATCGCGCCGGTCGGCCCCTGTTCGCCGGCAGCTTCGTCCCCACCGATCGGCCCGGCGTGTTCGAGGCGGGGGCGAGCGGGCTCTTCGCCGTCCTCGGGCGCAAGCGCAAAGCGGCGAATCCCCTCGAAGGAGAAGAGCTCGTCTGGGGCCGCGCGATCCCCGCCGGCCTCGTCCTCTCGCGCCTGAGCATCGCGGACGGTCGACCGACGATCCATCGGGCGCTCGTCGAGCGTCGGGGAGAACGCCTCGCGCTGCGCCTGGAACGATTGGAGGGCGAGAGCTTGCGAGCCGAAGCCGAAGTGTTGCTCGAACCGGTGCGGCCGTAACGTGCGAAGGCGGACCTGCCTCGCGCTCGTCGCGCTTCCGATCGTCGCTTTCGCCTCGGCGCGCGCGGCCGAAAGCCCTCTGCAGCGTGTGTTCGGAACCTGGGTCGGTAGCGCCGAGCTCTTCGACGAGACCGGTGCGCTCCTCGAACAGCGCGATCTCGATCTCCTCGTCGAACCCTTCCGGCGCTCGGGGTTCCGGTTGCGCACGATCAGCGTCACGCTGGTCGGCGGTCGGCGCGACCGACCGGGCGTGGTGCGCCGCGAGACCGAGGTCGCCTTCGTGCCGGCGGGCGACCGCCCTTATTTCGTCGAGGAACGGGGCTCGAATCCTTTTCGCGAACGCGAGGAGCTCCAGGCCATGGCCGGCGATCCGGTCCGTTGGGCGGTCGTGGACGACCAAGGACTGCACCTTTACGCTTTCGTCCTGCTTGAGGACGGTCGCTTCGAACTGCAGGTCACGCATCGACGTCCGACCCCCGAGGGGCTTGAGCTCGACTTCGTCCGCATCCGCGACGGACGCGTGGTCCGTCGCGCGCGCGGTCGACTGATCCGGGTCGACTGATGCCCGCTGCGCTCGGCCCCACACGGCGCCTGCTCGTCGAAGGAGCCTTCGCCGCGCTCGCGTCGTTGCCACTGGCGATCCCGGCGCGAGCCCGGGACAGCCGTTTCTTCCGCATCGCGACCGGGCCTGTGGGTTCGAGCACCTTCGCGCTCGGCACCCTTCTCGCCGAAGCCGTCTCCCGGCCTCCGGGGTCCCCGCCGTGCGAGCTCGGCGGTCCCTGCGGCGTCCCGGGCCTGGTCGCGCTCGCTCAATCCTCCGCCGGCTCGCTCGCCAACCTCGAGCTCTTGGGAAGCGGTCGTGTCGAAAGCGCGCTCGTGCTCGCGGACCACGCGCGAAACGCCCAGCTCGGTGTCTTCGAGAACGCTCTTCCGGCTCTGCGCGGACGACTGCGCGCGATCGCGGTGCTTCTGCCCGCCGCGCTGCACCTCGTCGTTCGCGCCGACCTTCCGATCGACGACCTCGCCGGTCTCCTCGGGCGTCGGCTCGGCCTCGAGGAAGCCGGTGCGGGCACGCTCGGTCTCGCGCGGCTGCTCTTCGAAGCCCGTGATCTCGACGACGAGGGCTTCGAGTTCGCCTTCGTGCCCCGGGCCGCAGCGGTGGACGGCATCGCCGAAGGCCGCCTCGATGCGCTTTTGCTCGTCGGTCCCTGGCCGGTCCCGGCGGTCGAAGAGCTCGTCGCGAGCGGCCGCGGCCGCCTGCTTCCGCTTTCCGGCGAATGGTCGGAGCGCCTGCTCGCGCGCCATTCCTGGCTCGTGCGGCAGGAGATCCCCGCCGAGACCTATTCCGGCCAGCCGGCGATCGAGACCCTGGGTGTTCCGCTCGTCTGGATCGTCGTCGAGGATCTCGACGAGGAGCTCGCCTACGGTCTGACCGCGGCGCTGTGGCGCCGCGAGAGCCTCGCGCGACTGCGGACCGGCTTCGCGGGAGGAGAAACGCTCGGGCCCGAACGTGCGCTCGAGGGTCTGTCGGTTCCGCTCCACCCGGGAGCCGAGCGCTGGTACCGCGAACAGGGGCTGTTCCGTGATCCCTGAGCTCGCCCGGCCGCCGCGTTCCGAGCCGGCGTTCGCTTCGCCGCTCGCGATCGAAGTGTCCGGCCTCGAGAAGCGATTCGGCGGGGTCGTCGCCGTGGGCGGTCTCGATTTCGCCGTCCCGGCCGGGCGCACGGTGGCGCTGTTGGGTCCCAACGGGGCGGGCAAGACGACGACGATCGCCATGCTCTTGGGCCTGCTCGAGCCCGATGCCGGCACCATTCGCTTGCTCGGTGCGGAGATGCCGCGTGCGCGCTACGCCGTGCTGCCGCGCATGAACTTCTCGAGCCCCTACCTCGATCTGCCCTTGCGGCTCACGGTGCGCCAGAACCTTCTCGTCTACGCCGACCTCTACGGTCTCGACGATCCGCGCGGTCGGATCGCGGAGCTCGCGGCCATGCTCGACCTCCGAGACCTCCTCGACCGGCCCACGGGCAAGCTCTCCGCCGGGCAGAAGACCCGGGTCCATCTCGCCAAAGCGCTCATCAACGAGCCCGAGCTCCTGCTCCTCGACGAGCCCACGGCCTCGCTCGACCCGGACAGCGCCGATCGCCTCCGCGGCCATCTCGAGCGCTGGCAGACCGCGCGCAAAGCGACGATCCTCCTCGCCTCGCACAACATGGGCGAAGTCGAGCGCCTCGCGGACGAGGTGCTGCTGATGAAAAACGGTCGCCTCGTCGACCGCGGCTCGCCGCACGAGCTCCTCGCCCGCTACGGCCGGCGCACGCTCGAAGAGGTCTTCCTCGACGTCGCGCGCGACCGCCACGGAGCGCGCTAGCGCCGACCCCGCCCGCGCACGGGATCGACACCGGCGCTGCGCCGCGGAAAGGGCGAACCTCGATCGAGTCCGTTGTCGGCGGGACCGGGCCGCGCCCTTTCCCCGCCGCGACCGAGGCATCCGCGCCGCGGGAGCGTCTCGCCGGTCGGAGCGGCGAGCGAACGCTCGGCGAGCTCGGTGACCGACCTCGCTCCGTCACCCGACGCGCGCCTCGAGACTCACCGTGTTCGCCACTCGGGTGCCTCGCGGCGTTCACGGCTCGTGCCGTTCGCGCGTTCTCCCTTCGGGCTCGACCGCTCCGGTCTCGGTCCGCCGCGGTCGAGGAAGCTCGGGCCCGACCGAGCCGAGAGGGCGCGCGCCTCCGGGGCGGTGCGTTTTTCGAACTCATATTCTCGCTGCGTCCGGGTGGTCGATCCGGTCCGCCGCCGCGTACAATGTGCGGGGTCGTCGGACCCTTCGGAAAAGGGATGCGCCGTTCGCTTCTCGTCGCTTTCGCGCTTTCCGCGGCGCTCGCTTCGTGGTTCGCCTCGCGGCCGCTTTCCGAGCTGCTCGGCCTCGAGCGCCGCGACGTTTCGCCGCCCGACGCGCTCGTCGAACCCCCGCGCGCGCGTCCGCTCACGCCCGTGCGGGTGACCGAGAGCCTCGCCCGGCCGACGGCTCCGGAGCTGCTGTTGTCGGGCGTGACCGAACCGGCGCGGACGGTGATCCTCCGGGCCGAACTCTCCGGTCGCGTCCTCGAGACCCCGGTCGCGCAAGGTGCGCGCGTCGAAGCCGGTGCTCCGATCGTCCGTCTCGATCCGCGCGAGCGGCCCGAGCGGGTGCGCGAGCTCGAGGCCCGCTTGGCCCAACGCGAGCTCGAGTTCGAGGCGGCGAGCCGGCTGGGCGCGCGCGGCTTCCAGGCGGAAACGCGGGTCGCCGAGGCGCGCGCGGCGCTCGAGGAAGCCCGAGCCCGGCTGAAGGAAGCCCGCGCCGAACTCGAGCGCAGCGTCGTCCGCGCGCCCTTCGCCGGCCGGCTCGAGCGGCGCCTGGTGGAGGTCGGTGACTTCGTCGAGGTCGGGCGGGAGGTCGCGGTGCTCGTCGAGCCGCGACCGTTCCTGATCGTGGCCCGCGCTCCGGAGAGCCGGGTGCACGAGCTCGCCGCTGGCCTTTCGGGCTCCGCGAGGCTGGCCGACGGGCGCGTGCTCGAAGGGCGGCTGCGCTTCGTGGCGCGCCGGGCCGAAGACGCCACCCGCACCTTCCGCGTCGAGCTCGAGATCCCCGATCCGCCCGAGGACCTCGCCGCCGGCGTGACCGCACGCTTGGCGATCCGGCTGCCGGAGGTGCCGGCGCATCGCTTGCCGGCGAGCGCGCTCGTGCTCGACGATGCCGGACGTATCGGGGTGCGGCTCGTCGACGAGGAAGACCGGGTGCGCTTCGCTCCGGTCGTCGTCCTGCGTGCCGAAGGCGGGATGTTGTGGCTATCGGGCCTGCCCGAGCGGGCGCGCGTCATCACCACGGGCCAGGGCTTCGTGGGCGAGGGCGAGCGCGTGCTCGTGCGCCCCGAACCTCCCGCGCGCACGGACGGATCGGCGGCGTGAAGCGGATCATCGAAGCGGCTTTCGCCCGCCCGCGCACGGTGGTGGCGGCGCTGCTGCTGCTCGTCCTGTGGGGCGCGATGGTCGCGATCGAGATCCCCAAAGAGGCGGAACCCGACGTTCAGCTGCCCATCGTCTACGTCTCGGTGCGTCTCGAGGGCATCGCGCCCGAAGACGCCGAGCGCTTGCTCGTCAAACCTCTCGAGCGCGAGTTCAAGAGCCTCGAGGGACTCGAGCGGATGCGCGCGATCGCCGCCGAAGGTCACGCCTCGCTCGTTCTCACCTTCGAAGCCGAGGTCGACATCGAGCGGGCGCTGCGCGAGGTGCGCGAGCGCACCGATCGGGCCAAGGCCGAACTGCCGCCCGAGGCCGAGGAGCCCGAGGTCGACGAGGTCAACCTCTCGCTCTTCCCGGTGCTCGTGGTGACGCTCTCGGGAGACGTGCCCGAGCGCACGCTGTTGCGCCTCGCCCGCGAACTCGAAGACCGCATCGAGCAGTTGCCCGAAGTGCTCGACGTGGTGATCGCCGGCGAGCGCGAAGAACGCGTCGAGATCCTGATCCATCCCGAAAAAATCGAGGGCTACGGGTTGCGCGTCGACGAGGTCCTCTCGCTCGTGCGCCGCAACAATCAGCTCATCGCCGCCGGATCGTGGGACGTCGGCAAAGGCCGCTTCGCCGTCGAGGTCCCGGGTCTCGTGGAAGATCTCGCCGACCTCCGCGCGATGCCGATCAAGGTCGAAGCCGGAACCGTGGTGGCGTTGGGCGACATCGCCACCATCCGACGCACCTTCACCGATCCCGAGGGGTTCGCCCGGGTCGACGGCAAGCCCGCGATCGCGCTCGAGGTGAAAAAGCGGATCGGCCGCAACATCCTCGCCACCACCGAGGCGGTGCGCGCGGTGGTCGAAGCGCAGAGGAAGTCTTGGCCTCCCGGCATCGAAGTCGGTTATTCGCAGGACAAGTCGCGCGTCATCGCGACGATGCTCGACGATCTCGGCAACAACGTGATCACCGCGGTGATCCTGACGATGATCGTCACCGTCGCGGCGCTCGGCGTGCGCTCCTCGATGCTCGTGGGGCTCGCCGTCCCGGTGGCCTTCCTCGCGAGCTTCGTCGTGCTCCAGGCGATGGGGCTCACGCTCAACATCGTGGTCCTGTTCTCGTTGATCCTCGCGGTGGGCATGCTCGTCGACGGGGCCACGGTCGTCGTCGAATACGCGGATCGCAAGATGGCCGAGGGGCTTTCGCCCCGAGAAGCCTTTCGTCGGGCGGCGCAGCGTATGGCTTGGCCGGTGATCTCCTCCACCGCCACCGTCCTCGCGGCGTTCCTCCCCCTTCTCTTCTGGCCGGGGATCATCGGCGAGTTCATGCGCTATCTACCGATCACGCTCGTCGCCACCCTCGGCGCCGCGCTTCTCATGGCGCTCGTCTTCGTGCCCGTGATCGGCTCGTTTCTCGGCCGACCGCCCGGAGAAGATCTCGCCGCCAAGCGCAACGTCGCCGCCACCGAGAGCGGAGACCTCGACAGCGTGGGCGGCGTGATCGGGCTCTACGTGCGGCTGATGCGCTTCGCGCTCGCCCGACCGCTCGCTCTCGTCGGGCTCGCCGCGCTCGTTCTCGTCGCGAGCTGGTGGGCCTACGCGAGCTTCGGCCGCGGGGTCGAGCTCTTTCCCGAGGTCGAACCCGACCGGGCGCAGATCATGGTGCACGCGCGCGGCGATCTCTCGATCTTCGAGCGCGACCGTCTCGTCCGCGAGGTGGAGGCGCGCGTCCTCGGGACCCCGGGGGTCGAACGGGTCTACGCGCGCACGGCGCTCGATTGGCGCGGGGGCGAACAGGTCGACGAGGACGTGATCGGCATCCTCCTTCTCGAACTCGCCGACTGGCGCAGCCGGCGCCCGGCGCGCGAGATCGTCGCCGAGCTGCGCGAGCGCGTGCGCGACCTCGCGGGCATCCGGGTGGAGGTGCGCACCCCGCGCGCCGGCCCGCCCGTGGGCAAGCCCGTGCAGCTCGAGCTCGCGAGCCGCGATCCGGAACGGCTGGCGGCGGCCACGGCGGCGGCCCGCGCCGCCTTCGAACGGCAAGCCGGCCTGATCGAGATCGGCGACAGCCGGCCGGTGCCGAGCATCCAGTGGCGGATCGAGGTCGATCGCGAATTGGCGGCGCGGCTCGGCGCGGATGTCGCCACGATCGGCTCGACCGTGCGGCTCGTCACCAACGGGCTCGTCATCGCGACATACCGCCCCGACGACACCGACCGCGAGGTCGACATCGTGGCCCGCTATCCCGCGGAGATGCGCGGGCTCGACGAGCTCGACCGGCTCGTCGTCGTGACACCGGCGGGCCCCGTCCCCATCGGTCACATGGTCAGCCGCGAGCCCGCCCCGCGGGTGGCCGAGATCGAGCGCGTCGACGGCGAGCGCGCCTTCACCGTGGCGGCCGACGTCCAACCGGGCGTGTTGGCCGATACGGTGGTGGGCGAGCTCGCGCGTTGGCTCGCGCGCGAGGGCGACCCCGCGGTCCGCTACCGCTTCAAAGGCGAAGAGGAAGAGCAGGCCAAAGCTTCCGCTTTTTTGGGCCGTGCCTTCGTGATCGCGCTCTTTCTGATCGCTATCATTCTCCTCACCCAGTTCGACAGCGTCTACCAGACGCTTCTCATTTTGTCGGCGGTTCTGTTCTCGACCGTGGGCGTGCTCTTGGGTCTGCTCGTCGTCGATCAGCCGTTCGGGATCATCATGAGCGGCATCGGCGTGATCGCGCTCGCCGGCATCGTCGTCTCCAACAACATCGTCCTGATCGACACCTACAACGAGCTGCGCGGGCGCGGTCTGCCCGTGGAGGAGGCGATCCTGCGCACCGGTGCCCAGCGTCTGCGGCCGGTGCTCCTCACGACCTTCAACGGCGTGCTCGGGCTCTTGCCGCTGGTCTTCAAACTCAACGTGGACGTCATCGGACGCGAGATCACCATCGGCGGTCCCTCCGCCGACTGGTGGCAGCAGCTCTCGCTCGCCATCGCCTGGGGCCTGACCTTCGCCACCCTGATCACCCTCGTGCTCACGCCCTGTCTGTTGCTCTTGGGCGCCCGCGTCGGATCCTGGTGGCGCGGTATCCGGGGCGGCCGCACCGAAGCGGTCCGCGAAGCCGAGGTGGTACCCCTGCCGAGGGCGGCGGAATGAGCGATCTGCGCGCGCTCCGCCTCTCCTTGCGCCGCATCCGCGCGGTCTTCCGCCGCCACGCCTATCTCTTGCTCGCCTCTTGGCCGCGGCTGTTCGAGCTCGTCTATTGGCCCGCGGTGCAGATGCTGTTGTGGGGATACCTCACCTTGTTCTTGCAAGAGCAGAGCGGCCTCGTCGCGCGCGCGAGCGGGATTTTCCTCTCGGCGGTACTCTTGTGGGACACGCTTTTCCGCGGCCAGCTCGGAGTGGCGATCTGCTTTCTCGAAGAGATGTACGCGCGCCATCTCGCCCATCTCTTCGTGAGCCCCTTGCGTCCTTTCGAACTCGTGATCGCGGTCTTCGGCATCAGTTTCTTGCGCGTGGCGATCGGAGTGGGTGGTGCGGCGCTTCTCGCCGTGCCGATCTTCGGTTTCGTCCTGCCCCGAGCGCTGGGTTGGGCGCTTCTGCCGTATTTCGCCGTGCTCTTGATGTTCGGTTGGGCGATCGGCCTCGTGATCGTCGGGCTCGTCTTGCGCCTGGGGCTCGCCGCCGAGAATTTGGCCTGGGGCGCGATCTTCCTCGTGCAGCCGATCAGCGGCGTCTATTATCCGGTGGCCACGCTGCCCGCCTTTTTGCAGCCGATCGCCTGGTGTCTGCCCTCTTCGGCGATCTTCGAGGGCATGCGCGCCGTGCTCGTCGAGGGGCGCTTCGATACCGGTCTTCTCGCCTGGGCACTCGTGACACTGACCTTCTGGCTCGCCGGCGGGGCCGTCGCCTTCGTCGCGCTCTTTCGCTCCGCGCGGCGCCTGGGCCTTCTCCTGCAGGTGGGCGAATAGGCCTCATCCTTCGAGGCCGATGGCGCTCAGCTGGACCCCGAACGGCCCGCCTCCCGAGCGCGTCGTGCGGCGATAGGAGAAGAACAGTTCCGGTTCGGCCGCCGTATCGCGGCCCACGGCCTGCACCCGCCCGACCCCGGCGCGGGCCAGCCGCGCGCAGCAATACCCCTCGAGGTCGAAACGCGGACGGCCGCCCTCGCCCGACTCCAGGAAGAACCGCTCGGAGAGCGGATCCTGCTCGACGAAGCGCTGCCGGAACTCCACCCCGACTTCGTAGGATCGACGCCCGATGCAGGGGCCGACGACCGCGACGATCGACGCGGGATCGGCTCCGGCCGCGACCATGCCCGCGACCACCGCCTCGAGCACGCCTGCGAGCGCACCGCGCCAGCCGGCATGAGCGGCTCCCACCACGCCCGCTCGCGGATCCGCCAAGAGCACGGGCGCGCAGTCGGCCGTGGTCACCCCCAAGAGGAGATCGGCTCGGGTGGTCACGAGGGCGTCCCCCTCGGGCGGGCAATCGGCCGGCCAGGGCGCATCCACGCGCACACAGCCGGTCCCGTGGACCTGGCGGGCGATGCACAGGCGGCCGAGGTCCGCACCGAGCGCAGCCGCCGCTCGGCGCCGGTTCTCGAGCACTCGGGCCCGCTCGTCGCCCGAGCGCAGGCCGACGTTCAGCGAAGCGAACACGCCCTCGCTCACCCCGCCGGGCCGGCCGAAGAAGCCGTGCCGGATCCCCGGAAGGCGCAATGCCGCCGCTTCCAGCCTCACGGCACGCGCTCCGACGCGAGAAAGCCGGGCGGCACGGGCTCCTCGGCTCCGGTGAGGGCGAGCACGCGGAAGAGCGTTCCCATGCCTTCGGGATCGAGGAGCCGGTGCACTCCGCTTTCGAGTTCGGCGGCGACCGCCGGCGGCTTGCCCTGCGCGAGGCGCGCGAGCCGGGTGCGGATACCGAGTCGTTCGAGGAAACACTTCTGGGTGACGGGACCGAACACAGCCGCCCCTCGGGCGCGCGCGGCGCGGGCGAGCGCCGCGAAATCGACTTTGGAAGAGAGATCGACCTCGCCCGGTGTCGCGAAGGGATCGACGAGGCGGTGTCCGCGGACCGCCTGGAGCGTGTCGCCTTCGGCACCCTCCTTCGCGTAATCCACGAACAGCGCGAGGCCGCCGCGCGCGGCGATGCGCCGCGCGGCTTCCGCGACGACCGCCTCGCGCGCGGGCGAGAGCTCGATCACCGTGCCTTCGGGCACCGCCGCGCCGGGCCCCGGCACGGTCCAGGGCGAGAGCAGGAAGCCGAAGCGTCCTTTGGCATCGGCGCCGACCAGACGCTCGCGCCAGCCCGCGGCCGTCCGCACGAGCTGCCGGATCGGCAAGACGTCGAGGAACTCGTTGGCCACCAGCAACAGCGGCCGGTCGTCGGCGACGGTTTCGAGCCGCTCGTGGAAGCGGGGTGCGAAGGCGCCCAGCCGCTCGGCCTGGATCGCGCGCAGCCGAGGGCTTGCCTCCACCAGATCGAGCGCGAGGGCCGCATGGAACCCCGGCACCTTGGCGGTGGCGCGCAAGAGGTCGAGCAGGAGCGTTCCCCGTCCCGGCCCGAGTTCGACCAGGGTCACCGGTGCGGGCGATCCGCGTTCCAGCCAGGCCTGGGCGAGCGCTGCCCCGAGGAGCTCCCCGAAGCACTGAGAGATCTCGGGCGCGGTGACGAAATCGCCCCGGGCTCCCAGAGGATCGCGCGTCGCGTAATAGCCTCGGTCGCGCGCGAACATGGCGAGGGCCATGAAGCGCGAAAGCGGCATGGGTCCTTCGCGCGCGAGGAGCGCGGCCAGCCCCGCGGGCGGTTCGCGCGCGCCGTCGTTCACCGGCCGCGCACCCGCCACAGCAAAAAGGCTCCCGCGACGATCATGGGTGCGGACAAGAGCTGCCCCATGGTCGCTCCGAAGAGCAGCAATCCGAGCTGCGGGTCGGGTTCGCGCACGAACTCGACACCGAAGCGCGCGAGCCCGTAGCCCACGAGAAAGACGCCCGCGAGCCGGCCGGCGACCTCGCGCCGGTAAGGCCGGCGCGCCAAGAAGAGCATGACCGCACCCAACAGCAAGCCCTCGAGGGCGGCTTCGTAGAGCTGGCTCGGATGGCGCGGTAACGGCCCGCCGCCGGGAAAGATCACCCCCCAGGGCAGATCGGTCGGCCGCCCCCAGAGCTCGGCGTTGACGAAGTTGGCGAGCCGGCCGAGGAAGAGGCCGGGCGGTGCGGCGACCGCGAGGCCGTCGCCCAGCACGAGCGGCGCGAGCGCGTGCTTGCGGGCGACGAGCAGGAGCGCGGCGAGCACGCCCAAAAGCCCCCCGTGGAACGACATGCCGCCCTGCCAGACGGCCGGGATGTCGAGGGGATGGGCGAGATAATGGCCGGGGTTGTAGAAGACGACGTAACCCAGACGGCCGCCGACGATGATCCCGAGCACCGCATAAAACAAGAGATCGTCGAGGACCGCGGGGGAAAGGCCCCAATCGGGTCGGCGCGCGAGCCGCTTGAGGATGGCGAAGCCGATCAAGATGCCGGCGAGATAGGCGAGTGCGTACCAGCGAATGGCGATCGGACCGATGGCGATCGCGACCGGGTCGATCGCGGGAAAGGGAAGCGCGAACAGCGGCAAGGGACGGCTCGTCGGGGTCTTCGCCGCGCAGGTCATAGGTGCCGGGCGCGGCTGCGGCAAGCGGTCGCCCCGGGCGTGTTGCGGGCGGGGGCGAGCTATGCTTTGCAACGCGCGGGACACCCCGGGGTGTCCGGCCCGCGCGCGCGGGCAGGAGGGTCGACATGCAGATGGAGAACCGGTTGTTCGACGATCTCGCCCGGATCGCGAGCGGAGCGATCAACACGCTCACCGGCATCAAAGACGAGATCGAGACCCGGATCCGCGAGCGGCTCGAGCGCCTGGCCAACGACATGGACCTCGTCAACCGCGAGGAGTTCGAGGCGGTGCGGGCGATGGCCGCGAAAGCGCGCGCCGCACAAGAGCGGCTCGAGAGCCGGCTCGCGGAGCTCGAGAACCGGATCGAAGAGCTGCAGCGCCGGCTCGCGGCGGCGGAACGCGGCACGACCGCCGAGCCGAGCGGGAACCCGTGCGACGAGGTTCCGCGCGAAGGAGGGGGGAACTGACGACGAGAGGGGCGGGCGAGTCTTCCGCCCCGGTCCGATCGCTTCGCGGGAGCTTGGAACCGTGACCGACATCCGTCCCGAATTGCAGGGTTCTCCCTTTTCCGATCCTCTCGAACTCGTCGAGCGCCTGGCCGGCGCCAACGAGTGGGTTTGCCATCGCCACGGGGAAGACGAGCTCTGTCTCGAACTCGAGGGCCAATGGTGCCGGTACGAGCTGTGGTTCTCCTGGCATCGCGAGCTCGGCGTGTTGCAGATCGTCTGTGCGCTCGACCTGTCCGTCCCCGCCCGACGCAAGGCGCAGACCCAGGTTCTCTTGGCGCTCGCCAACGAGAAGTTGCTGCTCGGTCATTTCGATCTCGTCGGCGAGGAACGCAGACCGACCTTCCGGTACGCGCTGTTGTTCCGCGACGGCTCCGGCCCCGGCCCCGAGCTGATCGAGGAGCTGGTCGAGCTCGCGACGAGCGAGTGCGACCGGTTCTTCCCCGCCTTCGCCTTCGTCGCCCGCGGCCTCAAGAGCCCCGAAGAAGCCCTCGCCGCGGCCATGCTCGAGACCGAAGGCGAAGCGTGAGGATGCTCTCGGGCCCGATCCGGCTCGTGGGCGGAGGCAAGATGGGCGCCGCCCTCGCCCGCGGCTGGCTCGCCGCCGGCCTTCCCCCGCCGGCCCTCGAGATCGTGGAACCCGATCCCGATCGCCGAGCCGTACTCGCCGGACTGGGGCCGATCCGCCTCGCTCCTGCGCCCGAGGGCTTCGATGCGGCCGGCCCGCCGCGGGCTCTGGTGCTCGCGGTCAAACCGCAGACGATGCCCGCGGTGCTCGCGCAATGGCGCGCGCGGACCGGGCGCGAGACGCTGGTGCTCTCGATCGCCGCCGGGATCGCGCTTTCCACGCTCGAAGCGGCCTTCGCACCGGGCGTCGGGATCGTGCGCGCCATGCCCAACACCCCGGCGGCGATCGGGCGCGGGGCGAGCGTGCTCGTCGCCAACCGAGCGGCGACCGCCGAGCAACGGGCGCTCGCCCACGAGCTCCTCGCCGCCGTGGGCGAGGTGCACTGGATCGAGGACGAGGAGCTCATGCACCTCGTGACCGCGCTTTCGGGCAGCGGCCCGGCCTACGTCTTCTACCTCGTCGAGCTCCTCGCCGAGACCG
>JANXAZ010000070.1 GCA_025062095.1 Geminicoccaceae bacterium
CCTCGTTGCGCGGTCGCCCGCGCGATCAGCTCCGGCCTCCCGCAGCTGACCGAAAACAGCCACCGCGACCAGACGATTTCTCCCTCCGCTCGGCATGGTTTCGCTTTTGCGCGCGAAGCCGCCGGTTTCCTCGATCGAAACCGACGAGCGGGGGCTCCCCGCTTCGAACGGCCCGCGAACGAGGGAGTGGCGCGGCGAGCGGAGCGTCATCGGCTGCGCCGACGTCGCGTTCGCGGGCAGCGATCATTCCGGCTGCCCGCCCGTGCGAAGGCCGGCCCGCGGTCGATCGCAGGAGAGGCTCTTCGGCTCGCTCGAAGGTGCGAGCGCGACTCGGGAGCGGACGAAGCGGAACAGCTCGAGTTCGCCCGTGTCCCACGAGCCGCGCCACGTGCCGCGCAGCTCGACACAGCCGAGCCGCGCGAGCCGGCCCAAGACCCCGCCCGGATCTCCTCCGCGCCGCTTGTAGACGAACAACCAAGCGCCTTCGCGGTCGGCGAGAGCAGTCTCGAGCTCGGAAGCCGAGAGGAAACGGACACCGCGGTCGATCGACGGCAGGACCGGCGCCTCGGCAGGGGGCGGTGTTTCCGGGTACACGCCGACATCGGCCTCGGGCAAGCCGGCGCTGCGGGCATAATACGCGAAGGGCCAGTGATAAAAGTGCGGCACGACGACGAAGAGATCCTTCGGTCCCGCTTCGGCGGCCGCCGTCGCGATCGCCTCCGTCCAAGGCACTTTCTGCGCTCGGGCGTACCAAGCTGCGAGATCCGTTGCCGCGATCGCCAAGAGACATCCCGCGAGAGCCGTCCGAACAAGGCCCGATTTCAGCGAGGCCACACCGATCGCGGCCAAAACGAGCCCCATCGCATGAGACGAGAGGAGCACGCGCTCGATCCAGAGCGGACGGAGCACCAGCCCCGCCGCCCAGACGAGCGCCGGCAGGCCGGCCGCGAGCAGCGCGAGGAAAAGAATCCCCCTCCGTTCGGACGCGTCGCGCATCGCTACCAGGCCCGCACAGGCGATCGGCGCGGCGAGCAGAGCTCGCACGAAGCTCGCATCCTCGAGCACGAAATGCGGACCGTAGAGTCGAGCGGTCTCGAACAAGGCGCCCAAGAGCGAGGGCTGGCGGATCCAGGCGACGTTGGCCGCCGAAACGATCTGCTGCGAGACGACCGGCAGCCAGGGCAACAGGACGACCGCCAGGAGCACGTTCGCCGCGAACCACGGTATCAACGTCCGCGGATCGCGCGTTCGCGCGGCGAACCACCAGCCGAGAACCCCGAGATTGGCGAGAAGGAGGAGGAGCGCACCCGTGTTGTGCGCGTAAAGGGCGATCGTACCGCCGATCGCGTAAGCGACGAGCCCGCGGTGTCGTCCTATGCCTTCGGACGAGCGCTCCCTTCCGCATTCGCCGGTCGGCTCGCCGAGCTCGAAGCTCGCCTTAGCGAAGACGAGAAGGCCCCAGGTCGAGAGCAACGCCGCGAAGACGAGCAAGCTGTAACCGCGCGCTTCCTGGGCGTAGGCCACCTGAAGCGGGGCCAGGGCGAGGAACCAAGCCGCGAGCGTCGCGGCCCGAGGGCCGGCGATTTCTCGAGCGATCGCCCACGCGAGCGGAACCGCGGCGATCCCGAAGAATGCCGCAGGGGCACGCAAAACGGCTTCTCCCTCGCCCAAAAGGAGCAGGGCGGCGCGTTCGATCGTGAACCAGAGAGGGGGGTTCGTCTCCAGCCGTGCCGCGCTCCCCCAGAGTTCGGTGATCGGCAAATGTGCCCAACGCCAAGAAAAAGCTTCGTCGAGCCACAGCGGTTCTCGGCCCAGCTCGGCCAACCGTGCGAGCGCGGCCACGAGGACGACACCGAGAAGCATCCGATTGCGCGCGAAAAACGTTCTTGCGGGAACGTCGCGCTCGTCTCCGCTGTTGGGTGCGAAGCTCATCGCGATGCGCGATCGCCCCAGGTGTACAAAGACGTCACGGCGTAATTCCAGACGGCTCCGACGAGAATTCCCGCCAGCGCGGCGAGGAGCCAGGGTTCGTCCTCGGCGAACAACGTCGCCGCGACTCCCACGTTCGCGAACGCACCGAGCGAACAGAGGAGCGAAAAGCTCATCCATCCGCGCAGCCACGCGATCCCACGGAGTCTTCGGTCCCTGTACGTCAGCTCGTTGTTGAGCGCGAAGTTGAAGGTCATCGCTGCGATGGTCGCGGCGATGTGCGCCTCGAGGAACGCGAAACCGAGACCTTCGCGAAGAGCCGACAGCACTCCGAGGTGCACCAGCACGCCGAGGCCGCCGACGGCGGCGAACAGCGCGAAACGAGGGGGAACCCAGCCGCCGAGGACCTTGTCGAGGAGCAGCAGGACGAACTCGACGGCGACCCGAGCATCGAGCTTCGAGCTGCCGGATCGGCGAAGACCGAACCGGTAGGGTAGCTCTACGGTACGCAACGGAGCCGGAGCCGAGAGCAAGATGTCGACGAGGAGTTTGAATCCGAGGCCCGACAGGCGCCGGACGGTGCTTTCGAAAGCGGTCCGACTGATCGCGAAGAAACCGCTCAGGGGATCGCTCAGGCCGCGCAGCCGCGGCAGCGCGCGCGCGAGCGCGGTCCCGGATCGGCTCAACCATCGGCGCTCTCCGGTCCATCCCGGCACGCGGTCGCTCTCGAGATAGCGGCTCGCGATCACGAGGTCGGCCCGGCCCGAGCGGAGCTCGTCGAGCATCCGGGGGAGGAGCCGCTCGTCGTGCTGGAGGTCGGCATCGATGACCGCGAGAAAGGGTGCCGTCGTCGCGAGCATCCCCTCGATGCAGGCGGACGCCAAACCGCGTCGGCCGACGCGCAACAGACAGCGCACGCGCGGATCGCGAGCCGCGAACTCGCGCACGAGAGCGGCGCTACCGTCGGGTGAATCGTCATCGACGACGATGATCTCGAACGCGATCCCTTCGAGGGCGGCGACGAGTCGTTCGAGGAGTTCGCGCAGGTTGGGGCGCTCGTTGAAGGTCGGAACGATCACCGCGAGTTCGGGCGGATCGATCCGATCGCGGATCGTCGCGAAGCGACGGGTATGCGCCGGCTCGAGAATCCGCTGTCGCGGCTCGTGCATCCACCACCTCCGCGCCCCTCTTCGGGATACCTCTCTTGGACCACAAAAGTGAACAAACCTTTCGCCCTCGAAACGAAGCCCGTGCCGTTCCCTTTTCGATCGTGTCCCGGCTCGGCATGACCGAGAAGCCGCCCTGCTCGCAACGCAAGCGCGCCGGGCGGGGGCGCGCTTTGACCGCACCCGCGTGGCCGGCTATCCGACGCGCGCCGTCCGCGAGGCGGAAGGAGATCGAGCATGCGGGTCGCGGTGGAGCCCTTGAAGCGGCTCGTCGCAGAGATCTTCCGTCGGGCCGGCTGTCCCGACGACGAAGCGGGCCGGATCGCCCATTATCTCGTCAAGGCCAATCTCGCTGGCCACGACAGCCACGGCGTGATCCGCGTCCCGCGATACCTGGAATGGCTGCGCCAGGGACGGGTCTACGCCGGTCGGCACGTCGAAGTCGTCATGGAAACGCCGGTTCTGCTCGTCCTCGACGGCCGCCACGGTTTCGGCCAAACGATCGGTCCCCAGGCCTGCGCGCTCGGCTGCCGCAAGGCCAAAGAGAACGGCGTCGCGCTCGTAGCACTGCGTCGCTCGGGCCATCTCGGTCGGATCGGGGACTTCGCCGAACTCGCGATCGCAGAAGGGCTCGTTTCGCTCCACTTCGTCAACGCCTATAACTCCTTGCTCGTCGCGCCTTTCGGCTCGCGAGAACGTCGGTTTTCGACCAATCCGATCTGTATCGGCGTTCCCACGGGCGACGATCGGCCCTTCGTGCTCGATTTCGCGACTTCGCTCGTGGCCGAGGGTAAGTGTCTGGTAGCGCATCAGGGTGGGACGCCGATTCCCGCGGACGCTCTCGTGGGCCCCGATGGCCGGCTCACCGGCGACACGTCGGTATTGTACGGGCCTTCGGAGGGCGGAGGTTACCCGGATCCGCGCAAAGGCCCCGGGGCGATGCGCGCATTCGGCGAGCACAAAGGTAGTGGTCTCGCGTTGGCATGCGAGCTCTTGGCGGGAGCTCTCGCCGGCTCGGGCGTCAACGCCGATCCGGAAGGCCCCTTTCACAACGGCATGCTTTCTTTTTACATCGATCCCGGGGCGCTCGGTCGGAGCGAGGACGCATTCTCGGCCGACGTGCGTCGTTTTCTCGCCTGGATCCGTTCGGCGGCACCGATCGACCCCGAGACGGGGGTTCTCGTGCCCGGGGACAAGGAGCGGATGACGGCAGCCGAACGATCCGTGCACGGCGTGCCGCTGTCCTCCGAGACCTGGGAAGCGATCCTCGGTGCGGCGCGCGAGATCGGTCTGTCGCCTTCGGAGATCGATTCGATTCTCGGCTGAGCCGGCAAGGAGAAGACCATGATGCCGAGCCCGGAACTCTTGGCTCGCCTCTCCCGGGTGGACACACCGACGATCTGCAACGCCCTGGAGCTCGTCGTGCCCGAACGGCGCGCCAAGGGCTTCACCATCCGTCCTTTCGTCGTGGCGCAGCCGGAGCTCGGACCGATCGTGGGCTTCGCGCGCACCGCTACGATCCGCGCCCGCGAGCCGACCTCGCGCAGCGCGGCGGCGATGAAAGCGCTGAGGCTCGATTACTACCGTTACGTCGCGGCCGTTCCCGGAACTCCGACCGTCGTGGTCATCCAGGACCTCGACGATCCTCCGGGATTCGGTGCTTTTTGGGGCGAGGTGAACACGGCCGTGCACAAGGGGCTCGGTTGTCTCGGCTGCATCACCAACGGGTCGATCCGCGACCTGGCCTCACTAGCGCCGGGGTTCCAGCTCCTCGCCGGATCGGTGGGTCCGAGCCACGCGTGGGTCCATGTCGAAGCTTTCGGCGTCGACGTCGAGGTCCACGGGATGAGCGTGCGGCACGGGGATCTCGTCCACGCCGACCGGCACGGTGCGGTGGTGATCCCGCTCGAGGCGGCGGAGCGTCTGCCGGAGGCGATCGAGCTCTGCGCTCGCCGCGAAGCGCCGATCCTCACCGCGGCGCGCGCACCCGGCTTCACCGTCGAAAAGCTCGCAGCGGCGTGGGCCGAAGCGGAGGATATTCACTGATCGGCTCGCCGGCCCCAACCGATGGCTCGCTTTCTGATCACGCTCGGGCTCGTACTCGTCGTCCTCGGCTTGTTGTGGCCGTGGCTCGGAAAGCTCGGGCTCGGCCGCCTGCCCGGCGACATCGTGATCGAGCGCGAGAACTTCAGATTTTACTTCCCCTTGACGACTTCCCTGTTGATCAGCGTGGTCCTCTCGCTTCTGTTCTGGCTTTTCCAACGCTGACGCGGCTTCATCCGATCCGAACCGTGCGAGCGATCAGGCGCGCAGGGCCGCGCTCCGCGTAACGCAAGAGCGCGACGCCCACCAGGCCGACCACGAGGTAACAGGCCGCAGCCACTCGTAGTGACGTCGAAATCCCCGCTTCGATCCCGATCGCCACGGCGATCCCCGCGCCGAGAACCCCCGCCGCGCCGTTCACCGCCCAGAACCAGGGCGTGGGATCGGGATCGATGGCTTCGACGAGCCGCATGCCGGTGGGGAAGGCGAAGCCCATGAGCACGGCCGGCGGTCCGACCGCGAGCAGACACAGGGCCGCGCGCACCGGCAGCGACCGGCTCTCGAGCGCCCAGGCGGCACTGGAGAACCAGATCGGGAGAAGCGCGAGGAAAAGGGCGAGAACGAGCGCCCAGGCCATCATCCGACCCGAAGAATCGAGCCGAACACGCTCCGAGACGAAAGAACCCAAGCCTGTAGCGAGAATGATCGCGAAAAGGCCGATCGCCAGGCCAAAGACAGGGTGTCCCAAAAATACCGAGAGGCGCTGCAAGAGTGCGATCTCGACCGTCATGAAGCCGAGACCGATGGCGAGAAAATAGAGCGTTCCGAGCGCTGCGAGCGCGGGGGCGGTTCGGCGTACGGCCGGCAAGGCCGGCACGATCATCGTCGCGAGTACCACGAGCGCGGAAAGACCGAGGATCAGCGCGAGCGTGAGCGTCGCGAAGAGGTTGCCTTTGATCACACCGCTCCCCGAGGTCCTGATCGCGCTCGCCATGGCATCGGGGCTCGACATCCGGAGCTGGTTGAAGAAAAATGGCCGATCGTCGCTCGCAGGGGAGAGATCCAAGCGAAAGCCGCGGGCGAGGGCGAAAAGCGAATCGAGATCGGGTGCGGCCATGATGCGCGCCAAGACCGGCGAGGCCGGCTTCGTGTCGGGGGCGACCAGGATTCGGAAACCCAGCCGGTCGGCAGTTGCGCGCAACGTCGCCAGATCTTCGGTCGAGAAAGGCTCGCGGGCGAGCAGAAGGGTCGCGATCCGATCGTGAGCGGCGAGAAGGATGTGCCGCTCCGGTTGCGCCGCGCCGTTGGCGAGAAGCGTGGCTTTGGCGAGACTGAGCAAACGTCCCGTCTCGTTGACGTCGGCGGGATCGTACCACCGAGAGACGGTGAAGATACCGGACGGTGCGAGACGATCGACGAAGCGCTGCCAACCTTCGATCGTATAAAGACCGTTTTCGCTCAGCGAAAAGGCCCCGGCGCCGGTCGCCGCCCAGGTGTCGATCATGCTCATCTGGATCAGATCGAAGCGCTCGTCCGTTCTCGCGAACCAGCTGCGCGCTTCGTCGACGACGAGCCGGACCCCGGGAAGCTCGACCAAGCGATTGAAACTCCGAAAATCGCGCTCGAGCAACCGGACGAAGATCGGATTGATTTCCACACCCGTGATGTCGCGGAAGCCGTGCACCCAAGCCGAGAGCAAATCGCGCCCGCCTCCGACGCCGATGACCGCCGCGCGCCCCCGATTGCGGATCGCGTAAGCAAGATTGACGAGGTCGTAACGCAGGAAGTCGAGTTCGTCCGGACGCCCGTCGAATCGATACATGATGGTGGCGGCTTCACCATCGATATTGACCCAACGCTGCTCGATGCGTCGATCGGGCATCGCGGGCGAGGCGGCCCACATCGCCGGGGGCTCAGGTTGTTCCGGCCCGCCTTCCGCCAGGATTCGCGAGAAGGAATTCCAGGCCACGATATCGCCCGGCCGCAAATATTCGAGATGTCCTCGCACCACCGTGGGTACGAGCCCTCGCGGGTGGAGCCAGGCGTTCCCGAGTCCCGCGGCGAGGAGGGCGAGTGCAAGAAGACCGGGTCGGTGGAGCAACGTCAGACGCTCGATCGGAGCGGGGGCCGATGCCAGAACCTCGTCGAGACCGGCGGAACGGAACAGGGCGGCCGCGAGGGCGCCGGCGGCGGCGACGAAGATCACCGCCGAGAGCGCGTCGACCCATTCGAGAAGTACCAACACGAGCAAGCATCCGCTCGCCGCACCGGCGAGGTCGACCGCATAGACGAGGCCGACCGGCCAGGGGCTGCGCGTGAGTGCGAGCGAAACCGCGAGACCGGCGAAAAAGTACGGCGGTGCCAAGATCGCGAGGAGCTTCAGCCAGGCGAGGACGGTCACCACCAGGTTCGGAGGATGCACCACGACCACGGAAGTGACCAGCAACCCCAGTGAAAGAGCGGTCGCCAAGGCGAAGCCGGCGCTGGCCCGAGCGAGCTGACCGCCGAGATATCGGCGATCGAACCAGCTCGGATGGAAGTGGACCCAGAGCGCGCCCGCCGTCATTCCGAGCATCGCCATGCTGATGGCGAGAAAGGCGAGATGATAATGGGTGACGACCGAAAGAATTCTCGTTTGGAGAATTTGGAGCATCAAAACGGCGGCGCATACGACGAAAAGTCCGGCGAGGAACGGAA
>JANXAZ010000071.1 GCA_025062095.1 Geminicoccaceae bacterium
GGAAATGGAGTACGTCGAACCGCCGGGCGCGCCGGCGCACCTGCTCGAGCATGGCGATCGTGTGCGGCAGGTGATCCCGCACCCCGGGATCGAGCCGCAAGGAGCGCGGCGCGCAGGCGACGAGCTCGGCCGAGGTGCGGGAGTCGCCGGAGGCGAAGAGGGTGACCTCGACGCCGAGGCGGACGAGTGCTTCGGTGAGATAATGGACCACCCGCTCGGTGCCGCCGTATCGCGCCGGCGGCACGCTTTCCGCGAGTGGCGCGACCATGGCGATGCGCATCCCTCGCGTTCCCGTTGCTGTCGGCACGGATCCGGCGGCGCGGAGGTCGAAAAGCCGCCGGCTCGTCCGCTCAGATCGGCAGAGCCGCTCGGGTCATCAAGAGCGCGGCGCGTCTTGCCGGCAGACGACCCGAACCGCGATCGCCCGCGCCGTCCGCACCGGATCGCCCTTCTCGCTCGCCTCCGCGACCGCATCGGTGATCCCGCGCGCTTCGAGGAAGTTCGTCGCGACCGAGCCTTTGATCGCGAAGTCGACGTTCTGCGGGATGTCACCGGTCGCGCGGGCGACCTTCAGGGCATCGAGCTTGCCCACGACCACGCTCACGACGAGGCCCTGCGCGTCGAGCCCCGGCCCGCCGCTGTTGCCCGGCTGGACGGGGGCCTGGATCGGGAAGAGGCCCGGATCGTCGCCCGGTCCCGCCAAGGCCGCCACCGTGCCGGTCGCCACCACCCCGTCGGAGGCGAGCACGCCCGCGAGCGGGAAGCCGAAGACCGTGACCGGCTCGCCCCGCTCGAGCGGTGTGGTGCGGAAGGCGGCGACCGCCGGGGCCGGCGCATCGGTGGCGAGCAGCGCCAGATCGGCGCCCTTGGCCTCGGCCAGGAGCCGCGCCGAGCGCGGCCGCCCGCCGGGCGGCACCACCTCGAGGGCGCGGCAGCCGCGCACGACATGGGCGTTGGTGAGGACCCGCCCGTCCGCGCTCACGAAGAAGCCCGTACCCGAGCGCTCCCGTTCCGGCCCCGCCTCGCGTTTTTCGTCCGTCTTCGCTCGCAGCCGCGCGAGCAGCGCCGCGTCGATCCGCCCGGTCTCGGCCAGGCCCTCGGCGCGCTGGAAGGCGCGCACCGCCGCCTCGGTACGTCGCCCGAGGACGCCGACGGGCGGTCCGGGATCGTAGCCGAGTGCCCCGAGCCGCCGCTGGACGTCGGCCACGAGGTCGGGCGACGGGCCGGGCTCGACCGGCGGCAGCGCGGGCGTGGCCGCAGAAAGCTCCGGCGGCGGCGCCGCGGTCGCCGTTCCCGGACGCCAGTCGCGCGCGAGCCGCTGGGCGCGGGCGAGCTCGTCGGGTGTCAATCGCGCCGCGACCCGGTCGCGATTGCGAGTCGCCTTTCGGCGCTCTTCTTCGTCGGTCTCCCGCGCCGCGGCGAGGTTGTTTCACATGTGGGCTCGCACGAAGTCGCGCGGCACGCCCGGGCCGAACTCGTACACGACGCCGAGGTTGAACATCGCGCCCGCGTGTCCGACCTCGGCGGCCTTGCGCCACCAGAAGAGCGCCCGGCCGTAGTTCTGCGGCACGCCCCGACCCTCGTCGTACACGACGCCGAGGGCGAACATCGCCTCGGACAGCCCGGCCTCGGCGCCCTTGCGGCAGAAGGGAAAGGCCGCAGCGTACTTTGCGGCATCGTAATACCGACGGCACAAGAGGGACTCGAAGCTCGCCTCGTCCGCCTCGGCCGGGACCGAGAGCGCGAGCATCGTCGCGAAGGCCGCTCCCGCGGATCCGAGCGCGCGACCTCGGCGCGTGTCCCGGCCCCTGCCCATGGGCCCCCTCCCGTCCTTCCGCTCCGACCACATTAACGCGTTTCGAAGGCGAGAAGGGGAGCGAGAGCGCGCACGGAGTCGAGGGAGGCTCCGCGGTACGCCTCGGGCGCGGGCGATCCGGCGCGAGCGGCGAAAGACGGCGGTGCTCGCGAGGATGCGCGCGGAACACCGATCGCGCGTCGCACACCGTCGCGAATCGAAGGGATCAGGGGAACGATGGTGGAGCCGAGCGGAGTCGAACCGCCGACCTCCTGAATGCCATTCAGGCGCTCTCCCAGCTGAGCTACGGCCCCACCGGTCGGCGCAGGAACAGGTAAGGGCTCGGGCGGCTCGGCGCAAGCGCCTTTTCAGCGCTGCTCGTCCTCCTCCGGGCCGATCTCCTCCTCGAGCACGTCGCCCACCGTCTCGTCCTCGCCGAGATCGCCCTCGTCCTCGAGGATGACGTCCTCGTCCCCGACCTCGACCGGCTCTTCTTCGATGGGCTCCTCGCCCTCCTCGAGCTCGGCTTCGGTCTCGAGCTCCTCGAGCGGCACCTCCTCCTCTTCGACCTCTTCGACATCGGCCGGCACCACCGGCTCGCTCTCGGCGAGCGCACGGCTCGCCGGCCGCGCCCGCCGCGCCCGGCCGGCCGCCTCGACGTCGTATTCGGCCCCGCAGGCCGGGCAGAAGATGGGCGAGCGGTGGAAGTCGTAGAACTTGGCGCCACAGCTGAGGCAGACCCGCTTGGTGCCCCATTCGGGCTTGGCCACGAGCGTTCTCCAGGAAGACGGGGGAGAAGACAACCGAAGCTCGCCGACGATTGCCACGACCCGCGCGGGCTGTCAAAAGCCCGATCCGGCGCGGCGGCGATGTCGCCCGCCCGCGCTCGACCGCCCCTTCGGAGCCGCGTTCATGGAGATGTTGGCGGAGCCGCACGGCGCCCTCTCGGGCCGCGCCCGCGTCCCGGGCGACAAATCGATCTCCCATCGCGCGCTCATGCTCGCCGCCCTCGCCGTGGGCGAAAGCCGCATCCGGGGTCTGCTCGAGGGCGAAGACGTGCTCGCCACGGCGCGCGCGCTGCGGGCGCTGGGCGTCGCGCTCGCCCGCGACGCGCAGGGGGTCTGGACGGTCCACGGGGTCGGCACGGGCGGTCTCGCCGAGCCCGAGGAGGTTCTCGACCTCGGCAACGCGGGGACGGCCGCGCGGCTGCTTTTGGGCATTCTCGCCGGACACGGCTTCACGAGCTTTTTGACCGGCGACGCTTCGCTGCGGCGCCGGCCCATGGGCCGCGTCGCGCGACCCTTGCGGGAGATGGGTGCGCAGATCCTGTGCCGTTCGGGGGAGCGGCTGCCGCTCGCGATCACCGGCTGCGCGCGACTGTTGCCCGTCGTCTGGCGCTCGGAGGTCGCCTCCGCCCAAGTGAAATCGGCGATCCTCCTGGCGGGGCTGCACGCTCCCGGCGCGACGACGGTGATCGAGCCCTTGCCCTCGCGCGATCACACCGAACGGATGCTCGCGGGCATGGGAGCGGAGGTGCGAACCGAAACCGTCCCCGAAGGAATCGCGGTCACGGTGAAAGGCGAGATCGAGCTCGCCCCCCGCTCCTTCACCGTTCCCGCCGATCCGTCCTCGGCCTTCTTTCCCGCGGTGGCGGCAGCGGTATCTCCGGGCTCGGAGGTGCTCCTCGAGGAGGTCTGTCTCAATCCCACGCGCACGGGCGCGTACGCGGTGCTCGCCGAGATGGGGGCCGAGATCGCGATCGAGGATCGGCGCGAAAGCGCCGGCGAACTCGTCGGCACGATCCGGGTGCGCGGCCGCGCGCTCGAGGCGGTCGACGTCGCCCCCGAACGCGCACCCTCGATGATCGACGAGTATCCGGCGCTGTTCGTGGCCGCCGCTTTCGCGCGCGGGACGAGCCGCTTCCGCGGGCTCGCGGAGCTCCGCGTCAAGGAGAGCGATCGCCTGGCGAGCATGGCGGAAGGACTCGCCGCCTGCGGTGTGCGCTGTCGGATCGAGGGCGAGGATCTGTTCGTCGAAGGGGGGCGGCCGGCGGGCGGAGCGACGATCGACGCCCGGCTCGACCATCGGATCGCGATGAGCTTTCTGGTCTTGGGCGGCCTCGCCCAGGCTCCCGTGCGGGTGCGCGGCGCGGAGACGATCGCGACGAGCTTCCCGGGCTTTGCCGAGCTCATGAACCGGCTGGGGGCGCGCATCCGACCGCTTCCCGAAACGGATGCGGGTGAGCCCTCGTGAGCGAGAGCGTCGTGATCGCCGTCGACGGGCCGGCGGCTTCCGGCAAGAGCACGCTCGCCCGACGCCTGGCGGCGGCCTTCGGGCTGCGCTTTCTGGATACGGGGCTTCTCTATCGCGCCGTGGCGCGCCGGCTGCTCGAGGGAAATCGCGATCCTTCCGACGAGCGCGCGGCCCTCGAAGCGGTGGCGGCGCTCGCGCCCGAAGATCTCGATCCCGACGCCCTCGCCGGGGAACGGATCGGAGAGGCGGCTTCGCGGGTGGCGGCGATGGCCGCGGTGCGGGAAGCGCTTCTGCCCTGGCAGCGCCGCTTCGGGCGCACGCCTCCGGGTGCGGTGCTCGCCGGGCGGGACATCGGGACGGTCGTCTTTCCGGACGCCACCGTGAAATTGTTCGTGACCGCCTCGCTCGAAGAGCGGGCGCGGCGGCGATTTCTGGAGTTGCGGCGGCGGGGGCGGGAGCCTATCTTCGAGCGCGTCCTCGACGAGTTGCGCGAGCGCGACCGGCGCGATTGCGAGCGGTCGGTCGCGCCCCTTCGTGTTGCGGAAGACGCCGTGGTGCTCGACACCACCGCGCTCGATGCGGATGCCGCCTTCGCGGCGGCGCGGCAGCTCATCGAGCGCGAACTCGCGGCGCGGAGCGCCGACTCGTCGCGGAGCGAATCCAACCCTTGACCCCGGACGGCCCGCGTGCCGTGCGGGCCCTTCGGAGTATCGATGCAGGACGTCTCGGCTACCCTCGAACCGACCAGCTCGCGCGAGGAATTCGCGGCTCTTCTCGACGAACAGCTCGGGCGCGCGAGCCGCCTCGAAGGCACCGTGCTGCGCGGCACCGTGGTCGCGATCGACGGCGAGGAGGCGATCGTGGACGTCGGCCTCAAGTCCGAGGGCCGCATCCCCTTGAAGGAGTTCGCGCCGCCCGGCCAGACGCCGGAAGTGAAGGTCGGCGACGTGGTCGAGGTCTACGTCGAGCGGTACGAGAACCGCAGCGGCGAAATCGTGCTCTCGCGCGAAAAAGCCCGGCGCGAGGAGAGCTGGAACCGGCTCGAGCGGGCCTTCCAGGAAGGAACCAAGGTCGAAGGCGTCATCTTCGGCAAGGTCAAGGGCGGCTTCGCGGTCGATCTCGGCGGTGCCGTCGCCTTCTTGCCCGGAAGCCAGGTCGACATCCGCCCGGTGCGCGACATCGGGCCGCTGCTCAACAAGCCCGAGCCGTTCATGATCCTCAAGATGGATCGCCGGCGCGGGAACATCGTGGTGTCGCGCCGGGCCGTGCTCGAGGAGAGCCGAGCCGAGCAGCGCAGCGAGCTCTTGGCCAATCTGCGCGAGGGCCAGGTGCTCGAAGGCGTGGTCAAGAACATCACCGATTACGGGGCGTTCGTCGATCTCGGCGGTCTCGACGGGCTCCTCCACGTCACGGACATCTCCTGGCGGCGGGTGAACCACCCGGCCGACGTCCTCCAGATCGGCCAGACGGTGAAGGTCCAGGTCATCCGCTTCAACCGCGAGACCCAGCGGATCAGCCTCGGGATGAAGCAGCTGGAGGCCGATCCCTGGGAGGGCATCGAGCTCAAATATCCAGTGGGCGCCAAGTTCAAGGGCCGGGTCACGAACATCACCGATTACGGGGCCTTCGTCGAGCTCGAGCCGGGCGTAGAGGGGCTGGTCCACGTCTCCGAGATGAGCTGGACCAAGAAGAACGCTCATCCGGGCAAGATCGTCTCCACTTCGCAGGAAGTCGAGGTCATGGTCCTCGAGGTGGACCCGGAGAAGCGTCGCATCTCCCTCGGCATCAAGCAGTGCCAGCCCAATCCGTGGGAGGTGTTCGCCGAGAAGCATCCCGTGGGTTCGATCGTCGAAGGCGAGATCAAGAACATCACCGAGTTCGGCCTCTTCATCGGCCTCGAGGGCGATATCGACGGCATGGTCCACTTGTCGGATCTCTCGTGGGACCAGCCCGGAGAAGAGGCGGTCAAGGCCTACAAGAAGGGCGATGTCGTCAAGGCGGTGGTGCTCGACGTCGACGTCGAGAAAGAGCGCGTGAGTCTGGGCATCAAGCAGCTCACCGCCGATCCCTTCAAGGAGGCGATCGCCGGCCTCAAGAAGGGCGATCGCGTGACCTGCACGGTCAAAGAGGTCACGCCGGCCGGGATCGAGGTCGAGACCGTCACCGGTGCCCGCGGCTTCATCAAGCGCTCCGATCTCTCGCGCGACCGCGACGAGCAACGGCCGGATCGGTTCGCGGTGGGCGAGAAGGTCGACGCCAAGGTGATGAACATCGACGCGCTCAGTCGGCGCCTGATCCTCTCGATCAAGGCGCTCGAGATCGAGGACGAAAGGCAGGCGATGGCCGAGTACGGCTCGGCCGACAGCGGCGCCTCGCTGGGCGAGATCCTGGGTGCCGCCATCCGCCAGAAGCAAGCCGAAGAACAGAACAAGCAGAGCTGAGCCGAGGGCGGCGAAAAAGACGCATCGGCTTGACCGCGCGCGCGGCCGTCTGGCACTGTGCGCGCGAGCGAGCCGCCGAAGCGCGGGTAGGGCTCGTGTTCGGGCGCAGGGGCACGCGCGATGACCCGATCGGATCTCGTCAAGCGCCTCGCCGCGGCCAATCCGCACCTCCTCCAGCGCGACATCGAGCGGATCGTGAACACGATTTTCGAGGAGATCGCGGCCGCCCTGGCCCGCTGCGATCGCGTCGAGCTGCGGGGCTTCGGCGCCTTCTCGGTGCGCAGGCGCGAGGCCCGAACGGGACGCAACCCGCGCACCGGCGAGCCCGTGTCCGTGCCCCAGAAGCTCGTCCCCCACTTCAAGACCGGGAAAGAACTCCGCGATCGCTTGAGCGCGCTCGAGCAGGCGCGACCGAACCCCTCGGTCTCGGCGTGAGTGTGCCGTGCTGAGGCTCGTACGGACGATCGCGGCTCTCGTGGGCGTGATGGCGATCACCGTGTTCGCCCTCGCCAATCGGGCCCCGGTGGCCGTCGATCTCTTGTTGACCCCGGGCAAGATCGAAGTGCCGCTCTACGCCCTGTTCCTTTCGGGGCTGATCGTCGGCTGCGCGCTCGGAGCGGTCGGGACCTGGCTGAGCGGGCTGCCGCTGCGGCGCGAGGCGCGGCGGATCCGCCGGCGCCTGGCCGAACTCGAGAGCCGCGAGCGGTTGCGCGCCGAAGGAGAGACCGGCGGCGGGGCTGCGCCGCCCGCACTCGCCCGCGCCGCCCGAGCCTGAAGGGGGGAGGCGGCGATGCGCGTGCTCGTCGTCGGTGCCGGCATCCTCGGCCTGGCCACCGCTTGGGCCCTGGTCCGCAACGGTCACCGAGCCGTCGTCGTCGAGGGCGGGCGGGCGCCCCCTCCCCCCGCCGCGTCGGGCGCGCGCCCACGCCGGAACCCCGGGCCGTAAGGGGCCCCGCCCCGCGAAGCGGCCCAGGCGCTCGCAGC
>JANXAZ010000072.1 GCA_025062095.1 Geminicoccaceae bacterium
CGATCCGGATCGGCACGTCCGGCCACCATGCGCCTGGTCACCAACGGCGTCGGTCGACGCCCGTGCCTCTGGCAACGGAACCCGGTGACAACCGCTCCGTGTTCCAGCACGATCGAGAACGAAGCGCGTCAACCCGAGGGATCCGGACACGCCGAGAGGTCACGAACCGGCACGCTGTCAGCCTGCAGGATTTCTTCGAGCCGACCTGTTCGGGCGTCGCGTCCCCGGGCCGGGCGAAAATCGCCGCCTCGCCCGCGAGAGAGCGGGGTAGAAGGCTCGTTTTTTCGAATTGCACGCGCTCCGGGCTTCGCCAGGCTCTTTTGTCGACGCCGTAGAAGACCAAGGTGTGCAATTCGGGGCCCTTCGCTTCGTCCATGGTCACGAGGGCGATCCGATCCTTGCCGAGAAACCGACCGACGACCGCTTACCGCGAGCCGGCGTCGTCGCGACATTCGTCCGAGAGGTTCGCGAAGCCGTCGCGCACACGGCGGAAGTCCTCGGCACGCCGATGGCTCGGACGCATCGTCTGCGGCCGGCCCGCGCCGAAAGCGCTCACCAGGCGATCCACCAGGGCCTCGCTCCCGAGGGCGTCGCGATCCGAGGGTGACGCGCTCTGCAGTGCCTCGCGGAGACTTCGAATGCGGCGAACGAGACGCTCGGCGACGCGGCGATGACCGGGCTCGTCGTCCTTCGCGAGGGCCTCGGACGCGGCGAGCCGGGCGAGGGTAGCCGCTCGAGCCTCGGGATCCCGCTCGCGCGCGGCGAGTCGAAGGATGGCCAGGAGGTACTCGGTGCGCGGCTCGGCGAGCGGCTCCTGGAGGCAATCTCGCTCATCGGACGCGCGAGGTCGCGCAGCCGCAGGCCTTCGTCCTCGAAGGCGGGCCGGAGATGCGGGTCGACGGCATCGGCCCTTCGGCGGATCGGGATCGCCACCTCCTCCGTACGGAGGCTCCCGCGGCGGCCGCGCCCGGCAACAGCAATCCGATCCCGAGCGCCCGAGCGAGCCGCCGCATGCTCCACCGCGCGCGTGTCGCCATGGCCGAGCGGTCGGGCCCGGGCAGTAGTCGAGCCGGAAGGGGGGGGGGGGGGCGGGCGCCCCCCCCCCCCCACCGCTCGCTCGTCGGGCCGAGCCGCCTTGCCGCTGCACGAAATCGAGGTCGCACTCGCGACCCTCACCCGCTTCCCGAGCCGCCTGCGCACGGCCCCGCGGCCGCAGCAGATCGCATCGGCGGTACCGTGGTTTCCCCTGGCCGGTGCCGCGGTCGGCGCCGCGGCGGCGACGGTCTATTTCTTCGCCGGTGTGCTCGGCACGCCCGGCCTTTCGGCCCTTCTCTTCGCGCTCGCGACGCAAGTGCTGGCTACCGGAGCCCTGCACGAGGTGGGCCTCGCCCGCACGATCGAGGCGCTCGCCGCGCTCGCGCCGTCCTCTCCGACCGAGCGCGAGCGCCGAGGCCTCTTCCTCGCCGTCATCGCGCTCGTGCTCCTGTTGCTCGCGCGCACGGCGGCGTTGACCAGTTTCTGGAGCCCTTGGAGCTTCGCCGCCGCCCTCGTCGCCGCCTCGGCCTTTTCGCGCGCGGTGTTCCCGGTCGCGCTTCTGCTCGCTCCCGCCTCCGTCGCGCTGCGCCCCGCCCGCGGTCGCGTCCTTTCGGGGCTCGGTCTCGGTTTCGCCATCGCGCTCGCGCTGTTGCCGCCCTTGACGGCCCTGGAGGCGACCGTCTGGGCCGCATCGGCCGCCGCCGCGACCGCCCTGTATCTCGCCCATCGAGCGGGTGGCTGCGACACCGACGGCGCGAGCGCGGTCCAACAAGCCGCCGAACTCGCCTTTCTGCTCGCCCTCGCTGCCGAAGGTTGGCCGCCGTCGGAATGAACCCCTTCGCGAGAATTGCTAGTAGCATCACCTTTTGCTAATTTTTCCGGCAAGTTTTCTCGAGCGTGGCTGTCCGGGGAGGCGATGGCAGAGAAAAAGAATTTCGACGAGCTCGAGGCGATGCTCGCCGACCCCGACGTACCGGATGCGGCGATCCGTCCGTACTTGCGAGTGGTTCCCGAGGAAACCCGGCCGTTCGTTCCGGTCGTTCAGCCCGACCCGGACCGCGTGGTGCTACGGCCGCTGGACGAGGTCCGGGCGCGCGGGTTCGGCTTTCTCGATTGGGCCAATCGCTGGTCTCGCCGCCGCCGGTACGCACGCTTCATGCGCCGCTTCGAAGCAGACGATCCGGCGCCCGTGCTCGTCTCGGAGGGTGACAGCTGGTTCCAGTTCCCGCTGTTTCTCGACGACACCATCGACCTCCTGGCGCCCCACTACCTCATCTTTAGCCTCGATGCGGCGGGAGACACGCTTATCAACATGACGGGCCCGGGTCGCGAATATCTCGAGCCTCTGTTCGACCCGAAGGTCGGACCGCGGGTCCGAGGTCTTCTCTTCTCGGCCGGCGGGAACGATATCATCGGCGTCGAGCCGAGCCCGGACGGCGACGTTCCGGTGCTCGCGAAACTCCTGATCCGCCGCCGCCCCGACCTCGCGCCCGCGGCCCACATTCGCGAGGACGAGCTCGAAAAGCGCCTCGCGGCGATCGAGACCGGCTACCGCCGGGTCTTGGAGGAAGTCGCGAAACACCGACCCGGCGTCTTCGTCGTGGGACACGGCTACGCCTACGCGATCCCGGCGTTCCCGGGCGATCCCCGCAACCCCCGCTGGACGAAGCACGGTGGGTGGTTGCGCGATCCGCTCGCGGCCCTGGGCTTCAGCGAGCCCTCCGAGCAGCGGGCGATCGTTCGGGTGTTGATCGACCGTCTTTACGAGCGACTCGCTCGCCTCATGGGCGGCAACTGCCCGAGCGGCGCTTACCCGCACGGCTGGCTCGTGGACTGCCGCGACATTCTCGCCGAGGTGAACGACTGGGCCGACGAAATCCACCCGACAGACGCTCCCGGACGCGGCTTCGCTCGCGTGGCGCAGCGGTTCCACGAAGTGATCCGAAACGCGCTCGCCGCCGCGACGAGTTGAACGACCGAGCGGCTTCATCGAGCCGGCGCCTTCGAACAGCCGGCACGGGTCCGTCAAAACGCGAACTCGGTGAACAGGGGATCGACCGAGCGTCCCCACTCCTCGTCGTAACGCCTGAGCTTCACTTCCGCCGGGGTGAGGCCGGTGGCGACGGTCTCCTCGATCGGGGCGAGGTAGCAGGTCTCGTCTCGGCCGTCCCAATTGAGCCGGGCCCGTCGCGCCAGACCTTCGCGGGCGAGCCCGACCACCGTGCGCGCGACATCGAGCAGCGTGCCGTCCCGGAACGGAACCGAAAGCCCGAGTTCGGGGACCCGTTCGCGCAGCAGCTGCCGTTCCTCGGCGGTCCAGTCGGAAACGAGGTCCCAGGCGGCGCGCAGCGAGGTCTCGTCGTACAGAAGCCCCACCCAGAACGCCGGGACGGCGCAGATGGTCCGGAACCGGCCGCCGTCGGCCCCGCGCATTTCGATGTAGCGTTTGAGACGCACCTCCGGAAAGGCGGTGGTGACGTGATCGGCCCAATCGGCGAGCGTGGGACGCTCTCCCGGCAAGGCGGGCAGACGCCCCTCGAGGAAATCGCGAAAGGATTGGCCCGCGGCATCGATGTACCGCCCGTCGCGGTAGACGAAGTACATCGGTACGTCCAACAGGTAGTCGACGTAGCGCTCGAAGCCGAATCCTTCCTCGAATACGAAGGGCAACATCCCGGTGCGGTCGGGATCGGTGTCCAGCCAGACCTTCGAGCGCAGCGAAAGGTAGCCGGAAGGCTTGCCCTCTAAGAACGGGGAGTTCGCGAACAGGGCCGTGGCCACCGGCTGCAGAGCCAAACCGACGCGCATCTTGCGCACCATGTCGGACTCCGATTCGAAGTCCAGATTAACCTGCACGGTACAGGTGCGCAGCATCATGTCGAGCCCGAGACTGCCTTTTTTGGGCATGTACGCGCGCATGATCCGGTAACGGCCCTTGGGCATCCAGGGAATGTCCTCGCGCCGCCATTTGGGATTGAAACCCATACCGAGCATGCCGATGCCCAAGGGCTCGGCGACCTTCTTCACTTCGTCGAGATGCGTGTGGACCTCGCAGCAGGTCTGGTGCAGGGTCTCGAGCGGGGCGCCGCTGAGTTCCAGCTGCCCGCCCGGCTCGAGCGTGACCGAGCAGCCGTTCTTCACGAGCGCGATCGGACGGCCGTCCTCGTGGATCGGTTGCCAGCCGAAGCGCTCGGCGAGCCCCTCGAGAAGAGCGCGGATGCTGGCCCGTCCCTCGTAGGGCAGCGGGCGGAGGTCGTGCACGGTGAAGGCGAACTTCTCGTGTTCGGTGCCGATGCGAAAGGCGCTTTTGGGCTTGCAACCCCGCTCGAACCATTCGACGAGCTGCCGGCGATGGGTGATCGGCTCGCCTCGGCCGGAGGGCGGCGCGGACATGAGGTTCTCCTCTCGATGGCCGCAGCCTCTTAGCCGCGGGCCGCCAGGCCGACAATCGGCCTGCCGAAAACCTCCTCAACCGCGCAGCCAGCCCTCGAGTTCGCCCACGAGCGCTTCGACCTCGGCCGCCGCGGCGCTTCTCGGTTCGGCTTCGATGACGCCCAGGCCACGGGCGAAGCTCGCCACATAGCTCCGGCGATTGCCGAGAACCGCCGAAAGCGCGGGCCAGCCGCGACGGGCGGCTTCCGCTCCGGCTTCCTCGACCGCCCGACCGCGCGGCGGGACGCGCGTCCAGACGAGCCGAGCCGGTCGGCCCTCTTTTCGAGCGAGATCGAACGTGGCTGCACTCGCCCAGAGGTCGGGAGGACTCGGTTGCGCCGGCACGAGCACCAGATCGGCGCGCCGGATCGCCCCTTTGGCCTCGCTCTCGGCGTGCGGAGGGGTGTCGACGAAGACGAGCTCGACGTCGCGGAGGAGCCGATCGAGTTCCACACCGAGCCGCCATCCGCCGACCATCGAGAAACGCAGCTCGCGCACTCCGCGCGCGCCCTGTTCGCGCAACCGCATCCAGTGGGCGAGCGTAGCCTGCGGATCGATGTCCACGATCGCGACCCCGAAGCCGCGCGCGGCACAGGCGGTGGCGAGCTGGACCACGAGCGTCGTCTTCCCCGCCCCGCCCTTTTGCTGTGCGACGGTCACGATCCGCGCCGGCAACGACGCCTCCGGTCAATAGCCGCGGGCGCGGTCGACGAGGTGGAGAAGCGGCCGCCCCGCGCGCAGCCGGCGCAGGTTCTCGGCGACGACCTCGGCGCCGCTCTCGGGAAGGCTGTAGGCGGCCGCATGCGGCGTTACCGTGATTTTCGGATGCCGCCAGAAGGGATGGTCGGCGGGAAGAGGCTCGCGGGCGAAGACGTCGAGGGTGGCGTGCGCGAGCCGACCGCTTTCAAGCGCTTCCAGAAGGTCCTCCTCGACGAGATGCCCGCCGCGCGCGAGATTGACGAGCCGCGCTCCTTCGGGAAGGCGCGCGAAAAGCCCGCGATCGAGGATCCCTCGCGTTTCGGGGGTGAGCGGCAAAAGACAGACGAGGATCGAAAGATCGGCCAAGAACGCGTCGAGCTCGTCCCGACCGGCATAGGTCTTCACCCCTTCCAGCGTCTTGCGCGTCCGGCTCCAGCCCTTGACCGAAAAACCGTGGCCGCGCAGGAGGTTCGCGGCAGCGGTGCCGAGCTCGCCCAAACCCATGATCCCCACCACCGTCGCTTCCGGGGGCCGAGGCAGCAACAGCCGCCACTGAGCCCGCCGTTGCTGCTCCTCGTACACGTCGAGGAAGCGATGGTAGCGCAGCACGTGGAGGAGGACGAATTCGGCCATGCTGCGGGTCAGCGAGGGATCGACCATGCGGCAGATCGGCACCTCGGGAGGAAGGGTGGGATCCTCGAGCAGGCGGTCGACCCCTGCACCGAGCGAGAGGATCACCCGCAGACGAGGCAGAGCGGCCAGAAGCCCCGGAGGCGGCGACCACACGAGCGCCGCTTCGATCGCTTCGGGATCGCCGAGATCGGGATAGACCCGTATCTCGAGCTCGGGCAGCCGCCGCCGGAGAGCGCGGGTCCACGCGACCGGGTCGTCGTCCGGGCTCGCGAAAAGGAGAACCATGGAGACCGTCTCGTTTCGCTTTCGCGAGCTTGTGCCCGCGCCGGCGGACTCGAGCAAGGTCGAGCTTGCCGGCGGACCGGGCGAACCCCGATGATCGGCACGCGCGCTCGCGAGGGATCCGGCTCGTGAAGTGGTTGGCCTTCACCTTCCTCGTGCTCCTTTTGGGACCCGTGGGCTGCGCGGTCGTCGCGAACGGCGTGGTCCACGAGCACTGGAGCCGCGCGCGCTGGAGTTCGGCGGGGATCCTGCCCGATCCGAGCCGAGATCCCGATGCGGTGGTCCAGGTCTGGACCGCCCGGACCTGGGGCTGGAAAGGTGCGTTCGCGGTGCACAGCTGGATCGTGCTCAAGGAAGAAGGGGCGAACGCCTACGAGCGTTTCGAGGTCGTGGGCTGGGGCGTGAGCCGTGGCCTTCCGGCGGTACGCAAGAACTTGCGCGAACCCGATGCCTTTTGGGCGGGCAACCCGCCGGAGCTCGTGGCCGAAAGGCGCGGCCGGTCGGCGGCCGAAGCGATCCCGAAGATCCGCGCGGCCATCGCCGAATACCCTTGGGCCGACCGTTACCTGACCTGGCCGGGCCCGAATTCGAACACGTTCGTCGCTTGGGTGCTGCGCCGCGTTCCCGAACTCGCCATCGAGCTGCCGCCGACCGCGATCGGCAAGGACTTCCTCGGTCTCTCGCTGTTCGCACCGGTGCCGAGCGGAACCGGCTATCAACTCTCGCTCGCGGGGCTCGCGGGCATCGCTTGGGGCGCCGAAGAAGGGTTGGAGCTCAACCTCCTGGGCCTGGTCGTGGGTCTCGATCCGCGCGATGGCGCCGTCAAGCTCCCGGGGCTCGGGCGGATCCGCCTGATGCCGAACACGGACCTCTCCGCACCGGGGGATGCCGGGATCTAGGCGTCCACCGCTTCCGCGTCTGCCGCCGTCCGGTCGAGAGCATCCGGATCTGGCCCGCCACGAATCGGTCGCCGGCGTCGCTCGATGCGGCGAGGCCGGCTCCGACGCCCTCGCGAACGGCCGGAGGTCGTTCTGGGCGAGCTCGAATTTGCCCCCGATGCGCCGTACGCGCAGCCGAAGGCCGACGATCCTTCCCCGCTGTCCCGCGAGGACGTTCGCCTACGCGTCCGTCACCGACCGGGGTCTCCTCGATCACGATCTTGCGGCTCGGTGAGGCGCCGGACGAGCTCCGAGAGCTCGGTGGGCTCTTCGACGATCTCGGCCGTGCTTGTCGCGTGCGCCGCCACGTCGTTGCAGTTCGGCACGA
>JANXAZ010000073.1 GCA_025062095.1 Geminicoccaceae bacterium
GGCCTCTTCGACGGTCTCGCCGAGCTCCTGCGCGCCCCCGGGCAGCGACCATTGCCCCTGGCGCGGCGGACGCCTACGGCGTACGAGGAGCACGCGGTCGTCGCGCAAGATGACCGCACCGACGCCCACCACCGGTCGGGTCGGATGTTCGCGGTTCATGCGACCGCTCCTCGCGTCGTCGGCGCCTGCGCCCGCGACCCGGATCGCGCGCGGACCGCGCGCCCCGAGCACCCGTGCCGCCGTTCCGCTGCGCGCGGAGCGGCCGAGGGGCGGTAGCGGAAGGAACGACAGCGCGGCGCGCTCGTCTCGGCGGATCGAACGGCGTGAACGGCCGTCCCCCGCACGGGTCGGAGCCGGACGCGGGGCCGGCAGCGAGGGGATCGCACGTATTTTAGGGAAATTTTCGCCTTATCCTTGATATCCGATCGCACAGCCTTTAACCTGTTGGTGGAAGGAACCGGAGGCGTCTCGTGCCTCGGCCAGCCTCGGTGAGCCGCCGGTGACCACGATCGTCGTCATCGACGACCGCGTGACCGGCCGCAACATCCTGACCCGCCTCGCCCGCTCGATCGAGGAGGGGATCCGGGTGCACGCCTTCGCCAGTCCGAGCGAGGCCCTCGCCCGGATGACGAGCGATCTCCTCCCCGATCTGGTCATCACTGATTACAACATGCCCGAGATGGACGGGGCCACGCTGATCGGCAAGATCCGCGCGGAAGAACGGTTGGCGGACGTCCCGGTCATCGTCGTCACCGTCTACGAGGACCGAGAGTTCTGTTATCGCGCCCTCGAGGCAGGCGCCACCGACTACTTGCTGAGCCCCGTCGACCATCTGGAATTCCGCGCCCGCGCTCGCAATCTCTTGGCGCTCCGACGCCAGCGCCAGATGCTCGCGCGCCGCGCGGCGGAACTCGAGATGGCCCTCGCCGAACGCGCCGGCTCCCGGACCCGCGTCGAAGACGTCGCCCGCGAGCTCCTCGATCGGTTGCCGGTGGCGATCAGCACGACCGACGAGCGCGGCCGCATCCTGTTCGTCAATCGCGCTTACGAGAGCCTTTTCGGCGTGGAGCGCGCTCAGGTCGTGGGTCGCTCGTTGCTCGAGGTCCACGGGGAAGAGTTCGCCACCCGTCACGGGGTGTTGGACGCGAAGGTCCGCGAGAGCGGCCAGCCTCTCCTGGTCCCGCGGTACGATACGATGCTCGGTGCCACGGGTCTGCGCTGGCTCGCCGTCACCAAAGGACTGCTCGCCGGCCGCCCGGGGGAGCCCGAGAGCGTCGTCACCGCGGCGGTCGACATTTCCGAGCTCCGCCTCGCCGAGACGGCGGACGGTGCCGCCGCCCGTCACGATCCCCTGACCGGCCTCGAGACGCTGCCGTGGTTCCGCGAGCGGCTCGAACACGCGATCGCGCGCGCCCGCCGCCGGAACGATTCGTTCGCGCTCCTGCACCTCGACCTCGACCGCTTCAAGGGCGTCAACGAGGCGTTCGGCCAAGAAGTCGGCGACAAGCTCTTGCGGGCGGTCGCCAATCGGCTCGCGAGCCGACTGCGCGAGACCGACCGCATCGCGCGGCTCAGAAGCGACGAGTTCGTGATCCTGCAGAGCGAAATCGCCCGGCCCGAGGACGCGGCCGAACTCTGCCGGCGGCTGGGCGAAGCCTTCGCCGAACCTTTCCACGCCGACGGCCAAGAGATCCACCTCTCCGCGAGCATCGGCGTCACCCTTTTCCCCACCGACGGGCGCACCGCGGAGACCCTGCTCAAGAACGCCGATCTCGCGATGTATCGGGCCAAGGCCTCGGGGCGCGACGCTTACCGCTTCTTCGCGCGCGAGATGAACCTCGCCGCCCGTCGGGCCGTCACCCTCGAACGCGAGCTCAGGCAGGCCCTCGCCGGCGAACAGTTCCTGGTGTACTATCAACCGCAAATGGAACTGCGCAGTCGCCGGATCGTCGGCGTCGAGGCTCTCGTGCGCTGGAACCATCCCCATCGCGGGCTCCTGCGGCCGAGCGAGTTCATCCGCATGGCCGAGGAGATCGGGCTCATCGCGCCCTTGACCGCCTGGGTCCTGCAGACCGCCTGTGCCCAACACCGCCGCTGGCTGGATCGCGGGCTCGGGCGCCTCCAGCTGTCGGTCAATCTCTCCCCCGTTCAGTTCCGCGAGCGCGGAGTCGAGCTGTTGATCGAACGCGTGCTCAAGGAAACCGGTCTGTCCCCGGAACATCTCGACGTCGAGCTCACCGAGAACGCGATCATCGAGCACAGCAAAACCGCCCTCGCGAGTTTGCGTTACCTGCACCGATTGGGCGTTTCTTTGTCACTCGATGATTTCGGTACGGGCTATTCCTCGCTCGCCTACGTCAAACGGCTGCCCGTCCGCCGCCTCAAGATCGACCGGTCTTTCGTACAAAATCTCGAACACAGCGGCAACGACGAGGTCATCGTCCGCGCGATCGTCAATCTCGGCCACAGCCTCGGGCTCACCGTCATCGCCGAAGGAGTCGAGACCGAGGGCCAACTCGCGCGTCTGGAAGCCTTCGGGTGCGACGAGGTGCAAGGCGACTTCGTGAGCCCGCCCCTGAGCGCCGCCGAATTCGAGCAGCGGATGCTCGAGGGCCGCTGGCTCTGAAGGCGAGGAGCGCGCCGTGGCGATCGCAGCCGGCGAAGACGGTACGGAAACGTCCCGCCGTCCGCGCGGCCTCTCGCCCGCTTCGCCGAGGGTCGTGGCGCGTTGGATCCGACAGCGGCTGCGCCATCGGCCCGACAGCGAGCACGAGCAGGCCCTCATCCGGATCGCTTTCGCCTTCCTGATCGCGGTATACGTCTTCTTCTTGCCCGCCGATCTGCCCGATCGCGCGCAGATCGTCTCGATCGGCCTGCTAGTGAGCGGGGCGAGCCTCTTCTTCGCGATCCTGCTCTTCCTGCACATCCTCCTTCATCCGCAAGCGCTTCCGGCCCGCCGGATCGCCGGCATGCTCATCGATACGGTCGGTCTCAACGCGATGATGGCGGCCGGCGGTTTCGCCACCGCCCTTTTCTATCCCATTTTGCTGTGGGTGATCCTCGGCCACGGTTTCCGCTTCGGCAAACCCTACCTCTTCGCCGCCGCCGGGACCTCCTTCGCGCTCTTCGCCTTGGTCATCTTCTGGAACGCGGAATGGCGGACGATCCCCGCCCTCGATGTCGCGCTCCTCCTCGCCCTCGTCGTTCTGCCCGCCTATTGCTCCGTGCTCATCGGCAAACTCAACGCGGCGATCGCTCGTGCGGAGGAGGCGAGCCGGGTCAAGAGCCGGTTTCTCGCCATGATGAGCCACGAGCTGCGCACCCCGCTCAACGCCATCATCGGCATGGCCGACCTCCTCGCGACGAGCCGGCTCGATGCCGATCAGGCGAGCATGACCGCGACGATCCGCTCCGCCGCACGGACTCTTCTGGCCCTCGTCAACGAGATCCTCGATCTCGCCCGGCTGGAAGAAGGTCGCTTCGTCATCGAGCGCGTCCCCTTCGATCTCGATGCGCGGCTCGCGCTCTTGCGCTCGATCGTCCGTCCGCAAGCGCACGAGAAGGGGCTGTACTTCCGGCTCGAGCTCGATCCGCGCACGCCTTCGCACCTGATCGGCGCGGTGCAGCCGCTGCATCAGATCCTTCTCAACCTCCTCGCCAACGCGGTGAAGTTCACCCACAGCGGCGGGGTGACGCTCGCGGTCCGACCGCTCGAGGAACGCGACGGCCGCATCTGGCTGCGCTTCGAGGTCCGCGATACCGGCATCGGCATCCCCGCCGACCGGCAGAAGGCGATCTTCGAGCGCTTCACCCAGGCGGACGACGCGATCCACCGGCTCTACGGCGGATCCGGCCTCGGTCTGAGCATCGCCCGCGAGCTCGTGACCCTGATCGGCGGGCGCATCGGGGTGACGAGCACGGCCGGTCGAGGCTCGCTTTTCTGGGTCGAAGCCCCCTTCGAAACCGCACCCGACCATGGAGCCGAAACCGCGGGCCTCGCCGGCCGGGCGGTGCTCCTCGGTCTGTCGCGCGAGCTCGCCGAGCGCGTCCGCTCGCTCGGGCTCCAAACCGTCGAGGTCGAGACGCCGCAAGCGGCGCGACGGATGTTGGAACGGTCGGACGGGCCGCGCCTGCTCCTGGTCGATGCCGGTCGCATCGATCGGGACACGCTCGACGAGGCGATCGCCGGATCGCGCGACGTCGCGGAGGTCGTCGCCTTCGGCGACCCGGAGCGGGCCGCGGATTGGCCGGTCCTCGCCCTGTTCGCGCGCGATGTCGACACCGAGACGTTGCGGCGCTGCTTGCGCGCGGCGCTGACCCCGGCCGAAGGCGGCTCCGTGGGGCGGCCCGTCATCGCCGCGACGGCCCGCTCGGCGCGCATTCTCGTCGCCGAGGACAACCGGACCAATCAGCGCGTAATCAAGGCGATCCTGGAGCGGGCCGGTCATCGGGTAGTGCTCGCGGAAGACGGTCAGGCCGCGCTCGAACGGCTCGAGCGGGAGGAGTTCGACCTCGTCCTCATGGATCTGAGCATGCCCGGGACGACCGGCACCGATGCCGTCCGGCTCTTGCGTTTCCTCAAAGATCCCGCCGAGCTGCCCCCGATCGTGGCGCTGAGCGCCGATGCTACGCCCGAATCGCGCGAGACCTGTCGCCAGCTCGGCTTTTCCGCTTATCTCACGAAACCGGTCGAAACCGCCGAGCTCTTGAGCACCATCGAGCGGCTCGTGGGGGCGGGCGAGCGAGCCGACCCGACGCGGGCGAGCCCGATCGTCGCTCCCGCCGAAGGTGGCGCCCGGGTCCTCGATCCCGCGCGGTTGCGCGCGCTCGAGCAGCTCGACGACGGTCAGGGCTTCATCGCCGAGCTCGTCGAAGACTTCCTCGCCGATAGCCGCGAGAGCCTCGAGCGCATGCGGAGCGCGCTCGCCGCGGGCGACGCTCACGCGTTTCGCCAGCAGGCCCATGCGCTGCGCTCGAGCGCCGCGCACATGGGAGGCGTGGGCGTGTTCGAGCTCTGTCTTTCTTGGCGAGGCCTCGACGACGCCGCCCTGGTGATGCGCGGACGTAGCGAACTCGCCCGGCTCGAGGAAGAGCTCGCCAAGCTCGAGCAAGCGCTGCGCGCGCATCTGCGCGCGCACGCGGCGGACGCGCGGCGCGCGCATTAGAGAATTTCCGAGGTCTCGGTTCGTCGGGCTGCTTCGTCTGTGCCGTCGAAGGCTCGGCGCGGGTCGGCCGCTGAACCGCGACCGTCGGGCGGCGTTTCCCGACCGGCTCGATCGCGCGTCTTTTCTGCCGCGGCTCCGGTGCGCGCCAACGCGCTCGAAGCCGGGTTGTCTCGCTTTTCGGACGAACGAATGCTTTCCTCG
>JANXAZ010000074.1 GCA_025062095.1 Geminicoccaceae bacterium
GCCTGGAGAGCGTGTAGGGGGCAACTCCTCGCGGGTTCGAATCCCGCTCCCTCCGCCAGCGCTCCGCGAGCGCGCTCGGGGCGCGACGCGCCGTCCCGAGGAGGTCGGCGTCGTTGGCGCCTCGCTCCGCAGGCGGCCGGTTCTCGCTTGCCCTCTCCCCGCGCGCGCATTAAAGGCGCCAGTCTGGGGGTTCTCGTTCTGCAGACCGCGGGGAGGGAATGGACGAGCCGGCGGGACCGCGATGGTCGCCCGGAACGCTGGTCTCCGCGCGCGGCCGCGAGTGGATCGTCACCGCCGCGGATCCGGAGCACCGGCTCTTGGAGCTGCGCCCGCTTTCGGGTGCCGACGGTGCGCGAGCGGGGATCCTCGTCGATCTCCGGCGCGAACGGATCGTGTCCGCCCGCTTTCCGCTACCGGAGCCCGCCCGTGCCGGCGACGTCACCGGCCTGGGTGCGCTCTTCACCGCCTCGCGGCTCCTGCTGCGTGCGGCGGCGGCGCCGTTGCGCGGGCTCGGGGCGATCTCCTTCGTCCCCCGACCCTACCAGTACGTCCCGCTCCTTCTCGCGCTGCGCCAGGAAGGCCCGATCCGCCTCTTGATCGCCGACGACGTCGGGGTCGGCAAGACGATCGAGGCCCTGTTGGTCGCCCGCGAGCTCCTCGCCCGCGGCCTCGCGCACCGCGTGGGCGTGCTCGCACCCGCCCACCTCGTCGATCAGTGGGCGCGCGAGCTCGAGGAGAAGTTCGCGCTTCCGACCGACCGGATCCGACCCGCGACCATGGCCGAACTCGAGCGCCGACTGCCGCGACCGGACGCGAGCGTCTGGGAAGCCTCCAGCTGTTTCGTCGCCTCGATCGACTTCGTGAAAAGCGAGCGCCAACGCGAGCGCTTCCTGCGCGCCGCTCCCGATCTCGTCATCGTCGACGAGGCGCACGGCTGTGCGCGACCGCGCGGGGCCAAGGGGCGAGACCAGCAGCAGCGCTACGAGCTCTTGCGCGATCTCGTCCGACGCCGTGACGAAATTCATTTGATACTCGTAACCGCCACCCCGCACGCCGGGATCGAGGAAAGCTTCCGCTCGCTTCTGGGCTTGCTGCGGCGAGAGTTCGACGGCGACGGTCGGCTCGACCGCAGGCGCCTCTTGCCCTACGTCGTCCAGCGCCGGCGCCGCGACGTCGCGCATTGGCTCGGCGCCGAGACGCCGTTTCCCGAGCGCAAGGCCCGCGAGGTCACTTACGGCCTCGACCGCGAGGCCCGTGCGCTCTTCGAGAAGGTGCTCGATTTCTGCCGCGAGCGGGTGAGCCGACCGGACGAAGCGCGCTCCGCGCGCCAGCGCGTGCGCCACTGGGCGGCGATCGCGCTTTTGCGCTGCGTGCTCTCGAGCCCCCGGGCCGCGGCGATCGTGCTCGGCCGCCGCGGCGGGCTCGAGGAGCCGTCCTCGGACGAGGACGATCCCGAGACCGTCGACCTGCGATTCCGCCCCGAGCTCGCCGACGCGATCGAAGAGGAGGCAGCGAGCGACCTCGCGCCGAGCGCGCCGATCGAAAGCGCCGAGGCGATCGAAGAGGAGCGCGAACGTCGCCGCTGGCGCGAGCTCGCGAGCGCGTGGCAGCGTCTCGAAGGGCCGCGGCGCGACGCCAAGCTCGCGACCGCGATCGCCGAACTCCGCGATCTCCTCGCGCGCGGCTTCTCCCCCGTCGTCTTCTGCCGCTACATCCCGACCGCCGCTTACGTGGCCGAAGCGCTGCGGACCGAATTTCCCGATCTCGCGGTCGCCGCGGTCACGGGCGAGCTCCCGGACGAGTTGCGCCGGGAAAAGATCGAGGAGCTCGCCCGCGCGCCCAAGCGCGTCCTCGTCGCCACCGACTGCCTCTCCGAAGGCATCAACCTGCAGGACCATTTCGATGCCGTCCTGCACTACGACCTGCCCTGGAACCCGAATCGCCTCGAGCAGCGCGAGGGCCGCATCGACCGCTTCGGTCAGAAGCGGCCTGAGGTCGAAACCGTCGTCCTCTACGGTCGGGACAACGAGGTCGACCTCGTCGTTCTCGAGGTCCTGATCCGCAAAGCGCGCACGATCCGCTCGGTCTTGGGCGTCGCCGTGCCCGTCCCCGTCGGCGCGGAAGAGGTGCTCGAAGCCGTCGTCTCATCGGTGCTCTTGCGCAAGGGCGGTCCGCACCAGCTGGCCCTCGACTTCGGCGACGAGGCGACGAGCGGGCTCCGGGCCGCCTGGGACCGCGCGGTCGAGGCCGAGAAGGAGACCCGCACCTATTTCGCGCAGAGCCAGATCGATCCGGATGCGGTCCACCGCGAGCTCGCGGCGGTCGACGACGTGCTCGCCGGACCCGCCGATCTCGAGCGGTTCTTGCGCGACGTCCTGCCCCGCTTCGGGGGCCGCCTCGCCCCGGCCGACCGATCGGGCGGGTTCCTTCTCCACCCCGGCGACGGCGATCGCCGGCTCGCCGCTCTCCTCGGCGACGAACTTCCCGTGAAGGTGTGCTTCGATCGGCTGGCCGATCCGCAGGCTCTCTTCCTCGGCCGCACCCATCCCTTCGTGGAAGCGCTCGCGAGCCGGGTCGTCGCGCGCGCGATGGCGAGCGAGAGCGAACCCTTCTTTTCCCGTTGCGGTGCGCTGCGGACCGACCGCGTGGCACGGATCACGGCTCTCCTGCTCCTGCGGCTGCGCTACCGGCTGGTCGAACGCGGCGCCGAGCGCTTCGCCGAAGAGGTTCGTGTGGTCGCCGCCGAGCTCGACGAAGAGGACCGGCTCGCCTTTCTCGAACCCCTGGACCGCCGCGGCCGCGCGCTTCTCGAAGAAGCGCGACCGCTCGCCCCCGAGCCGACGGCTTACGAGCGGCGGACCTGGCTCGAGCGCTTTCTCTCCGCCATTCGCGCCCGGCCGGACTGGCACGCTCCGGTCACGCGCTGGCGCGTCGCCGAGCTCGAAGAGGCGCACCGACGCATCCGCGTGCTCGAAGGCGCGCGCGGCCGGCTCGAGGTCCACCCGCACAGCCCGCCCGATGTTCTGGCCCTCGCTGTCCTTCTCCCCGCGTTCGGAGCCGGCCGATGAGCGGGACGATCGTGATCGAGGGCGGGCTTTTGGCACCGGAGCTCCTCGAGCTCCTCGCCTCCGATCCCGAAAAGATCGAGGGCCAGCGTCCCGAGGACTTCGGTTTCGAGAAAAAACTCCGCCTCGCCGCGGAGATCCAGGACACCTTCGTCCGTGTCCTGTCCTTCTGGAGATCCTTCGCGCGCCGCCGCGAAGCGGTGGGCGAGACCCAGAGCACGAGCCTCACTCGCGAGCGGTGGGTGCTCCCGCTCCTGCACGAGCTCGGCTTCGCGCCCGAGTACCGCCGCGAAGCCTTCCGCATCGGCGGGGCGACCTTCGCCGTCTCGCACGGCGAGCCGACGCGGGACGGCGAGCCCGCGGTGCCGATCCACATCGCCCCCTTCGAACAGGAGCTCGATGCGCGCGGCCGCGAGCGGCTCTCGCCGCACGCCATGGTGCAAGAGCTTCTGAACCGCTCCGACTTCCTGTGGGGAATCGTCACCAACGGCCGGCGGTTGCGGGTGCTCCGTGCGAGCGCGCGCACCACGCGGCAATCCTTTCTCGAGGTCGACCTCGAAGCGATCGCGACGGCCGAGCTCTATTCCGACTTCGCTCTCCTCTTCCGCCTCCTCCACCGCTCCCGCTTCCCGAAGGCCGCGGGCGACCACGACTGCCTCCTCGAACGCTGGCACCAGCGCGCGATCGAGGAGGGCGGCCGGGTCAAGGAGCGGCTCCGCGAGGGCGTCGAGAAGGCCGTGCGCCGTCTGGGCGAAGGCTTCCTGCGCCACCCCGAGAGCGAGGCCCTGCGGCAGAAGCTGGCCAACGGCACCCTCGGCGCTGAAGCCTATTGGCGCCAGCTCCTGGCCCTCGTCTACCGCCTCCTCTTCTTGATGACCGCCGAGGAGCGCCGCCTCCTCGCCCGGCCCGACGACCCTTCCGACCGCTACCGGATCTACGAGCGCTGGTACGGGGTGGGCCGGCTGCGCGAGCTCGCCGAGAGCCGCCGCGGCCGCGATTCCTTCGCCGATCTCTGGATCGGGCTCTCGGTTCTCTTCCGCGCTCTCGAGGAGCCCGAGGAGGCCGAGAAGCTCGGCCTTTCTGCCCTCGACGGCGATCTGTTCGCCGCTGCGGCCTGCGGCGATCTCGAGGAGGCGCGGATCGCGAATGCCGAGCTGTTGGATGCGGTGCTCGAACTTTCCACCTTCGTCCCGCTCGAAGGCCGCGGTCGCAAGAAGAAGGCCGGGGCGCGCCGGAGGGTGCGGTTTTCGGCGCTCGACGTCGAAGAGCTGGGCTCGGTCTACGAATCGCTCCTGGACCTCCACCCCGCGATCGACCTCGCGAGGGGAAGCTTCGAGCTGTGTGCGGGCAGCGAGCGCAAGACCACGGGCAGCTATTACACCCCCGATCCGCTGGTCCAGGAGCTCGTCAAGAGCGCCCTCGACCCCGTGCTCGAGGCGCGCCTGAAGGATGCCGCCACGCCCGCGGAACAAGAGCGCGCGCTCCTCTCCTTGCGTGTGCTCGACCCGGCCGCGGGCTCGGGACATTTCTTGTTGGCCGCGGCGCGCCGGATCGCCCGCGAGCTCGCCCGCACCCGCTCGGGCGAGCTCGAGCCCGCGCCCTCGGTGCGCCGCGCGGCCCTGCGCGACGTCGTGCGCCACTGTCTCTTCGCGGTCGACAAGAACCCGCTCGCGGTCGACCTCGCCAAAGTGGCGCTCTGGATCGAGAGCCAGACGCCCGGGGCGCCGCTCTCCTTTATCGACCACCGCATCCGTCGCGGCGATTCGCTCCTCGGCGTCTTCGATCTCTCCGTGCTGGCGGACGGGATCCCGGACGAGGCCTGGGCCCCCCTCGAGGGCGACGACAAAGCGGTCGCGCAGGGGCTGCGGAGGGTCAACGGTGCCGAACGCTCCGGCCCGCAGCGCGCCCTTTTCGATCATCGTCTCGAGGAGCGGGTGGGGGTGCTCGCGCGCGAGCTCGCGACGATCGCCGCCATGCCCGAGACCAGCATCGAGGAGGTGCGGGCGAAGCGGGAGGCCTTCGCCGCCTGGCAGAGGAGCGAGGCGCGCAGCCGGCTCGCGCTCGCCTGCGATCTCTGGTGCGCCGCCTTCTTCCTGCCCAAGCGGCGCGATACCGAGAGGCTCGTGCCGACGACCCGG
>JANXAZ010000075.1 GCA_025062095.1 Geminicoccaceae bacterium
CCAAGGCGGCTAGCCTCGCGACCGGGGCGGGGCTTCTCGCCCTGTGGTCGGGTCTGGGCGCGCTCGGCTCGGAAGAGCTCCTCGATCCCGCCTCCGCGTCGGCCGTGCGTCGCGACGGCCGGCTGCTGCGGCTGATCGTCGCGAACCGCCAGCGGGAAAGCGAGCTTCCTTTGCCCGCCCGCGCGAGCTCCGATGCCTCTGACGCGCCCACGGCCGCGGCCGATCCGATCCCCGCGCCTCCCGTCGAAAAGGGGCCGGAGCCCGCGGCCGCGGCTTCGGCGCCTGCTTCTCCGCCGTCTTCGGCTCCGCCGCCGGATCCCGTGCCGAAAAAGAAAGAGAAGCTCGAAGGGGCGCGCGTCGTCCCCGCCCAGCGAACGGGAGAGGTCGTTCCCCCGCGCCGGAGCCTGCGCCGCGATCCCCTCGAACCGCCGCTTCGGGAGGAGGGCTGGCGCGAGTGGGTCTTCGCCGTCGTCTTGAACGGAAAAGAGGTCTCCGAAGGCAGCCTTCTCGCCGAAGAGCCGGGGACCGGCCGGCTCGCGCTGCCGGTGAGCCAATTGCGACTGTGGCGGATCCGCGTCGATCCGGCGAAGGCGCTCACGCTGCAGGGCGAACCTTTCGTCCCGCTCGATGCGATCGAAGGAGCGCGCTTTTCGATCGACCGCGAGGCTCTCGTCGTACGCCTGGATCTGCCGGCCGAGGCCTTCGAGGGGTACGCCGTCGAAGCGGCACCGGAGCCGGCGCCGCCGCCCACGAGCGCATCCGGCGCTTTTCTCGACTACGATCTCGCGGCGATCGCGGGGGAAGGCGTGCGCGAGCGGCTCGACGGACTCGCCGAGGCCGGTCTGTTCGGGCCTTGGGGGGTGTTCACGACGAGCGCTTTGTTTCTCGATCTCGCGAGCGATCCCGAGATCGTGCGCCTGGAGACGCGCTTCTCGCGCGACTTCCCGGAAAGACGCGCCAGTCTGCGGATCGGCGACTCGGTCACCGGCGCGGGTTCCTTCGCCGCACCGGCGCGCTTCGGGGGCATCCAGTGGGCGACGAACTTCGCCACCGATCCCTCCTTCGTGACTTTCCCGCTGCCGGCGATCGGGGGCCTCGCCGACCAACCGGCCACGGTCGAAGTCTTCATCGAGAATTTCAAGCGAGCGATCGGCGAAGTGCCCCCCGGACCTTTCACCTTCACCGGGCTCCCGGTGGTCACGGGCGCGGGCGAGGTTCAGCTCAAAGTCACCGATTTGCTCGGCCGCGAGCGCATCCTCACTCAGCCCTATTACGTGAGCGCGCGCAACCTCAAAAGCGGTTTGCACGAATATTCGTATGAAGCGGGCTTCGAGCGCCGGCGTTACGGCGAGACCGGCTTCCGCTACGGCGATGCGCTGCTCTCGGCGACGCATCGCTACGGCTTCACGGATGCGGTGACCGGCGAAGTCCACGCGCTCGTGCAACCGGATCGCCAGGGTCTCGTCCTCGGCGGCACCTTCCAACTCGGCCTGTGGGGTACGCTCACCGCCGGCATCGGGGCGAGCCACGACGGCGATCGCGGCTTCGGGGCGATGGGCCAGGTCGCCTACGAGTATCTCGCGCGCGGCTGGAGCTTCGGGGCCAAGACGCGCCTCACGAGCGAGGGGTGGAGCGAGCTCGGCGGCCGTCCGGACGTCCGGCGCGTGGATCAGCTCAACTTCGGTCTCGATCTCGGGGTAGCGGGCCGCCTCGGGCTCTTTCTCGCCAACGAGGAGCGGGACCGTCGCGACGATCGGACGGTGGCGGCGGCCTCCTGGTCGCTCGCGCTCGGCCCCGGCGCGTTGCTTGTGAGCGCCGGCCAGAGCCTGCGCCCGGAGCGCGAATTCGCCCTCACCCTCGCCTATGTCGTGCCGCTCGGCGAGCGCACCACCCTGTCCACCGAAGCGCGCGCGGCCGACGGGCGCGCCAACGGCCGGCTGCAGCTGCGCCATACGCGCGGTGCGTCCGATCTCGGTTTCGACCTCCGGCTGGGTGCCGAGATCGGCGATCAGCCGCGCAGCTACGACGCCCGCGTGAGCTACCAGGGCGCCCTCGGGGCGGTCGAGCTCGAAGCCGAGCGTTTCGCCGGCGAGCATCGGTTGCGGCTGGGGGTGGAGGGAAGCCTCGCCCTCGTCGACGGTACGCTGCGCGCCTCGCGCCGGCTGGGGCAGGCCTTCGGCCTCGTCGACGTGCCGGGCTTTCCCGATGTCCGTGTGTATCTCGACAATCGGGAGGTGGGCCGCACCGATGCCGAGGGCAAGCTGCTGCTGCCGGGCCTGCGGCCTTACGAGATCAACCGGGTGCGGCTCGAGCTCGACGATCTGCCGCTCGGCGCGAACCTGGAGCGGGCGGAAACCGTGGCGGTGCCCTTCGAGCGCAGCGGCGTGCGGATCGCCTTCCCGATCGATCACCGCCGTCGGGCCAAGGCGGTGCTGCGCGACGGAGCCGGGGCTCCTCTGCCCGCCGGCCTCGAGCTCGTCGCGGAGGACGGCACGACCACGGCCCTTCTCGGCCGCGACGGCTTCGCCATGATCACCGGTCCGCTCGCCCGCCCGGTCGAAGTCGTGGGGCGGTTGGATGGGACCGAGTTCCGCTGCCCCGTGCCGAGTGCGCCCGCCGAAGAACCTCTGGCCGACCTGGGTGAAATCCGGTGTCGTTGAGCCGCGCCAGCCTGCTCTTCGCGATCGGTCTCTTCGCCGCGCTTCCGGCGCGCGCGCGTTGCAGCCTGGACGTTCAGCCGGTGGTCTTCGGCACGATCGATCTCGGCCGTGCGAATTACGGCAAAGGTGCGATCATCGTGCGCTGCGATCGGCCGACCGTCTTCGAGGTCGCGATCCTGGGCGGCGGCGAACGCGAACTCGTGGCTCCCCGCGGTGGACGGTTGCGCTACCGGCTGTTCTCCGATCCCGCCCATCGGCGGCCGTGGGGCGACGGAGGCAGCGGAGGAGCGACGGTGAGCGCGCACAACGACGGCCGCCGCCCCACGCGGCTCACCGTCTACGCCGTCATCCCGAGGCAATCGGGGATCGTCGAGGGACGCTACAGCGACCAGCTCACGGTCGCGCTGCGCTATTGAAAGCGAAGCGGGCGCTCGGGGATCGCCCGAGCGCCCGCCGGTGTCCTTCTCAGCAGTCGTAGTACAAGAAGAACTCGTAGGGATGAGGCCGCAGCCTGATCGGGTCGACCTCCTGCGCCCGCTTGTAATCGATGTAGGTCGCGATCAGGTCGGGCGTGAAGACCTCGCCTTCGAGGAGGAACTCGTGGTCGGCCTCGAGCGCAGCGAGACTCTCGGCGAGCGAGCCCGGGACCTGCTTGATCAATTTGGCTTCCTCGGGCGGCAGGTCGTAGATGTTCTTGTCCACGGGCTCGCCGGGATCGATCTTGTTCTTGATCCCGTCGATGCCGGCCATGAGCATGGCCGCGAAGGCGAGATAGGGGTTGCAGGAGGGGTCCGGGCACCGGAACTCGACCCGCTTGGCCTTGGGGCTCTCGCTGTACATCGGGATGCGACAGGCGGCCGAGCGGTTGCGCAGCGACCAGGCGAGGTTGACCGGCGCTTCGTAGCCCGGGACCAGCCGCCGGTAGCTGTTCGTGGTCGGCGCGGCGAAAGCGAGGATCGCCGGCGCGTGCTTGAGAAGGCCGCCGATGTACCAGCGCGCGATCTGCGACAGTCCGGCGTAGCCGGCGGGATCGTAGAACAACGGCTTGCCGTCCTTCCAGATCGACTGGTGACAGTGCATGCCCGAGCCGTTGTCGCCGTACAAAGGCTTGGGCATGAAAGTCGCCGTCTTCCCGTGCTTGCGCGCCACGTTCTTGACGACGTATTTGTAGAGCATCTGGTGGTCGGCCATGTTGACCAGGGTATCGAACTTGATGTCGATTTCGCACTGGCCGGCCGTCGCCACCTCGTGGTGCTGGCATTCGACCTCGAGGCCGCAGCGCATCATGGTGAGCGCCATCTCGGCCCGAAGGTTCTGCAGGGTGTCGCTGGGCGGGCAGGGGAAATAGCCCTCTTTGGGACGGATCTTGTAGCCGAGGTTCGGTCCTTCGGGTCGGTTGCTGTTCCAGTGACCCTCGACCGAGTCGACGAGATAGCTCGAATAGTTTTGACCGCTGCCGTATTGGACGTTGTCGAAGACGAAGAACTCGGCTTCCGGTCCGAAATAGGCCGCATCGGCGATCCCGGTGCTCTTGAGATACGCCTCGGCTTTCTTCGCCACGCCGCGCGGATCGCGCGAGTAGAATTCCTTGGTAACCGGATCCTTGATGTCAGCGATCATGACGAGCGTCTTGTGCTCGTAGAAGGGGTCGACGAAGGCGGTGGTCGGATCCGGCATCAAGAGCATGTCGGATTCGTGGATGACCTTGAAGCCTCGGATCGACGAGCCGTCGAAGCCGAGCCCTTCTTCGATCGCGGCTTCGTCGATCGCCGCAGCCGGGAACGAAACGTGTTGCCACATGCCCGGCAGATCGGTGAACCGGATGTCCACCATTTCGATGCCGTGTTCCTTGATGAACCGCACGATATCGGCCGCGGTCTTGCAACCCAGATTCATCGATAGTCTTCCTCGTCGTTCGGTTGCCGGTCTTCGCTTCGCTTCCAAAAGCTCGCCGCGGACCGCGGCGCGGTGCCGGGCCGCGCGCGTCCGCCGCGTCCGAGCGTCAGAGGGCGTCGACCCCGCGCTCGCCGGTGCGGATGCGGATCGCGTCCTCGATCGGGATGATGAAGATCTTGCCGTCGCCGATCCGATCGGTGCGCGCCGCCTGCTGGATCGCCTCGACCGCGCGTTCCACGAGCGAATCTTCGACCACGACCTCGATCTTCACCTTGGGCAGGAAGTCGACCACGTATTCCGCGCCCCGATAGAGCTCCGTGTGGCCCTTCTG
>JANXAZ010000076.1 GCA_025062095.1 Geminicoccaceae bacterium
GGGTGCCCTCGATCCGCGGGCAGCTGCGCTTCTGGTGGCGGGCGCTGCATGCCCATCGCTTCGACGATTCGAAGGCGCTGTGGGAGGCGGAGAGCGCGCTCTTCGGTCGGGCGGCGGACGAGGGAGGCGGGCGATCGCCGGTCGAGGTCCGGGTCTCGGTCGAAAAGTCCGGTGACGTCGATCCCGACGATATCCAGCTCTATCCCAAGGCCGGCAAGCCGGCGACACCGGGAGCCTATGCCCTCTTTCCCGCGCGGGCGGAGACCGGCACGGGTGCGAAGGCCGCACCGCGGCGCAAGCCGGGGACGACCTTCACCCTCGAGCTGCGCGGTCCGGGCCCGGTGCTGAACGAGCTGCACAACGTTCTGCGCGCCTGGATCCTGTTCGGCGGCTACGGCAGCCGGACCCGCCGCGGGCTCGGGAGTCTGACGGTTCCAGGCGATCGCGGTGAGTGGCTGCCGAAAGAGCCGAACCTCGCGGAACTGAGGAGACTTCTAGGCGACGACGTCTTCGCTCCCGCGTCCCGGGCTGCCAGCGAGACCCCGCGGTTCGCCGGGGCGACGTTGCTAGTGGGGCACACGCTGAGCCAGAAGGAGATGGGGATACAGACTCCGATGTTGAGCGAAGCCGAACGGGCATGGCTCACGGCGCTCCACTGGCTCCGCGACTTCCGGCAGGGGACGAACACGGGGGCGCGGAAAAAGGGCGCGAAGAAGCCCTCGGTCAGCAACTGGCCCGAGGCCGATGTCATCCGCCGGCTCGTCCCCGCCGAGTGGACACACGAGCCGCGCCCCGAGCACCGCGGTACCGTTCGCTGGCCGAGGGCAGAATTCGGCTTGCCGATCGGCTTTCAATTTCTCGACGAGGGTCCCCACGAGAAGGACAAGCCTGTTCGGTTTGATCTCGTCTGGAAAGACCCGAGCGCTCGAGGCGACGAAGAGCGAGAGCGCCTCGCGAGCCCGTTGATCGTCAAGGCCATGCCGCTCGCCGACGGGAAGTTCGTGCCGATCGCGCTCTGGCTCGACCGCGCTTTTCCGAAAGGCGGGGTGGTCGTGCTGCGAATGGGCGGTAAGGAAGTGCAGAGATCGGAAGCCCCCTTCGACAAGCTCCTGGGCCGAGGCGATACGACCCTCTTCAAGCCGCTCGCGGGCAAGACGAGCCTGCGCGACGCCTTCCTCGACTGGCTCGTCGATACCGGGCGAGCGAGGCGGATCGCGGGATGAGCGCGCATCTCCTCCAGATCGCGCTCGGGCCCGTGCAGGACTTCGTGGCCCAAGCCCGGCGCACGCGCGATCTCTGGTTCGGAAGCCATCTCCTCTGCGAGCTCGCGCGGGCGGGGGCCAAGGCGCTCGCCGAGGCCGGAGCACTGTCGATCCTCCCCGCACTCGATCGGGGCGATCCCGAGCTCGAGCCCTGCGACGGCTTTCTCCGCGACAATGGAAAACCACCCGCGCCGATCGCCAACAAGCTCCTGGCCCGCCTCCCGGAGGGCCTCGATCCGGCGGAGACGGCCCGCGCGACCCGGGCGGCGATTTTCCGCCGCTGGGAGGCGATCGCCGAGCGCGTCCGCGCGCGGTGCCGAGGCCTGATCGCCGAGGACGCGGATCGGGTCTGGAAGGAACAGATCGCGACCGCGATCGAGTTCTACGCGAGCTGGGCGCCGCTGGACGGAGATTACGCCGAGACGCGCAAAAAGCTCGACCGGGCGATCGCCGCTCGCAAGATGCTGCGCGAGTTCGGGCAGTGGAAGCACGATCGAGCGAGGGCACCCAAATCGAGCCTCGACGGCGGGCGGGTGTCGGTGCTGGCCGAGGTCCGACCGACGTCGCTCGTGCGGGACTACCGGATCGGCCGGGGCGAGCAGCTCGATGCGGTCGGGCTCGTCAAGCGGGCGGGCGGCGAACCCGAACAGTTCCCTTCGATCCTCAACATCGCGCTCGCGGCCTGGATCGACGTCGCAGCGCGCCACGCCGCGGGCGAGCTCGCCCGGCTGTGCGAGCGGGCCCGCGAGCTCCGCCTGCCGCGCGTGAGCCGGCCCGATCTCGCCTGGGCGTTAGCCTTTCCGTTCACCGCCGAAGCGCTCGTCGCGAGCCGAGTCCCTCCCCTGTTCGCGGAGCTCGACATCGCGGGCGACCCCGAGGCGTTCGTCCGCCACGAGCTCCGGCCGCTCTACCGTGTCGTGGGCGAGCCCTCGCCCTACGTCGCCTGCCGGGGGGCCGACGGCGACCGGATGGGCAAAACACTCGATGCGATCGGGGATCCCGGAGCGCACCGGACGTTCTCGAAGGCCCTCGCGGGCTTCGCGGCCGAGGTGCGGACGATCGTCGAGCAGGACCATCGCGGCTCGCTCGTCTACGCGGGCGGCGACGACGTCCTCGCCTTCTTGCCCGTGGTCGATGCCGTTCCCTGCGCCGATGCGCTGCGGCGACGGTTCGAGCAGGTCGTTGGCCCCGCGGCATCGGCCGAGACCCGCGAAGAGGAGCGCCCGACACTTTCCGTCGGGATCGGCATCGGTCACGTCATGGACGGCATGGCGGCACTGCTCGAGCTCGGCCGCGCGGCCGAACGGCTCGCGAAGACCCGGCGCAACGCCCTTGCCGTGATCCTCGACAAGCGCTCGGGCGGGAGGCGGCAGTGGCTCGGCCGGTGGCCGAGCGATCCCGCGGGTCGCTTGAAGGAAGACGCGAGGCTCGTCGCCGAGGAGCTTTCGACCAAGAAGATCCACGAGATCGCGACGATCCTCCGCCGCCTGCCGGAGCCCGCGCGCGTCGCGGCGATCGAGAGCGAAATCGAGAGCGAATCTTGGCGGCGCGTGCTCGAGGGCGAGGTGCGCCGCGCGCTTTTCCGCAACGAGCCGAAGCCGCTCACGCTCGACGACGTCCACCTCGAGCTTTCCGAGGACTATACCAACGCGCACGAGGCTGTCGCCCGCTGGGTCGATCGACTCCTGATCGCGCGCGCGATCGCCGAGGCCGAGCCGCGGCCGAAGCCGAGGCCGCAGCCCTCCGAGAAGACCGTGGAGGAGCCGGCGTGAGCACCCTGCACCGCATCGTGCTGACCCCGCGCGACGGGCTCGCCTGCCGCGACGGGCGCGGCTGGGCCCCGATCGGGGCCGGCCGGGCGCACGCTCTCGACTGGCCCTGGCCGTCGACGATCCGCGGCGCGCTCCGGACCGCCTGGGGCCGCGCGGTCGAGGCCAAGGAGGGCCGAACCTTCGGCAAGGACGATTGGCCGAAACGCACCGAGGACGTCCGCTTGCACCGGCTCCTCGTGCTGCGCGCGCGGCGCGGGGAAGCCGGGTGGAGGCGCGTCTGGCCGCGGCCCGCGGACGCCACGGCCTACGAGGGAGGCGAGCAGGTGGTGCGGCTCGACCCTCGGCCGCCCGAGCTGCCCACCCTCGGCCGCGACGAGGACCCGGCCCGGGAGGCGCTCTGGCGGCCGCGCTTGGAGGATCCGCGCAAGCCCGTGCGCCTCGCGTCCTGGTGGAGCGAGGAGGCGTTCGTCCGTTGGTTGCGGGCCGAGACGGTCGCGACGGGCGATCTCCGGCTCGCGGCTCCGAGCCGCCGCCTGCAGACCCATGTCGGCATCGCTCCCGACACCCTCACGGCCGAAGAGGCGCTGCTCTTCTCCGAAGACGTGCTCGAGACCCTGGACGAGGAGGGTGAATGGGTGATCGGCGCCGAGCTCGAAGTCCCTGCGGGCGGGCTCGAACCTCTCGTGACGCTCGGTGCGGACAAGCGCCTCGCCGCGATCACCCCTGTCGGGGAGAACCTGTTCGCGCCGCCGCAAGCGCTCCTCGAGGGCTTCCGGCAGGGCTCGCCCGGCCTTCGTCTGGTCGCCGTGACGCCTCTTTCGTTCGCCCGCGGCTGGCTGCCGGACGGGTTCCGAGCGGACAGGACCGAGTACCGGGGGCGGCTTTCCGGGGTCGACGGCGAGCTCGTTCTGCGCGCGGCTTTCGTCGATCGGCCGCTCTCGGTCTCGGGCTGGGATCTCGCCGAAGGGAAACCCAAGCCGACCGACCGGATGGTCCCGCCCGGTTCGGTGTTCTTCTTCGTCCGCGCGGACGGCCGCTCGTTCGGCGAGGCCGAGGCGAAGGCCCTTTGGCTCGCGGCGATGGGAAGGCGCAGCGAGGAGGGCTTCGGCCGCGTCGTTCCCGGAATCTGGACCCCTCGAGAGTAACGAGGCCCATGCTCACCCGACCCTTTCTCCTCCACGCCCTCTCGCCCTTGCACGCCGGCACGGGCCAGGCGGCCGGGATCGTCGATCTGCCGATCGCGCGGATGAAGGCCACGGGCATCCCCTTCGTTCCCGGCTCCTCGATCAAGGGTGTCCTGCGCGACGTCCGGCGCGACAACGGGACCGAG
>JANXAZ010000077.1 GCA_025062095.1 Geminicoccaceae bacterium
AAGGCGACCGCGACGATCGACCCCGCCCGCCGCCCCGCGCCGAACGAGGGGTCTTCCCAGCCGTCACGGGGGAGGAAGCGGAGCGCTCGCGCGCGGCGCGATGGGGCGTTTCCACGCCCGCGGCGGCGGCGTCCCCTGCCAGCGACCGAGCTCCGCGCCGCGGGCCAGAAGCGGGGCCAAGAGATCCGCGAGCCGGTCGGCCCAGGCTTCCGCGCGCGCTCGAGTGTCGATCTCGTCTTGGCGGATCTCGAGCATCAGATGCGGCAGCCGCGTGCGCTGAGCGTGGAATTCGATCGTGAAGCCGAAGGCATCGATGCCCGAATAGGGTTCGTTGTCCCCCACCAGAAGGTCGCCGCGGGCACGCAAGGCCGCGAGCACGGGCCGGGCGAGCCGGTCGTCGCCGCGCCAGAGCACGCCGATCTGCCAGGGGCGATGGCGACCCTCGAGACAGGGGGTGAAGCTGTGCAACGCGAGGAGCACGGGACACGCGCCGGCCCGCCCGCGGACGGCGATCCAGGCGGCGATCGCACGATGCCAGGGCAAGAAGAAGCGCCGGATGCGCGCCCGACGGGCGGCTCGGTCCAGGCCGAGATTGCCGGGCACGATCGTACCGTCGACCTGCTCGGGGATCGCGGAGGCGTCGTCGGGACGACGATTCGGATCGATGATCAGGCGCGAGGCGTGGTTCAAGAGCGCCGGCACGCGCAAGCGCAGCGCCAGCTCGCGCGCCAAAGGCGCGATACCGAGATCGTAGGCGATGTGCCGCTCGAGCTCGGACGCCGGTAATCCGAGACGGTCGAATTCGGCCGGGATGCGGTTGCCCGCGTGATCGGCCAGGATCAGCACGTCGCGGCGGCCGGTGGGGTCGAAGAGCTCGACGAACTCGGCTACTTCGCGGGACAGCGGACGCATGCGCGTTCCCTTAGGCGCGCGGGGCCGCCGCGAGGAGGGGTTCCGGGCCTCGATGCCGGCCGGCCGCGACGGCGCCGTTACGGCCGCGCCACGTTCCCTCGCGGGCGAGAAGATCCGGCTTTCGAGAGCGGTTCGCGAGCGAGCGTTGCAGCGAAACCGCAAGCGCCGGCGGCACGATCGTGTCGGACTTGAACTTTCCGCCCCCGAGCCTACCCTTCCGGTGCCAACGGACCTGCCGAGCTCGTCGTCACCTTCCGATGCCGACCCGTCGTGCCGTGGTGATGCCGCTCCTCGCGGGACTCGCGCTGCCGCGTCGGGCCGCGGCTCTGCCGCCGGTCGACCGCATCGAAGTGCGCAAGCGCGAGCGTGTCATGGAGCTCAAGGCCGGTTCGGAGGTGCTGTGGCGCTTCCGGGTGGCGCTCGGCCGGCGCCCGGAGGGGCACAAGCTGCGCGAAGGCGACGGGCGCACCCCGGAGGGGCGCTACGAACTCGCCGAGTTCCTTCCCAAGAGCTATTTCTACAAAGCCATTCGCATTTCCTATCCGAACGCGGAGGACCTCGAGCGCGCGCGGCGGCTCGGCGTCCGCCCGGGCGGGAACATCATGATCCACGGGCTCGATCCCAGGATCGAACCCCGTTGGCGGAAAGATCACTGGTTGTTCAATTGGACCCGGGGCTGTATCGCGGTCACCGACGAGGAGATGGACATCGTATGGGCGAGCGTGGTTCCCGGCACGCCCATCGACATTCTCCCATGATCCCCTGGCGCCTCGCGGGCCCGGGGACCGTTACGAGTCGAGACCCAGCGTGCAAGGAGGAGCACCCACGATGAGGAAACTCGCTCTGCTCGCGGCGGTGACGCCGCTCGCTCTGCTCGGTGGTTGCGCGACCAGGGGCGACATCGAGAGTCTGCGCCAAGAGATCGCCGGGGTCCGGGCGATCGCGCAGAGCGCCGAGCAGAAGGCGGCAGCGGCCGAGGCCAATTCGCGCCAGGCGGCGGCCGATGCGGCGCGCGCCGCGCAGGAGGCGCGGACGGCGAGCGAGAAGGCCGATCGCATCTTCCGCGCCGGCCTGCGCAAGTGAGGAGGAGCGCCCCGGCCCGAGCGGCCGGGGCGCGTCTTTCGCGGCTTTCCCGTGCCCACCCGCCGCGCGCTCCTGGTCGGCCTCGCCGGCTCCGCGCTCGCCTACGCGAGCGCCGCGCGCGACGGATCCGGGCCCACGGGCGATCTCCTCGGCAGCTTGCGTTGGCATCTCACCGAAGAGACCGACACTCTTCTCGACATTGCCGTCGCCAACGACGTGGGCATCCTCGCGATCTCGGCCGCCAACCCCGGCGTCGACCCCTGGGTGCCCGGTGCCGACCGCCTGATCCTGCTTCCCACCGCGCACATCCTGCCCGAGGGACCACGGGAGGGGATCCTCATCAACAAGGCCGAACTCGGGCTCTATTGGTTTCCCAAGGGCAGACCCGTGCGGCGGCACGCGATCGGGGTCGGGCGCGACGGCTACGACACACCGGTGGGCGAGACGCGCGTCGTGCGCAAACAGAAAGATCCCACCTGGTATCCCACGCCCCGGACGCGCGCCGAGCGACCCGAGCTGCCCGCGGTCGTGCCGCCCGGACCCGACAATCCGCTGGGGCGGCACGCGCTCTACCTCGGTTGGCCCACCTACCTCATCCACGGCACCAACAAGCCCTATGGCGTCGGCCGGCGGGTCAGCCGCGGCTGCATCCGCATGTATCCTTACGCGATCGAACGCCTCTACGACGAAGTTGCCATCGGCACCCGGGTCACGGTGGTCGACCAACAGGTCAAGGCCGGTTGGCACGAAGGCGAGCTCTATCTCGAGGCGCATCCGGATCTCGGTCAGCTCGAGGAGCTGGAGGAGAACTATTCCTTCACCCCGCGTCCGGGCGAAGTCGACGAGGCCTCCTTGGCCCTCGTCCGGCGCAAGGCCGGTGCGGCGCTCGCGCGTGTGGATTGGGACCGCGTGGAGGCGGAGCTCGTCGCGCGCCGCGGCATCCCCGTACGCATCACGCGCCCCGAAGCGCCGGCCCCGCCCGAAGACGCGTGGGAAGAGCCCGTCCGCCCCGTCCCCGAGGCCGAAATCGCGCCACCTGTCGGCTTGCGCGGGCTCTATTGAGCCGCGAGAAGGAGGATCGTGCGGGCCAGGGCCCGGGCTCGGGGCAGGAGCGTTTCTACTTCCACGTATTCCTCGGGCGTGTGGCTCTTGCCGCCCACCGGTCCGAGCGAGCAGAGCGTGGGCACCCCGAGTGCGGCCGTGAAACCGGAATCGGCGCAGCCGCCCGAGAACTCCGCCGCCACCGCGAAGCCCGCGGCGTTCGCCGCTTCCTGGTAGAGGGCGAGGAGCCGATCCGAGGCCGGGGTCGGCTCGAGGGGCAAGAATTCTCCTTCGATCGCGAACTTTGCCCGGGTCTCGGGAACGCTCGCCCGCGCCACGATCGCATGCACCGCCGAAAGCAGCCGATCGCGATCGGCGAGGCGTCGGTAGCGCAGGTCCACCTCCGCCTCCGCCCACGAAGCGACGGTGTTGACCGATTGGCCGCCGCGCACGACGCCCACGTTCACCGTGATCCCGGCATCCGGCGCGCTCAGCTGCGCGAGCGCGATCGTCTTGTGGGCGAGCTCGAGGATCGCGCTGCGGCCTTCCGCCCAGGCCGATCCGGCGTGCGCGGCGCGACCCTCGATGCGCAGCCTGGCGAAGATGCCGCCGTTGCGGGCGTTGCACACGTTGCCCGAGGGCCGGCCGGGCTCGGCGTTGAAGACCGCGCGGCAGCCTTGCGCGGTGGCCTCGATGATCGGCCGGCTCACCGGACTGCCGATCTCC
>JANXAZ010000078.1 GCA_025062095.1 Geminicoccaceae bacterium
CGCTTCTGGTCTACCGCGAAACGGACGTCGCGGGGCTGTGGCGGGCGCTTCTGGACACCGGGCGGCTCGCCGCGGTGGCGCTGTTCTGCGTCGGGACCGCCTCCGCCTTCGGCTGGCTGTTGGCCTATTACCGGATCCCCGAGACGCTCCTCGCCGGTGTGCAGAGTTGGGGGATGGGGTTCACCGCGACCGGGCTGTTCATCGCCTTCGTCTTTCTCGTCGTCGGGTCGTTCCTGGACGCCATCCCGGCGATCATCATCGTGGGCACGATCCTGCAGCCGCTCGCGCGAGCGGTGGGTATGGATCCCGTGCATTTCGCGATGATCGGCATCGTGAGCCTGGCCTTCGGTCTGGTGACGCCTCCTTACGGGCTGTGTCTGATGATCGCCTGCCACGTGGCCGGTCTCAGGATCGTCGATGCGTTGCGGGACACGGGGATCATGCTCGCGCCGATGTCGGGCGTCTTGCTGTTGGTCGTCCTGTGGCCGGATCTCGTCTTGTTCCTTCCGCGTCTCGTCGCTCCCGAGCTCTTGCGCTGAGCCTCGGGCTCCGCGGATCGAGGGTATCGCCATCGGAACACCGTGCAGGGGATTGGATCTTAGGGATCGCGGTGCCACATTGTCTTCCCGCTGCGGTTGCGGATACAAGAGACTGAACGGAGGAGCGTACTCCGGTGATGGTTAGCGAGGGCTTAACGCCCCGGGTGCGTTGACCCGAGACGAGAGTCCAAGCTACCTCCGGGCGCGGGACAGGGCGAACGGCAAGTCGAGGTCGACGCAAACCGTTCTTCGGAGAAGGAGGATCTCTCGATGGCGCGACAGACGGGTGGTGATCGCAGGGGAAGGCTCATCGGAACCGACGAAGACGACGTGCTCGTCGGAGACGATCTCAACTTCGAGCCCAATCGGGTAGGTCGTAGCAACTACATCACGGGTGGGGCCGGCAACGATTTCCTTTACGGTGACGCCGGCAACCAAGACGATCCTTTCACTCAGGGCGTCATTAGGGAGGGTGCCCGGGGCGGCGCCGATCGGATCTACGGTGGTGCCGGCAACGACAGCATCCAGGGCGACGCCCAGACGATCGACGGCGGTTCGGGTGGCGCCGATCAGCTGTTCGGTGACGACGGCAACGACGAGATCTTCGCCGATGCGGTCGACGGTCGCGGTGGAGCTCGGGGCGGCAACGACCGCGTTTTCGGCGGCAACGGTGACGACCGGTTGTTCGGCGACTTCGCGCGCGACGACGGCACCACGATCGGCGGCAACGACCAGCTCACCGGTGGCGCCGGGCGCGACGTCTTCTTCCTCGGCAAGGGTCGCGACCTCGTTCGCGATTTCAAGCAAGGTGAGGACTTTCTGAACATCGAGCAGGTGCTCTTCGGCGATAAGCGACTGACCTTCGCCGATCTCGACAAGAACAACGACGGCAGGTTGACCAACGCCGACGGATCCCACATCCGCATCGCCGGCACGAAGGTGACGCTGGACCTGGGGGCGGCCGTCGGCGGTCCGGCGAACGTGGACGTCACCGTGATCCAGGTGACCAAGGGCGTCGTGCTCGGTGCCTCCGACTTCGTCGAGTTCGGCGGCCGCTTCTGGGACCCGCTGCCGAGCACTTGAGCCCGAGCGCGGGATCGATCGCGGACGGCCCCTTCGGGGGCCGTCTTGCTTTCGGGAGCATCCTCCGCCAACGGGGCGGCATGACGCTGCTCGATCGGCGCAGGATCGTTTTCTTTTTCGGAGCCGGCTGGCTCGGGGCGCAGGCTGCGCGCAGGGCCGAGGCCGACGGCGACACACCCTCGACGGCTCGCCTCGGGTCGCAAGAGCGGGCCGCCCTCGAGGATTTTCTCCGGGAGCGTCGGGGAACGCGGCTGTGGAGCGGCAGCCCCCGAGCCGAGGAGCGCCTGCGCGCTCTCCGCGCCACCCTCGAGGACGCTGAGCAAGAAGGATTGGACCCCCGGGACTACGATCCCGACCGGCTCGCGGAGCTGCGCGCCGATCCCGACCGGCTGGAGCGGGCCGCCACCGCGGCGCTGCTGGCCTTCGCGCGGGATCTGAGGCTCGGCCGGCCGCTCCCGCGGTTGCCCTCGCGGCCGGCCGCGCGCGAGGAGACCCCGCGCGCGCTTCTCGAGCAGGCGGCGGCCGCTCCGGACCTCGCGCTGTGGCTCGCGGGACTCGCGCCGGTGACCCCGCGCTACGCGCGCTTGCGTGGGCTGCTCGCCGAGCTGCGCGCGGTCGCTACGCGCGGCGGGTGGACACCGCTACCGCCGATCGAGCGCAAGCTCGAGCCCGGCGACCGGCACCCGGCGATCCCGGCCCTCCGGCGTCGGCTCGCCGAGACCGACGGGTTCCCCGGTCCGCTCGAAGGCGAAGAACTCGACCCGCCCCTGGTCGCAGCGCTGCGCCGGTTCCAGCTCCGGCACGGGCTCGAGCCCGACGGCGTACTGGGCAAGCGGACGACGGCCGCGCTCGCCGCACCCGTGTCGTGGCGGATCGCGCAAGTGATCCTGGCCATGGAGCGGCTGCGGCGGCTGCCGCCCGAGCGCGGCCCGCGTTGGATCCTCGTGGACATCGCCGGGTTTCGGCTCGAATTCGTCGAAGAGCCGGAACCGGGAGAAGAGCGGGTCCTGCTCGAAAGCCCGATCATCGTCGGCACCCGCTTCACGCAGACCCCGGAGCTCACGGCCCGCGCGCGCGCGGTCACGCTCAACCCTTATTGGTACGTTCCGCGCAGCATCGCGGTCAAGGAAATCCTGCCCGACGTCCAGAAGGACCCCGGCTGGCTCGAACGCAACGAGATGGTCGTCTTCGACCGCGAAGGCCGCCGCGTCGACCCCGCAAGCGTCCCCTGGGGCGAGCTCGGGCCGGGGCGCTTTCCTTATCGGTTCCGCCAGGACTGGGGGCCCAAGAACCCGCTCGGGCGGATCAAGCTCGAGATGCCCAACCCTTTCGACGTCTTTCTCCACGATACACCCAAGCGCGAACTCTTCGCCCGCACCGTGCGCACCTTCAGCCACGGCTGCATCCGTGTCGCGCGCATGCACGAGCTGGCCGAGTTCCTGCTCGCCGAGCAGGGATGGGATCGCGCGCGCATCGAAGCGGCGATCGAGGCCGGTGGCGTGCGCTCGATCCCCTTGCGCACCCAGCCCCTCGCGCATGTGACCTATCTCGGAGCGGCCGTCGATCCCGACGGCACCGTGCGGTTCCGCGACGACGTCTACGGGCGCGATGCCCGACTGGCAGCCGCTCTGGGGCTCGCCACACCCGCCTCGCCCTGAGCCGGCCGCGCCTTCGCTCGCTCGAGACCCTCCGCTGCGCCCGCTCGGGTGCCGCCTCGGGCGATCGGCGGCGCGATGCGGTTTTGCAGGGGACGCGGCGAATCGGTAAAATTTCGCAAAAATACGGCGAGGACCGAGCCGAAAACGAGGGAGGGAGCAAGCCTCCGCGATCGGGACGGGCGGGCAGCGCGGCGCCCTACGAAGAGGATCCGCGCGCATCCACGATCCT
>JANXAZ010000079.1 GCA_025062095.1 Geminicoccaceae bacterium
GGAACACCCAAGAACGACATCACCCCCGGTCCTTATCTCTTCATGGACGCCGTTCTCGTCGACGCCAACAACGTCCCGGGCGAGGGCGAATGGCCCTGGTGAGCCGGCCCGGGGACAAGGGCGCGGCGGCGCGCACCTAGAGCATGACCGTCGGCGTGCAAGGCGAAGCGGAGCCCCTGCTCGAGCTCGAAGGCGTGGCGCTCAGCTACGGGCCGGTGCGGGCACTGGCCGAGGTCTCGCTGTCGATCCGCGCCGGCGAGGTGGTCGGCCTCGTGGGCGACAACGGCGCCGGCAAGTCGAGCCTGGTCAAGCTGATCGCCGGTGTGCATCGGCCCACCGCCGGGACCATGCGCTGGCAGGGCCGGCCTTATGCGCCGCGCGGGCCCAAAGACGCGCTCGAGGCCGGCATCGCCACGATCCACCAGCACCTGGCGCTGGCTCCGCGCCTGCCGGTCTGGCACAATCTGTTCCTCGGCGCCGAGCGGGTCCGCAAGAGCCTCCTCTTCGGCCTGCCGGTCCTCGACATCGCCCGGATGCGGCGCGAGGCGCGCGCCGCACTCGACCGGCTCGCGATCGCCGTCCCCGATGTCGACCGGCCCGTGGGCGAGCTCTCGGGCGGTCAGCGCCAGGCGGTCGCGATCGCCCGCGCGCTGCTCTGGAACGCGCGGCTCTTGATCATGGACGAGCCGACCGCGGCTTTGGGTGTGCGCGAGACCGCCGAGGTCCGCGCGCTGATCCGCGGCCTCGAGGCCCAAGGCGTGGCCGTGCTCTTGGTGAGCCACGACATGCAAGACGTGGTCGCAGTCGCCCATCGGGTCGCGGTGTTGCGCAAAGGGCGGCTGGTCGCGCTGCGCGAGGCGGCCGGGCTCGACGCCGATCGGCTGGCGCGGCTCGTCATGACCGCCGAGGCGGCCTGAGCCGAGGCTCAGCCGATCGCCACGGTCGACGGCGCGGGCGAGAGGCCGAGCCTGGCCACCGCCTCGCGCACGTCTTCGGGCCAGATGAAGAGCCGATCTTCCGGGGCGACCTCGACATAACGCTGCGGCCGGTAGAGAAGGCGCGTCGTCATGTCCGCGCAGTAGCGCGACGTCCACGACCAGAGCTCGGCCGGCGGTGGCTTCTCGCCTTTCTCCAGTCGGGCCCGGAGCTGCGCGAGGCGCTCGAGCGCGCGGAACTCGTACGGCAAGAGCAGGAGCGGATCGGCCCAGATCCCGCGGCCCTCGGCGATCGCGGTCCGTGCCGCGGCGTGCAGGAGCGGCAGGTCGAGCTCGCCCGGGATGCTCGGATAGAGCACGAAGGGGGCGGCCCAGCCCGCTTCGACCAGCAGCAGATTGAAGGTCGCCCGCTCGCGGCGGGAGAGGTTCTCGAGCTCGGCCTTGGCATAAGCGGGCGCGAGATAGGCCAAGAGCCGGCCGTTCTTGTCGAACGGCGCGTCGGCGGTGCGCAGGAAGAGGGCTCGGCGCGAGCCGTCGGGCCGCACGAGCCGCTCCTCGAGCAGACGGCCAAAGGCCTCCTTGGCCCGCTCGCCCATCGCCTTGTGCCGGCTCACGGGCTGCGGTGCCCGCAGCTTCGGCAGGAGCGCCTCGGCGAGGACGGGGTCGATCGGTGCGGTGCCGCTCTCGATCCAGGGGACGAGGGCGGCGAAGGCGGCGTCGAGCCGCGGGCCGTCCGGGTAGGTCTCGGGCGTGTCGATCGAGAGCATCCGGACCGGCATGCGGATGTTGGGGGTGTCGCCGTCGGTCAGGTCGACGAGCTGCTTGGTCCCGAGGGAATCGAGCGTGATCCCGGCCGGGGTCCAGAAGATCGCGAGCTGCCCTGCCACGAGAGTCCTCCCTCGGCGCTGCCGACCGGCGCATGATGCGCGGGCCTGTGCCACCGTTCGATGATCGCGGGCGCCGGCTGTTTCGTTGTTCTGGTTACCATGGAGCGGGGAGGCCGCCAAGGTGACGGCGATCGCCATCGATCTCTACAGCGACACCCGGACCAAGCCCGTGCCCGGGATGCGCCGCGCGATGGCCGAAGCCGAGGTCGACGACGAGCAGGCGTTCCTGGATCCCGAGGTCAACGCGCTCTGCGCCGAGGTGGCCGAACTCCTGGGCAAGGAGGCGGCGGTGTTCCTGCCCTCGGGGACGATGTGCAACCAGATCGCCTTCTGCGTGCATTGCGCGCGCGGCGAAGAGGTGCTGCTCGACCGCACGGCCCATCCCATCCACGCCGAAGCGGGCGGACCCGCGGCTTGGGCCGGCGTCGTGCTCACTCCACTGCCCGGCGAGCGCGGCGTCTTTTCGGCCGAACAGGTCGCCGAGCGCGTGCGCAAGAACCGTCACGCCCCGCGCACGCGCCTGGTCTCGATCGAGCAGACCGCCAACCTCGGAGGCGGCACGATTTGGCCGCTTGAACGGATCGAGGAGGTGGCGCGGACGGCGCGCGCGCACGGACTCGCGTTGCACATGGACGGGGCGCGCCTGATGAACGCGGTCGTGGCGACGGGGATCTCGGCGGCGCGTTTCTGCGC
>JANXAZ010000007.1 GCA_025062095.1 Geminicoccaceae bacterium
GGCGCCGGGCCTCCGACACGGTGGCGTCGCGCCCCGGCCGGCCGCATCTTGCGCGATCCGAGGCGGGCCCCGGGCGCGGCGCGCAGACCGCGCGGGAGCCGCGACCGAGCGATCGCGGCTGCGCGAGACCGTTCGCTCGCGCTCGGGTTTCCGCAGTGCTCGGGCATCCCCGGTCGCGGCGCGCCTTACGCCACCGCGCAGCAGCCTCCGCCGCGGGCGCGCGCTTCGCGCAGGCCAGCGCGCGCTCGTTCGACGAGCGTGCCCAGGCTCTCGTCCCCGAGCCAGGTGGCGATGCCGATGCTCATCGACACGGAGGCTTCCGGCTCGGTCGCGAGCGAGCCGCCGAGGAGCATCCGGCGCGCGAGCCGGGCGGCGCCCGAAAGCCCCGTATTGGGCAGCAACACCAACAGCTCGCCCGTCTCCCAACGCCCGAGAAGATCGGTCGAGCGGATGCGGCTCTTGAGGAGCCCGGCGAGGCGCACGACGGTTTCCGGCCGCGCGTCCGTCTCTCCGTTCGGGCCGTCGGCGGCGACGAGCAGAAGCGACAGTCGACCCCCGTAGCGGCGGCGGCGCGCGATCTCCTCGCTTGCGCGCTCGGCGAAATAGACGTCCTTGAGGCAGCCGGTCTCGAGATCGCGCGTCGCGCTGCGCAACAAGAGCGCCTGCACGATCGGACGGTTCGCGACAGAGAAAGGATCGGAGGGGCTTTCGGCCATGCGCTCGCTCCGCCGGAAACGCGCGCCGATCGTGACCCACCCGGGTAAACGAAAGGTGAAGAGCGACGGGCGCCGCACATTCGGGTAGGCTCGGCATCCGGCCGCGCTCCCGCGCCGGGCGGAGCCCGCACCCCCGAGCGCGCGGGATCGTCGACCGCCGCGGCGGCGGGGGCCTCGGAAGAGGCCGAAAAGGCGCACCGCTCTCGCACGCGTCTCCTCGGACGCGTCGCGCCGCCTCGTTTCGGGGCCCGGGCGCTCCGGTCGCTCGTCGGCTGGGCCCGGAAGGTCGTTCGAGACACGCGGGAACGGAGACCGTGTCGGGACGGCGCGGAACTCGCGGTGAAAGGCGCTCGACCGCCGGGGGCGGCGGGCGCATCGCGACGGACCGGGGGCCGGCGACGCGACGGGTGGACCGGTGTTTCCGGTCGGTCTTCTCCGCGACGGCACCGACCGGGGTCGCGGTCGGAAGCAAGAGACGAGCCCGCTCGGCTCCCCCGCGCCCGCGATCCGGAGAAGAGCGACGGGGCTTTTCGCCCGCGCGCGGGGCGCGCGACCGCCGTTTCGCAGGGCGGCCGGACCGCGCGCGGCCGGGGGCGCACCCCGGCGAAACGGCGGGGGCGAAGCGCGGGGGCTCTCGCCGGCGAAAGCGGAGCGGTCGGGACGCGAGCCCGAGGACCGGTTTCGCGCGCGGGGATCCGCGGCGGGCGGTCGGTGGCTGTTCGGGGGCGAGGCTAGCGCAGCGGCGCGCAGGCGCGCTCGAGCCAAGCGCGATCGGCCGGATCGTCGAGCAGCGGAGCGAGTTCCGCGAACACGCGCGCGTGATAGCCGTCGAGCCACAGGCGCTCCTCGGCGGTGAGCAAGGCCGGGACGAGGAGGGTGCGGTCGATCGGACACAAGGTGAGCGTGCGGAAACCCAACAGCTCGCGCTCGCCGCCTTCGGGTTTGCCGCGCGCTTCGACGAGAAGGAGGTTCTCGGTCCGGATCCCGTAAGCGCCGGGGCGGTAGTAGCCGGGTTCGTCGGAGACGATCATCCCGGGCTCGAGCTCCGCGCCCGGGGTCGTCTTGGCGATCCGCTGCGGACCTTCGTGGACGCACAGGAAACTGCCCACGCCGTGGCCGGTGCCGTGGTCGTAGTCGAGGCCGCGCGACCACAAGGGAAGGCGGGCCAGACAATCGATCTGACCGCCGCGCGTGCCTTTGGGGAAGACCGCTTCGGCGACGGCGATGTGGCCTTTGAGGACGAGGGTGAAGCGTTCCTTGATCTCGCGCGCGACCTCGCCGAGCGCGACGGTGCGCGTGATGTCGGTGGTGGCATCGCGGTACTGGGCACCCGAGTCGACGAGATAGACGGTGCCGGGCTCCAGGCGGCGATTGGTCGCCGGCGAGGGGCGGTAATGGGGCAGCGCGGCATTGGGCCCGTGCGCCGAGATCGTGGGGAAGGAGGGGCCCTCGAAGAGCGGATCTTTGGCCCGCTCGAGCTCGAGCCGGTCGGCCGCTCTGAGCTCGTCGATCCCGGCCGCGAGCCCCTCGCGCTCGAGCCAGGCCAGAAAGCGCACGACGGCGGCACCGTCGCGCCGTTGGGCGGCGATCGCTCCTTCGATTTCGACCGGGTTCTTGATCGCCTTGGCCTTGCGGATCGGGTCGTCGGCCTCGATCAGCCGCGCGCCCGCGCGCTCGAGCCGGTCGAGAAAGCCGAGATGGACCTCGGCGGGATCGACGAGCACGGCGCAGCGCGCGAGCCCGAGCTCGTCGAGGGCATCCGGCAGGCGTTCGACCGGTTCGACCGCGATCCCCTCCTCGAGCACGACATCGGGGCCGAGCTTGCGCGGATCGACGAACCAGCGACAGCGCCCGTCGGCATCGAGGAGCGCGTACGACAGGCACAAGGGATTGAAGGGGACGTCGCGGCCGCGGACGTTGAGCAGCCAGGCCACGCAATCGGCGGCGGCGACGAACAGGTGATCGGCTCCTCTGGTGCGCAGCTCTCCGGCGATGCGTCGGCGCTTGGAGAGGGAGCTCTCGCCCGCGAAGCGTTCGGGGTGGGAGAAGGCCGGGCTCGAAGGAGGCGGGGGGCGATCGGTCCAGATGCGATCGACGGGGTTGGGGGCGAGAAAAACGAGCTCCGCTCCCTTGCCGCGGGCGAGCTTGGCCAGGCGCTCGTACTCCGCGCGCCCGAGAAGGAAGGGATCGACGCCCAGCCGCACGCCCGGGCGCAGGCGCTCCTCGAGCCAGCGCGCGGGCGCGGTCGCGTTCACCTCGTGGCGCTCGAACAGCGCGGCGTCCACCTCGCGCTCGAGCTGCTCGACATAGCGACCGTCGCTGAAGACGGCGGCGGCCCCGGGGAGGACGACGAGAACGGCGAAGGATCCGGTGAAACCCGAAAGCCAGGCGACGCGTTCGGCCGAAGGCGGGAGATATTCGTTGCCCTGCTCGTCGGTCCGCGGGAGATACAAACCGTCGACCCCGGCTTCGGCGAGGACGCGGCGCAGGGCATCCAGACGAGCGGCGAAAGGAGAAGACATGGGCGGGCTCCGGGCGAGGACGCGGCTCCGGGCTTAGCCGAAGCCGATCGCCGAAGGGAGAGCGCGAACCTCGTTCTCGCGGGCGAGCGCGATCGCCGGGGGCGCGGCCGAGGCGCCTGCGCTCGGGCGGGGCGAGCGCACCGGCGAGATCCGCTCCCGGCCGCGCCTTTTCGCCCGAAGCGCGCGCACCGGACGGGATCCCGGGGCGGGGGCGAACGGCGCGCTCAGCGCAGAGGCGCCATCACCATGACCATCTGTTTGCCCTCGAGCTTGGGCATTTGTTCGACTTTGGCGCGGTCGGCGACGTCGTTCTTGATGCGCTCGAACAGGCTCGTCGCCAGATGGGTGTGGACCATTTCGCGACCGCGGAAGCGCAGGGTGACTTTGACCTTGTCGCCTTCGTCCAGGAATTCGCGGATCTTGCGCATTTTGATTTCGTAATCGTTTTCGTCGATGGTGGGCCGCATCTTGATTTCTTTGACTTCGATCGTGCGCTGTTTCTTGCGCGCGGCGGCGGCTTTTTTCTGAGCTTCGTATTTGAACTTGCCGTAGTCGAGGATCTTGCAGACCGGCGGCCGAGCCGTGGGCGCGATCTCCACCAGGTCCAGGCCGGCTTCTTCGGCCCTCGCGAGGGCTTCCCGCAACGGGACGATCCCCACCATGTTGCCGTTCTCGTCGATCAGTCGCACTTCCGGTGCGTCGATCATCCGGTTGACTCGGTACTCCTCCTCGCGGGTCGATGTCGCCATGTAGTCCGTTCTTCCTCCTGTTCGGTCGTCGACGAAGACCGCGCCGCGCCCCGTGCCGGCGCGTCGATCGATATGCGCATCCTGCGCAGCTCGCTCAACGGGCGCGCGCGAGATCGGGCGGGGTCGATTCCCGAAGGCACAGCGCGAGCGCCGCGTCAAGCGCGAGGATCTCTTGTTCGCGGCTGCCGAGCCGGCGCAGCGCCACCGTGCCCTGGGCTTTTTCCCGTGCGCCCACGGCCAAGATGAAGGGCACCTTGGCGAGGCTGTGCTCGCGTACCTTGTAGGAGATCTTGTCGGGTCGGAGATCGAGCTCGGCCCGGACGCCGGCGGCCGCGAGCCGAGCGTGGACCTCGCGCGCCCAGTCGTCGACCTCGTTGGTGATCGTCGCCACCACCGCCTGGACCGGCGCCAACCAGACCGGCAGTTTGCCGGCGTAGTGTTCGATGAGAATGCCGATGAACCGCTCCAGGGAGCCCAGGATCGCGCGGTGCAGCATCACCGGGCGATGTTTGGCGCCGTCGGGTCCGATGTAGCTCGCATCGAGCCGCTCGGGCAGGACGAAGTCGACCTGCAGCGTTCCGCACTGCCAGGCACGACCGATAGCGTCCTCGAGCACGAACTCGAGCTTGGGGCCGTAGAACGCCCCTTCGCCCGGATTGAGCTCGAACTCCACCCCCGCCGCCGCGCAGGCCTCTTCGAGGGCGCGTTCGGCCTGGTCCCAGACCTCGTCGGATCCCGCGCGCACCGGTGGGCGGTCGGCGAAGCGGACCTTGAAGGAGGGGAAGCCGAAATCCGCGTACACCGACCGCAAGAGGTCGACGAAGGCGACGCTTTCGCTCGTGATCTGCTCGGGCGTGCAGAAGATGTGGGCGTCGTCTTGGGTGAAGGCGCGCACCCGCATGATCCCGTGCAGCGCCCCAGACGGTTCGTTGCGGTGACAGGAGCCGAACTCGGCCATCCGCAGCGGCAGGTCGCGGTAGCTCTTGATGCCCTGGTTGAAGATCTGCACGTGGCAGGGGCAGTTCATCGGCTTGAGCGCGAAGGACCGCTCCTCCGCCTCGAGCGTGAACATGTGCGCCCGGAACTTCTCCCAGTGCCCCGAGCGCTCCCACAAGCTGCGGTCGACGAGCTGGGGCGTGCGCACCTCGACGTAGCCGGCGGCGGACAGACGGCGGCGGACGTAGTCCTCGACCTGCCGCCACAACGTCCAACCCTTGGGATGCCAGAAGACCGAGCCCGGCGCCTCTTCCTGGACGTGGAAGAGGTCCATCTCCCGCCCGAGCCGGCGATGATCGCGCCGCTCGGCCTCTTCGAGCTGGTGGAGATAGGCGTCGAGCTGGGCCTTGGTGGGGAAGGCCGTGCCGTAGATGCGCTGCAGCTGCGGGCGGCGGGGATCGCCGCGCCAATAGGCCCCCGCCACTTTCAAGAGCTTGAAGGCCCCGATCTTGCCCGTCGACGGCCCGTGCGGTCCGCGGCAGAGATCGAACCAGCCGTCTTGATGATAGATCGTGACCGGCTCGCCCTCGGGGATCGCGTCGAGGATCTCGAGCTTGAAGCGCTCGCCCAAGGCGGCGAAGCGCCGGCGCGCCTCCTCGCGGCTCACCTCTTCGCGCCGGAACGGCACGTCGGCGGCGACGATCTCGGCCATCCGCGCCTCGATGCGGGCGAGATCGTCGGTCGAGAACGGCTCCTCGCGGTAGAAGTCGTAATAAAAGCCGGTCTCGATCGGGGGGCCGATGGTCACTTGCGTGCCCGGGAAGAGCTCCTGGACCGCTTGCGCCATCACGTGCGCGCAGTCGTGACGGATGAGCTCGAGCGCCTCGGGATCCTCGATCCGCACGACGCGCACCCGCGCGTCCTTCTCGATCGGACGGTCGAGGTCGCGGAGCTCGCCGTCGACGATCACGGCGACCGCCTCCCGGGCGAGCGCGGGCCCGATCGCCTCGGCGATCTCACGCCCGGTGGGCGGGTGATCGAAGGCGAGGGTCGAACCGTCGGGCAGCGTGATCGCCACCTCCCGCGCGCAAGCGGCGGCTTCGCGGAGCTCGACGGCGGTCTGCATGCGGGGCGGATCCGTTCCGAGGGGACCGAACGAGGGCGATCTCGACCCTCCCGAGCGGCCGAGCGCTCGGTGAAAGGTGGGGGCGCGGCGGGCGGACTGTCAACCGCGCGCCGGACCGCGCGCCGCCGCCTCGCGCAAGGTCTCTTCATAAGTCTCGAGCAGCCGGCGGCCCACCCGCTCGAGCGCGAAGCCCTCGGCCGCGAAGGCGCGCGCGCGGAGCGCCAGGCGGGCGCGCACCTCCTCGTCGAGCGACAACGCCCGCTCGATCGCCCAGGCGAGCTCCTCGGCGTCGCCCGCGGCCACGATCCATCCGGTGGAGGCCGGCTGCACGCATTCGGGCAGCGCCCCGAGATGCGAAACGACGACCGGCCGACCCATGGCTTGAGCGGCGAGCACCACCCGCGCCGAGGGCAGAGGCCGGATCGCCGGCAGGACCACGAGGTCGGCGAGCTGCAACGCCGCCGGCTCGTCTTCGGGCGGGGCGCCGAAGCGCACCCGCTCGCCCAGCCCGGCCTCGCGGATCGCCCGCTCGAGCTCGCGCACGTACGTTCGATCGGCGTCCTCGGCGGCGATGAAAACGGCGCTCAGGTCCTCGCGCGCGATCTTGGCGAGGGCGCGCAGGAGCACCCGATGGCCGTGGGCGGGCACGAGCGGCCCGGGCACGAGGAGCACGCGGCGGCCGAGGTCGAGCCCCCAGCGCGTCGCCACGGCGGCGACGCGGGCCCCGTGCACGCGCTCGGGAGCGAGCTCGGCGAGGTCGAGGGCGGGCGGCAGCACCCGGATCCGCGCCGCCGGCACGCCGTGCCGCTCGCCGAGCTCTTCCGCCACGTGCTCGGAGACGGCGAGCAGGCGCGGCGCCGTCAGGAGGGGTTCGCTGGCGGGATCGCCGAGTTCGTCGAGATCGTGGACCGTGGCGAGCCACGGCAGCGCGAGCCGTTCGGCGGCGGCGCGGGCGAGCGGTGCCGCGCTCGCGCGCTGGACGTGGAGGACGCGCAAGCCCTCCTCGCGCGCGAAGGCGGCGAGTTTGCGCAGGGCGCGCAAGCGGGCGAAGAACCCTCCCGCCTCGGCGGGCAGCGCCACGAGCCGGCCTCCCGCGCGCCGGACCTCGGTGGCGAGCGGCCCGTCGCGGGCGGCGACGAACGGCCGCCAGCCGCCGTCGGCGAGCAGGCGGCAGTATTCGAGCGTGCGCCGGCTCACGCTGTCGGGCGGGAGGCGCGCCGCCAACAGAAGCGCGGCGGGCGGCCGCCGCCCGACCTCTTCGCGATCTCTCACGCCTCGCGGATCCCGAACCGCCGACGTCCCGGCGGGGCCACTTCGCCCGTCGGCCGCGCCCTGCTAGCAGATCGCGCAGGCGGGACAAGGCGGGCGGGACCATGGAGCCGGCCATCCGTTTCCTCGAGCGCGACGGCGAGGGCGCGATCGCTTTCGCCCGCGAAAGCGGGACGGGACCCGAGATCGTCTTCCTGAGCGGTCTGCGCTCGGACATGACGGGAACCAAGGCGAGCCGGCTGGCCGCCCTCGCCGCCGAGCGCGGCTGGGCCTTCACCCGCTTCGATTACCGCGGTCACGGTCGCTCCTCGGGCCGTTTCGAGGAGTGCACGGTGGGCGATTGGCTCGACGACACGCTCGCGATCCTCGACCGGGTGGTCGAAGGACCTTTCGTGCTCGTCGGTTCGTCTCTGGGTGGCTGGCTCGCGCTGCGCGCAGGGGAAGAGCGGATCGATCGGCTCGTCGGGCTCGTCCTCGTCGCCCCGGCACCGGACTTTCCGCGCCGGCTCGTCTTGCCCGCCCTGAGCCCCGAACAACGCCGGATGCTCGAGCAGGCGGGCGTCGTCGCGCTGCCCTCCGACCATTGCGAGCCGATCCCGTTCACCCGACGGTTCCTCGAGGAGTCGATCGACCACGAGGTTCTCGGGCGCGATCTGCCCTTTTCGTGCCCCGTGCACATCCTCCACGGACGGCGCGACGCGGACGTGCCGCTTTCTCTTTCCCTCGAGCTCGTCGCCCGACTGGTCGCCGCCAAAATCACGCTCGAGGTGATCGCGGACGGCGATCACCGGCTCTCGCGCGAAACCGATCTCGTCCGGCTGTGCGCGGCGGTGACGCGCGTGCGCGCCCTCGCCCGCGGCGAGCCGCCGCCCGTGGGCTAGGTGCGGTCCGAGGGCTCCGGCAGACGGGGCAAGAAACGCTCGCCCTCGCGCAAGAGATGCTCCCACAGCGCCTGCGCCGCCGGCAGCACGCGGCGATCGCGACGGCGGACGAGATACCAGGTGCGGACGATCGGCAGCCCCACGACGTCGAGCAGGACGAGCCGGCCGTCGCGAACTTCCGTGGCCACGGTGTGGGCGGAGAGCAGCGCGATGCCCATCCCCGCCATGACCGCCTGCTTGATCGTCTCGTTGGAACCGATCTCGACCGCGCCCGGCAGCGCGAGCGTCTCGCCCGCCGTGTGGATGCCGGCGTTTTCGAACAGGCGGCGCAAGAGCGCACGCGTCCCGGAACCGGGCTCGCGCAGCAGGAAGCGTTCGTGGGCGAGGGACGCGATCGGGATCCGGCGTTCGCGCGCGCGCGGATGATCGGGCGGGGCGACGATGACGTGCGGATGCTCCCCGAGCGCGACCTTGTCGAGGGGTTGGTCCTCGGGCGGGTAGCCCATGATCGCGAGGTCGAGCTCGAGTGCCGCGAGCGCGGTGACGATCTGCTCGCGGTTGCCGACCCGGACCTTGAGCTCGACCCCGGGACGCGCGCGCTGGAAGGCGGCGAGCGCGAAAGGCGCCCAATATTTGGCGGTGCTCACCACGCCCACCGCCACCCGTCCGCGGTCGAGGCCGCGCAGGGCGGCGACCGCCGCTGCGCAGTCGGCCAGTGCCGCCTCGATCCGGGCGAGGGCCAGCAGCACCTCTTCGCCCGCCTCGCTCGGGCGCACCCCGTCGCGGTCGCGCACCGTCAAGGGCACGCCGCCCAAGGCTTCCTCGAGGAGCTTGATCTGCTGACTCACCGCCGGTGGGGTGAGTCCGAGCGTCTCGGCGGCGGCGCTGATCGAGCCGGCGCGCACATAGGCCCCGAAGGCGCGGAGCTGGCGCAGGGAGGTCCGGCGGGCGAAAGGCGAAAGTTTTTCTTTCATGACCGAGAAGATTAACAAGTTTGAATGTGCGACGCCAGCGTGACAAAGAGCGCGCTACCGGTGGGAGGGCCGCGGCGGCAGAGGTCCCGGCCCGGAGGAGCCGAACGGGAGGCGGGGCGACGATGACCACGCTCGCCGAACATCTCGAACGGTGGGCCGCGAACGATCCCGAGCGCGAGCCGATCGCCGCGACGGTCCTGGCCCTCGCCCGGGCCGCGGCCGAGCTGGACGAGCTCGTACGCCTCGGGCCGCTCGCCGGACGCATGGCCGAAGTCGTGAGCGAAAGTCGCGACGGGACGGGCCAGAAAGCCTTGGACGTGCGCGCGGAAGAGCTGTTCGAGGCGGCTCTCCGGCGGGCCCCGGTGGCCTTCCTCGCCTCCGAAGAACTCGACGGTGTCCTCGAGCTCGCCCGCGGGGCCCCGCTCGCCGTCGCCCTCGACCCCCTCGACGGTTCGGCGAACATCGAGCAGGCCTCGATGATGGGAGCGCTGTTCTCGATCCTGCCGGCCGCCGAGACCGGCCTCGCGAGCTTCCTCGTTCCCGGCAGCCGCCAGCGGGCCGCCGGCGCGGTGCTCTTCGGGTCGTTCACCGTCCTCGTGCTCGCGCTCGAAAGCGGGGTGGCGACTTTCGCTCTCGATGCGCGGACCAGATCCTTCGTGCGCGACCGGGAAGCGGTGCGGATCCCGCGAGCCCGGCGCGAATACGCGATCAACGCCTCGAACGCGCGCTTCTGGCCCCTGCCGATCAAGGCCTACATCGAAGAATGCGTGGCCGGCGCCGCGGGGCCGAACGGCGCGGATTACAACATGCGCTGGGTCGCCTGCGTGGTGGCCGATCTCTATCGGATCCTCGTCCGCGGGGGTATCTTCCTTTACCCCGGCGATTCGCGCAAAGGCTACGAGCACGGCAGGCTGCGGTTGCTCTACGAGGCTTTCCCGATCGCCTTCATCGTCGATCGCGCGGACGGGCTCGCCACCGACGGGTTCGCCCCGATCCTCGAGCTCGTTCCCAAAGAACTCCACGAGCGCACGCCTTTGATCTTCGGTTCCGAGGACAAGGTCAGCCGGGTGACCGAGCTCCATCACGCGAGCATCCCGCCCGCCGGCCAGCGGCCGCTGTTCGGCATGCGCGGCCTGTTCAAGGCGGGCGTCTGATTCTCTGGGGGGAAGACGGCCGTGTCCGTGCGCCATCCGATCATCTCCGTCACCGGTTCCTCGGGCGCCGGGACCACCACCGTCAAGCACACCTTCGAGCAGATCTTCCGCCGCGAAGGGATCAAGGCGGCGTGGATCGAGGGCGACGCCTTCCATCGCTGGAACCGCGAAGAGATGCGCCAGGCGATGGCCGAGGCGGCCAAGCGCGGCAACTTCCACCTGAGCCATTTCGGCCTCGAAGCCAACCTCCTCGAAGAGCTCGAGGCGGTCTTCGAAGAATACGGGCGACAGGGCACCGGGCGTACGCGCCATTACGTCCACGACGAGCGCGAGGCGGAGCTCTACGGCGTGCCGCCGGGGCACTTCACCCCTTGGGAAGAGTTCCCGCCGGATACCGACATCCTCCTCTACGAGGGCCTGCACGGCGCGCTCGTCACCGACAAGATCAACATCGCCCGCCACGCCGATCTCAAGATCGGGGTGGTCCCGGTGATCAATCTCGAGTGGATCCAGAAGATTCACCGCGACCGTGCCACGCGCGGCTACACGACGGAAGCGGTCACCGACACCATCTTGCGGCGGATGCCCGATTACGTCCGCTACATCTGCCCGCAGTTCACCCAGACCGACATCAACTTCCAACGGGTGCCGGTGGTCGACACCTCCAACCCGTTCATCGCCCGCTGGATTCCCACGGCCGACGAGTCCCTCGTCGTCATCCGCTTCCGCAACCCGCGCGGGATCGACTTTCCCTACCTCCTGTCGATGATCCACGGCAGCTGGATGTCGCGCGCGAACTCGATCGTCATCCCCGGGCCCAAGCAGGATCTCGCCATGCAGCTCATCTTGACGCCCTTGATCCTGCAGCTCGTGGATCGCGCGCGGCGCGCCCGTTGAGGCGGAAACGCGGGAAGGGACCCGGCATGAGCGGCACCGTCGACCTGCGCAGCATGGCGAACGCGATCCGGGCGCTCGCCATGGACGCGGTGGAGAAGGCCAAAAGCGGCCATCCCGGCATGCCCATGGGCATGGCGGACGCGGCGACGGTGCTCTGGACGCGCTTTCTGACCTTCGATCCCGCCGATCCCGTCTGGCCCGATCGCGACCGCTTCGTGCTCTCCGCCGGCCACGGCTCGATGCTCCTCTACGCACTCCTCCATCTCACCGGATATCCGGGGATGGAGATCGAGCAGATCGAGCGTTTCCGGCAGCTCGGATCGCGCACCCCCGGCCATCCCGAATACGGCCACACGCCGGGGGTCGAGACCACGACCGGCCCTTTGGGCCAGGGCCTGGCCAATGCCGTGGGCATGGCTCTCGCCGAGCGCATGCTCGCCGCCCGCTTCGGCAAGGAACTCGTCGATCACTGGACCTACGTGATCGCCGGGGACGGCTGCATGATGGAGGGGATCAGCCACGAGGCGGCGGCCCTCGCCGGACACCTCGGGCTCGGCCGGCTGATCGTACTCTTCGACGACAACGGCATCTCGATCGACGGGCCCACCCGGCTGGCCACGAGCGAGGACGTGCGCGCGCGCTTCGCGGCCTACGGTTGGCACACGCTCGCCGTCGACGGCCACGATTTCGAAGCGGTGGCCCGTGCGATCGCCGAAGCCAAGGCCGATCCCCGGCCCTCGCTTCTCGCCTGCAAGACGATCATCGGCTTCGGTGCGCCCAACAAAGAGGGAAGCGAGGCGACCCACGGCGCGCCTCTGGGGGCGGCGGAGGTGGCGGCGGCGCGGGAGCGGCTCGGATGGCACCATCCGCCCTTCGTGATCCCCCGCGAGATCTACGCCGCCTTCCGCGCCGCCGGCGAGCGCGGCGCACGCGCGCGGGCGGCGTGGAAGGCCCGGCTCGAGGCCGCTCCGAGGGAGGTGCGCCGCGCCTTCGAAAAAGCCCTCGCGGGCGAGATCGAGGCCGAGGCGAAAGCCGCCGTGGCCGCGCTCAAGGAGCGGCTGTTCGCGAGCAAGCCCGTGGTCGCCACGCGCAAGGCCTCGGAAATGGCGCTCGAGGTCTTGACCGAGGCGATCCCCGAGCTCGTCGGCGGCTCGGCCGATCTCACCCATTCCAACAACACGATCACCAAACACACCGCCCCCGTCCGACCCGGCGACTTCTCTGGACGCTACGTGCATTACGGGGTGCGCGAGCACGCGATGGCCGCGATCATGAACGGCATCGCGCTGCACGGGGGCTTCGTGCCCTACGGCGGCACCTTCCTGGTCTTCTCCGATTACGCCCGCAACGCCATCCGCCTTTCGGCGATGATGGGTCTGCGCGTCGTCTACGTGCTCACCCACGACAGCATCGGCCTGGGCGAGGACGGGCCGACCCATCAGCCCGTCGAACATCTCGCCTCCTTGCGCGCGATCCCCGATCTGCTCGTCTTCCGCCCCGCGGATGCGGTCGAGACCGCGGAATGTTGGGAAGTCGCGCTTGCGCAGAAGAACCGGCCCTCGGTGCTCGCGCTCACCCGCCAGAATGTGCCGCCCGTGCGCACCGAGCCGGTCGCCGAGAACCTCTGCGCGCGGGGCGGCTACGTGCTCGCCGAGGCGAACGGCGAGCGGGCGTTGACCATCCTCGCCACGGGCTCGGAGGTGCAGCTCGCGCTCGAGGCGAAGGCGCGGCTCGAGGCCCGCGGGGTCCCGGTGGCGGTGGTCTCGTTGCCCTGTTTCGAGCTCTTCGACGCCCAGGATCCCGACTACCGCCGCGCCGTCCTGGGCACGGCGCCGCGGATCGCGGTCGAGGCCGCCGTGCCTTTCGGCTGGACCCGCTACGTCGCCGGCGAAGAGGACGTGGTGGGGATGCGCGGCTTCGGCGCCTCGGCGCCCGGCGCTGCGCTCTTCCGCCACTTCGGCGTCACCGCCGATGCTCTCGTCCGGCTCGCCGAGCGCAAGCTCGGCCTCGCACCCGCCTCGTGATCTCCGGAGACGACCATGGCCTTCATCACGCTGCGCCAGCTCCTCGACCACGCCGCCGAACACGGCTACGGGGTGCCGGCGTTCAACATCAACAACATGGAGCAACTCAAGGCGATCATGGAGGCGGCGGCGAAGACCGCTTCGCCCGTGATCCTGCAGGCTTCCCGCGGCGCGCGCGCCTATGCCGGCGACCTCATGCTCGAAGCGATGGTCAAGGCGGCGGTGCAGATGTGGCCGGAGATCCCGGTGTGCCTGCACCTCGACCACGGCGACAAGCCCGCCACCTGTCTTTCCGCCATCCAGTGCGGCTTCACGAGCGTGATGATGGACGGAAGCCTGCTCGAGGACGGAAAGACCCCGGCGTCCTACGAGTACAACGTCGCGGTGACCAAGAAGGTCGTCGAGATGGCGCACTGGGTGGGGGTCTCGGTGGAAGGCGAGCTCGGCTGCCTGGGCTCGCTGGAGACGGGCGAGGGCGAGGCGGAAGACGGTCACGGCGCGGTGGGCCGGCTCGATCGCAAGCAGCTGCTCACCGATCCCGATCAGGCGCGCGAGTTCGTCGCCGCCACCGGGGTCGACGCCCTCGCCGTGGCCATCGGCACCAGCCACGGCGCGTACAAGTTCAAGCGCAAGCCCACGGGCGACATCCTCGCCATGGACGTGGTCAAGGCGATCCACGAGCGCCTGCCGAACACGCACCTCGTCATGCACGGCTCGAGCTCGGTGCCGCAAGAACTCCAGGATCTGTTCAATCGCTACGGTGGCGAGATGCCCCAGACCTGGGGCGTGCCGGTGGAAGAGATCCAGCTCGGGATCAAATACGGCGTGCGCAAGGTCAACATCGACACCGACTGTCGGATCGCCATGACCGCCGAGTTCCGGCGCGTGGCGATGGAGAAGAGAGGCGAATTCGATCCGCGCAACTTCCTCAAGCCGGCCATGGCGGCGCTCACCAAGCTCTGCGCCGAACGCTTCGAGCAGTTCGGGAGCGCGGGCCAGGCGCCCAAGATCAAACCGCTGCCGCTTTCCGCCATGGCCAAGCGCTACGCTTCGGGCGAGCTCGATCCGAAGATCGTGCTCGCGCGCGCGCAAGCGGCCTGAACCGATCGGGGCGCGGCGGCGAAGGCCGCGCGCGCGGAAAGCGGGGATGAGCGAAGTCCTGATCGCGCCTTCCATTCTCTCGGCCGATTTCGCGCGGTTGGGCGAGGAGGTGCGCGCCGTCGACGAGGCGGGGGCGGATTGGATCCATCTCGACGTGATGGACGGCCATTTCGTGCCGAACATCACCTTCGGGCCGGACGTGGTGCGGGCGATCCGGCCCTATTCGCAGAAATGCTTCGACACCCATCTCATGATCGAGCCGGCCGATCCCTATCTCGAGGCCTTCGCCAAGGCCGGGGCCGATCGCATCATCGTCCACGCCGAGGCCTGCAAACATCTCGATCGCACCTTGCAGGCCATCCGCGCGCTCGGCAAACGCGCCGGCGTGTCGTTGAACCCGGCCACCCCCGAATCCGCCGTCGCCTATGTGCTCGACCAGCTCGATCTCGTGCTCGTCATGACCGTCAATCCGGGCTTCGGCGGGCAGAAGTTCCTGGCCTCCCAGCTCGACAAGATCCGCCGCCTGAAAGAGATGATCGGCGATCGGCCGATCCACATCGAAGTCGACGGCGGCATCACGCCCGAAACCGCTCCGCTCGCGATCGCGGCGGGGGCGGACGTGCTCGTCGCGGGCTCCGCGGTGTTCGGCCGTCCGCCTTACGCCGAAGCGATCGCCGCCCTGCGCGGCCGCCGGGCGCGCGGCTGAGCCGCCGCTTCGCCTTCGTCTTCTCGTTTCAGCTCGCGCCTCGGGGCGCGGACGCTTCCGGCTCGCCCGCGAACGCGCGCAAGAGCTCCTCGATCCGGTCGATCGGCTCGAGCGCGCGGAAGGGGGCGAAGACCAGGAGCGCTCCCCGGCGACGTTCGACGTACAGCGGCCCGAGGGTCTGCAGCGCCTCGCGCCAGCCGGCGGGAACGGCCAGGGCGTCCCGCGGCAGGCCGGGTGGACCGTAGAGCCGATGCGGCGGGGGCAGATCGCTCGGCCAACGCTCCTCGAGATGGGCCATGTAGCGTTCCATGTAATGGCCCGGCGTGATCACGAGATCCGGCTCGCGCTCCCCGGCGCCTTGGGGCTCGAGGATCAGAAGCGTGTGGCGGTGGACGACGTGATAGTCGGGGGCGGCGGTGTGACCGTAATCGACGATGCGGATACGCTTTCCGCCCCGGACGCCGGTGAGGATGTTCGTGTCCTGGCGCTGTTCACCCCGGCGCAGGTACACGAAGTCCCAGCGGTTGATGGTGGCGCGGGTCTCGGGCTCGAAGACGAGACCCGCGCGCGCGGCGAGCGCGGCCATCTCCCGCGCCCGCGCGTCCTGCTCGGCGCGCACCCTGACGATCTGAGCGTCTTGCATACGCCCGGCGGCGGGATGGGCGGAGAAGGGGAAGAAGCGCTCGAGACCCTCGATCGCGAACCGGCGATCGGCCTTGACCGCTTCTTCTTCGAGATGCTGGAGGAACTCCATCGCCGTGTGGTCGACGATCCGCGCCGATTCGGTGAAGCGCAGGATCAGGGCCTCGCGTTTCGGCACGGACTCGACCGCCCGCTCCAGCGAGAGGAGGTTGAAGCCGACGAGAGAGCCCAACGTGAACACGTGGGTGCGCTCGAGCCCCTCGCCTTCCACCCGCGCCTTGATGATCGGGCTGCGGAACAAGCCCGCGAAGTTGCGCACGAGCAGGCCCATCGCGGAAGCGAAATCGAGCCGGCCGGTGAGCACGAAGCGGAACGACGGCATCAAGAGATAGATCGCGAGCAGGAGCTCGATCGCGATGCCGACGAACATGCCGACCAGGAGGTCGGTGGCGAGGATGGCGACGACCGTCCCGACGAACACGACGAAGCGGTCGAAGCCCAGCGCGAGCATGCGCGCGAAGAGCGCGGGTTCGCACAGACGCCAGCCGATGTAGACCAAGATGCCGGCGATCGTGGCGAGCGGAATGCGGGCGATGAGCGCCGGCAGGGCCAAGGTGAACAGGAGCAGGAACAGCCCGCTGAAGAGATTGGACCACAGCGTGCGCGCGCCGGCGTCGATGTTGGCGCGGGAGGGGACGGCGTTGGGGATGATCGTCAGACCCCCGAGCATGCCCGAGCAGAGATTGCACACGCCCATCGCGCGCAGGGTCTTGTTCGGATCGGACACGCGCCGCCAGGGATCGATGCGGTCGACCGCCTTGACGCTGGCCACCGACTCGACGCCGTCGATGAGAGTGAAGGTCACGACGACGACGACGAGCGCACCCCAGAGGTCGGGACGCGCGAGGATGCCGGCGAAGTCGGGCAGGTGCAGAGCGTCCAGGAACCGCTCGGGCATGCGAATGCGCAGCTCGGGCGGAAGATCGAGGGCGAAGCCGGCGGCGACACCGGCGACGGTGACGAGGATCGCCGCCGGCAGGCGCTTCCAGAACCCGCTCGAGCGCCGGTTCAGCAAGAACATCAAAGCGAGGCTCGCGAGCCCGACGAGGACGACCGTCGGCTCGGCGGCGGCGAGCCGTCGGGGCAGGTCGAGGACGGCGACGAGGACGGATTTCGCCGGAGCCGCTTCGACGCCGAAAAGGGGCGGGATCTGGCGGACGATGATGATGATCCCGATCGCCGCGAGCATGCCCTCGACGACGGTGCTCGGAAGGAGCGTGGCGTAGCGTCCGGCCTTGACCAGGCTCAGGAGGATCTGGAGCACGCCGGTGAGCACGATGGCGACGAGGACGAGCGGATAGCCCGCGGCCGGATCGCCCTGGCCGAGGGTGAGGATGCCCCACAACACCACGGGGGCGAGGGCGGCGGCGGGGCCGCTGACCGTCACGTGCGAGCCGCCGAGGAAGGGGAAGAGGAGACCGGCGACGATCGCCGAGATCAGCCCGGCGACCGCGGGTGCTCCCGAGGCGAGCGCGACACCGAGGGCGAACGGTGTCCACAACAACGCCACCTGGAGACCGGCGGCGAGATCGTGACGCCAGTGCCGCAGGCCGGCGAGCCCGCTCGCCGGCACTTCGAGCGCCGGCCGCGGCAGCGCCCGTTCGGAAGGACCGGTCATGCCGGACCTCTTTCGCCGCCGAGCCGCGCGCGGGCGGTGCGCGGCTCGGACGACACATCGACGAGCACGCCCGCGGCACCCGCGGCGCGGGCGCGGGCGAGCGCTTCGAAGTCCGCGGCCTCGAGGTAGACGACGAGCGACAAGCGCGCGAGACGCGCGGCGAAGCCGGGCTCTTCGGCGGATTCGGCGGGAACGAGGGCGAGGTCGGCATCGAGCCCGGCGGCGCGTTCGAGATCGCCCGGGGCGCGGCATTCCACCGCCCAGAGATCGACCGGAGGCCGCCCGGGCAGCTCCGCCCAGTGCGGCCAGGGGCTCGCGAGGCCGAGGGCTCCGGCGCGCAGCGCTTCCAGAGGCGTGCCCACGAGGAGCGTGCGCACGCCGGCTTCCGCCATCCGGCGCGCGCGTTGGACCCGCTGGCCCGGGCTGCCCCCGCGCAGCACCGCGAGAGTGGATCCTCGCCCAGGGGCGCCGGGCACGACCGGCGCCTCCGGAGAGCAGCGCAGGAGCACCTCGGGCAAACTCAGTCGGGCGAGCGCGCGGCGGTTGGAGGGCAGAACCGGGCCCACCTCCGGCCGCGCCGGCGAGACCCAGGCGAGGCGATTGCCCTCGCGTCCCTCCGGAACCCCCGACCAGCGCTCGACGAGGAAGAAGTGCAGGCGGAGCGATCGTGCGGGGAAGGCGTAATCGTAGACGATCCACGGCCGCAGCCGTTCGCCGACGAGCCCCGCTTCTTCGGCGAGCTCGCGGCGCGCCGCCTGCTCCGGCGTCTCGCCGGCCTCGATCTTGCCCCCGGGGAGTTCCCAATGGCCGGCCGCGATCTGACGCGGCGAGCGCTCGGCCATGAGCACGCGGTCGCGCGCGTCGCGGACGACGGCCACCGCCACGTCGATCCGCGGCGTTCGCGTCACGGCTGCTCGTCCGGCCGAGCGAGCCGCGCGACCTCGAGCGCGAAGGCGACTTCCGCCTCTCCCGGCTCGCCGCTCGCCCCGTGCACGGTGACGTTGACGTGCTTGGTGCCGAAGCTCAGGTCGGGATAGATCCCGGTGCGCTCGGACAGAGCCGCGAGGCGCTCGAGGAACAGTCGGGTCTCGGCGTAGGCCGCGAACTCGAAACGCCGGAACAGCGAGCGTTGGCGGCCGATCCGCTGCCAACCCTGGGGCTCGTCGTTGGTCGCCATGGACCGGGCTCCGGACGGCGGGAGGGGTCGACGCTTCGTCGACCCCCGATCCTCAGCTGCGCGTGGTCGTGACGTCGCTGTCGCGCCCGCCGCCCTCGGCGGTGGGAGCCTTGGGCAGGATCTGCTCGACCTCGGGATGCGGGCGGGCGATGATGTGCGCCGCGGCGAGGCCGTCGCCGACCCGCTCGCAAGCGTCCGCCCCGGCGCGCACGGCGGCGTTCACCGCGCCGGTCTCGCCGCGGACCATCACCGTGACGTAGCCGCCGCCCACGAACTGGCGGCAGATCAGCCGCACCTCCGAGGCCTTGGTCATGGCGTCGGCGGCCTCGATCGCCGGGACGAGCCCGCGCGTCTCGATCATGCCGAGAGCGATGCCGGTCTTCTCGTTCGTGACCATCGACGGTTCACTCCTCGAATCGGACGTGCCGCGACCGATCCCGGCTCACAGGGTCGGCGCCTTGGGCAGGATCTGCTCGACCTCGGGATGCGGGCGGGCGATGATGTGCGCCGCGGCGAGGCCGTCGCCGACCCGCTCGCAGGCGTCCGCCCCGGCGCGCACGGCGGCGTTCACCGCGCCGGTCTCGCCGCGGACCATCACCGTGACGTAGCCGCCGCCCACGAACTGGCGGCAGATCAGCCGCACCTCCGAGGCCTTGGTCATGGCGTCGGCGGCCTCGATCGCCGGGACGAGCCCGCGCGTCTCGATCATGCCGAGAGCGATGCCGGTCTTCTCGTTGGTCATGGTCGGTTTCTCCGCTCCGATTCGTTCCTCCGACACCGGCGGTCCCGAGACCGCCGGCGCCTCGATCACTTTCGCCACTCTTCCTCGCTCCAATGGTCGATGATGCCGCCGATCGTGAGATCGGTGGTCACCCGCGGGTCGCCGGCGGCGATCCGCGCCGCCGAATAGCCGATGCTGATCACGTAATCGCCCGGCTTGCAGCCGATCGGATCGACCGCGACGTCCAATTCGCCCTTGGCGTCGACGAGGACCTTGAGCTTCTTGGCCTGCAGCGTGCCCAGGCGCTTGGTGGTCACGAGATCGCGCACGACGCGATGGATCTGCATCAGGCGAGCTCCTTGGCGCGCGCCGGGGCGGTGCTGGGCGTTTCGTCCCAATAGTCGATGATCCCGACGATGGTCAGATCGCTCGGGTAATCCTTGTGACCGGCGGCGTCTTTGGCCGCCGAACTGCCGACCGCGATCACCCAGTCGCCGGGCTTGCAGCCCACGGGATCGACGGCGACCTGGCGCCCGCCGCCGCGTTCGCGCACCACGAGCAGACGGCGGTTCTCGAGCTGGCTGATGCGCGCGGTGGCGACCAGAGTTCGTTCGACCTGGAAGATCTTCATGGAATCCTTCCCTCCGCGCCGCAACGAAGGCCGGAATTCGGCGTCTCGTCTCGGTTGAGGAATCGCAACGGTCCGCCCGCGGCGGAGCGGATCGCCGCCTCGACCACGAGCCGGCAGGGGCTCGCACCCGACGCGAAGCGCCGTTCGAGCGCCGCCCGCATCTGGAACGCGCGCCGCGCGGCCCGATGGTCCGCGCCGGGAAGCGCGGCATCGAAGCTCTGCACGACGAGCACCGGCACGGCGAAGCCGAGCGGAGCCAGCCGCGCGGCGAGCAGGCGGATGCCCACGGCGAGATCCGCCTCGCCCTCTTCGATCGAGCGCATCTGCGCTTGGAACGCGAGGTTGCGCAGCTGCACGTCGTCGACGGGATCGCCCACCAGGATCAGGCGCTCCCCGTGACCGCGATCCGGATAAGCACCGCCGAAGCGCGCCGCGACCGCCTCGACCTGGGCGATGTTGTTCTTGAGCAGATAGCCGCAGAACCAGCGCATGCCCTCGGTCGCCGGATCGTCGGGAGGAACGCCGATCACGGCCGCGACCCGGCGGCGGATCTCGTCTTTCGCTTCCTCGCGGGAGAGCGCGCGGGTGCGAGCGTGGAGCTCGAGGCTGGAGACGAAGCGGTCGAGGAGCATGCGTCCGGCGGCATCGGGCACGTGGACCCGGACGGCATCGGTGTCGGTGTCGACCCCGGCGAGCAGGATCGCCGGCCGCACCGCCTCGCCGTAGCGCCGCGCCACGCCTTCGGCGAAATCCTGGAGGCGCTCGAGAAGGGCCGCCGCCGCGCGACGATCGTCGCTGCCGTGCGCGGCGCAGCCCTCGTGCTCGGGATCGAGACTGGAGAAATGGTAGACCCCGAGGGCGAGATAGCGCGTGGGCTCGCTCGCCGGATTGGGCCGCCCTTCGCGCCAACGCGCGAGCTCGACGCGCTCGAAGCGGGCGATCGCTTCCTCGACGTCGAACAGCGCTCCGGCGAAGGACTTGCGGGCGACGACGATCGCGGGCGGGACGCGCAGGACGTGGTCGAGAAGGCCCCCGAGCCGACCGTCGGCGCAGGTCGCGACGTCGACCGCGTGGAAGCCGAAGCGACGGATCACCTCCGCGACCGGCTCGCCTTCCTCGACCGCCGGCGGCCGGGCGGAGCGCTCGACCAGGCGGGCGAAGGTGCGCAGCACGAGCCGCGCGTGCAGATCCGCCATGTCCAGAGGCGCGTTCCAGACCGCGCGCAACAGCGCGGGCTCCAGCCGGACACCGAGGAGCGTCGCGAGTTCGGCCGCGGCGCGCTCGGGGAAGCCGGGCTCGAACTGGCGCGGGGCGAGGGCGACGAGCGCGGGCTCGATCGCCGCGAAGGCGGCCTCGATCTCCCGGGCGCGGTCGGCGAGCGCGCGCGTGATCGCCGGCTCGGCCAAGGGATGCCCACTCGCGGAAGCGTGAAGAGGAGGCCGCGCCCCGTAGGAGCCGCCGGTCCGCGCCGGTGCGGCCGCGCGGGGCGGACGGAGCCGGCTCCTGCCGAGATCGCCGGGCCGGCGGAGGGCGATCGGCACGCTCATCCCTGGGCGCCGCCGGAGAGGGTGACGACGGCCGCCGACTTCGGCGTCCAACCGATCACGCCGGTGACCAGCTTGCGCGGCGGCTCGTCCTTGCCCTTGCCCTTGAAGACCGAGCTGTGCGCGAAGGGCTTGCGCTCGCCGCCGCGCTCGGACGGATTGCGCGCCGCGGCGCTCGTTCCTTCGGTGCCGGTGACGCGCGGATCGTCGCGCCAGGCGTCACCGGTGATCCGGGCACCCCGGGTTCCGCCCTCGCCGGTGACGCGCGGACGTTCGGTTTCGCGGTGCCCGGGATTGCTCGAGAGGACGAGCCGTGGGCGGAAACCGAAGTCGACGTGGCCGGTGACCTTGCCCTCGCCGAGCGAGAAGGAACCGGTGATCTTCGGTCGCCGCGCGGCTCGCGCTTCGGCCTCGAGCAACGCCCGGCGCTGCGGCGAGAGGACGGAGAACCCCTCGGTGGCGACGGGCGGATTCTCCCCCGCGGGCGCCGGCAGGGCCGGGACCTCGTAATAGGGAGTGCCGGTCACCGGGCGGTCGGCGCCGCGCTCGAGCCCGCTCACCCGCTCGAGATCGCCGAGCGGCACGTCGCCGGTGATCCGAACCCGGCCGTTGCGCAGGATGCGCTGGGCCAGGGCGTGGCCGGCCTGCGGCGTGCACCAACGGACGACCGAGCCGACGCCCTGGTACGGCGTGCCGGTGACGGGGCTGCAGGTGCCGGCCTCGGTCCCGGTGACGAGGTCCTCTTGCTCGAACTCGGGGCCGGTCACCCGCTGCCCGCGCCAGGTGAGGGCCTCGCGCACCTTGCCGCCGGTGACGGGATCGGGCCGTTCGGAACCGGCCGCATCCGCGTCCGGATCGCAAGCGAGCACCGCGCGCGCCGGCGCGAGATACTGGGTGCCGGTGAGGGCGCGGCAGGAGCCCGGCTCGTCGCCCGTCACCCGCGGGCTGCGACCGACCGCCGTGCCGGTGATCGGCTGCCCGCCGACGGTGACCTCGATCGGGCGTCCGCGATCGCGCGCCCGCGAGCCCACCCATCGCGCCGAGCGCCCGAGATTGGTGCCGAAGACGGAATGGCCGTGCGGGTTCGCCTGGCGCTGGAACTGGGCCAGGGCGAGCCCCGCCGTTTCGCGCCGCGGGGTGAGATCGTCGCTCGGCCGCGGATCGACCTCGCCGGTGATGCGGATCCGCTCGCCGGCTTCGTCGCCGGTGATCGGAACGCGGCTCCGCACGAGCGTGCCGGAGACGACGAGGCCGCCTTCGGTGCGCGCCAGGCCGACCTTCGGCGCGGCGCTCCCGGTCGTCGCGCCCTCTTCGGGACCGATGTAGGGCGTTCCGGTGATCGGCTTCGCGAGCCCGGCTTCGACCCCGGTGACCCGGGCGGAATGGCCGATGCGGATCCCGGTCACGCGTTGCCCGCCTTCGGTGGTGACGGCGACGACCTTCGGGGGATAGACGAGCGTTGCCGCTCCGCCGTTCGCTACCGCGACCGCACCGCCCTGTCCGTAGCGCGAACGCTCGGCGCGCCGGGCGCGGACGAGGGCGCGGCAGGAGGGAGAAAGATCGCCCGGCGGGCACGACGAGGACGCGTCTCCGCGCGCGAGCGAAGGCGCGTTCGCCGGCGCCGCCGGGCGGTCGGCTCCCAGGGAGGCGGAGGAGCCGAAACCGAGCGCCGCCTTGCCGCGGGCGAGCAGCCGACGGCGCAAGAGCGAGGCGTCACGGCCGACCGCGACGGTCGCGCCGCGGGCGGCAAGAGTCCGCGACGGCGGGTCCGCGGTCGGAGCCGGGGACGAGGAGGAGCGCGGCGCGGCCGCCGGAGCGCCGTCGACGGCGGGCAGGGACGCGTCGCGGAAGCCGCTGCGCACGCGTTCGCTCGGAGGCGGCAGGGCCCGTTTGCCCTGGGCGAGGGCCCGGCGCCGCGCGAGCGAAGCGGCTCGTCCGACGAGAGCGGTGGCCGCGCCGTTCATCGGTGGATCCCCCTTCGTCTTCGGTCCTCGGCCGGTTTTCGCGCGATCACCGGCCGCCGCGATAGACGACGAACGCGATGCCTTGTGACTGCAGGAAGTTGTCGTAACCCACGAGCCGCACGAGATGGCCGGGGTTGGCGCGATGGCAGGCATCGAGCTCGGCCATCACCTTTTCGACCGAATAGACCCCGAACATCGGCAGCTTCCACATGTACCAATAGGTCAGATGCGCACGCTCGGGCTCGCAATGTTCGATGGCGGGTGTCCAGCCCTGGTTGACCAGATAGGCGATCTGCTTGGCGATGCGCTCGGGCGTCATCGGAGGCAGATAGGAGAAGGTCTCGTACCGCGGCTTGGCGACACCGTAGGCTTGCATCTCGGGCACGGCGACGACTCCAGGTGAATTCGGACGACGGGCTCAGCTGCGCTGGACGTCGAGCTTGTCGACCACGTCGAACTCGAACTTGACTTCCTTCCAGGTCTCGAGCGCGATCGCGAGTTCGGGGCTGTGCTTGGCCGCTTCGAGCAGGATGTCGCGCGCCTCGCGCTCGAGGTTGCGGCCCTGGTTGCGCGCCTCGACGCAGGCCTCGAGCGCCACTCGATTGGCGTGCGCGCCGGCGGCGTTGCCCCAGGGATGCCCGAGCGTTCCGCCCCCGAACTGGAACACCGCATCGTCGCCGAAGATCGAAAGGAGCACGGGCATGTGCCAGACGTGGATGCCGCCCGAGGCGACCGGGAACATGCCCGGCATCGAACCCCAGTCCTGCTCGAAGAAGATGCCGCGGGCGCGGTTCTCGGGGACGTAGGCCTCGCGCATGAGATCGACCCAGCCGAGCGTCGCCTCCCGATCGCCCTCGAGCTTGCCGACGACGGTCCCGGCGTGGAGGTGGTCGCCGCCGGACAAGCGCAGGCATTTGGCGAGCACGCGGAAGTGGATGCCGTGCAGCGGGTTGCGGTCGATCACCGCGTGCATGGCCCGGTGCACGTGGAGCAACATCCCGTTCTCGCGACACCAGTTGGCGAGGCCGGTGTGCGCGGTGAACCCCGCCGTCAGGAAGTCGTGCATGATGATGCGCGCGCCGAGCTGCTTGGCGAATTCGGCACGCTTGTACATCTCTTCGGGGGTCGGGGCGGTGACGTTGAGGTAATGCCCCTTCTTCTCGCCGGTCTCCTCTTCGGCTTTGCGCACCGCTTCCATGACGAACTCGAAGCGATGCTGCCAGCGCATGAAGGGCTGGCTGTTGACGTTTTCGTCGTCTTTGGTGAAGTCGAGACCGCCGCGAAGGGCCTCGTAGACCGCGCGACCGTAGTTCTTGGCGGAAAGACCGAGCTTCGGCTTGATCGTGCAACCGAGCAACGGCCGGCCGTATTTGTTCAGCCGATCGCGTTCGACCTGGATGCCGTTGGGCGGGCCACCGCAGGTTTTCACGTAAACCAGAGGGAAACGGACGTCCTCGAGGCGGAGGCTGCGCACCGCCTTGAACCCGAACACGTTGCCGGCGAGCGAGGTGAGGACGTTGACGACCGATCCCTCTTCGAAGAGATCGAGCGGATAGGCGACATAGGCGTAGAACGCGTTCGGATCGGTCGGGACCGGCTCGATGCGATAGGCGCGACCCTTGTAGTAATCGAGGTCGGTCAACAGATCGGTCCAGACCGTCGTCCACGTTCCGGTGGACGATTCGGCGCACACGGCGGCCGCCGCTTCTTCCCGCGACACCCCCGGCTGGGGTACGACCTTGAAGACCGCGAGGAGATCGGTGTCGAGCGGGACGTAATCGGGAACCCAATAGGTTTTCGCGTAATCTTTCACGCCCGCTTCGTAGGCCTTCGGTGCCACGCCGTCCTCCGACCGCTGCTCGGACCGCCCCGCGGGCGGGCCTCGACCGAACTCGCAGCAGCCGATAGCGCGCGGGCGGGAAAAGGACTAATCAGATGTCGTGACCTCTAACATAAGCCGGTTTTATCGATCGACCATGCGCGTAGAGTTCCGGCAGGTCCGCGTGTTCGAGGCGGTGGCGCGCCACGGCTCGATCACCCGTGCGGCGCGCGAGCTCCACCTCACCCAACCCGCGGTCTCGATGTCCGTGCGCCAGCTCGAAGAAACCCTCGGCCTGACGCTCGTCGAGCGGATCGGCCGGCGCATCGTTCTCACCCCCGCCGGCCAAGAACTGGCGGATCACGCGCGCCGCATGGTGCAGGCCGCGGTCGACCTCGAAGCCGCGGCCGAACAGATGCGCGGGCTCGACCGCGGGGTTCTGCGCCTGGCGGTGGTCTCCACCGCCAATTATTTCCTGGCTCCGATCCTCGCCGCCTTCCGCCGGCGCCACCCGGGGATCCGGGTCGTGCTGCACGTCGCCAACCGCGACAGCGTGCTCGCCGCGCTCGAAGCGGGCGAGACCGATCTCGCGGTCACCGGTCAGCCGCCCGAGGACGCCGATCTCGTCGCCCAGCGCTTCAAGGACAATCCGCTCGTCGTCATCGCCCCGCCCGGGCATCCGCTGTTGGCCCAAGCGCCGGTGTCCCTCGAACGGTTGGTCCGCGAGCCGCTCGTCGTGCGCGAACCCGGCTCGGGCACGCGCGCCGCCATGGAGCGGGTCCTGGCGGCGCACGGTCTCGCTTACGAGCCTTCCTGCGTCTTCGCTTCCAACGAGGCGGTCAAACAGGCGGTGCAGGCCGGCCTCGGGCTGGGCGTGATCTCCGCTCAGACGATCGAGCTCGAGCTCGCGAGCGGAAGGCTCGCGATCCTCGCGGTCGAGAATTTCCCCATCGTGCGCGTGTGGTATCTCCTCCATCGCGCCCACCGACCCCTGCCGCCGGCGGCGCGCGCCTTCCGCACGATGCTGTTGAGCGAAGCGAGCCGCTGACCGACGGCCGACCGCGAGCGCGACGATCAGCGGTCGCGCCGGGCGCGCTCGAGCCGGTGGAGCTCGACCACCAGTCGATCGTCGATCTCGCGGATGCGCCGCGCGATCTCCTCGATCCCGGCGAGCACGGAGTCGCCGGCGGAGGGATCGCCGGGACGGGGCCGCGCGATCCGCGCGACCCAGCGACGGCCGAGCACGCGCTGGACGATCTCGATCGCCCGCGCCCTCTCGCTCGGATCGCCGCTCGGCGCGCGCAGCCGCTCGGCCTCGGCCTCGAGCTCGAAGAGCATCTCGCGCAGCTGCTCGATCTCGCGCGCGATTCGTCGTCGCACCGCTTCGTCCATGGGCCGAGAGCGTAGCAGAGCGCGACGCGCGCGAAAGAGCCCGGCCCCCGAGCCGCGAGCTCCCCCGGCCCGTGTAGACGCGCGCGGACGAGCGCGCGCGACCCGTCGAGTTCCCGTTTCGGCCGCGGAACACTCTGCGCTCGACGCCGTCGAGCCGACGTTCGCCTCCCTCGAGCCGCGTCTCGCACGCGCGCGTGCGGGCGGACCAGGACCGAGAGCGCGTCTGCGGTCGCTGCCGGACGAGGAGCCCGGCGTCGACCGCCTCCGTCCGAACGCGGACGCGGTCGAGGGCGACCGCGAGGCTCCGGAACCGGAGGTCGATCGCGCCCCGGAAACGGCCGAGCTCGGTGACCGAGAGCCGCAGCTCGACGTTCGGAGGCGCGTTCTGCGGCCGCCGCCATCGCGCGCCGAGCAGCGGCGAGCCGCCGACCCGGCGCGTCCCGGGCCGGCCACCGTCCGGTCCTCCGCGTGACACGGATGCGCCGACACGACCACGAGAGAAAGCGCACACGCCGGCGCCGCGCGCGCGACTGGCCCGTGGCCGCGCGCGATGCCATCTCGTACGCGTGCGACCGGGGATCGGGGATCGAGGCCGACGTGACGCAGCTCCTTTCCGTCTCGCTCGACGACAAGTACCGGCTCGAAGAAGGGCGCGTGTATCTCACCGGTGTGCAGGCGCTCGTGCGCCTGCCCATCGACCAGATCCGGCGCGACCGCCGCGCGGGGCTGAAAACGGCGGGCTACGTGACCGGTTATCGCGGCTCGCCCCTGGGCGGCTACGACCAGCAGCTCGCGGCCGCCAAGGCCTGGCTCGCCGCGCACGACGTCGTGCACCAACCGGCGGTCAACGAGGACCTCGCCGCCACCGCCTGTCAGGGCACGCAGCAGGTCAACCTCACCGGCGAAGGCCGCTTCGAGGGCGTGTTCGCGATCTGGTACGGCAAGGGCCCGGGCGTGGACCGTTCGGGCGACGCCATCCGCCACGGCAATCTCTTCGGTACCGACCCCAAGGGCGGGGTGCTCTTGCTCCTGGGCGACGATCACATCTGCGAATCCTCGACCACGGCGCACCAGTCCGAATACGCCATGGTCGACGCCATGGTGCCCGTTCTCAACCCGTCGGGCGTCCAAGAAATCCTCGAATACGGGCTCTACGGTATCGCGCTGTCCCGCTTCTCGGGCGCGTGGGCGGCGCTCAAGTGCATCCACGATACGGTGGAGAGCACCGCCTCGATCGCCGTCTCCCCCGATCGGCCGCGGATCGTCCTTCCCGAGGAGGCGCTGTTGCCTCCCGTGCGCCGGCACATCGAGATCCCGCCCGAAGTTCCTTGGCCGCCCGTGGCGCTCGAGGTCGAGCGGAGGTTGCACACGGTGCGGATGCAGGCGGCCAAGCTCTTCGCCCGCGTCAACCGCCTCGATCGCGTGGTGCTCGGTGCCCCGGGGGCGCGCGTCGTCGTCGCCACGACCGGCAAGTCGTACCAGGACGTCGTCGTCGCTCTCGACGAACTCGGGACCGACGAAGCGCGCGCCCGAGTGCTGGGCCTTGCGGTCTTCAAAGTGGCGATGACCTTCCCCCTCGAACCGGAAGCGCTCCTCGAGGCCACTCGGGGCAGCGAGCTCCTCCTCGTGGTCGAAGAGAAGCGCGGGCTCGTCGAGAGCCAGGCCAAGGAGATCCTCTACAACCGGCGCGAGCGACCGATCGTGATCGGCAAGGAGGACGAGGAGGGACGCACGCTGTTCCCTTCCTGGGGCCAGCTCGAGCCGCTGTCGATCGCCATCGAGATCGGCCGGCGCCTTTTCGCGCGCACGGGCGATCCCGCGCTCGCGGCACGGTTGCGCGAGCTCGAGGAACGGCGCGCCCATCTCCCCCGGGGCACCGCCGAGCTCGTCCGCTTGCCCTGGTTCTGCCCCGGCTGTCCGCACAACACGAGCACGAAGGTTCCCGAGGGCTCGCGCGCGGTGGGCGGCATCGGCTGCCATTTCATGGTCACCTGGATGGGCCGCGACACGCTCGGCTGGACGCAGATGGGTGGCGAGGGCGCCTCCTGGATCGGTCAGGCGCCCTTCAGCACGCGCGCGCACGTCTTCCAGAACATCGGCGACGGCACCTTTTATCATTCGGGCTCGCTCGCGGTGCGAGCGGCGGTCGCATCGGGAGCGAACGTCACCTTCAAGATCCTCTTCAACGACGCCGTCGCCATGACCGGCGGCCAGAAGATGGAAACCGCCAATCTCGGGGTCGCGCAGATCACCCGTCTGCTCGAAGCCGAAGGCGTGCAGGCGATCGCGGTGGTCACCGACGAGCCCGAGAAATACCCGATCCCTTCCGGCTTCGCGCCCGGCGTCACGGTCCATCACCGCGACGAGCTCGATGCCGTGCAGCGGCGCATGCGGACGATCCCGGGGGTGACCGCGATCGTCTACGATCAGACCTGCGCCGCCGAGAAACGCCGGCGCCGGAAGCGCGGACGATATCCCGATCCGGACGAGCGCGTGGTCATCAACGAGCTCGTCTGCGAGGGCTGCGGGGATTGCGGGCTGCAATCGAACTGCGTCGCGATCCAGCCGGTCGAAACCGAGTACGGCCGCAAGCGCCGCATCGATCAATCGGCCTGCAACAAGGACTTCTCCTGCCTGCGCGGCTTCTGTCCTTCCTTCGTGAGCGTGCGGGGCGCGAAGCTCAAGAAAACCACGACCGGGATCCGCGACCTGCCCTTTCCCGTCCTACCCGAGCCCGAGCTTCCCGTTCTCGATCGCCCCTACGGGATCGTGGTGGCCGGGATCGGAGGGACGGGGGTGGTGACCATCGCCGCGCTTCTCGGCATGGCCGCGCATCTCGAGGGCAAGGGCTTCGTCGCCCTCGACATGATCGGCCTCGCCCAGAAAGGCGGGGCGGTAGTGAGCCATCTCAAGATCGCGCCTTCCCCCGAGGCGGTGGGCGCGCCGCGCGTCGCACCGGGCGGGGCGCGGTTGTTGTTGGGCTGCGATCTGTTGGTCGCGGCCGGTCGCACCGCCCTGCCCACGGTGCGGCGGGGGGTGACGCGGATCGTCGCGAACAGCGAGGAGGTGCTCACCGGAGCCTTCACCCGCGATCCCGACCTCGCCTTCCCCGGCGCGCAGCTGCGCCGCACTCTGGAAGAGGCGGCGGGTGCCGAGCGGGTCGAGTTCGTCGAGGCGACCCGGCTCGCCACGGCTCTGTTGGGCGATGCGATCGCCGCCAATCTCTTCCTCGTCGGCTACGCCTGGCAGCGCGGCCTGGTGCCTTTGTCGGAAGCAGCGATCCTGCGGGCGATCGAGATCAACGGGGTCGCGGTCGCGTTCAACCAGCGGGCCTTTTCTTGGGGGCGGCGGGCGGCCTTCGATCTCGAGGCGGTGCGGAAGATCGCCGGGATCGCTGCCGAGCGCCGACCGCTCGATCTCGAGGCGACGATCGCCGATCGCGTGCGCTTCTTGACCGAATATCAGGACGGCCGTTGGGCCGAGCGCTACCGGAAGACGGTCGAGCGCGTGCGCGCCGCGGAAGAGCGCGTCGCTCCCGGCAGCACCGCCCTTTCCCTCGCGGTCGCCCGCAATCTCTTCAAGCTCATGGCCTACAAGGACGAGTACGAGGTGGCGCGGCTGATGTCGGGCGAGGCCTTCCGCGCCCAGCTCGCGCGCGAGTTCGAGAGCTGGGATCGCCTCGAATTCCATCTCGCCCCGCCCCTTCTCGCCGAGCGCGATCCGCGCACGGGGCATCTGCGCAAGAAACGCTTCGGTCCGTGGATGATGACCGCCTTCCGCTGGCTCGCGCATCTGCGCCGGTTGCGCGGTACGCCCTTCGACCCGTTCGGCTGGACCAGAGAGCGACGCACCGAACGCGCGCTCATCGCCGAATACGAGGCTCTGCTCGACGAAATCCTGCTCGGGCTCTCGGCCGACCGCCTGGAGCTCGCGATCGAGCTCGCGCGTCTGCCCGAGGGGATCCGCGGTTTCGGCCACGTGAAGGAGGCGAACCTCGCCCGGGTGCGCGCGCGCTGGCGCGAGCTCGCGGCGCGCTGGCGGACGCGCGAGGCGGTGCCCCTCGCCGCCGAATAGCGCCGCGCGCGCACGAGCCCTTCCCCTTCTGTCGTTGCGCCCTCGGGCTTCGCGGCTAGGATGGGCTCGCTGGGGGAGGCGAGACGGAAACGGCCGCGAAGCGGCGGAGGCCGCGCTCGTCCTCCTCGCGGCGCTCGCACATCAGGGAGGACGCTCGAAATGGCTCGCGTTCAGTTGCACCGGTTCATCGATCTCGCGAAACCGGTCCCGCGCCGAGACGAACCGGATTCCCCCGCGCGGCGCGATTTCCTCAAGGCGGCGGCGACGCTCGCGGCGATCACCGGCATGTCGCGCGAGGCCTTCGCCCGCAGCTTCGACCCCGATGCCGAGCCCGTGCGCTATCCCGAACCGGATGTCGTCGTCCTCGACAAGCGTTTCCGTTACAAGCTCGGCAACACCCCGATCCGGCGGCACTACAAGGGCACGCTCTGGGCCGAGGGTTGCGCGTGGAACGGGGCCGGGCGCTATCTCGTCTGGTCGGACATTCCGAGAAACGAGTGCCTGCGCTGGATCGAGGAGGACGAGCACGTGAGCCGCAGGCACCGCTTCCCCTCCGGCCATTCCAACGGCAACACCTTCGACTTCCAGGGCCGACAGATCGCCTTCTGCCACGAGCCCGCGCGCGTGATCCGCTACGAGTGGAACGGCGAGATCACGGTCCTGGCCGAGAGCTTCGAAGGGCAGCGGTTCAACGCCCCCAACGACGGCATGGTGCATCCGGACGGCTCGATCTGGTTCACCGATCCGGGCTACGGCGCTCTCATGAACTACGAGGGCAAGCGCTACAGTCGCGATCCGCGGCCCTTCCGCAAGGAGGCGATTTATCGGATCGACGGCCAGACCGGAAAGATCACCAAGGTCGCCGACGAGCCCTTCAAGCCCAACGGCATGTGCTTCAGCCACGATTACAAGAAGGTTTACGTCGCCGATACGGGCCTCTCGCACTATCCGGAAGCGAAGTCGATCATCTGGGTCTACGACGTCGACGGCGAGAAGCTCAAGAACCCGCGCACCTTCGCCTCCATGGAGATGGACGGCAAGGTCGGGTTCGCCGACGGCGTGCGCTGCGACGAGGACGGGAACCTCTGGGTGGCCGCCGGCTGGGTCGGGGACGGCTACGACGGTGTGCACGTCTTCGCCCCCGACGGGACCCGGATCGGTCTCATCCGCTTACCCGAGATCTGCGGCAACCTCTGCTTCGGCGGCAGCAAGCGCAACCAGCTCTTCATGGCCGCCTCGCAGTCGCTCTATTCGGTCTTCGTCGAGACCCGCGGCGCGCATATCACCTGAAGCGCAAGACCGCGCGCGAGGGAACGGCGGCCCACGGGCCGCCGTTTCCTTTCGCCTTCAGCCGGGTCGCGCGCGCGAGGCGGGCGTGAGCACGAGCATCGTCACCGCGTCGCCCATGCGATGGGCGCGCAACAGCGGTTCCAGCCCGGCCTCGGCCAAGTGCCGCTCGGTCGCGGGATCGAAGCGGGCGGCGAAGGCCCAGCGCAGCCAGGCGGAGAGCATGCGCATCCACCAGCGCACGAGGGTGCGCGAGGAACGGTGGTAGTCGAGGAGGAGGATCCGACCGCCCGGACGGGTCACGCGCGCGAGCTCGCGCAAGGCGGGCAGCTGCAACTCGTCCGGCAGGCACAAGAGCACGAAGGTCGCGACCACGGTATCGAAACAGCCATCGGGAAAAGCGAGCTCGAGGAGGTTCATCTCCAGAAGCTGCACCTTCTTGCCCAAGCGCCGCGCGCGCGCCCGCGCGCGCGCGAGCATGGCGGGGCTGGCATCGATGCCCACGACCTCGCTGTTCGGAGGATAAAAGGGCATGTTGCAGCCGGTGCCCACGCCCACGTCCAGGAGCTTGCCGGGAAGGGCGTGGGCGAAGAGCTCGGCGCGCAGCCGGCGCTTCCAGCTTCGCTCGTAAAGAGCGTCTAAGAGATCGTAGACCGGAGCGATCCGCTCGTAGGCGCGCCGCACCTCGCGGGTCTGTGCTTCGACGAGCGCCGCATCGAGCGGACGAGCGTCGAGGGCGGGGTTCCGGCTCACGGTCGGACCTCGACGGAAGCGGCGAGGCGATCGATCGGGATCGGCCCACGGAACTGGCGCCAAGGATACACGAGGTAGTGTCCCGCGTAGCGCGCGCCGTCGGCGGCGAAGGCCGCGGGCAGCGCGGTCCAGGGGAGGTGCGGGTGACGATGATGCGTCCCGTGCAGGTTGCCGTTCAGGACGAGCAGGGCGAGCGCCCGCGGCGCGGCGAGGTCGAAACCCTGCCGCGGATCCCCGAGCGGGCCACCGTAATGCGCGGCGTTGTCGAGAAGTGAAACCAGAAACGCCCGGCCGCAGAGGGCGAGAGCGAGCAACGGCCAGGCTTCGCCGTAGAGCGCGAAGGCGAAGAAGAGGAGCGCGAGGATCGCCGCGGCCTCGAGGCGGATGCGCCGGAGCGACGCCGGCGCGAGCAGCCGCCGCTCGGCGCGGTCGGCCGTCGTCGGCGCTTCCCGCGCTCCTTCGAAGAAGGTCCGGCGGACGAGCGGACGTAGAAATCGGCGCGGAAGAAAGCTCGCGAGCCCGCTCGCCGCTTCGGCCAGGTACAGACCGCCGATCAAGCGCAAATAATAAACGACGAGGCGCGAGTCGGGGAGAAACCTCGAGCGACGAAGAACTTCGCTGCGCGGATCGAAGATTTCCGGTCGCTCGACGGCTCGCGCGTTGAGCGCGTGGTGCTCGAGATGGCCGAAGCGCAACACGTCGAAGGGAGCGAGGAAGAGCACGGCGAGCAGACGCGCGACCGCATCGTTGAGTTTCCGGCCGGGCAAGAGGTGGCCGTGGATCGCCTCGTGCAGGAGCGCCCAATGCGGCACGATCGCGCACACCGAGACGAGCAGGCTCGCCGCGACGAGGCCGGCCCCGAGCTCGCCGCGAAGAAGGGGCAGGAGAAGGAAAAGCCAAACCGCGACAGCCGCCGCGACGGCGGTCGCCGCGACGTTGGCGGCGACGGGAAGGGGCGCGGAGCGGGCGTCGCGGGCGCGCACGAGCCTTCTCCGCTAGCTGCCGCTCGCCCGTTCGGCGAGCCGCATCTCGTTGCCGCGCCAGACGAAGCCCTTGCCGACCCAACCCTGGCAGTAGAGCACGGGCAGCAACAGATCGCGCAAAACCATCGCCGGCAGGCTCCAACGCGTCAGATGCCAGCCGGCGCTGCGGGCGAGGGCCGCTTCCGACGCGTACCAGAACAACAGCAGCACCCCGAGCGCCGGGAGCACCGGCATCTCGGCGAACCAGGCCCACAGCCCGCAGGCGAGCGAGGGCACGAAGCTCCCGGAGGCGATCTCCGCCGCGTAGAAGAAGGGGAAGGTCTCGCGCCGGAGGCGCGCCCAGCGGAGCTGCCGGCTCCAGACCTCGGTGAAGCTGCGTCGGCCCAGCGCCTGCTCGAAGGGGCGCGGCACGACGCGGATGCGGTAGCCGGCCGCGCGCAAGAGCTTGGTCGTCGCCGCGTCCTCGGCCGGCTCGGCGGCGAGGGCCTCGATCCCGCCCAATGGCTCGAGGATCGAGCGCCGATAGAGCATGACCTTGCCTTGGGCGAAGCCGAAGCCCAGGAGATCGGCGAAGAGCTGCCAGCGCGTCTGGTAGGTGTTGAGGAAGGCGCACTCGAGCTCGGCCCAGAAGCCCTCCACCCGACCGGCGATCGGAGGGGCACAGACCAGTCCCGTGTCCTCGCCCCACGCGTCCAACAGGCGCGCGAAGAAGTCGGGGGGCAGGAGCACGTTGCTGTCGACCATGGCGACGAGATCGTAGCGCGCCTCGCGCCATCCCTTGACCGTGTTGTTGAGCTTGGGGTTGATGCTGATCGGATCGTCGCCGACCAAAAGTCGTGCGCGGACCTGCGGGTGTGCGGCGATCAGGCGCTCGACGAGGGGGACCACCGGGTCGTCGGCGTCCTTGACGCAGAAGATCACCTCGTATTCGGGCCAGTCGAGGCGGAAGCTCGAGGCGAGCGCCTCCTCGAGATGGTTCTCGAGCCCGCGCACGGGGCGCAGAAGCGTGATCGGCGGCCGCTCGGCGGGAGACGCCGAGCGCTGACGGTCGCGGGCGGCGCGCCAGGCGACGAGGCTCGTGCTCGCGAGATGCGCCAGCGCGGCGATCGTGCAGGCGGTCGACGCTGCGGCTTCGATCGGCATCGCCCCTCCCGTTCGCTCGGCTTCTCGTTCCCGTGGGTCGTCGCCATGGGAATGCTGCTAAGGCGGCCACTCGACAAGAGGATGACGATCGCGCCGGCGCGGACCCGTTCCGCGCCCGCCGAAGCGGTTCCGCCTCAGCTCGTCGTTCGTTCGAGCCAGCGGCGGATGCGCGCACAGGCCTCGCGGATCGCCTCGGTCGAGGCGGCGTACGAGAAGCGCAGATAGCCTTCCCCGAAGATCCCGAACGAGGTACCGGAAACGACCGCCACACCGGCCTCCTCGAGCAGCCGGTCCTGGAGTTCGCGCGACGAGAGGCCGGTGCCCGTGATGTTCGGAAAGGCGTAGAAGGCGCCGCCCGGCATCGGGCAGCGGAACCCGGGGATCGCGTTGAGCTCTTCGACGATGACCCGCCGGCGCTCGTCGAAGGCGCGCACCATGGCCTCCACCGCGTCCTGCGGCCCCCGGAGCGCCTCGATCCCGGCCCATTGGGCGGCGGCGTTGACGCAGGAATGGACGTTGACGGCGAGACGGACGGCGTGCTCGACGAGCGCCTTCGGCCACACTCCCCAGCCCAGCCGCCAGCCCGTCATGGCGTAGGTCTTCGACCAACCATCGAGAAGAACGAGCCGATCGTCGAGTTCGGGATAAGCGGTGAGCGAGGCGTGCGGAACCCCGTCGTAGACGATGCGGGCGTAGATCTCGTCGGAGAGCACGGCGACGTGGGGATGGCGCATCAACCCCTCGACGAGCCGGTCGAGCTCGGCCTTGGGCACCACGCCACCCGTGGGATTGGCCGGGCTGTTGACGATCAGGAGGCGCGTGCGGGGGGTGATCTGAGCGAGGACCTCCTCGGCGGAGAACGCATAGCCTTTGGACTCGTGGAGCGCGATCGGGATCGGCGTCGCGCCGCTCCACTCGATGAGCGACCGGTAGATGGGAAAGCCGGGATCGGGATAGAGGATCTCGGCCCCGGGCTCGCCGAACATGGCGATGGCCATGAACATCGTCACCTTGCCCCCGGGGACGATGACGATCCGGTCGGGATCGACCGTCACGCCGCGACGCTTCCACATGTCCTCCGCCACCGCCTCGCGCAGCGGGCGGATGCCGTTGGCGGGGGTGTAGCCGTGATGGCCGTCGCGCAGGGCCTTGACCGCCGCCTCGACGATGTTGGGCGGGGTGGGAAAGTCGGGCTGGCCGATGCCCAGGTTGATGACGTCGCGGCCGGATTCTTTGAGGCGGGTGGCGCGCGCGAGCACGTCGAAAGCGGTCTCGGTCCCCAGACGAGCCATGGCCGCGGCGAGGCGCATCGCGTGATCTCCCGGAAAACGGCGGGCGCCGACGTTAGGGGGAGGTGAGCCGACAGGGCAAGGCCGCGGCGCGAGGAGTTCCGTGCGCGGCCCCTTGGGGGCGGGCGCCGAGCATGGTAGGGTCGCGCATTCACCTCGCACGGAGGGACTTCCTTGAACCCGACCCGCAACGCCGACGCCGCCGCCGAAGCGGAGGACTACTTCTTCGCCCAGTGCCCCGATCCGCGTGCCGAACCCGTGCTCGCGACCGGCGAGCTCGACGGCGTCGTGCTGCTCTATTTCGAGGACGTGCAGACGATCGCCACGCTCCGGGCCGGTCACCAATGGGGTGTGCGTTTCCCCCAGGTGGTGGTCGTGCTCGATGCCGAAGGCGTGCCCGAGCGCATGGTCCGCATCGAGGAGGACGAGACGGGCGAACGCACGCTCTGCCTCGTCGGCCGCGACGGGACGCACGTGAGCTTCGGGCCGCTCGGGCCCACCGATGCGCCGCGCTTTCTCGCCGTGGCGGCGGAGATCTTGCGCGGCGAAGCCGAAAGCGCGGCGTGAGCGCGGCGAGAGCGCGACGAACGGGCGAACCGCGGCTCGGAAGACGCCGTTCGTGAGCCTGCCGGACGGAAGCCTCCCGGAACCGCGCCGGAGGCGCTCCGGACTCGCGGAAACGGGCTCCGCGCGTCCCGCGCGGCGGACGCGTCCGCGGCTTCCGTCCGACGGCGCCCCGTGATCGGGCCGCGCGGCGTCAGCCGGTGCCGCTCGCGAGAGCGAGGGGAGGCTTGTGCCCCGCCCAGGGCCGCGCCCGTTCGAAGGCCCGCGCGGCGCGCAGGACCTCGAGGTCGCGGTGGCGTCCGCCGACGATCTGCAGACCCACGGGCAGACCGTCCGCGGTGAAGCCGCAAGGACACGTCGCGGCCGGCACCCAGGTCAGGTTGAACGGGTAGCAGAAGCCGGCCCAGTGGTGCCATTCCCAGCCCCGCTCTTCCCAGTGCGGGGGGAACAGCCGGCCGGCCTCGAAGGCGGCGACGGAAAGGGTCGGGGTCACCAGAAAATCGAAGCGCTCGAAAAGAGCGCGCACGGCGTCGTAGAGTTCGGCGCGCAGCTGTTTGGCGCGTACCCAGTCGGCCGCCGTATAGCGCAGGCCGTCGCGGGCGCAGGCGACGAGCCCGGGATCCATCTCGTCCGCCCGCGCGTCGAGGAGAGGGCCGAGGTTGCCGGCGTAATTCGCGGCGTAAAAGCAGCGCTCGGCTTCCCAGGGATCCGGCCACGGCCGGTCGACGGGCTCGACGACGGCGCCCATCTCTTCGAAGGCGCTCACCGCTCGTTCGACGATCGCACGAATTTCGGGATCGACGCGGAGATAGCCGAGATCCGGGCTGAAGGCGATCTTCTTGCCCGCCATGTCGGCCTCGAGCCGCGCGAGATAGGCTTCGGGGGCGGCGTCCAGGCTCGTCGGGTCGCGGTCGTCCGGTCCCGCCATGACCTCGAGCATGAGCGCGGCATCGGCCACGGTGCGGGTGATCGGACCGATGTGCGAGATCATGTCGTTGTTGGGGGCCGGCCAATAGGGCACGCGACCGAAGGAGGGCTTGAACCCGAAGACGCCGCAGAAAGCCGCCGGCATGCGGATGGAACCGGCTCCGTCCGAGCCCTGGTGCAGCCAGCCGATCCCGGCGGCGGCGCAGATCGCGGCGCCGGTCGAGGACCCCCCGGCGTTGAAGCCGAGCTTCCAGGGATTGTGCGAGATCCCGGTCAAGGGGCTGTCCCCGCAGCCTTTCCAGCCGAGCTCGGGGGTCGTGGTCTTGCCGAGGAACACGGCACCCGCCGCGCGCAGCCGCTCGACCACGACGGCGTCGACCTCGGGGACCCGGTCGGCGAACAGGCGCGAGCCGGCCTTGGTCGGGATGCCCTTGGTGAACAGGAGATCCTTCAAGGTCACCGGCAGGCCGTGCAGGCGGCGCAGCGGCCCACCCCGGGCGAGCTCTTCTTCGAGCTCCCGCGCCCGCTCGCGGGCGAGGGCGAAGGTGGTGGTGGCGAAGGGGTTGAGAACGGGTTGCAGGGCCTCGGCGCGCGCGATCGCGATCTCGGTGAGCTCCACCGGCGAGATTTCGCGTCGGCGGACGAGGCCGAGGAGGTCGACCGCCGGTAGGAAGCAGAGATCGTTGGCGTCCATGACCGCGCCTTCGCTGCTCGCGTGCAGTCAGCTTAGCCCCCCGGGCCCGCCCCGGGCAGCCCGCGCCCGCGGAGCGTGCCTTGCACTCCCGGGAAGCGAGACCCCTCCCGCGCGATCCCGGGAAGGAACGTGGCGTGCTTCGCCCGGACCGCCGGGGAGGCCGAGGATGCGCGACGACGGCACGGCCCGAACCGAGGACGGGATCACCTCGCGCGAGCGGCCCGATCAGTCCGACGGAAAGGTCCGGCCCGCACACCCGACGGTGGTCGGGGCGCACGGCTTCTCGGCCGCCGAGGAGACGGACCTCGACCGCTTCGCGGAACGTTTCGCCGACGCCGGCTTCGCGGCACTGGTATTCGACAATCGCGGCTTCGGTGCTTCCGACGGCGGGCCGGGGCAGAAGATCGACCCGAGAGTGCCGTCGCGCGGCGGGCGGGAGGCGATCACCTTCGCCCAGACCCTCCCGCAGAGCGATCCCGAGCGGATCGGCGTTCGGGGTTCGAGCTACTCGGGCGGCCACGTGATCGTCCTCGGGGCCACCGACCGTCGGATCCGCTGCGTCGCGGCGCAAGTGCCGTCGATCAGCGGCCACCGCAACGCACGACGGCTGATCCGGGCCGATCAGATGGCCGCCGTCGAGGCGATGTTCGCGGCCGACCGTCCCGCTCGCTTCGAAGGCGAGCCACCGGCGATGATCGAGGTGCCGAGCGAGGACGGGAGCCCTTGCGCCCTGCCGACTCACGATTCCTTCCTCTGGTTCACCGAGACCGGCCGCACGCGCGCTCCTTCGTGGCGCAACGAGGTGACCTCGCACTCGGTCGAGCTCTTCATCGCTTACGAGCCGGAAGCCCGGATCCGCTTCGTGAGCCCCACGCCGCTTCTCCTCGTCGTCGCGCTCGGCGATCACCTCGCCGTGGCCGACGAGGCGCTCGCGGCGTACGAAGAGGCGTCGCGTCCCGAGCGCCTCGTCTGCCCGCCCGGCGGTCACTTCGACGCGTACACGAAAGACTTCGAGCGGGCCGCCGGGGCCGCGCGCGACCGGTTCGTCGAGCATCTGAGGCCCTGAAGCGAGGCGCCCGAAGGGACCTCACAGACCGCGCACGAGATATTTGTCGATCAGCGCCGGATCGGGCTCGACGCCGAGCCCGGGCTCGTCGGGGACTCGGAAACAGCCGTCCTCGAGCCGGAAGGGGTTCTTGGCCAGCGCCCGGCTGATCTCCGAGGGCTCGACGCAATATTCGAGGACGAGCGCGTTGGGCACCGCGGCGAGAAAGTGCAAGGAAGCGGCGGTGTTGATGTCGGTGGTGAAGTTGTGGTTGGCGACCGGGATCCCTTTCTCGGCCGCGTACGCGGCGATCCGCATCGCCTGGGTGAGGCCGCAGCGGGTGACGTCGATCTGGGCGAGCCGGATCCCGCCTTCGTCGATGAGCCGCCTGAAGCCGCGCACCGTGCACTCCTCCTCGCCCGCGGCGAGGCGCTGGGAAATGGCGCGGGAGACCCGCGCGTAGCCCTCGAGATCGTCGGGGTGCAGGGGCTCCTCGATCCAGAACAGATCGAAGGGCTCGAAGGCCCGAGCGCGCTGGATCGTGGTGGTCGCGTCCCACACCAGCCCGACGTCGAGCATCAGATCGAAGTCGGGCCCGGCGGCCTCGCGCATCGCTTCGAGCATCCGGAGATCGAAGGCGAGATCGTGCCGGCCGAAGGGCTCCCAGCCGAACTTGGCGGCGGTGAAGCCCTGATCTTTGCACCATTTCACGCGATCCGCCGTTTCGCGGGGAGTGAAACGGAACATGTTCGAGGCGTAGACGCGGATCCGGTCACGGAACTTGCCTCCCAGAAGCGCCCACACCGGCCGGCCCAGGGCCTTGCCCTTGATGTCCCACAGCGCGAGGTCGATTCCCGCCATCGCGTGGACGAACAGCCCCTCGCGCCCGCAATAGAGCGTGCGCTCGTACATCTTGTGCCACAGCCGCGCGATCTCGAGCGGGTTCTCGCCCAAGAGGAGCTCGCGCAAGCCGCCCGCGATGGTGTGCGAGACGGGAGCCTCGATCGCCGCCTTGACCGCCCAGGGGCACGAGTCGACCTCGCCCCAGCCGACGATCCCGGCGTCGGTCGCGATGCGCACGAGAAGGGCGTCCTGGCTCGAATCGGTGCGCTGCTGGATCTGCGGCAAGCGCAAATAAAGAGCGTCGATTCCGGTGATCCGCACGGCCCCCGCCTCCCTTCGCGCGTTCTGCTCCGGGGCGAGGCTAGAGCCGCACCCGGGGCGCGCAAGCCTCGCGGGCGGGGAGAGCCCATGCGACGGATCCCGCGCCGCGTGCCGCGGCCGACACGGTCGCGGGAAACCCCGCAGCGCGGGGCCAGGGATTTCTTTACGTCTGCGGGCTAGACGATGTAGCGGGAAGAAAAACGGGTCGTGCGTCTCCTTGCCCCGCGCGACCCCCGGGAGCCTGCGTGGCGATGCTTACCAGCCGACCGTCTCCGAGCGCGGAACCCGTGGTCGACCGCAGCGAACCGGCGCCCGAACCGGAGGTGTTCGGGGTGCTCGGGCCGGTGCTCGTGGTCACCTTCTTGCTCTGGTTTCTCGTGGTCGCCGCCGTCGGCAGCTCGGTGTGAGGGCGCGGTTCAGGCCACCGCTCCGCGGCCTTCGATCGCCCAGATCGCCTCGAGCGTTTCGCCCCGCCGGCACAGCAGGTGGTCCCAGAGGTTGATCGTGGGATCGCAGTGCGGGACGATGCAGCGCACGATCGCGCCGAGCGGGGGGTTGGGCGCGCCCGGCGGGAGCTCGAGCCGGCCGAACTGATCGCCGAACATCCGATAGCGCGCGCCTTCGGGTGCGCCGGCCGCGACCCGAGGCGGCGGGCCGTCGGTGGCGAAGCATTTGATCCCCGCATCGGTGGTGACGAACCCGGGATGGTGGCGGCTCACCACCCGTGTCCACACCTCGAGCGCCGGTCGGAAGCGCGCCGTGCCGTCATCGGTGAGCGCGCAATCGAGATATTCGACGTCCATGAAGGCGTAGGAGCCGACTTGGAGATCGGTGAACACACCGCTCTTCGCGTCGATCTCGTGCGTCCCCGTGCCGGCCCCGGTCACGATCGGGCAGGGCAAGTGTTCGGCGCGCAAGGCGTCGCGGATCTCGGCCAATCGCGCGGCGGCGGGCGCGGCCGCCGCCGCCCGCTCCCGGTAATCGGGGATGTGTTGGACGGTACCGGCATAGCCCTGGATCCCGGCGAGCTCGAGGGCGGGCTCGGCGGCGATGCGCCGGGCGAGGGCCAGGGCGTCGGCGACCGTGGGCACCCCGAAACGGTGCGAGCCGACGTCGACGTCCACGAGCACCCGCAACCGACGCCCGGCGGCCGAGAAAGCCGCGGCCAGCGCTTCGACCTGAACCGGATCGTCGACGACCACGGAAAGTTCGCGCAGGCGTGCGTGCAAGGCGACCAATCGCTCGAGCTTGCTCGCGAAGAACACCGGCGACGTGAGGAGGATCCGGTCGATGCCCCCGCGTGCGAGGGCTTCGGCTTCGCCGAGCTTGGCGCAACAGAAGCCGACGATCGCGCCCGCCTCGAGCTGGGCCTTCGCGACCGCGACCGACTTGTGGGTCTTGGCGTGGGGCCTGAGCGCGACCCCGTGCGCCCGGGCGATGGCGACCATCGCCCGCAGATTGTACTCGAAGGCGTCGAGATCGAGGACCAGAGCCGGGGTGTCGAGCCGCGCGATCCCACCCTCGACGCCGATCAGCTTTTCGTTCCAGGCGCGACTTTCGGGATTCATCGCCGAGCTCCGGCCGATCGTACACGCAACGTCGCGGCGGCGACCGAGGCCCGGTCTACGGGTGGCGCGGGCGCGTCTCAAGGGAAAAGCGCACGAAGCACCGGTGCGTGTCGGCGGCACGGCGCACGTCGCGGCGCAACACCGCGCCGGATCGGGGCGCCGCTCGAGCATTTCGCGACGGTCGAGGGCAGGGGACGGAACGAGCTCGACGCCGCAGCCGCGTCCGCAAGCCCTCGCGTCATCGCCGGTGAACCCGAGCGCGCGACCATCCCCGAGCCCGGTCGGCTGTCCCTTCGACGTCGATATCGAACGCGAACGCGTAGCGCGCGTCGAGTTTTTCCGTTCCTCCGCGTCGCTTCGCGCAAGTGAACGTGGTGGTCGCATCGGGAGCCGCCATCGATCTTTCCGCGCTCGAAGCGCGAGCCCCTGGTGGGTGCGCGGCCGTCCGTCGCCGAGAAGTCGTGCAGCCGAGGCTCGCATTCGGATCCGCCTCGCCGCGGCGCGAGGTCGAGGCGATCGGCGAGACGCTCGGCGAGGCGCGCGTGCGGAGCCGCCGCGAAGGCGGTACGACCTTCTGCCGCCCGACCGCCCCGGCGCAATTCGTCGAGAGGCGCAATTCGTCGAGAAAAGAACGATCCTTCGCCGCCGCGATCTCGAAACCGACGTTCGAGAGAATACGGGCGATGGTTTGCGACCTCTTCGCATCGCAAAGGGTCGTGTGTGCCGTTTCGACAAAGAATGGATCGGCCGATGATCTGCGCGATCGCCTCGACGAAACGCTGGGTCTCGCATTCGTACACCCGCGCGTGCGAACGATGCGTGGCCGGCGGTGCGGCGCCCCCGATCCCCGAAGCGGCCGACCCCGATCCCGCGAGCGACGATGCCGGAGCCGTGACCACTGTTCTCGCTCGCGCACCGAAGAGGCGCGGCCGCTCGCTCGGGCGCACCGCGCCGGATCGTCCCGTCGCGATCTCCGCACATTGTTCGCAAAACTCCGAGGATCGAGCGCCGAAGCGAGGACGTCCCCGGACCATCCTCCGCTCGAGCGTCACCGGGCCGAGCGAGCGGGCCGATCGCGGGGTCCGAGCCCCGAGCGGGCGTCGCGCTCGGGGTTCGTTAACGATCGCGTGGTAGGGACGGGGAAGGAACCGGAGGGAACCGATGTCGCGGGCGGATCCTGCCGTGCTCTCTTCCGTCGCCGGCGCCGTGCCGGAGGGGCGGCGCGGGCTCGCGCGCTCGATTCTCCGCGCGCTGCGCCGCGTCGGAGCGGTGCTCGCCCGTGCGAAGCGGCTCGCTCGCGCGCGGCTCCTCGCGCGCGTCTTCCCTGCGCGCGCGCCTCGTCGGCCATCGGAGGATGCGGCGAGGAGGCGATCACTCCCCTTTCTGCCCCGCGGCCTCGCGGATCGCGCGCCAGATGCGCTCGGGCAGAAAGGGCAAGGCGAGCTTCCGCACGCCGCGCGGGCGGAGGGCGTCGAACACGGCGTTGCCGATCGCCGCCAGCGCGCCGTTGGTCGGCAACTCGCCGAGCCCTTTGATGCCGAGCGGGTTGCGCGTGCCGGGTACGCCGTGCCAGGCGATCTCGACCGGGGCGACCTCGCGCGCACGGGGGACGGCGTAGTCGAGAAACGAGCCCGAAAGGAGCTGGCCGCTTTCGGGATCGTAGACGATGCGCTCGCACAGAGCCTCTCCGAGCCCGGCGGCGATGCCTCCGTGCACTTGCCCCTGCGCTCCCGCGGGATCGAGGACCGCGCCGATGTCGAGGACGGTGGCCATGCGAACCACGCGCAGCGCGCCGGTCTCGGGATCGATCTCGACTTCCGCGGTGGTGACCGCCGCGGGCCAGGTCTCGGCCGGATCTTCTTGCGCCTGCTCGACGCGCAGCGGTCGGCCGTGCGCGGCGGCGCGACGGGAGAGCTCCGCGAGCGAGATCCGCCGGTCGGTGCCGACGACCTCGACGGCACCGGGGACCAGGCGGAGGTCGAGGGGATCGGCCTCGAGCAGCTCCGCGGCCGTTTCGAGGAGCAGCGACCGGAACCGCCGCGCGGCGCGGGCGAGGCTGTTGCCGCTCACGACCATGGAGGACGAACCGCCGGTCCCGGGGCCGTCGGGAAGGGCGGCGGTGTCGCCTTGGCGGACGCGCAGGCGCTCGGGCGGCTGCGCGAGAATGTCGGCGAGGAGGCGGGCGAGCGCGCGCCCGTGCCCTTGGCCCGTGTCCTGGGTGCCGGTCCAGGCCTCCACGGTCCCGTCCTCGGCGAGCACCACGCGCGCCGTTTCGCCGGGAAGGGCCCCCGTGGGGTGGAGGTGGCAGGCGAGACCGAAACCCCGCAGCGCGCCGCGCGCGTTCCGCGCGGCTTCGCGGCGGGCGGCGAAGCCCGCACGATCGCCCAGAAAAAGGGCGCGCTCGAGAAGGGCCGGGGCGTCGAAGGGCTCGTAAGTGTAGCCGAGAGGCGTGGTCCAGGGAAAATCCTCCGGGCGGAGGAGGTTGCGCTGCCGGATCGCGACCGGGTCGAGACCCAGGCTCGCGGCCGCTTCGTCGATCGCCCGCTCGAGCAGATACAGAGCTTCCGGCTTGCCCGCGCCGCGGAAGGCGTCGACCGGGGCGGTGTTCGTGTAGACCAGGCGCACGCGCAGGTCGATCGCGGGAATGCGGTAGAGGCCGCCGATGACCCGGCTCGCGCCGGTGGTCGGGACGATCGCGGCGAAGCTCGACAGCCAGGCTCCGAGCCCGGCGATCGCGTCGAAGCGGAGGGCGAGGAAACGTCCTTCGGTGTCGAGGGCGAGGGCGAGCTCGGCGTCGAGATCGCGGGCCTGGGCATCGGCGAGGAAGTGCTCGGTGCGGCTCGCCGTCCACCGCACGGTGCGGCCGAGCCGGCGCGCCGCCCAGGCGACGAGGAGGGTTTCGGGGTAGAGGGGGAATTTCGGCCCGAAACCCCCGCCCACGTCTTCGGTCACCACGCGCAGGCTCTCCGGGCGCCAGCCGAGCGCGGCGCAGAGGAGCCGATGCTGGACGTGCGCTCCTTGGCTCGCGACGGTGACCGTGGTGACCCCGCTTCCGGGATCGTGGGCCGCCCAGACCGCGCGCGGCTCGAGATAGGCGCCGGCGATCCGGGGAAAGCGCTCGCGCAGGCGCACGACGCGGTGTGCGCGGGCGAACGCCGCTTCCACGGCGCGCGGATCGCCCTTGCGCCAATCGCAGGCGAGATTGCCGGGGACGCTCGCGTGCAGCTGCGGAGCGTCGGGAGCCGCGGCGGCGCGCGGTTCGACCACGGCGGGCAGCGGCTCGAGGTCGACGGCGACGGCTTCGAGCGCGTCGAGGCCGCGGGCGGGGTGGTCGGCCACGACCACGGCGAGGATCTCGCCCGAGTAGCGGATCCGATCGACGGCCACCGCCGGCCGCGGCGGCTCTCGGACCACGGTGTCGGGGAGCCGGGCGAGGGCGGGAAGCGGTCCCGCACCCGCAGCCGCGAGATCGGCCCCGCTCCAGAGCCCGACGATACCGGGAAGAGCCCGTGCGGGGGCGAGATCGAGAGCGCGGACGCGCGCGTGCGCGAGGGGAGCGCGCAAGAACAGCGCCCAGAGCGCATCCGCGGGAGCGGTGTCGTCGGTGAAGCGACCGCGGCCCGCGACGAAGCGGGGGTCGGCGCATCGGTCCGGGGAGGCTGTTCGCGTCATGCGCGAGAGCGCCTGTGCCGCGGGCGGATCGACGGTTGCGTGCCGGCGGAGGGGATCGAACCCCCGACCTCCCGCTTACAAGGCGGATGCTCTACCGCTGAGCTACGCCGGCCCCGATCAACGCTAAGGTCGCGGCAGCACCCTCGCAAGGAGATAGAGGGCGATGCCGGCGGCGACCGAGACGTTGAGGCTGTCGATGCGCGGAGCGATGACGAGCTTGGCGAGCTGATCGCAGCGCTCGGCGGTGAGCCGGCGCAGGCCCTTGCCTTCGGAGCCGAGGACGAGGGCACAGCGCGGGCGCTTGGGCAACGCTTCGAGCGGGCATTCGGCGCCGGCATCCAGGCCCACGACCCAGAAGTCGGCGCGCTGGAGGGCGACGATGGCCTGGGCGAGATTGGGGACGCGGACGATCGGGACCATGTCGAGCGCACCCGAAGCGGCTTTGGCGCAGGCGGCCCCCAGCGGAGCCGAGCCGCGCTCGGGCAGCACCACGCCGGCGACGTCCATCGCCGCCGCCGAGCGCAGAATGGCGCCCAGGTTGCGCGGATCCTGGATGCGATCGAGGAGCAGCACGAGGGCTTCGTGACCGAGCCCGGCGAGCAGCGAATCGAGGGTGCGGCGGGGCAACGGCCCCACGAGCAGCGCGACCCCCTGGTGGACGGCGTCTTCGGGCAGAAGGCGCGCGAGTTCGCGCGGGGTCACCTCTTCGACGAGGAGCCCGGGGCGCTGGACCAGCTTGCCCAGGCGGGCGCGCGCCGGGGCGGTGGCGAGCAGCCGCTTGCAGGGGCGCAAGGGATTGTCGAGCGCCGCCGCCACGGCGTGGTGGCCGTAGAACCACTCGTCTTTGTCGTTCGGCCGCGCGGGAGCGGAGGCCGAGCGACGAGAGCGGAGGGACAAAGGCGCGTCTCCGGGGCCCGCACCGGAGCCGGGCCGGCTCGTTCGGCCTCCTCCTAGCGATTGACAATCGCGCGATAAAGCACATATCTCGCGCTGGCCCGATCCGGGGCCTCCGGAGGGGTGGCCGAGCGGTCAAAGGCAGCAGACTGTAAATCTGCCGACGAACGTCTACGTAGGTTCGAATCCTACCCCCTCCACCACGCCCGGGCGGGTGTAGCTCAATGGTAGAGCTCCAGCCTTCCAAGCTGGCGGTGCGGGTTCGATTCCCGTCACCCGCTCCATCGTCGCCTCTTGCGCGCCGAGCAGGCCTGGCCTAAGGACGGAGGCCGGGCGGCGAACGAGGGTCGACGACCCCGGGTGGGGTCGTGGCCGGCGGTCGACCGGCAGGCGTACAGGAGTGTAGCTCAACTGGCAGAGCACCGGTCTCCAAAACCGGGGGTTGGGGGTTCGAGCCCCTCCACTCCTGCCATCGAGACCGCGGCTCCTTTCCGCTTTCCCCTTCGAACCGTCGCTCGAGCCCGGATCTAGGAACCATGGCGAAGACGTCGCCGGCGCAATTCGTCCGCGAGGTGCGCCAGGAACTGCAAAAGGTCACCTGGCCCTCGCGCAAGGAGCTCGTCGCGACCACGCTCAGCGTCGTGGCCATGTCGGCGTTGGCGGCGTTGTTCTTCTTCCTCGTCGATCAGGTGCTGGCCTGGCTCGTGCAGCTCGCCCTCGGGATCGGTCGCTGATGGCCAAGCGCTGGTACATCATCCACGTCTATTCGGGCTTCGAGAAGAAGGTTCGGGACGCGATCCGCGAGCAGGCGGCGCAGAAGGGTCTTTCGCACCTGTTCGACGAGATCCTCGTGCCGACCGAGGAGGTGGTCGAGGTCCGCCACGGCCGGAAGGTGCCGACCGAGCGGAAATTCTTCCCGGGTTACGTGCTCGTGAAGATGGAGCTCAACGACGAGACCTGGTCGCTCGTGCGCAACATCGGCAAGGTGACGGGTTTCTTGGGTCCGGGCGGGCGGCCCTCGCCGATCTCGGACGCGGAAGCCGAGCGCATCATCCGCCAGGTCAAGGAGGTCAAGGAGCATCCCAAGCCCACGATCGCTTTCGTCCCCGGCGACCAGGTGCGCGTGGCGGAGGGGCCGTTCGCCTCCTTCACCGGCACGGTCGAGGAAGTCGACGAGGCGAAGGGGCGTCTCAAGGTGCTGGTCTCGATCTTCGGCCGCGCGACCCCGGTGGAGCTCGAATATTCCCAGGTCGAGCGGGCCTGAAGCGGCCGGAGCGGAGCGGGAGCGCCCGTGCGCGGGCGCGCGAGGACCGCATCAGGAGCGAGACGAATGGCCAAGAAAATCGTCGGTTACATCAAACTCCAGGTTCCGGCGGGCAAGGCCAATCCTTCCCCGCCGATCGGGCCCGCTCTCGGGCAGCGCGGCCTCAACATCATGCAGTTCGTCAAGGAGTTCAACGCGGCCACGCAGGGGATCGAGCCGGGAACGCCGATCCCGGTGATCATCACCGCCTATGCCGACCGTACCTTCTCTTTCGTCACCAAGACCCCGCCCGTGAGCTACTATCTCAAGAAGGCGGCCGGCATCGAAAAGGGGAGCCAGACGCCGGGCCGGAGCGCGCCGGTGGGCAAGGTGACCATGGCGCAGATCCGCGAGATCGCCCAGGCCAAGATGAAAGACCTCAACGCGGTCGACCTCGAAGGCGCGATCGCGATGGTCAAGGGTTCGGCCCGCTCGATGGGCCTGCAGGTGGTGGAGTGAGGCCATGGCGCGCACGGGAAAGCGCATGCGGGCGGCGCGCGCCCTCGTCGATCGCAGCAAGCCCCTGCCGCTCGCCGAGGCGGTCCGACTCGTCAAGCAGACGGCGACGGCGAAGTTCGACGAGACGATCGAAGTGGCGATCGGGCTCGGGGTCGACCCCCGCCACGCCGATCAGATGGTCCGCGGTACGGTGACCTTGCCCTACGGCACCGGCAAGAGCGTGCGCGTCGCGGTCTTCGCGCGCGGCGAGAAGGCCGAGGAGGCGCGGGCGGCGGGGGCGGATCTCGTGGGCGCCGAGGACCTGGCCGAGCGCATCCAGGCGGGGCAGATCGATTTCGACCGGTGCATCGCGACCCCGGACATGATGCCGCTCGTCGGCCGGCTGGGGCGCATCCTGGGGCCGCGCGGCCTGATGCCCAACCCCAAGCTCGGCACGGTGACGACGAACGTCAAAGAGGCGGTGGAGGCGGCCAAGGGCGGACAGATCGCCTTCCGGGTCGAGAAGGCGGGCATCGTGCACGCGGGGGTGGGCAAGGCGAGCTTCTCGGAAGACAAGCTCGTCGCCAACATCAAGGCGCTCGTCGACGCGATCAACAAGGCCAAACCGAGCGGCGCCAAAGGGACCTATCTGCGGCGCGCGCACATCAGCTCGACGATGGGACCGGGGATCCGGGTCGACATCGCGAGCCTGGTGAGCTGACCGGTCGCGGGCGGGGACTTGCGCGCGGCGAAAGAGCGGCTATGGTAGCGGCCCTTGGCTGCGGGAGCGGAGCCGGTCGCCGCGAGCGCCGTCGCGCGCTCGCGGGACGCGGTCCGCGGTCGTCGCGGCGCCCGGTCTGCGGCGCCGCGCGCGAGCTCGGCGAAGCAAGGGGACGAATTCGCGGGTAGGGGCGGAGGCGTGGGGTGCTGCGCGCCGAAAAAACGCAAGTCGTGGAGAAATTGCATGCGACGCTCGCCCAGGCCGAGGTCGTGCTGGTCACCCATTACAAGGGGCTGACGGTGGCCGAGCTCGGCGAGTTGCGCGGGCAGGTGCGCAAGCTCGGCGGCACCTTGCGGGTGACCAAGAACCGGCTCGCCAAGCGGGCGCTGGAGGGCACCGGATTCGAGCCGATCGCGTCGCTCTTCAAGGGTCCGACGGCGATCGCCGTCGCGCGCGAGCCGGTGAGCGTCGCCAAGGCGCTGGTCGACTACGCGAAGAAGAACGAGAAGCTCGTGATCGTGGGCGGCGGGCTCAAGGGCACGATCCTGGACGCCGCCCAGGTCAGGGCGCTGGCCGAGCTGCCCTCGCTCGACGTGCTGCGGGCGCGGCTGGTCGGCTTGCTGCAGGCGCCGGCGGCGCGGCTGGTGGGCGTGTTGCGGGCGCCGGCCGAGCAGATCGCGCGGGTGCTCAAGGCGCGGGCCGAAAAGGAAGGCCGAGAGGAGAGCTGAAAGGGTTGGGCCGGCTCGGGTGGGCCGGTGCGTGCGGCGGCCGGTGATGGCGCGGCCGCGGCGGGGTTCGCGGAAGAGAGGGTGTGATGGCCAATTTGGAGCAGCTGGTCGAGGATCTCTCGAAGCTCACCGTTCTCGAGGCGGCGCAGCTGTCGAAGATGCTCGAGGAGCGGTGGGGCGTGAGCGCCGCGGCGCCGGTGGCGGTGGCGGCGGTGGCGGGCGCGGCGGCACCGGCGCCGGCGGCGCCGGTGGAGGAGAAGACCGAGTTCGACGTCATCCTGACCGCCGCCGGCGCGAACAAGATCAACGTGATCAAGGAGGTTCGGGCGATCACCGGGCTCGGCCTCAAAGAGGCCAAGGATCTGGTCGAAGGCGCGCCCAAGCCGGTGAAGGAGGGCGTCTCCAAGGAGGAGGCGGCCAAGATCAAGGCCCAGCTCGAAGCGGCGGGCGCGACCGTGGAGATCAAATAAGGCGGCGCTTGCGCCGCATCTGCTGTCGGCGGGGCGGCCGAGCGATCGCGAGGCATCGCTCGGCTGGCCCGTTCGGTAACGCCAACCGATCGCGGCGAAAGACGGCAACGGGGCCGTGGGACCGACGTTCCACGGCCGATCGGCGTTGAGATGAAGAGGCCGGCCGCGGCGCCGGCCGAATTCGGGACAGCGACGAGGGCGAACGAGCGATGGTCGAGCAGCCCAGGGCCCGCAAGCGCATCCGCAAGAACTTCGGGCGTATTCCCGAAGTCACCGAGATGCCGAACCTGATCGAGGTCCAGCGGCAGTCCTACGAGGCGTTCCTGCAACGGCACGTGCCGTCGCACGCGCGCGAGCGCAAGGGACTCGAGGAGGTGTTCCGTTCGGTGTTCCCGATCCGGGACTTCGCCGATCGGGCCGCCCTCGACTTCGTGAAATACGAGCTCGAGGAACCGAAGTACGACGTCGACGAGTGTCTGCAGCGCGGGCTGACCTACGCCGCTCCGCTGCGCGTGACGCTGCGGCTGATCGTCTGGGACGTCGACGAGGAGACCCGCTCGAGGAGCGTGCGGGACATCAAGGAGCAGGACGTCTACATGGGCGACCTGCCGCTGATGACCGAGAACGGGACCTTCGTCATCAACGGCACCGAGCGGGTGATCGTGAGCCAGATGCACCGCTCGCCCGGCGTGTTCTTCGACCACGATCGCGGCCGCTCGCACAGCTCCGGCAAATACTTGTTCTCGGCGCGGATCATCCCCTACCGGGGCAGCTGGCTCGATTTCGAGTTCGACCCCAAAGACCTCGTCTACGTGCGCATCGATCGCCGGCGCAAGTTGCCGGTGACGACGCTGTTGATGGCGCTCGGATACGACGCCGAGGCCATCCTCCACGCCTTTTACGGCGAGGTGACGCTCACCCGCTCGGGCCAGGGGTGGAAGATGCCCTTCCGACCGGAGCGCCTGCGCGGGGTCAAGCTCACCACCGATCTGGTCGACGGCGAGACGGGGGAGACCCTGGCCGAGGCGGGGACGAAGATCACCCCGCGCCTGCTCAAGCGCTTGGAAGAGCGGGGGGTGAAGAACGTCTTCGTGTCCACCGAGGAGGTGATCGGGCGCTATCTCGCGCGCGATCTCATCAACGAGACCACCGGTCTCGTCCTGGCCGAGGCCGGAGACGAGCTCTCGGGCGAGACGATCCGACGGCTCGTGGAGGCGGGGATCGACGAGCTCCCGGTCCTCGACATCGATCAGACGACGATCGGGCCCTACATCCGCAACACGCTCGCCATCGACCGCTGCCAGAGCCGCGAGGACGCGCTCATCGAGATCTACCGCGTGCTGCGGCCGGGCGAACCGCCGACGATGGAGACGGCGGAAGCCCTCTTCAACGGTCTCTTCTTCGACATCGAGCGCTACGACCTGTCGCCGGTCGGGCGGGTCAAGATGAACATGCGGCTCGGCCTGGAGACCGACGACAGCGTGCGCACGCTGCGTCCCGAGGACATCCTCGCGGTGGTCAAGATGCTCGTCGAGATCAAGGACGGGCGGGGCGAGATCGACGACATCGACCATCTCGGCAACCGGCGCGTGCGCTCGGTCGGCGAGCTCATGGAGAACCAGTTCCGGCTGGGCCTCTTGCGCATGGAACGGGCGGTGCGCGAGCGGATGAGCTCGGTGGAGATCGACGCCTCGATGCCGCACGATCTCATCAACGCCAAGCCGGTGGCGGCGGCGGTGCGCGAGTTCTTCGGCAGCTCGCAGCTCAGCCAGTTCATGGACCAGACCAATCCGCTGTCGGAGATCACGCACAAGCGGCGCCTGTCGGCGCTCGGCCCGGGCGGGCTCACCCGCGAGCGGGCGGGGTTCGAGGTGCGCGACGTCCACCCCACCCATTACGGGCGCATCTGCCCGATCGAGACCCCGGAAGGGCCGAACATCGGGCTCATCAACAGCCTCGCGACTTACGCCCGGATCAACAAGTACGGGTTCATCGAGAGCCCCTATCGCCGGGTGGTCGACGGCCGCGTGACCGACGAGGTCGTCTATCTCTCGGCGATGGAGGAAGGACGCTACACCATCGCCCAGGCCAATTCCGAACTGGACGAGAATCGCAGGCTCAAGGGCGAGCTGGTCTCTTGTCGACAGAACGGCGAATTCGTCCTCGCCCGGCCCGAGCAGGTCGACTTCATCGACGTCTCGCCCAAACAGCTGGTCTCGGTCGCCGCCGCGCTCATCCCCTTCCTCGAGAACGACGACGCCAACCGCGCGCTCATGGGTTCGAACATGCAGCGCCAGGCGGTGCCGCTCCTCCAGGTCGACGCGCCCTTCGTCGGCACCGGCATGGAAGCGGTGGTCGCGCGCGATTCGGGGGCGGCGATCGTCGCCAAGCGCTCGGGGGTGGTCGACCAGGTCGACGCCTCGCGCATCGTCATCCGGGTCACCGACGACACGGCCCGCGCCGATCGGGTGGTGGACATCTATCGCCTCAAGAAGTTCCAACGCTCCAACCAGAATACCTGCATCAACCAGCGTCCGCTCGTTAAAGTCGGCGACGTGGTGCGGGCGGGAGACATCATCGCGGACGGGCCGTCGACGCATCTGGGCGAGCTCGCGCTCGGGCGCAACGTGCTCGTCGCCTTCATGCCCTGGAACGGCTACAATTTCGAGGATTCGATTCTGATCTCCGAGCGGATCGTCCGCGACGACGTCTTCACCTCGATCCACATCGAGGAGTTCGAGGTGATGGCGCGCGACACCAAGCTCGGTCCGGAATCGATCACCCGCGACATCCCCAACGTCTCGGAAGAGGCGCTCAGGAACCTCGACGAGGCGGGGATCGTCTACATCGGGGCGGAGGTGAAGGCGGGCGACATCCTCGTCGGCAAGGTGACGCCCAAGGGCGAAACGCCGATGACCCCCGAAGAGAAGCTCTTGCGGGCGATCTTCGGCGAGAAGGCGGCGGACGTCCGCGACACCTCCTTGAAAGTGCCGCCGGGGGTGCAGGGGACGGTGGTCGAGGTGCGCGTCTTCTCGCGCCGCGGCGTCGAGAAGGACGAGCGCGCGATCGCCATCGAGCGGGCCGAGATCGAGCGGTTGGCCAAGGACCGCGACGACGAGCGCGCCATCCTCGAGCGCAACGTGTACGGTCGGCTCAAGGAGATCCTGGTCGGCAAGAAGGCGACCTCGGGTACGCGCGGGATCCGCGCCGGGACCTTGATCACCGCCGAGCTCCTCGAGGCGCAACCCAAGCGCAGCTGGTGGGAGATCGGGATCGAGGACGCCGAGCTCATGACCGAGATCCAGGGCCTCAAGCGGCAGCTGGACGACGGGCTGAAAGCGCTCGAGGAGCGCTTCCAGAGCAAGGTGGAGAAGCTCCAGCGCGGCGACGAGCTGCCCCCGGGGGTGCTCAAGATGGTCAAGGTCTTCGTCGCCGTGAAGCGCAAGCTCCAGCCCGGGGACAAAATGGCCGGACGGCACGGCAACAAGGGCGTGATCTCGAAGATCGCGGCGATCGAGGACATGCCCTATCTCGAGGACGGCACGCCCGTGGACATCGTCCTCAACCCGTTGGGCGTGCCCTCGCGCATGAACGTGGGGCAGATCCTGGAGACCCATCTGGGTTGGGCGTGCGCCAACCTCGGCAAGCAGGTCGGCCAGCTCGTCGATCGGCTGATCGACGCCCGCGCCCGCGGCGACGGCGCGGAAGCGGAAGCACGGCGGGCGCTCGAGGCCAAGCTCGGGCGCATCTACGGCCCCGAAGTCGAGGAGGAGGTGCGCGGCTACGACACCGACGCGCTCGTCGAGCTCGGCGAGAATTTGCGCAACGGCATTCCGGTGGCGAGCCCGGTGTTCGACGGCGCGCACGAGGCCGACATCGTCAAGATGCTCGAAGAAGCCGGCTGCGATCCTTCCGGCCAGGTGACGCTCTACGACGGACGGACGGGCGAGCCCTTCGAGCGGCCGGTGACGGTGGGCTACATCTACATGCTCAAGCTCAGCCATCTCGTCGACGACAAGATCCACGCCCGCTCGGTCGGCCCTTACAGCCTCGTCACCCAGCAGCCGCTGGGCGGCAAGGCGCAGTTCGGCGGCCAGCGCTTCGGCGAGATGGAGTGCTGGGCGCTGCAGGCCTACGGCGCCGCCTACACTCTGCAGGAGATGCTCACCGTGAAATCCGACGACGTCTCCGGGCGGACGAAGATCTACGAGGCGATCGTGCGCGGCGAGGACACCTTCGAGGCCGGGATCCCCGAGAGCTTCAACGTCCTGGTCAAGGAGCTGCAGGCTTTGGCGCTCAACGTCGAGCTGCAGCAAGAGATGGGTAGCGAGTGACGGTCGGGCGGCAGCGAGTGGACAGCGAGCGAGCAGGCGAACGGCGATGAACGACCTCATGCACCTCTTCGGGCAGCCGATCGGCGCCCAGAAGTTCGACGCGATCCGCATCAGCATCGCCAGCCCGGAGCAGATCCGGGAGTGGTCCTACGGCGAGGTCAAGAAGCCCGAGACGATCAACTACCGGACCTTCAAGCCGGAGCGCGACGGTCTCTTCTGTGCCAAAATTTTCGGTCCGATCAAGGACTACGAGTGCTTGTGCGGCAAGTACAAGCGCATGAAGTACAAAGGGATCGTCTGCGAGAAGTGCGGCGTCGAGGTCATCCAGTCGAAGGTGCGGCGGGAGCGCATGGGCCACATCGAGCTCGCCGCGCCGGTGGCCCACATCTGGTTCTTGAAGTCGGTGCCCTCGCGCATCGGCGTCCTGCTGGACATGACGCTGCGCGATCTCGAGCGCATCCTGTACTTCGAGAACTGGGTGGTGATCGAGCCCGGTCTCACGCCGCTCAAGCAGCACGAGCTGTTGACCGAAGAGCAGGTCAACCGCTACCGCGAGGAGTTCGGCGAAGACGCCTTCACCGTGGGCATCGGGGCGGAAGCCGTGCGCGAGATGCTCAAGCGGCTCGACCTCGCGCGCGAGCGCGAGAAGATGCGCGCCGAGCTCTTGGAGACGACCTCCGACGCCAAGCGCAAGAAGCTCGTCAAGCGCTTGAAGATGGTCGAGACCTTCCTCGAGTCGGGCAACCGGCCGGAGTGGATGGTGCTCGAGGTCATCCCGGTGCTGCCGCCCGAGCTCAGGCCGCTCGTGCCGCTGGACGGGGGACGCTTCGCCACCTCCGACCTCAACGATCTCTACCGTCGGGTGATCAACCGCAACAACCGCCTCAAGCGCCTGATCGAGCTGCGGGCGCCGGACATCATCGTGCGCAACGAGAAGCGGATGCTGCAGGAGGCGGTCGACGCGCTGTTCGACAACGGCCGTCGCGGCCGGGTGATCACCGGCGCCAACAAGCGGCCCTTGAAGTCGCTCGCGGACATGCTCAAGGGCAAGCAGGGCCGGTTCCGCCAGAACCTCCTCGGCAAGCGCGTGGATTATTCGGGGCGCTCGGTGATCGTGGTCGGCCCCGAGCTCAAGCTGCACCAGTGCGGCCTGCCGAAGAAGATGGCGCTCGAGCTGTTCAAGCCGTTCGTCTATTCCAAGCTCGAGCTCTACGGCAAGGCGCAGACGATCAAGGCCGCCAAGCGCATGGTCGAAAAAGAGCGGCCCGAGGTGTGGGACATTCTCGAAGAGGTGATCCGCGAGCACCCGGTGCTCTTGAACCGCGCCCCGACCCTGCACCGTCTCGGCATCCAGGCTTTCGAGCCGGTGCTGATCGAGGGCAAGGCGATCCAGCTCCATCCCCTCGTCTGCACGGCGTTCAACGCCGACTTCGACGGCGACCAGATGGCGGTGCACGTGCCGCTCTCGCTCGAGGCGCAACTCGAGGCGCGCGTGCTCATGATGTCGACCAACAACATCCTCTCGCCCGCCAACGGCAAGCCGATCATCGTCCCGACCCAGGACATCGTCTTGGGGCTCTATTATCTCTCGCTGGAGCTCGACGGCGAGCCGGGCGAGGGGATGGCCTTCAGCGGGCTCGAGGAGGTGCAGCACGCGCTCGCCGCCGGGGTCGTCTCCGTGCACAGCAAGATCAAGGCGCGGATCAAGGAGCTCGATCCCGACGGCGGGATCGTCGGGACCACGGTGGCGACCACGCCGGGCCGGATGCTCATCTACGAGATCCTGCCGCAGCACCCGTCCTTGCGTTTCGACCGCCTGATCAATCGAGTGTTGACCAAGAAAGAGATCGGCCAGATCATCGACGAAGTCTACCGCTATTGCGGACAGAAGGAGACGGTCATCTTCGCCGACCGGCTCATGAACCTGGGCTTCACGTACGCCTGCCGGGCGGGGATCTCCTTCGGCAAGGACGACATGATCGTGCCGAAGAGCAAATGGGAGCACGTCCGCCGCACCCAGGAACTCGTCCGTCAATACGAGCAGCAGTACGCCGACGGCCTGATCACCAAGATGGAGAAGTACAACAAGGTCGTCGACGCTTGGCAGAAGTGCTCGGACATCGTCGGCAACGAGATGATGGCCGAGATCCAGAGCGTGCGCATCCCCGTCGGGCCGGACGGCAAGCGCAAGCAGCCGAACTCGATCTGGATGATGGCGCATTCCGGGGCGCGCGGCTCGGCGGCGCAGATCAAGCAGCTCGCCGGCATGCGCGGCCTCATGGCCAAGCCCTCGGGCGAGATCATCGAGAACCCGATCATCTCGAACTTCAAGGAAGGGCTCACCGTTCTCGAGTACTTCAACTCGACGCACGGTGCCCGCAAAGGTCTCGCGGATACCGCGCTCAAGACCGCCAATTCCGGCTATCTCACCCGGCGCCTCGTCGACGTGGCCCAAGACTGCATCGTGGTCGAAGAGGACTGCGGCTCCGATCGTTATCTCACGATCACCTCGGCGATCGCCGGCGAGGAGCTCGGCGAGCGGATCCTCGGGCGCACGGCGGCGCGCGACATCCTCGATCCGGCGACCGGCGAGCGCATCGTCGCCGCCGGCGAGATGATCGAGGAAGAGGCGGTGCGGCGGATCGAGCAGGCGGGCATCGACCGCGTCGAGGTGCGCTCGGTGCTCACCTGCAAGAGCGTCAACGGCGTCTGCGCCAAGTGCTACGGCCGCGACCTCGCGCGCGGCACGCCGGTCAATCTCGGCGAGGCGGTGGGCGTGATCGCCGCGCAGTCGATCGGTGAGCCGGGCACCCAGCTCACGATGCGCACCTTCCACATCGGCGGGATGGCGCAGAGCGCGGTCGAGCAGTCGCAGATCGAGAGCCCGTGCAAAGGCGTCGTGCGGCTCGTCAATCCGCGCCTGGTGCGGGACAGCCTGGAGCGGCTCGTCGTCCTCGGCCGCAACACCGAACTCGTGGTCTACGACGAGGTCGGCCGCGAGAAGCTGCGGCACAAGCTCGGCCCCGGCACGCGGCTCCTCGTCGAGCCGGACGGTCCGGTCGAGGCCGGGCAACTCCTGGCGGAGTGGGATCCGCACACGGTGCCGGTGGTGACCGAGGCGAGCGGTCGGGTGCAGTTCGTCGACATGGTCGAAGGCGTCACCTACCGCGAGGTGGTCGAGGAGACGACCGGCAAGTCGTTCAAGGAGGTGATCGACTGGCGGCAGAGCGCGCGGGCGCAGGCCATGCGGCCGGCGGTCCTGATCGTCGACGCTTCCGGCAACCCGATCGTCCTGCCTTCGGGCAGCGAGGCGCGCTATCTGTTGCAGGCGGGCTCGATCCTGAGCGTCGAGAACGGCCAGGAGGTGAGCGCGGGCGACGTGGTCGCCCGGATCCCCAAGGAGGCGTCCAAGACCCGCGACATCACCGGCGGTCTGCCGCGGGTGGCGGACCTGTTCGAGGCCCGCAGGCCCAAGGATCCGGCGGTGATCGCCGAGATCGAGGGGCGGATCGAGTTCGGCAAGGACTACAAGAACAAGCGCCGGGTGCGCATCGTCCCGACCGATCCCGATCTCGATCCGGTCGAGTACCAGATCCCCAAGAACCGCCACGTCGTCGTGCAGGAGGGCGACCTCGTCAAGCCGGGCGATCTCATCGTCGAGGGCAACCCGGTGCCGCACGACATTCTGCGCGTGCTCGGGGTGGAGGCGCTCGCCCAGTTCCTGGTCAACGAGATCCAAGAGGTGTACCGGTTGCAGGGCGTGAAGATCAACGACAAGCACGTCGAAGTCATCGTCCGGCAGATGCTGCAGAAGGTCGAGGTCACCGATCCGGGCGACACGACCTATCTCGTGGGCGAGCAGGTCGACAAGGTCGAGTTCGAGCGCGTCAACGAGCGGATGAAGGCGGAGGGCCGGCGGCCGGCGCAGTGCCATCCGGTGCTGCTCGGGATCACGAAGGCGAGCCTGCAGACGCAGTCCTTCATCTCCGCCGCTTCCTTCCAGGAGACGACGCGGGTGCTGACCGAGGCGGCCTTCGCCGGCAAGGTCGATCGCCTCACCGGCCTCAAGGAGAACGTGATCGTCGGCCGGCTCATCCCCGCCGGCACGGGGGCGGTCCTGCCCCGGCTCAAGCGCGAGGTCGCGGGCAAGCGCGCGGTCGGGCGCGGGGAGGGCGGCGAACCGCTGGCGATCCCGGAGCTCGAACTGCCCGCGGGCGAATGAGGGGCGGGGGCCGGTGGAACCCACCGGCCCCCGACCGTTTCGGGACTTGACGGGCGGCTCGGCTGCGCCTAAGTACCGCGCGCCATTGTCTTGGGTGCAGGCGGTGACCCTCGCGGATCAGACGCTGCACCGAACACAGGCGGCAGGGCAGTAGGGAAACGACCGAGGCCGGGGATCGGCCCTTGGTCGTTTTCGTGTCGGAAGCGGCCGCGGCAATCGCGCGGCGCGAGGCGGGATCGAGGACGGGCGAGCATGCCGACCATCAACCAGCTCGTGCGCATGGGGCGCGAGCCGAAGCCGGAGCGCACCAAGGCTCCGGCGATGCAGGGCTGTCCGCAGAAGCGCGGGGTGTGCACCCGCGTCTACACGACCACGCCCAAGAAGCCGAATTCGGCGCTGCGCAAGGTCGCCCGCGTGCGGCTCACCAACGGCTACGAGGTCACCGCCTACATCCCCGGCGAGGGGCACAATCTCCAGGAGCATTCGGTCGTCCTGATCCGCGGCGGGCGGGTCAAGGACCTGCCCGGGGTGCGCTATCACATCATCCGCGGCACCCTCGACACCCAGGGTGTCCAGGGGCGCAAGAAGGGCCGCTCCAAGTACGGCGTGAAGCGGCCGAAGTAGGAGGAACCGCGGTATGCGTCGCCGCCCCGCCGAGAGGCGCGAGGTTCTCCCCGATCCCAAATACGGGGACCAGGTTGTCGCCAAGTTCATCAACTGCGTCATGCACGACGGCAAGAAGTCCGTCGCCGAGAAGATCGTCTACGGCGCCTTCGACCGGATCCAGCGGCGGACCGGCAAGGACCCGTTGGAGGTGTTCCACGCCGCGCTCGAGAACGTGAAGCCGGCGCTCGAGGTGCGCTCGCGGCGCGTGGGCGGTGCCACCTATCAGGTGCCGGTCGAGGTGCGCCCGGAGCGCCGACAGACGCTGGCGATCCGCTGGATCATCCACGCCGCCCGGGCGCGTTCGGAGAAGACGATGATCGAGCGGCTCGCGGGCGAGCTCCTGGATGCCGCCAACGCCCGCGGTGCCGCTTTCAAGAAGCGCGAGGACACGCTGCGGATGGCCGAGGCCAACCGCGCCTTCTCGCACTATCGCTGGTGATCCCTCTCGGCCGAGGCATCCGTCATGGCGCGCACCGTTCCCATCGAGCGCTACCGCAACATCGGCATCATGGCGCACATCGATGCCGGCAAGACGACGACGACGGAGCGCATCCTCTATTACACGGGCCGCACCTACAAGATCGGCGAGGTGCACGAAGGCACCGCGACGATGGACTGGATGGAGCAGGAGCAGGAGCGCGGCATCACGATCACCTCGGCGGCGACCACGACCTTTTGGCGGGATCATCGCATCAACATCATCGACACGCCGGGTCACGTCGATTTCACCATCGAGGTCGAGCGCTCCTTGCGCGTGCTCGACGGCGCGATCGCGGTCTTCGACGGCGTGGCGGGGGTCGAGCCGCAGAGCGAGACGGTCTGGCGTCAGGCCGACAAGTACCGGGTGCCGCGGATCTGCTTCGTCAACAAGATGGACCGCACCGGCGCGTCGTTCTGGCGCTGCGTCGACATGATCAAAGAGCGGCTCGGCGCCAATACGGTGGTGATCAACTTCCCCATCGGGCACGAGGCCGAGTTCACCGGTGTGGTCGACGTGCTGCACAACCGGTGCATCGTCTGGCTCGAGGAGACGCTCGGGGCGCGCTTCGAAGAGCGTCCGATCCCCGATCATCTCAAGGAGTTGGCGGCCGAGTACCGGACCAAGTTGATCGAGGCCGCGGCCGAAATGGACGACGCCGTGCTCGAGGCCTATCTCGGCGGCGAAGAACCGGACGTGCAGACGCTCATCCGCTGCATCCGCAAAGGAACCGTGGAATTCAAGCTGGTCCCGGTCCTGTGCGGGGCGGCTTTCAAGAACAAGGGCGTGCAGCCGCTTCTCGATGCGGTGGTCGATTTCCTGCCCTCGCCCCTCGATCTGCCACCGGTCGAGGGAATCAATCCCAAGACGGAGGCGAAGGAGATCCGGCTGCCGGGCGACGAGGAGCCGCTCGCCGCGCTCGCCTTCAAGATCATGTCCGACCCCTTCGTCGGCACGCTGACCTTCGTTCGACTCTATTCCGGACATCTGGAGAGCGGCTCCTATCTGCTGAACTCGGTCAAGAACAGCCGCGAGCGCATCGGCCGGATCCTCCTCATGCACGCCAATCAGCGCGAGGAGATCAAGGAGGCCAACGCGGGCGACATCGTCGCGCTCGTGGGGCTGAAGAGCACGACCACGGGCGACACCTTGTGCGACCCGCAACGGCCGATCGTGCTCGAGAAGATCGAGTTCCCGGAGCCGGTCATCGAGGTCGCGGTCGAGCCGAAGTCCAAGGCCGATCAGGAGAAGTTGGGCGCGGCTCTGGCGCGGCTGGCGACCGAGGATCCCTCCTTCCGCGTTTCGGTCGATCCGGAGACCGGCCAGACGGTGATCAAGGGGATGGGCGAGCTCCACCTCGAGATCATCGTCGATCGCATGCGCCGCGAGTACAAGGTCGAGGCCAACGTCGGCCAACCGCAGGTCGCCTATCGGGAGACGGTGACGCGGCGGGCGGAGGTCGACTACACGCACAAGAAGCAGACCGGTGGCGCCGGTCAGTTCGCGCGCGTCAAGCTCGTGGTCGAGCCGGGGGAGAAGGGCTCGGGGCTCACCTTCGTCAACGAGGTGGTCGGCGGCGCGGTGCCCAAGGAGTTCATTCCGGGGGTCCAGAAGGGCATCGAATCGGCGATGCAGAACGGGGTGCTCGCCGGTTTCCCGATGATCGACGTCAAGGTGCGTCTGGTGGACGGCGCCTATCACGAGGTCGACAGCTCCAATCTCGCCTTCGAGATCGCGGCGCGGGCCGCCTTCAAGGAGGCGGCGGCGAAGGCCGGGCCGCAGCTGCTCGAGCCGGTGATGCGGGTGGAGGTCGTGACCCCCGAAGAATACATGGGCGACATCATCGGCGATCTGAACAGCCGGCGCGGGCAGATCACCGGCATGGAGCCGCGCGGCAACGGCCAGGTGGTGCGGGCGATGGTTCCGCTCGCCACGATGTTCGGCTACGTCAACACCCTGCGCTCGCTCAGTCAGGGTCGGGCGCAGTTCACCATGCACTTCGATCACTACGAGCCCGTCCCGCAGATGGTCGCGGAAGAGATTCGGGCGAAGTACGCGTGAGGAACGGGCTCGGAGCGCGCTTTCGAGCGGAGGACCGGAGATGGCCAAGGCAAAGTTCGAACGGACCAAGCCGCACTGCAACGTGGGCACGATCGGCCACGTCGACCACGGCAAGACCACCTTGACAGCGGCTATCACCAAGGTCCTCGCGGAACAGGGCAAGGCCCAGTTCACGCCTTACGATCAGATCGACAAGGCGCCAGAGGAGAAGGCGCGGGGCATCACGATCAACACCGCACACGTCGAGTACGAGACGGACAAGCGGCACTACGCGCACGTCGATTGCCCGGGCCACGCCGACTACATCAAGAACATGATCACCGGCGCGGCGCAGATGGACGGCGCGATCCTCGTCGTCTCCGCCGCCGACGGGCCCATGCCGCAGACCCGCGAGCACATCCTGCTGGCCCGGCAGGTGGGGGTGCCGGCGATCGTCGTCTACATGAACAAGGTCGACATGGTCGACGATCCCGAGCTCCTCGAGCTCGTCGAGCTCGAGGTGCGCGAGCTCCTCTCCAAATACGGCTTCCCGGGCGACCAGATCCCGGTGGTCAAGGGTTCGGCGCTGGCCGCGCTCGAGGGGCGCGACGACGCCATCGGCAAGAACAGCATCCTCGAGCTCATGAAGGCGGTCGACGAGTACATCCCGCAGCCGGTCCGGGAAAAGGACAAGCCGTTTTTGATGCCGATCGAAGACGTGTTCTCGATCTCCGGGCGCGGGACGGTGGTGACGGGCCGGATCGAGCGCGGGGTGATCAAGGTCGGCGACGAGGTCGAGATCGTGGGTCTGCGGCCGACGCAGAAGACGGTGTGCACGGGTGTGGAGATGTTCCGCAAGCTCCTCGACCAGGGGGAGCCCGGCGACAACGTCGGCATCCTCTTGCGGGGCACCAAGCGGGACGAGGTCGAGCGCGGTCAGGTGGTGTGCAAGCCCGGCTCGATCACCCCGCACCGGAAGTTCAAGGCCGAAACCTACATCCTGACCAAGGAGGAGGGCGGACGGCACACCCCGTTCTTCTCCAACTACCGTCCGCAGTTCTACTTCCGGACGACGGATGTCACCGGCGCGATCAAGCTGCCCGAGGGGGTCGAGATGGTCATGCCGGGCGACAACGTGACGCTCGAGGTGGAGCTCATCGCCCCCGTGGCGATGGAGCAGGGGCTGCGCTTCGCGATCCGCGAGGGCGGCAAGACCGTGGGCGCGGGCGTGGTTTCGGCCATTCTCGACTGAGCGCGCAGGGATCGGATCGCGGACCATGGAAACGCAGAACATTCGCATTCGCCTCAAGGCCTTCGATCACCGCGTGCTCGATCAGTCGGTGCGCGAGATCGTCGGCACGGCGAAGCGGACCGGGGCTCGGGTGCGCGGTCCGATCCCCTTGCCGACGCGGATCGAGCGGTTCACCGTCAACCGCTCGCCGCACATCGACAAGAAGAGCCGCGAGCAGTTCGAGATCCGGACGCACAAGCGGCTGTTGGACATCGTCGATCCCACCCCGCAGACGGTCGATGCGCTCATGAAGCTCGATCTGGCGGCGGGGGTGGACGTCGAGATCAAGCTCTGAGAGGGCGGCGATGCGCACCGGGCTCCTCGCCCGCAAGCTCGGCATGACGCGGCTGTTCGGCGTCGACGGCAGCCACGTGCCGGTGACCGTGCTGCACGTCGACAAGGCCGAGGTCGTCGCCGTGCGCACGGCGGAGAAGGACGGATACTACGCGGTCCAGATCGGTGCGGGCCGCGCCAAGACCAAGAACGTGACCAAGCCCATGCGCGGGCATTTCGCCAAGGCCAAGGTCGAGCCCAAAGAGAAGCTCGCCGAGTTCCGGGTCTCCCCGGATGCGCTCCTCGAGGTGGGCAGCGAGATCCACGCCGGGCACTTCGTCGCCGGTCAGTTCGTCGACGTGTCGGCGATCACGATCGGCAAAGGCTTCGCCGGTGCCATGAAACGGCACAATTTCGGCGGCCTCCGGGCCAGCCACGGGGTGTCGATCGCGCACCGCTCTCATGGTGCCACCGGCAACCGGCAGGATCCCGGAAAGGTCTTCAAGGGCAAGCGGATGGCCGGGCACATGGGCGCGCGCCGAGCGACCGTGCAGAACCTCGAGGTGTTCGGCGTCGATCCGCAACTGGGGCTGATCCTGGTCAAAGGCGGGGTTCCGGGTCCGCGCGGCGGCTGGGTGGAGATCCGCGACGCGGTCAAGAAGCGCTTGCCCAAGGAGGCTCCGTATCCGGCGGCGATCGTGAAGCCCGGTGAGGAGGCCGAAGCGATCGTGCACGAGGAGCCGGAGGCCTGACGATGCTGCTCCCGGTGCGCAATCTGGCTGCGGAGGAAGTGGGGACGGTCGAACTCGACGATTCGATCTTCGGCGTCGAGGTGCGACCGGACATCCTGCACCAGGTCGTGGTCTGGCAGTTGGCCAAGCGGCGGGCGGGCACGCACAAGGTGAAGACCCGCGGCGAGGTCAACAAGAGCGGCAAGAAGATCTGGAAGCAGAAGGGCACGGGTCGGGCGCGGCACGGCTCGCGGCGGGCCAATCTCTTCCGGGGCGGCGGGGTCGCGCACGGGCCGCGGCCGCGCAGCCACGCCATCGATCTCCCGCGCAAAGTGCGCATGCTCGGTCTCAAATGCGCCCTCTCCTCCAAGGTCAAGGAGGGCAAGCTCTTGGTGCTCGACAAGCTCGAGCTGCCGGAGCCCAAGACCAAGCGGGTGGTCGAGGCCATGCGCCGGCTCGGCTTGTCCTCGGCCTTGATCATCGGCGGCCGGGAGATCGATCGCAATTTCGCGCTCGGTGCGCGCAACATTCCCGATCTCGACGTGCTGCCGGTGCAAGGCGCCAACGTCTACGACATCCTTCGGCGCGATACGCTCGTGCTGACCACCGAGGCGGTGCAGGGTCTCGTGGAGCGGCTGTCATGATCAAGCCGTCGACCTATGATGTCATCATCGCGCCGGTGATCACCGAGAAGGCGACGATGCTCTCGGAGAAGAACCAGGTCGTCTTCAAGGTGCGCAAGGACGCGACCAAGCCCGAGATCAAGGCGGCCGTCGAGGCGCTCTTCAACGTCAAGGTCAAGGCCGTCAACACCATGAACGTCAAGGGCAAGGTCAAGCGGTTCCGCGGGCGGATCGGGCGCCGGCCGGACGTCAAGAAGGCGATCGTCACGCTCGCCGAAGGCGCGCGGATCGATGTGACCACGGGGATCTGAGGCGATGGCCCTCAAGAGCTACAAGCCCACGAGCCCGGCGCGCCGGCAGCTCGTCCTGGTCGACCGCTCGGAGCTCTACAAGGGCAAGCCGGTCAAGGCTCTCACCCGCGGCAAGCCGTCCACCGGCGGGCGCAACCATCACGGCCACATCACCGTGCGCTTCCGCGGTGGGGGACACAAGCGGGCCTATCGTCTGATCGACTTCAAGCGCCGCAAGTGGAACGTGCCGGCGACCGTCGAGCGGCTGGAGTACGATCCCAATCGGACGGCGTTCATCGCCCTGCTGCGCTACGCGGACGGGGAGCAGTCCTACATTCTCGCCCCGCAGCGGCTCGCCCCCGGGGACACGGTGATCGCCGGCGAGAAAGTCGACATCAAGCCGGGCAACGCGCTGCCGCTCAAGAACATCCCGGTCGGGACGATCATCCACAACGTCGAGCTCAAGATCGGCAAGGGCGGACAGCTCGCGCGCGCCGCGGGGACCTTCGCGCAGCTCATCGGGCGCGACGGGGACTACGCCCAGGTGCGGCTGATGTCGGGGGAGATCCGGCTGGTCCACCAGGAATGCATGGCGACGATCGGGGCGGTCTCCAATCCCGACCATCAGAACGTGAGCTGGGGCAAGGCGGGGCGGATGCGCTGGAAGGGGCGGCGGCCGCACAATCGCGGGACGAGCATGAACCCCATCGACCATCCGCACGGCGGCGGCGAGGGCAAGACCAAGGGCGGGCGGCATCCGGTGAGCCCGTGGGGTCAGCCGACGAAGGGCTACAAGACGCGGAGAAACAAGCGGACGGAGAGCATGATCGTGCGCAGCCGCCATCTCGCCAAGACGCGCGGGAGCTGAGCCATGCCGCGCTCGGTGTGGAAGGGTCCGTTCGTCGATGGCTACCTCCTCGACAAAGTGGAGAAGGTGCGGGCGTCGGGCCGGACGGAGATCATCAAGACCTGGTCGCGGCGGTCGACGATCGTGCCGGAGTTCGTCGGCATCACCTTCGCCGTCCACAACGGCAAGAAGTTCATTCCCGTGTACGTGACCGAGAACATGGTCGGGCACAAGCTCGGCGAGTTCGCGCCGACCCGCACCTTCTACGGTCACGGCGCCGACAAGAAGGCGAAGAGGAAGTAGCATGGGCAAGCCGAAGCAGCAGCGGAGGCTCGCCGCGAACGAGGCCCTCGCCCAAGGGCTCATGCTGCGGGTGAGCCCGAGGAAGCTCAATCTCGTCGCCGGTCTCATCCGCGGCATGCCGGTGGGCAAGGCGGTCACGGCGTTGCAGTTCACGCGCAAGCGGGCGGCGGGGCTGGTCAAGAAGGTGCTCGAGAGCGCCATCGCCAACGCCGAGAACAACCACGGGCTCGACGTCGATCGGCTCGTGGTGGCGGAGGCGAGCGTGGGCAAACACCTCGTGCTGAAACGGCTGCACGCGCGGGCGCGCGGGCGGGCCGCCCGGATCCTCAAACCGTTCAGTCGGCTGCGGATCGTGGTCCGGCAGGTAGAGGAGAAGGCCTGATGGGGCAGAAGGTCAACCCGATCGGCCTCAGGCTCGGCATCAACCGGACCTGGGATTCGCGCTGGTACGCGGACAAGGACTATGCGCGCCTGCTGGCCGAGGATCTCAAGATCCGCAACTTTCTCGAGAAGCGGCTGGCGCAGGCCGGTGTGAGCCGGATCGTCATCGAGCGGCCGGCGAAAAAAGCGCGGGTCACGATCCACACCGCGCGGCCGGGGGTGGTGATCGGCAAGAAAGGCGCGGAGATCGAGACCCTGCGCAAGGAGTTGAGCGCGCTCACCTCGGGCGAGGTCGCGCTCAACATCGTCGAGGTCCGCAAGCCCGAGTTGGACGCCAAGCTCGTGGCCGAGAACATCGCTCAGCAGCTCGAGAAGCGGGTGACCTTCCGGCGGGCGATGAAGCGCGCGGTGCAGGCGGCGATGCGGCTGGGCGCGCAGGGGATCAAGGTGACCTGCAGTGGTCGGCTCGGCGGAGCGGAGATCGCGCGTTCGGAGTGGTATCGAGAAGGGAGGGTGCCGCTGCACACCCTGCGCGCGAACATCGACTTCGGGCGGGCGACGGCGGTGACGCCGTACGGGACCTGCGGGGTCAAGGTCTGGGTCTACCGCGGGGACATCTTCGAGCACGATCCGATGGCCTATGATCGCAGGCTGGCCGAGGCCGGGCCTCCGCGTTCCGAGAGCCGGCGCGGGAGCGAAGCTTGATGTTGCAGCCCAGTCGGACCAAGTACCGTAAGGCCCACAAGGGGCGCATCCACGGGATCGCCAAGGCCGGCTACAGCTTGGCCTTCGGCTCGTACGGGATGAAGGCTCTGGAGCCCGAACGGGTGACCGCCCGCCAGCTCGAGGCGGCGCGACGGGCGATCACGCGCCATCTCAAGCGCGCGGGGCGGGTGTGGATCCGCGTCTTCCCGGACGTGCCGGTGACCAAGAAGCCGGCCGAAGTGCGCATGGGCAAGGGCAAGGGTTCGGTGGAGTACTGGATCTGTCGGGTCAAGCCGGGGCGGATCCTGTTCGAGATCGACGGCGTGCCGGCCGAGCTCGCCCGGGAAGCGATCGAGCGCGGGGCGGCCAAATTGCCGATCAAGACCAAGTTCGTCGCGCGCGTGCGGGAAGGGGCGTGAGGCGATGACCGCGCAGGAACTGCGGGCGCAGACCGACGAGCAGCTCAAGGGGCGTCTGTTGGAGCTCAAGAGGGAGCAGTTCAACCTGAGGTTCCAGAAGGCGACGGGCCAACTCGAGAACACCCGCCGCATCCGCGAGGTGCGGCGCGAGATCGCCCGCGTGCTCACGGTGCTCAACGAGCGCCGACGGGCACGCGCGGCGGCGCAGGCGAAGAGGTGAAGAGCGATGCCGCGTCGGATCCTTCAAGGCGTGGTGGTGAGCGACAAGATGGACAAGACGATCGTCGTTCGCGTCGATCGTCGGTTCCCGCATCCGCTCTACGGTAAGACCGTGACGCGGTCGAAGAAATACATGGCGCACGACCCCGAGAACCGGTTCAAGGTCGGGGACGTGGTCAAGATCCGCGAATGCCGGCCGCTCTCCGCGCGCAAGCGCTGGGAAGTGGTGGTAGAGCCGGAAGAGGTGGCGGGTCGGGAGTGAACGTGCCATGATCATGCCCGAGACGGATCTCGAGGTGGCCGACAACTCCGGCGCGCGCCGGGTCGAGTGCATTCGCGTGCTGGGCGGCTCGCACCGCAAGTGGGGCACGGTCGGCGACGTCATCGTCGTGGCGATCAAAGAGGCGATCCCGCGCGGCAAGGTGAAGAAGGGCGAGGTCGCGAAAGCGGTGATCGTGCGCACGGCGAAGGAGATCCACCGTCCGGACGGGACCTCGATCCGCTTCGACAAGAACGCCGCGGTGCTGATCAACGATCAGGGCGAGCCGATCGGGACGCGGATCTTCGGGCCGGTGACGCGCGAGCTGCGGGCCAAGAAGTTCATGAAGATCATTTCGCTCGCCCCCGAGGTGCTCTGATGGCCGCCAAGATCAAGAAGGGCGACAAGGTCGTCGTCACGACCGGTCGCGACAAAGGCAAGCAGGGCGAGGTCCTCAAGGTGTTCCCGGACGAGGGCCGGGCGATCGTGCAGGGCGTGCGGCTCGTCAAGCGGCACGTCAAGCCCTCCCCGCGCAATCCGCAAGGCGGCATCGTGACCAAGGAGGCGCCGATCAGCATCGCCAATCTCGCCCACATCGATCCCAAGGACGGCAAGCCGACGCGGGTGGGGTTCAAGATCCTCGAGGACGGCCGCAAGGTGCGCTACGCCAAGCGCTCCGGCGAGCTCATCGATCGCTGAGGACGGCGCCATGGCGAGGCTCAAGGAATATTACGAGCGCACGATCCGACCGCAGCTCATCGAGCGGTTCGGCTACAAGAACCCGATGCAGGTGCCGAAGCTCGAGAAGATCGTGCTCAACATGGGGGTGGGCGAGGCGGTCGCCGATCGCAAGAAGCTCGAATACGCGATGCGCGACATGGCTCTGATCGCCGGGCAGAAGCCGGTGCCCTGCCGGGCGCGCAAGTCGGTGGCCAATTTCAAGGTCCGCAAGGGGATGCCGATCGGCTGCAAGGTCACCTTGCGAGGCGCGCGGATGTACGAGTTCCTCGATCGGCTCATCAACATCGCCCTGCCGCGCGTGCGGGATTTCCGCGGCGTCTCCGACAAGGCCTTCGACGGCCGGGGGAACTACGCCCTGGGGATCAAGGAGCAGATCATCTTCCCGGAGATCAACTACGACGAGATCGACGAGGTGCGGGGGATGGACGTCATCATCTGCACCACGGCGAAGACGGACGAGGAGGCCAAGGCCCTCCTCGCCGCGTTCAACATGCCGTTCCGGAAGTGAGCGATGGCCAAGAAGAGCGCGATCGAGAAGAACGAGCGTCGACGTCGTCTGGTCGCCAAATTCGAGGCCAAACGGGCGGCGCTCAAGAAGATCATCATGGACCGCACCCGCGATCCCGAGGAGCGGTTCGAGGCGACGCTGGCGCTCGCCAAGCTGCCGCGCAACAGTTCGCCCGTGCGGGTGCGCAACCGCTGCCTGCTCACGGGTCGGCCGCGCGGTTATTACCGCAAGTTCGGGCTGTCGCGCATCGCGCTTCGGGACCTCGCGGGCCAGGGGTTGATCCCGGGCTGTGTCAAGGCGAGCTGGTGAGGACGGTGAACGATGGTCGGGTCTGATCCGCTCGGCGACATGATCACGCGCATCCGCAACGCGCAGCGGGCGCAGAAGGCGGTGGTGCGCACGCCGGCGTCCAAATTGCGCGAGCGCGTCCTCGACGTCTTGAAGCGCGAGGGCTACATCCGCAATTACGAAACGATCGACGTGCGCCCGGGCATCAAGGAGCTGTCGATCGAGCTCAAATACCACAACGGCGAGCCGGTGATCCGCGAGATCCGGCGCGTCTCCAAGCCCGGACGGAGGATCTACGCCGGCGTGAAGGACCTGCCCAAGGTCTACAACGGTCTCGGGATCGCGATCCTCTCGACGCCGCGGGGGGTGTTGTCGGACGCCGAGGCCCGCGAGCTGCGGGTGGGCGGTGAAGTGCTCTGCACGGTGTTCTGATCATGTCGCGCATCGGCAAACATCCCGTGCCCGTCCCCGCCGGGGTCACCGTGGCGATCGAGGGCAACGCCGTGCGGGCCAAGGGCCGGCTCGGCGAGCTCGTCCAACCCCTGCCGCCGGAGGTGTCGGTGACGCTCGAAGACGGGCGGCTCGTCGTCCGCCCGCGCAGCGACACGCAACGGGCGCGCGCGATGTGGGGGCTGTCGCGCAGTCTGCTCGCCAACCTCGTCAAGGGAGTCTCCGAGGGGTTCACCAAGCGCCTGGAGATCAACGGGGTGGGCTACCGGGCGGCGTCCGACGGCAAGATCCTGACTCTGCAGCTCGGGTTCAGCCACGACATCAAGTACGCCATCCCTCCCGACATCAAGATCACCTGCGAGAACCCGAACCAGATCACGGTGAGCGGTGCCGACAAGCAGAAGGTGGGTCAGATCGCGGCCGAGATCCGCAGCTTCCGCAAGCCCGAGCCGTACAAGGGCAAGGGCATCAAATACGCGGACGAGGTGATCTTGCGCAAGGAAGGCAAGAAGAAGTAGCCATGTTGTCTGCACAAGAGCGGTTCGAGCGCAGGGCCAGGCGGGTCCGTTATCGGATCCGGACGCAGAGCGGCGGGCGACCGCGCCTGAGCGTTTTCCGCTCCAGCCGGCACATCTACGCGCAGATCATCGACGACGCCCAGGGTCGGACCCTGGTCGCCGCCTCTTCGCTCGATCGCGAGCTGCGCAAGGTGCTCGAGAAGGGCTCGACGGTGGCCGCGGCGTACCAGGTGGGGCGGGCGCTCGCGGAGCGCGCCCGCGCCGCCGGGATCGAGGCGGTCGTGTTCGATCGCGGCGGCTACAAATACCACGGCCGGGTGAAGGCCCTGGCCGAAGGGGCTCGGGAAGGCGGGCTCCGGTTCTGAACTCGGGGACGAGAATGGCACGGGCACGCGAACGGACGGCGGGCGAGGAGCGCAGCGAAGGCGAGCTGATCGATCGGCTCGTGAGCGTCAATCGCGTCGCCAAGGTGGTCAAGGGCGGACGCCGCTTCGGCTTCTCGGCGCTGGTCGTGGTCGGCGACGGCAAAGGGCGGGTCGGCTACGGTTCGGGCAAGGCAAGGGAAGTGCCGGAAGCGGTGCGCAAGGCCACCGAGCAGGCGAAGCGCTCGATGATCCGGGTCCCGCTGCGGCAGGGGCGGACGCTCCATCACGACGTCAAGGGCAAGTTCGGAGCCGGCAGCGTGATCCTGCGCGCCGCCCCGCCGGGCACCGGGATCATCGCCGGAGGACCCATGCGCGCGGTCTTCGAGGCCCTGGGGGTGAGCGACGTGGTCGCCAAGTCCCTGGGTTCGAACAATCCGCACAACATGGTCAAGGCGACCTTCGCCGCCCTCGCGCAGGTGTGCTCGCCGCGACAAGTGGCCGCCAAGCGCGGGAAGAAGGTGAGCGATATCGTCGGCCGGCGCGAGGCGGGCGAGGCGCGGCCGGATTGACGGAGCGCAGAGGATGGCCGAGGAAGGAGCGGTGACCGGGAACCGGCTCAAGGTCACCCAGATCAGGAGCCCGATCGGCCGGCATCGGGACCAACGGGCGACGCTCGTCTGTCTCGGGCTCAACAAGTTGCATCGCTCCCGCGTCATCGAGGATACTCCAGCCAATCGGGGGCGGATCGAGAAGGTGAAGCATCTCGTGCGGGTCGAGCCGGTGCCGCCGACGGAAGAGCGGTGAGGCGACCGGGCCCGACGGGAGAGGGACATGAAGCTCAACGAGCTCAGGGGCGCCCCGGGGGCGCGGTCGGCGCGCAAGCGCGTGGGCCGCGGGATCGGCTCGGGGATGGGAAAGACCTGCGGGCGGGGTCACAAGGGGGCGAAAGCGCGCAAGAGCAACCCCAAGCCGCCTTGGTTCGAAGGCGGGCAGATGCCGCTTTATCGGCGTCTGCCCAAGCGCGGCTTCAACAACCCTTTCCGGCGCGAATACGCGATCCTCAACCTCGACCAGCTGCAGGCGGCGGTCGACAAGGGCAAGATCGCACCCGGCTCCCGGCTCGATGCCGAGAAACTCGTCGAGGCCGGGGTGATCCGCCGCGCGCGCGACGGCGTGCGGCTGTTGGGCCGCGGCGAGCTCACCGTGGCGCTCGAGCTCGAAGTCGCCCACGCCTCGAAGAAGGCGATCGAAGCGGTGGAGAAGGCCGGCGGTCGGGTCATCCTGCCCGCCGGCGGGGCGGCCGGGGGCTGAAGGTCGACGCGATGGCCTCCGCCGCCGAGCAGCTCGCGAGCGCGATCAACCTCGGTGCCTTCGCCAAGGCGACCGAGCTCAAGAAGCGCATCTGGTTCACGCTCGGTTGCCTGATCGTCTACCGCTTGGGGACCTACGTGCCGCTGCCGGGCATCGACCCGGCGGTCATGGCGCAGATCTTCGCCCAGCAGCGCGGCGGCATCCTCGGCATGTTCAACATGTTCGCGGGTGGCGCGCTCGAGCGGATGTCGATCTTCGCCCTCGGCATCCTACCCTATATTTCCGCTTCGATCATCCTGCAGCTGATGACGGCGGTGTCGCCCACCCTCGAACAGCTCAAGAAAGAGGGCGAGGTCGGGCGCAAGAAGATCAATCAGTACACCCGCTATCTCACGGTGGCGCTCGCCGCGTTCCAGGCCTGGGGTCTGGCGATCGGGCTCGAGGCGACGAGCGGGCCGAACGGCTCGGCGGTGATCGATCCGGGTTGGTTCTTCCGCATCACCACGGTGATCACGATCGTGGGCGGCACCGTGTTCTTGATGTGGCTCGGCGAGCAGATCACCGCGCGGGGGATCGGCAACGGGATCTCCTTGATCATCTTCGTGGGCATCATCGCCGGCCTGCCTTCCGCGCTCGCGGCGCTGCTCGAACTCGGTCGCACCGGCGCCATGTCGACGCTGTTCATTCTCTTCCTGATGGTCATGGCGGCGGCGGTCGTGACCTTCATCGTGTTCATGGAAAGGGCGCAGCGCCGGGTCCTCGTCCAATATCCCAAGCGGATGGTCGGCGGTACCCGGATGTTCGGCGGCGAGAGCACGCATCTGCCGCTCAAGATCAACACGAGCGGGGTGATCCCGGCCATCTTCGCGAGCTCGCTGCTGCTCCTGCCGGCGACGATCGGCAGCTTCACCGGGCAGGCGGGGCCGGAATGGCTGATCGTGATCACCACTGCGCTCGGCTACGGTCAACCGCTGCACATCGCAATCTACGTCGCGCTCATCATCTTCTTCGCCTTCTTTTACACCTCGATCGTCTTCAACCCCCAGGAGACGGCGGAGAACCTCAAAAAGCACGGGGGGTTCATCCCCGGGATCCGGCCCGGGCAGCGCACCGCCGAATATCTCGATTACGTGCTCACCCGCCTGACCGCCGTGGGGGCGATCTATCTCGCCGCGGTCTGCGTGCTGCCGGAGATCCTGATCGCGCAATACGCGGTGCCCTTCTATTTCGGTGGCACCTCGCTTCTGATCGTCGTTTCGGTGACCATGGACACGGTGGCGCAGATCCAGGCGCATCTGATCGCCCACCAGTACGAAGGGCTGATCCGCAAGGCGCGGCTGCGCGGGAGACGCGGATGAGGCTCGTGCTGCTCGGGCCGCCCGGGGCCGGCAAGGGGACGCAGGCGCAGTGGCTCAAGGAGCGCTACGGCATCCCCCATCTCTCGACCGGGGACATGCTGCGCGAGGCGGTGGCCGCCGGCACCGAGATCGGCCTGAAGGCCAAGGCGGTGATGGAGCGGGGCGAGCTCGTCTCCGACGAGATCATGATCGGAGTGATCCGCGACCGGCTCGGGCGGCCGGACTGCGCAAAGGGCTTCGTCCTCGACGGCTTCCCGCGCACCGTCGCCCAGGCCGAGGCGCTCGAGGCGCTTCTCGCCGAGCGGGGCGAGAAGCTCGATGCGGTGATCGAGTTCCGGGTCGACGCGGAAGCCCTCGTCGCGCGGATCGCCGGCCGCTTCGCCTGCGCGCGCTGCGGCGCCGGCTACCACGAGCGGTTCAAGCGCCCGAAGGTCGACGGCGTGTGCGATCAGTGCGGCGGTACGGAGTTCGTGCGGCGGGCCGACGACAACGAAGAGGCGGTGCGCCGTCGGTTGCGCGCCTATGTCGAGCAGACCGCACCGCTGGCGAGTTTCTATCGCGCGCGCGGCGTGCTGCGGACGGTCGACGGGATGGCGTCGATCCCGGAGGTGACGGCGGCGATCGCGCGGCTGCTCGACGGAGCCGGGAGTTGACGGAACGGTTGTCGTCTCTATACTCCGTGAGCTTTTCGAGCGCGACGCCGGAAGCGAGGGTCGCGCTCGTCGTCAATCCGGACGCGCCCGAGGGAGTTTGAGGTGGCCCGTATCGCCGGTGTCAACATTCCGAGCCAGAAGCCGATCTGGATCGCGCTGACCTACATCTACGGCATCGGTCCCAACAATTCCAAAGTCATCCTCGACAAGTGCGGCATTCCTCACATGCGCCGCACCCACGAGCTCACCGATGCCGAGATCGCGCGCATCCGCGAGGTGATCGACCGCGAATACAAGGTCGAAGGCGATCTCCGGCGCGAGGTGGCGATGAACATCAAGCGCCTGATGGACCTCGGCTGTTACCGCGGGTTGCGGCACCGGCGCGGGCTCCCGGTGCGCGGCCAGCGCACCCACACCAACGCCCGTACGCGCAAGGGTCCGGCGCGGCCGATCGCCGGAAAGAAGAAGGCGCCGAAGAAGTAAGCCATGGCTCAGGAAACCCAGACGCGCGTTCGCCGTCGCGAGCGCAAGAACATCACTTCGGGCGTGGCGCACGTCGCCGCGACCTTCAACAACACCATGATCACGATCACGGATGCCCAAGGCAACACGATCGCCTGGGCGTCGGCCGGATCGCAGGGCTTCAAGGGCTCGCGCAAGTCCACGCCCTTCGCCGCCCAGGTCGCGGGGGAGGCGGCCGGACGCAAGGCCATGGAGCACGGCATGCGGACGATCGAGGTGGAGGTCCGCGGGCCCGGCTCGGGCCGGGAGTCGGCCCTGCGCGCGCTGCAGTCCGTGGGACTCGTGATCACCGCGATCCGCGACGTGACGCCGATCCCGCACAACGGCTGCCGGCCGCGCAAGCGGCGACGGGTCTGACCGTTCGCGAACGTCGATCACAGGCATCGTCCCCGCCGGCGCGAGCGCCGCGCGGGGCGCGGGACTTCGGAACATGGCTGGCGTTCAGACGCGAAGTGGTTCGCTCATCGCCAAGAACTGGCAAGAGCTCATCAAGCCTCAGAAGGTCGAGGTGGTGCCGGGACGGCGTCCCGACCGCGAGGCGACGCTCATCGTCGAGCCGCTCGAGCGCGGTTTCGGGATCACGCTCGGCAACGCGCTCCGGCGGGTGCTGTTGTCCTCGCTGCAAGGGGCGGCGATCACCGCCGTGCACATCGACGGGGTCCTGCACGAGTTCTCGACCATCCCGGGCGTGCGCGAGGACGTCACGGACATCGTCCTCAACCTCAAGCAGATCGGCATCCGGCTGCACAGCGAGGGACCGAAACGGGCGACGCTGCGCGTCGAAGGCCCGAAGGTGGTGACCGCGGGGATGATCGAGACGCCCGCGGACGTCGAGATCATGGATCCCGATCTCGTGATCTGCCACGTCGACCAGGGCGGCAAGCTCTCGATGGAGCTGACGATCACCCGCGGCAAGGGCTACGTGCCCGCGCATCTTCTCAAGAGCGAGGACGCGCCGATCGGGCTCATCGCGATCGATGCGATCTACAGCCCGGTGCGCAAGGTCGCCTATCGGGTCGACAACGCCCGCGTCGGCCAGCAGACCGACTACGACAAGCTCGTCATGCAGGTCGAAACCGACGGCTCGGTGGCGCCCGAGGACGCGGTGGCCTATGCTGCGCGGATCCTGCAGGACCAGCTCCAGCTCTTCATCACCTTCGAAGAACCGCACCTCGGCGTGCCGACCGAGCGGCGCCCCGAGCTTCCCTTCAACCCCAATCTCTTGCGCAAGGTGGACGAGCTCGAGCTCTCGGTGCGCTCCGCCAACTGCCTCAAGAACGACAACATCGTCTACATCGGCGATCTCGTCCAGAAGACCGAGGCGGAGCTGTTGCGCACGCCCAACTTCGGCCGCAAGTCTTTGAACGAGATCAAGGAGGTCTTGGCCCAGATGGGCCTGCACCTCGGCATGGAGGTGCCGGGCTGGCCGCCCGAGAACATCGAGGAGCTGGCCCGCAAGATCGAGGAACCGTTCTGAGCCGGGGGCGCCCGCGCGCACCCGCGCTCGGCGGCGGATACGGGGACGAGAGGCGATGCGGCATCGGAAGCGCGGTCGCGGCTTGAGCCGGACCTGGTCACATCGAAAGGCGCTCTTGGCCAATCTGGCCCAGGCGCTCGTCCACCACGAGCAGATCACGACCACGCTCGCCAAGGCCAAAGAGCTCAGACCCGTGGTGGAGAAACTCATCACCTTGGGGAAGAGGGGCGATCTCCACGCGCGACGGCTGTTGATCGCCCGCACCCGCTCGGAGGCCACGGCCGACAAGCTCATCCGGGTCCTGGGCCCGCGCTACAAGGACCGTCCGGGCGGGTACTGCCGGATCCTCAAGGCGGGGTTCCGGCAAGGGGACAACGCTCCCCTGGCGGTGATCGAGCTCGTCGATCGCGACGTCTCGGCCAAAGGCAAGCCCCTCGGCGCCCAAGGCGCGCCCGCGGCACCGGCCGGGGCGGCTTGAGACCGCGGCGGGGGGCGAGATGTTCTCCCGCCTCGCCTCCGCTCTTCTCGTCGGCCTCGCCCTTCTGAGCGGCTGTGCGACGAGCGACGCGCAGCCGCTCGAGCCGGCTCGTTCCATCGAGCTCGGTGCGCGCTCCTCCTTCGCGCCGATCGTCCGCCGCGTCGCACCGGCGGTGGTGAGCATCACCAGCCGCAAGACCACGCTCGCCCGCGAGCCTTTCTTCGACGATCCTCTCTTTCAGTTCTTCTTCGGCCCCGGTGGGCTCGGTCGGCCTCGTCCGCGCATCGAAACGTCCTTGGGGTCGGGGGTCATCCTCCGCCCCGACGGGCTCGTGGTGACCAACCACCACGTGGTGGAGGGGGCGGAGGAGATCGAAGTCGTCCTCGCCGACCGGCGCAGCTTCAGGGCGCGCGTGTTGGGCTCCGATCGCGGCAGCGATCTCGCCTTCTTGAAGATCGACGTCCCGGGCGAGCGTCTGCCCACCGTCCCGCTCGGGGATTCGGACGCGATCGAAGTGGGCGACGTCGTCCTCGCCATCGGCAATCCCTTCGGTATCGGCCAGACCGTCACCTTGGGCATCGTCTCGGCCAAGAGCCGCACGCATCCGGCGCTCGAGAAAGACGTCTCCTTCATCCAGACCGATGCCGCGATCAATCCGGGCAACTCGGGCGGGGCCCTGGTCACCGCCGACGGCCGACTGATCGGCATCAACACCGCGATCTTCACCCGCTCCGGCGGCTCGATCGGGATCGGCTTCGCGGTTCCCGCCAATCTCGTGGCGGCGCGGCTCGCCGCGCTCGAGGGCGGGCGCCGCGACCTCGCCCGTCCCTGGCTCGGCGCCGAAGTGCAGGCGGTGGACAGTGACATCGCCCGAGACCTCGGCCTCGACCGCCCGCGTGGGGTGCTCGTCCGGCGGGTGATCCCGGGCGGCCCCGCCGCCCGCGCGGGGCTGCGCGCCGGCGACGTGATCGAGAACGTGGACGGGGTGGCGGTCGACGATCCCTCGAGCCTGGCCTATCGGTTGAGCCTCAAACCCTTGGGCGAGCGCGTCCGGCTCGTGGTGCGGCGCGACGGCCAGGAGCGGGTGATCGGCTTGCCCTTGGAGCCGGCCGAGCGCCGGCCGCGCAACCTCGCCCGCCTCGAGGGACGCCATCCCTTGGACGGCCTCACCGTGGGCGAGCTCACTCCGGGCCTGGCCGAAGAGCTCGAGCTCGCGGGAGTGGAGCGCGGAGTCGTCGTGCTCGGTGTCGATCCCGCGCGCCTTGCCGCTCGCTTCGGATTCAGGCGGGGCGATCTCCTGGAGAGCGTCAACGGCCAGCCGGTGGCTTCGGTCGACGAGCTGCAGGCGGTTCTCCGACGCGGGGCGCGAGGGGGATGGCAGATCGGCGTACGCCGCGGCGATCAACGGCTCGTGTTGAGCGTGGGGTGAACGTCGCTGGCGATCTCTTCGCACCGGTGGAGGCCGAGCCGGCCCCGTCGCCGGACGCCCCTCTGGCCGAGCGGCTGCGACCGCGGCGCTTGGAAGACGTGCTCGGCCAGGACAAAGCACTCGACCCCGACGGCCCCTTGGGCCGCATGCTCGCGCGCAAGCGGCTGTCCTCGCTCGTCCTTTGGGGCCCGCCGGGCTCGGGCAAGACGACGATCGCGCGGCTGCTCGCCAAGGCCACGGGGGAGCCCATGCTCGCGCTTTCCGCGGTCATGGCGGGGGTGGCGGATCTCAGGCGGGCCTTCGAAGAAGCGCGGAAATGGCGCGCGCGCGGGCGTCATCCGATCCTGTTCATCGACGAGATCCACCGCTTCAACCGCACGCAACAGGACGGCCTCCTCCACGAGGTCGAGGACGGCACGGTGACGCTCATCGGTGCCACGACCGAGAACCCGTCCTTCGCGCTCACCCCGCCCCTTCTTTCCCGCTGTCGGGTCGTCGTCCTCGAACGCCTCTCGCCGGACGCGCTCGAACGGCTGCTCGAGCGCGCGGAAGCCCATCTCGGCCGGCGCCTTCCGCTCGATCCGGCGGCGCGACGACGCTTGTGCGAGCTCGCCGACGGCGACGGACGGTATCTTCTGAACATGGTCGAGGCGATCGCCGATCTCCCGAGCGAGCCCGTTCTGGGCACGGCCGAGCTCGCCGAGATCCTCCAGCGGCGTCTGCCGATCTACGACAAGGAACAAGAGGCGCATTACAATCTCATCAGCGCCTTGCACAAATCCGTGCGCGGCTCGGATCCCGATGCCGCGCTCTATTGGTTCTGTCGCATGTTGGACGGGGGCGAGGACCCGCGCTACCTCGCGCGGCGCATGGTGCGCATGGCGAGCGAGGACATCGGCCTCGCCGATCCCCGCGCCCTGCCGCTCGCGCTCGCCGCGGCCGAGGCTTACGAACGGCTCGGCAGCCCGGAAGGCGAACTCGCCTTGGCCGAGGCGGTGGTCTATCTCGCCCTCGCGCCCAAATCGAACGCGGTTTACCGCGCCTTCGGCGGCGCGATGCGCGCCGCCAAGGAGAAGGGCTCTCTGCCGCCGCCCATGCACATCCTGAACGCGCCGACGCGGCTCATGCGCGAGCTCGGCTACGGCCGCGGCTACGAGTACGACCACGAAGCCCCGGACCGCTTCTCCGGGCAGAACTATTTCCCCGCAGGAATGAGCCGCGAGCGCTACTACGTCCCGACCGATCAAGGGTTCGAAGCGCGGCTCAAAGAACGCCTGGCCGAGCTCGATCGCCTGCGCGAGGAGCGCGGCCGCGCGCGGGCGAGCACGGAAGCGGCACGAGCCGACGGGGAGCGAGGCGAGCCGTGAGCGAGGCCGCGAAGACCCGAGACCAACGCCCCGGCTCGCCCGAAGCGACGCAGCGGCGAGGGCGGGTCGAACAGCGCACCGTGGCGCCGGCCGAGGCCGGCTGGCGTCTCGATCGCTGGATCCGCACGCATTTCCCGGGCCTGGGCTTCGGCGAGATGCAGAAGCTCCTGCGCACCGGCCAGTTCCGGGTGGACGGAAAGCGCGCGGAAGGCTCGCTTCGCCTCCTCGCCGGCCAGACCGTGCGCGTCCCTCCGCTGCCAGAGACGGCGCGTGAGGCTCCTGCTGCCGAGGAGACGAAAAAGCGCCCGCTCACCCCCGCCGATCGGGCCTTCGTGCGCGGGCTTCTGATCTACGAGGACGATCGTATCCTCGCCTTCAACAAGCCGCCCGGGCTCGCCGTCCAGGGCGGCCCCAAGACCACCCGCCATCTCGACGGTCTGCTCGAAGCCTTCGCCGAGCGCGGGGAGAAGCCGCGTCTCGTGCATCGCCTGGATCGAGACACGTCCGGTGTCGTGGTGGTCGCGCGCACGGCCGAAGTCGCCCGCGAGCTCGGCTTCGCCTTCCAGCAACGCCGGATCCGCAAGCTCTACTGGGCGATCCTGGTCAAAGGCCCCGAGCGCAACGAGGGCGAGATCGAGCTCCCGCTCGAAAAGCGCGGAGCCAAAGGACGCGAGAAAGTCGAGCCGGTGGAGGAGGAAGAAGAAGGCCGCTGGGCCAAGACCGCGTTCAAGGTGCTCGCCCGCGCGGGCAAGGTCGCCGCCTGGGTGGCCCTCCTGCCCTATACCGGGCGGACCCACCAGCTACGCGCGCATTGCGCCGCGATCGGGGCTCCGATCCTGGGCGACGGCAAGTACGGGGGCGAGCGCGCCCGCCTCGAAGGAGCGCCCAAGGGGCTCATGCTCCACGCCCGGGAGATCGAGATCCCGCGCCCCAAGGGCCGGCCGCTCCGCATCGCCGCCGATCCGCCGGAAGCCTTCCGCGCCGCTCTCGCCTGGCTCGGGCTCGAGCGGCCCGAGCTCCCCGGTGCTCGTCTCGACGACTGGCCCGAGGCCCGGTGAGCCCCGTGGTCGCCGGCCCTTGCCGGCCGCGGCTCGGGGCACGATTTGAGGAGCAGCCGGGATCGAAGTCCATGACGCTGCGCCTCGCCATCTTCGATGTCGACGGAACCCTCGTCGACAGCCAGGCGACCATCGTCGCCTGCATGCAAGAGGCCTTCCGCGCCGAGAAGCTCGAGCCGCCGGCTCCCGAAGCCGTGCGCCGGATCGTCGGGCTCGCGCTGCCGCTCGCGACCGCCGCGCTCCTTCCCGAGCCCGACGCGGAACTCGCCGAGCGTCTGGCCGAGCATTACAAGCGCGCGTTCTTCGCCCGGCGCGCTCGCCCCGATTTCGACGAGCCGCTCTTTCCGGGAGCGCGCGAGGTGCTCGATGCGCTCGCGCGCGAAGGATGGCTTCTGGGGGTGGCGACCGGCAAGGCGATGCGCGGTCTCAAAGCCGTGCTCGCGCGCCACGGTCTCGAGCGCCACTTCGTGACCTTGCAGACGGCCGACCGGCATCCTTCCAAGCCGCATCCGGCGATGATCGAGGCCGCGCTCGCCGAGACCGGGGCGGCGCGCGAGGCCACGGTCATGATCGGGGACACGAGTTTCGACGTCCTCATGGCGAAAGCGGCCGGGGTCGCGCCCATCGGCGTGGCGTGGGGCAATCATCCGGTCGAGGAGCTCTACGCCGCCGGGGCCCGATGCGTGCTCTCGCGGTTCGAAGAGCTTCTCGACCATCTGCGCGAGCCCGCACGCATCCGGCCGGTCGCCTGACCGTCACGGTCGGCGGGGAAGGAACGGGAACGGGAAGACGCGATGGCGGGGGAGACGAGCGTTGAGCACCGGACGGTGGATTCGTTGGTTCGGCGAGCTCTCGATGGCCGATGTCGCGCTCGTGGGCGGCAAGAACGCTTCTTTGGGCGAGCTCGTGCGCGAGCTCTCGCCCTTGGGCGTGCGGATCCCGAACGGTTTCGCAATCACCGCGGAGGCTTTCCGCGCGACGATCGCCCGCGCCGGCATCGAGCCCGAGCTCAGAAGAGCGCTATCGGGGCTCGACAAGCGCGACGTCGCCGCCCTCGCCCGCGCCGGGGCGCGCTGTCGCGAGCTCGTCTACGCCGCCGGCCTGCCCGCCGACATCGAGGCCGAGATCCTCGACGCCTACGAGCGGCTCGAAGGGGAATACGGTCCCGAGCTCTCCTTGGCCGTACGGTCCTCGGCGACCGCGGAGGACCTCCCCACCGCGAGCTTCGCCGGCCAGCACGACACTTATCTCAACGTGCGCGGCCGCGCGATGCTCCTGGACGCCGTGCGCCGCTGCATGGCCTCGCTGTTCACCGACCGGGCGATCTCCTATCGCATCGACAAGGGTTTCGATCACTTCAAGGTGGCGCTTTCGGTGGGCGTGCAGAAAATGGTCCGCTCCGATCTCGGAGCGGCCGGGGTGATGTTCTCGATCGACACCGAGACCGGTTTTCCCGACGTCGTCTTTCTCACCGGTGCTTGGGGTCTGGGGGAGAACGTCGTCCAGGGAGCGGTCGACGTCGACGAGTGGTACGTGCACAAGCCCACCTTCGAACTCGGCAAGCGCGCCGTCTTGCGCCGCCGGCTCGGCGCCAAGAAGGTCAAGATGGTCTACGCCGAGGGCCGCACGCGCGAGGCGGTGATCAACAAGCCGACCTCGCCGGAAGAGCGGCGGCGGTTCTGCCTTTCCGACGAACAGGTGCTCGAGCTCGCCGGCTGGGCGATCGCGATCGAAAAACATTATTCCCGCAAGGCCGGACGGCCCATGCCCATGGACATGGAATGGGCGTTGGACGGGCTCGACGGCCGGCTCTACCTCGTCCAGGCGCGCCCGGAGACCGTGGCCTCGCAGCGCCGCGAACCGGTGGTCGAGACGTGGCGTCTTCTGGGCTCGGGGCGCGTGCTGGTGGCCGGTCGCGCGGTGGGCACCAAGATCGCTTCGGGATCGGCGCGCATCGTCAGGGACCCGCGGGATCTCGCCTCGTTCCGCGACAGCGAGGTGCTCGTCGCCGATACCACGACGCCCGACTGGGAGCCGGTGATGAAGCGCGCGGCGGCGATCGTCACCAATCGCGGCGGGCGGACCTGTCACGCCGCGATCGTCGCCCGCGAGCTCGGCATTCCGGCGGTGGTGGGCGCGGAAGGGGCGACGCGGGCGATCGCCGAAGGCGCCACCGTCACCGTGTCCTGTGCGGAAGGCGAGGTCGGCAAGGTCTACGAGGGCGCCGTGCCCTTCGAGGTCCGCCGCGTCGATCTCGCGACGCTCGAGCGGCCCAAGACCCGGGTGATGATCAACCTGGGCAATCCCGATCTCGCCTTCGGCCTCGCTTCGCTCCCCGCCGACGGGGTCGGGCTCGCGCGGCTGGAATTCGTGATCAGCGAGGACATCCGGGTGCACCCGATGGCGCTTCTGTACCCCGAGCGGGTGAGCGACCCGGCGGAGCGCCGTGCGATCGCCGAGCTCCTCGAAGGATGGTCTTCGCCTCGGGATTATTTCGTCACCAAGCTCTCCGAGGCGGTGGGCACGATCTGCGCCGCCTTCTGGCCGCGTCCCGTGGTCGTCCGGCTCTCGGATTTCAAGAGCAACGAATACGCACGCCTGTTGGGCGGGCGCGATTTCGAACCTCGCGAAGAGAACCCCATGTTGGGCTGGCGCGGGGCGGCGCGCTACGTGCATCCCGGCTATCGCGAGGCCTTCGCGCTCGAATGCCGGGCGATGCGGCGGGTCCGGGAGGTGATGGGTCTCACCAATCTCGTCGTCATGATCCCCTTCTGCCGACGCGTGCAGGAGGCCGACGCGGTGCTCGCGGCGATGGCCGAGGAGGGGCTCGTGCGCGGCAGAGACGGGCTCGAGGTCTATGTCATGTGCGAGATCCCGAGCAATGTGATCAACCTCGACGCCTTCGCGCAGCGCTTCGACGGTTTCTCGATCGGCTCCAACGATCTCACCCAGCTCGTGCTCGGGGTCGACCGCGACAGCGCGCTCGTCGCCGAGGCCTTCGACGAGCGCGATCCCGCCGTCACCGCCTTCTTGCGGCAGGCGGTGGAAGGTGCGCGCCGCGCCGGCCGGCACATCGGGATCTGCGGCCAGGCGCCTTCGGACTATCCCGAGATCGCGGCGTTCCTGGTCGAGTGCGGGATCGAATCGATGAGCGTCGCGCCCGACGTGCTCGTGCGCACGATCGAACTCGTCCGCGAAGTCGAACGCCGCAGAGGCGTGGAGGCGCGCTCGGCATGAGACGCTTTTATCGCGCGGTGTCGGTGGACGAGAGCCCGCCGCCGAGCGCGGTGCTGCTCGACGGGCGACCGGTGCGGACACCGGCGCGGCAGATCCTGAAGTTGCCGACACGCGCGCTCGCGCACGCCGTGGCCGAAGAATGGGACGGCCAGAAGGAGCGGATCGAGCCGCACACCATGCCCTTGACCCGGCTCGCGGTGACGGCGACCGATCTCATGCCCCAACGGCGCGCCGATGCGATCGACGAGGTGGTGGCTTATGCCGCGACCGAGCTCTTGTGCTACCGGGCGACCTCGCCGGTCGAGCTCGCGCAGCGTCAGCAGGAGCGTTGGCAACCCTGGCTCGACTGGTTGGCCGAAACCTACGGGGCGCGCCTGCATCCCGTCCGCACTCTCGATCCCGCTCCGCAGCCGCAATCGAGCCTTTCCGCCTTGCGCGCGGTGGTGGAATCGGTCGCCGATTGGCCGCTCGTGGGTCTGCACGCGGCGGTGACCACCACCGGCTCGCTCGTCCTCGGCCTGGCTCTGTGGCGGGGGGTGCTGTCCGCCGAGCGCGCGTTCACCCTCGCCCAGCTCGACGAACTCTACGAGATCGAGCGCTGGGGCGAAGAGCGCGAGCAACAACGTCGCCTCGCCGCGCTGCGGCGCGATCTCGCCGCCGCCGAGCGGTTCTTGCGCCTGCTCAAGGAAAAAACGTGATCGCTCGCGCGCGCTCGACGCCTTCCGACAGCCGTTTCGCGCACACCGAAACGCGCTTGCGCGCGCGGACGATCCGCTCGACCGCGACGAATTCGCGGTAGTGCGCGAAAGGTAAAGCGCGACGGCGCGGGTTCTGCGGCTCGCGCGGGCTTCGCTCGCCCGGATCGGGCGGTTCCGTGTGGCGAAGAGCGGGGGCGGTTCGCGGGCGCGCTCTTCCGCGCCGGCGCAGGGGGCGTCTTTGCCGCAGCGCAACAAACTGCTAGCCGAGCGGCCACGGAACGGTCACGCGAGCGACTTCGTCGCGGGCGAAGGGGACGAACGGTGCAAGAGATCCTCGAGAAACTCGAGCAGAAGCGCCAGGCCGCGCGGCTCGGTGGCGGCAGGCGGCGGATCGAAGCGCAGCACGCGCGGGGCAAGCTCACCGCGCGCGAACGGATCGAGCTCTTGCTCGATCCCGGCTCGTTCGAAGAGACGGACATGTTCGTCGAGCACCGCTGCACCGACTTCGGGATGGACCAGCAGCATATCCCGGGCGACGGGGTGGTGACCGGGCAAGGGACGATCGACGGCCGTCTCGTCTTCGTGTTCGCTCAGGACTTCACGGTCTTCGGCGGGTCGCTCTCGGAGGCCCACGCCGAGAAGATCTGCAAGATCATGGACCGGGCGATCAAGGTCGGCGCCCCGGTGATCGGACTCAACGACTCGGGCGGAGCCCGCATCCAAGAAGGTGTCGCCTCGCTCGCCGGTTACGCCGAAGTCTTCCAGCGCAACGTCTTGGCCTCCGGCGTGATCCCCCAGATCTCGGTCATCATGGGCCCTTGCGCGGGCGGTGCCGTCTACAGTCCGGCGATGACCGATTTCATCTTCATGGTCCAGGACAGCTCGTACATGTTCGTGACCGGGCCGGACGTCGTCAAAACGGTCACCAACGAGATCGTGACGGCGGAAGAACTCGGCGGCGCCACGACCCACACCCAGCGCTCGGGTGTGGCCGATCTCGCCTTCGAAAGCGACGTCGAGGCGCTGGCGGAAGTGCGCAGGCTCTTCGGCTTCTTGCCGTTGAACAACCGCGAGAAGCCGCCCGTGCGTCCGACCGACGATCCGCCGGATCGGGAGGAGCCGTCCTTGGACACGCTGGTGCCCGCCAACCCGAACAAGCCCTACGACATGAAGGAATTGATCTACAAGGTCGTGGACGAGGGCGAGTTCTTCGAGATCGCACCGGATTTCGCCAAGAACATCATCACCGGCTTCGCCCGGATCGAAGGTTCGACCGTCGGTATCGTCGCCAACCAGCCGATGGTTCTCGCCGGCTGCCTGGACATCGACAGCTCGCGCAAGGCGGCGCGCTTCGTCCGATTCTGCGACTGTTTCAACATCCCGCTCGTGACCTTCGTCGACGTGCCGGGGTTCCTGCCCGGCACCGCGCAGGAATACGGCGGGATCATCAAACACGGCGCCAAGCTCCTCTACGCCTATGCCGAGGCCACGGTACCGAAGGTCACGGTGATCACCCGCAAGGCCTACGGCGGCGCCTATGTCGTCATGGCCTCCAAACACTTGCGCGGCGACGTCAACTACGCCTGGCCCACCGCGGAGATCGCGGTCATGGGGCCCAAAGGCGCGGTCGAGATCATCTTCAGGGCCGATCTCGGCGATCCCGCGAAGATCGAGCAGCGCACGCAAGACTATCGCGAGCGCTTCGCCAACCCCTTCGTCGCCGCTCGGCGCGGGTTCATCGACGACGTCATCATGCCGCACGGGACGCGCCGACGCATCGCCCAGTCGTTGCGCTGGCTCAGGACCAAGAAGCTCGAGTACCCGTGGAAGAAGCACGGCAACATCCCCCTCTGAGGGGCCGCCGCGGGCCGTGCCTTCGGTCGCGCGTCCCCGGGCGCTGGCCCCGAGGGCCGGGGAATGCTAGGCGAGAGCCGAGCGTCGGGAACGGGATTTCGAGATGTTCGACAAGATCCTGATCGCCAACCGGGGCGAGATCGCTTGTCGGGTGATCAAGACCTGTCGGCGGCTGGGCATCCGCACCGTGGCCGTCTATTCGGACGCCGACGCCGAGGCCCTGCACGTCGAGATGGCCGACGAGGCGGTTCGGATCGGTCCCCCGCCGGCGGTCGAGAGCTATTTGAACATCGAAGCGATCGTCGAGGCCTGTCGCATCAGCGGGGCGCAGGCCGTGCACCCGGGCTACGGCTTTCTCTCCGAGCGCGCCGCTTTCGCCCGCGCCCTCGAGGCGGCGGGGATCACCTTCATCGGTCCGCCGGTTGCGGCGATCGAGGCGATGGGCGACAAGATCGAGAGCAAACGCCTCGCCCGCGCCGCCGGCGTATCCACCGTGCCGGGCACGCTCGAGGCCGTGGCCGATCCCGACGAGGCCCGCCGGATCGCCCGCGACATCGGCTATCCGGTGATGATCAAGGCCTCGGCCGGGGGCGGCGGCAAGGGCATGCGCATCGCCCGCAACGAGCAGGAACTCGTCGACGGGCTCGCCCGGGCGCGTTCGGAAGCCCGCTCCGCCTTCGGCGACGAACGGGTCTTCCTCGAGAAATTCGTCGAGGAACCACGGCACATCGAAATCCAGGTCCTGGGTGATCGACACGGCAACATCGTCTTTCTCGGCGAGCGCGAGTGCTCGATCCAGCGTCGCCACCAGAAAGTCATCGAAGAGGCGCCCTCGCCCTTCCTCGACAAGACCACCCGGCGCGCGATGGGCGAACAAGCGGTGGCGCTCGCGCGCGCGGTCGGTTACTACAGCGCGGGTACGGTCGAGTTCATCGTCGACAAGAACCGCAACTTCTATTTCTTGGAGATGAACACGCGGCTGCAGGTCGAGCATCCGGTGACCGAGCTCGTCACCGGGCTCGATCTCGTCGAGCTCATGATCCGCATCGCGGCGGGCGAACCCCTCCCGTTCCGCCAGGAAGACGTGCGCCTGGAAGGCTGGGCGATCGAGTGCCGCGTGTACGCCGAGGATCCGAGCCGGGGCTTCCTCCCCTCGGTGGGGCGGCTGGTCCGCTACCGCGAACCGCAGGGGCGCGAGATCCGCATCGACAGCGGCGTCTACGAGGGCGCCGAGGTCCCGATCCACTACGACCCGATGATCGCCAAGCTCTGCGCCCGCGGCCACGACCGGCGGACGGCGATCGCCGCCGCGCGCGAGGCTCTCGATGCCTTCCTGATCCGCGGGCCGGTGCACAACCTGAGCTTCCTCGCCGCCGTCCTCGCCCATCCCCGCTTCCAAGAAGGACGCCTGTCGACCGGCTTCATCGCCGAGGAGTTCGGAGAGCGCTTCGCGGGCGGCTCGCTTCCGCCCTCGCGGCTCGAGGAGATCGCCGCGGTCGTGGTCCGCATGCGCCTCGATCGGGCCCGCAGGGACTCGCGCGCGAGCGGAAAGATGCCGGGTTGGCGCTACCGACCCGAGACGCGCTGGGTGGTCCAACTCGGACAGGTCTGTTTCCCCGTCGCGGTCCTGGCCGACGACGACGAGCAGAGCGTGGTCCACGTGGTCGATCGTCACCTCGAGGTCGAGGCCGATTGGCGCCCCGGCGATCCGGTCGTGCGGGCGCGCGTGGCCGGAGCGAGCTTCACGATCCAAGCCGATCCCCTGCCGGAAGGCTGGACCGTGCGCCACGGCGGGGCGGAGTTCGTGGCGCTCGTGCGCACTCGCCGCGCCGCCGAGCTCGCGGCGCGGATGCCCGAGAAGGCCAAGCCCGAGACCGGCAAGATGCTGCGCTCGCCCATGCCCGGGCTGATCGTCGCGGTGGCGGTCAAGCCCGGCGACGAGGTCAAGGCGGGCCAGGATCTCTGCATCCTCGAGGCGATGAAGATGGAAAACGTTCTGCGCGCCGAGCAGGACGGCCGGGTCGCGGAAGTGCGCGTGCGGCCGCGCGACACCGTGGCCGCCGATCAGGTCCTGATCACCTTCGCCTGATCGGCGCGCGGAAAAAGGAGCCGGCCGCGCGGCGGGCCGATCTTCGTTTTCCGAGAGTAAACGAGCTTCGAGCGGGACAGGGGGATGGAAAGGGTCGCTCTTTCGTCCGGGCGCGCGCGGCTGCGCCGCCTCGTCGACAGCAAACCCTTCGAGCGCCTCGTGGTCGCCGTCATCGTGGCGAACGCGATCACCCTCGGCCTCGAGACCTCTTCCGCGGCGATGGCGGTCGCGGGCCCGGCCATTCTCTTCTTGGATCGGCTGGCGCTTCTGTTCTTCTGCGCCGAGCTCGCGCTGCGCATTCTCGTCTACGGACCGGCGTTCTTCCGCGGACCCTGGAACGTCTTCGATTTCGTGGTCGTGGCGATTTCGCTCGCGCCCGCGAGCGAGGGCTTCCAGATCTTGCGCGCGCTGCGGATCCTGCGCGCCCTGCGGCTCTTGTCCGTCGTTCCGGAGATGCGGCGGGTGGTCCAGGCCCTGCTCGCCGCGATTCCGGGAATGGGCTCGGTCGTCGCGCTCCTCCTGCTCGTCTTCTACGTCTTCGCGGTCATGGCCACCAAGCTCTTCGGGGCGGACTTCCCGGATTGGTTCGGCTCGGTCGGCGCGTCGCTCTATTCGCTTTTCCAGATCATGACGCTCGAGAGCTGGTCGATGGGCATCGTCCGACCGGTGATGGAGAAACACCCCTTCGCTTGGCTGTTCTTCGTTCCCTTCATCCTGATCACCAGCTTCGCCGTGCTCAACCTGTTCATCGCGCTCATCGTCAACGCCATGCAGAAGGTGCACGAGAGCGAAGGTCTGGGCGAGACGATCCGCAGCGAGCACGCCGAAGTCTTGGCCGCGCTCGATACGCTGCGGGCCGAACTGCGCGAGCTGCGGCGCGCGGTGGACCGACGGGGCGCGGACGCGCTGGCCGGGCACGACCGATCGGGCTAAGCTTCGCGTCTGTCGTTCGGAGCTGCCTTCCGAGACGAACCCGCGGCCGTGCCGACCGTCGCCACCTTCAACGTCAACTCGATCAAGGCGCGCCTTCCCAATCTCTTGGATTGGCTCGCCGCTGCGCGACCCGACGTGGTGTGCCTGCAGGAGCTCAAGTGCACCGAAGAAGCCTTCCCCCGCGAGCCGATCGAGGACCTCGGCTACAACATCGCGGTCTTCGGCCAGCGCGGCTGGAACGGGGTGGCGATCCTGTCGCGCTCGCGGATCGAAGACGTTCTGCGCGGCCTGCCGGGCGATCCGGAAGACGAGCAGGCGCGCTATATCGAGGCGTTCACGGCCGGGATCCGCGTGGCCTCGGTATACGTGCCCAACGGCAATCCCGTGGGCAGCGAGAAGTTCGCTTACAAGCTCGCCTGGCTCGAGCGCTTGCGCGGGCGCGCGCGCGAGCTCGCGGAGTTCGAGGAGGCGGTCGTGCTCGCCGGCGACTTCAACGTGATCCCCGAGCCCATCGACTGCCACGATCCCGCCGCCTGGGCCGAAGACGCGCTCTTTCGGCCCGAATCGCGCCGGGCGTTGCGGGCGATCCTGCACGAGGGCTGGATCGACGCCTATCGCGCGCTGCACCCCGAAGAACGCAACGCGTACACCTTCTGGGACTATCAGGGCGGAGCCTTTCAGCTCGATCACGGGATCCGCATCGATCATCTGCTGCTTTCGCCCGAGGCCGCCGACCGGCTCGAAGAGGCGCGGATCGACAAGGAGCCGCGCCGCAGGCCCAAGGCCTCCGATCACACGCCGGTGATCGTGCGGTTGCGCGATGGCTGACGAGGAGGAGGTCGCACCCGGCCTCGCGCTCGAGCCTCCGGAGCCGGGCGGCGAGGAGCTCGTGACTTATACCGCCGGTCGGTTCGTGGTCGCGGCCCCGCCCTCCTGGTACCTCGCCGCCGTGCGCGCGGCGGAAAACGACGACGTTCCCTGGCCGCAGGCGATGGCCGACGCCACCGGCTGCAGCGAGGCGCGGTTGTTGCCGATCGAAGACGTCGCGCGCGCCGATCTCGCCGTGTGGTGTTGGCTCACCCCCGAAGGCGGCCGCTACGTCGAGATCGTCGACGCCACCGCCTGTCAGCTCGCCGTCTATATCCCCGACCCGGCCGATTGGCCCGCGTTTTGGGCCGAGTTCGTCGTCCCGGCGCTGCAGCTGCAACTGCTCGCGAGCCTGCGGCGCGAGCTCGCTCGTCTGCGTCCCCCGTCTCGGGTCAGGCCAAGACCACGTCGAGCATCATCATCACCACGAAACCGGTGAGCAGGCCCACGCTGTTGAGGCCGTCGTTGCGTTCGCGGTTGATCTCCGGGATCACCTCCTCGCTGATGACGAAGAGCATCGCCCCGGCCGCGAAACCCATGGCCACGGGCAAGAAGGGAGCGGCGAGGAAGACGAGCCCGGACCCCAGGGCACCGCCCACCGGCTCGACGAGCCCGGAAAGGACGCCCACCAGGAAGGCGCGGCGGGCGGGATCGCCGGCGGCGACCGAGGCCATGGCGACGGCCAACCCCTCGGGCACGTTCTGAAGGCCGATGGCCACGGCGAGCGCGGTGCCGTTGGCGACGTCGCCCGAAGCGAAGCCCACGCCGACCGCGAGGCCCTCGGGGAAATTGTGCAAGGTGATGGCGAGGATGAAGAGGACCACCCGGGCGCGACCGGCGACGTCTTCGGCATACGGCCCGCTGCCGAGGTGGTGCTCGGAGAGCCAGGCCCCCAAGCGGAGGAGCGCGGCTCCTCCGACGAGGATCCCGGCGCTCACCACGAAAGCCGAGAACACGCGGCCGAGGCCGAGCTCCCGCGCCGCCTCGATCCCCGGAACGATCAGGGAGAAGGCGGTGGCGGCGAGCATGACCCCGGCACCGAAGCCCAAGAACAGGTTCTGCGTCCGCTGCGAGACGTTCCGGGTGAACAGAACGGGCAACGCCCCCACACCGGTGAGAAGCCCCGCGAGCGTGCTCCCCACCAGCCCCAGCACCAGAGTTTCCATTCGCCTTCTCGTTCCTGGAGCGCGGTCCGCCCTTGCCGCGGGCGCGCCCTCCTGTCTAGGGTCGCCTCGGCTCTCGACACGGAAAAGACGGACGCGAACGTGCGGGCGAAACGAGCCGAGGCGGCGGCCAAACGGATGTTTTCGGCTTCGCTCGTGGCGCTCGCCGCCTGCGGTCCGATCACCGGCGGCCGGTTGCTCGCCGATCCGGCGGTCCTCGATGCCATCCGCCGCTATTACGACGCCCACGCGCTCGAGGATCCGGCGTGTGGCGAGCCCTTCATCACGCGCTTGCAGCGCGCCTCGGCCCATCCCCTGGCGGTCATGGGCGCGCCGACCCAGGTCGTCGTCGACTATCGCTGGGAGGCCCCGGCGCGGGCCGCGGGAGGGTCTCCCTGCACGGGGGAAGGACGGCGCAGCTTCTGGGTCCTCTCGACGAGCGGGGGGCCCAAAGTCACCGCGATGAGCGGTCCGAGCCGGGCGACGCGAAGCGCGCCGTGAGCAGCCCGGCGAGGCTCGCGAGCGAAAGGATCGCCATCATCGGCACCGCCGTGCGGTCGTAAAGGCCGCTCACCACGAAGCCCACGAGAGCGGCGAAGAGAAGCTGGAGGAACCCGAGAAGAGCGGAGGCGAGACCGGCTTTGTCCGGATAAGGACCGATCGCGAGGGCCATGGCGGTGGGCAGGGTGAAGCCGGCACCGGCCATGAACAGGAACATGGGAAAAACCAGGGCCGGCCAGGAGGGCGGAGAGGCGAAGGCGAGGCCGAGGCCGAGGATCGCCGCGACGGCCGAGGTCCGCGTCCCGATGGCGAGAAGGCCGGGAAGTCCGAGGCGCGCGTTGAGTCGGCCGGCGGCGAAGGTACCGCCCATCCAGCCGGCCACGCCGGCGGCGAAGCAAAGGCCGTACTGGTCGGGGCGCAAGCCCGCGGCGTCGATGAGGACGTGCGGGCTGCCGGAGATGAAGGTGAAGATCCCGGCATAACCGAGTGCCGCGACCGCGACTCGAGCGAGGTAGAGGCGATCGGCGAAGAGCCCCCGGTAATTGGCGAGGAGCACCCGCGGCCGCACCGCGCTCGGGTCCTTGCGGCGATTGGTCTCCGGGACGGCGAACAGAACACCCGTGAAAGCCAGCGCGCCGAATAGAGCGAGGGCCGCGAAGGTGGCCCGCCAACCGAAGGCGAGGGTGAGCCAGCCGCCCAGGATCGGACCCAGGATCGGCGCGAGAGCCATAGCGGTGCCGAGATAGGCGAGCACGCGCGCAGCGGCGACCGGCTCGAAGAGATCGCGCACCACCGCTCGGCCCAAGACCACGCCCGAGCAGGCGGCGATCGCCTGGACCACCCGGAACGCGGTGAGCGTCTCGATCGAAGAGGCGGCTGCGCAGGCGAGACTCGCGAAGGTGTAAAGAGCCGTGCCGAGAAGCAACAGCGGCCTTCTCCCCCAACGGTCCGAGGCCGGTCCCCAGGCGAGCTGGGCCACGCCGAAGCCGACGAGAAAGAGCGACAGGGTCAGCTGAACCTCGGCGACACCGGCTCCGAGCGCCCGCCCGATGGCGGGCAGCGCCGGGAGATAGAGATCGGTCGAGATCGCTTGGAAGGCGACGAGCGCCGGTAGGACGAGGAGAAGGCCGCGCGGCGCGGTCGCGCGCGAGATCGGGTCGGCATCGGCCATGGCCGCCGCCTAGCAGGCGCCGGAGCGTCCTTGAAGGGCGGACGGGGCAGGGTTTCGGTGCGCGGTGCTCCGACCCGCGCCCGCGGCGACTTGTCGCGCGCGCTCCCCCTCGTTAGCCTGACCCGGAGGGGGTGCTCCGGGAGGACGTCATGACGAGCGCGCGGATGGGGCTTTCCGGACTGGCGATCGCGGCACTCTTCGCGGCCGGTGCGGTCCCGACATCGGCCGAGACCACGCTCAGACTCGTGCCGCAGGCGGACCTCAAGAACCTCGACCCCATCTGGACCACGGCCGCGATCACACAGAATCACGGCTACATGATTTACGACACGCTTTATGCGCTCGACGAGAAGCTCGAGCCGCGGCCGCAGATGATCGAAAAACACACGGTGAGCGACGACGGGCTCACCTGGACCTTCACCTTGCGCGAGGGGCTTCTCTTCCACGACGGGAGTCCCGTCACCGCCGAGGACGCGGTGGCCTCCTTGAAGCGCTGGAACGTCAAGCGGGCGGGAGGTCAGGCGCTCGCCGCGCGCGCCCAGTCGATCACGGTCAAGGACGCGCGCACCTTCGAGATCAAGCTCAAGGCCAAGTTCGCGCCGATGCTCCAGGTGCTCGCCGATCCGGCCCTGCCGACCTTCGTCATGCGCGCGAAGGAGGCGGCGACCGATCCGAACACTCAGGTCACCGAGACCATCGGCTCCGGGCCGTTCGTTTTCGTCAAGGAGGAGTGGAAGCCGGGCGATAAGGTCGTCTACAAGAAGAACCCGAACTACAAGCCGCGCAACGAACCTTCTTCCGGCTTCGCCGGCGGCAAGGTGGTCAAGGTCGACCGCGTAGAGTGGAAATACATCCCGGATACGAATACTGCGACCCAAGCGCTGCTCGCCGGCGAGGTCGACGTGTACGAGATCCCGCCCATGGATCTCTTGCCGATGCTCGAGGCGGATCCGAACATCGTGGTCAAGGTCCTCGATCCGCTCGGCAAAATGGGGCACATCCGTCCCAACCATCTGCACCCGCCGTTCAACGACGCCCGCGCCCGCGCGGCGCTGCAGCTCCTCGTCGACCAACGCGAATTTCTGGCGGCTCAGGTCGGCAATCCCAAATACGAGAAGGTCTGCTACGCGATCTTCATGTGCGACGCGCCCTATACCACGCTCGCGTACGCCGAGCCGTGGATGAAACAGGACAAGGCGCGCGCCAGACAGCTCCTCGCCGAGGCCGGCTACGACTTCAAGACCCCGATCGTCGTCCTCGTTCCCACCGATCAACAGATCATCATGAACAACGTTCTCGTGATGATCGGGCTTCTCAAGGAGATCGGGGTGGTCGTCGATGCGCAGTCGATGGACTGGTCGACCTTGACCTCGCGGCGGACCAAAACGGACGATCCGAACAAGGATCCCAAGGTCGGTTGGCACATCTTCCCCACCTGGTGGACCGGGATCCCGATGTCGAGCCCGATCACCAACGCGCCCTTGGTCGCCACCGGCGATCCCAAGACCGCCTGGTTCGGCTGGCCCAAGGACGATCTCATCGAGGAGCTCAGGGCCAAGTTCCTCGAGGCCGAGACCCGAGAGGAACAGATGAGGATCGTCGAGCTCCTGCAGAAGCGCTATTACGAGACTTTCCCCTACATCAACACGGGTCAGTTCGTGACGCCGGTGGCGTGGCGCAAGAACATCAAAGGCGTGCCCAACGCTCTCCTCTTCGTCGCCTGGAACGTCGAGAAGAGCTGAGCGCTCAGGGATCGAGGGGAACCGGGGCCCACAGCACCTCCTCGATCCGGCGCGCGCCGGTGGCGAGCATGACGAGGCGATCGAAGCCGAGCGCGATGCCGCTCGCAGGAGGGACGAGGGCGAGCGCCGACAACAGCTCCTCGTCGAGGGGATAGCGTTCGCCGTAGAGCCGTTCTTTGAGCGCCATGGCGGCGGCGAAGCGGACGCGCTGCTCGACCGGATCGGTGAGCTCGCCGAAGGCGTTGGCGAGCTCGACCCCGCACAGATAGAGCTCGAAGCGCTCGGCCGTGCGCGGATCGAGCGGGCTTTTGCGGGCGAGCGCGGCTTCGGGCAGGGGATAGGCGTCGAGGATCGTCGCGCGGCCGCGGCCCAGATGGGGTTCGATCCGCGCGACGAGCACGCGGGAGAAGATGTCCGACCAGTCGTCGTCGGGAGCGACGCGGATCCCCGCCGCCTCGGCCTGGCGCGCGAGCGCCGCGCGATCGGTGGAGCCATCGGCCGACACGGTCGCGAGCAGGTCGATCCCGGCGAACCGGGCGAAGGCTTCGGCGACCGAGATCCGCTCCGGCGGGGCGAAGGGGTCGGCCTCGATCCCCGCGTGCACGAAACGGCGCACACCCGCGGCCTCGGCCGCGACCGCGAGGAGTTCGGCGCAGTCCTCCATCAGGCGGGTGTAAGGCTCCTCCGCTCGATACCATTCGACCATCGTGAATTCGGGATGGTGCAAGGGTCCCGATTCGCGGTCGCGGAAGACGTGGGCGATGGCCACGATCCGGCGCTCGCCGGCGGCGAGCAGCTTCTTGCAGGCGAACTCGGGGGACGTGTGCAAGAACAACCCGCGCACGGGCCTCCCCGCCGGATCGCGCAAGCGGGTGGCGAAGGCGTGCAGATGCGGCTCGTTGCCCGGGGAGTGCTGCAGGCAACAGGGGTCGACCTCGATGAAGCCGCGGTCCTCGAAGAACCGGCGGAAGGCCCGCAAGATCCGGTTGCGGGCGAGGAGAAAGGGGCGCCGGTCGGCGTGGCGCTCGGGCGCCCACCAAGGAAGCGAGCGGCTCACGGGCGCATCGTCCGGCTCTGGACCCGGCGAGCGGGAGGGGTTAGGAGACCGGCGCCCAGAACGCGCCGGACGGCCGGCTCGGCCGGGGAGTGGCGAATCGTGCCCAAGGTCATCGCGAGCTCGCTCAGGAAAGGCAACGCCGTCGAGATCGACGGCAAGCTCTACATCGTGCTCACCGCGCAGAACATCCACCCCGGCAAAGGCACGCCCGTCACCCAACTCGAGCTCAGACGGATCAGCGACGGGGTCAAGGTCGCGGAGCGCTTCCGCACCACCGAGCTCGTCGAGCGCGCCTATCTCGACGAGCGCGAATACACCTATCTCTACGAGGACGCCGAGGGCTACCACTTCCTCAACGCCGAGACCTACGAGCAGATCACGGTGCCCAAAGAGGTGATCGGCGAACAGGCGATCTATCTGACCGACGGCATGACGGTGACCATCGCCACGCACGAGGGGGTGCCGGTCTCGGTGACCCTGCCCTCGCGGGTCGTGCTCGAGGTGGTGGAGACCGAGCCCGTGACCAAGGGTCAGACCGCGGCGGCGTCTTACAAGCCGGCGGTGCTCTCCAACGGGGTGCGCACGATGGTCCCGCCGCACGTCACGGTGGGAACCAAGATCGTGGTCTCCACCGAGGACGGCTCGTACATCGAACGAGCCAAGGAATGACCGCGGCCCCGGAGGTGGACCGCCTCGGACGGCTCTGCTAACCGCGTTTCGATCGCGGCAGCGGGAGCGGCTTTCGGTGGCGGGCGAGCTCGTCTTCTACAACACGCTGACGCGCCGCAAGGAGCGCTTCGCGCCGGTCGATCCGCGGCGCGTGCGCATGTACGTCTGCGGGCCCACGGTCTACCAGCGCATCCACGTCGGAAACGCCCGCCCGCTCGTCGTCTTCGACGTGCTCTTTCGCTTGTTGCGCCGGGTCTTCGGGGAGGAGCACGTCGTCTACGTGCGCAACATCACCGACATCGACGACAAGATCATCGAGCAAGCGAAGAAGAACGGCGAGCCGATCGAAGCGCTCACCGCGCGCACCACCCGCGACTTCCATCGCGACGCGGAGGCGCTCTCGTGCCTTCCGCCGACCCACGAGCCCAAGGCGACCGAGCACCTCGCCGAGATGATCGCGCTCGTCGAGGTCCTCCTCGCCAAGGGCCACGCCTATGAGGCCGACGGGCACGTGCTCTTCCACGTGCCCTCGATGCCGGCTTACGGGCGGCTTTCCGGGCGCGACCGGGAAGAGCAGATCGCCGGGGCACGGGTGGAGGTCGCACCGTTCAAGAAGGACCCGGCGGATTTCGTCTTGTGGAAGCCCTCGAGCCCCGACCAGCCGGGATGGGAGAGTCCCTGGGGCCGGGGTCGGCCCGGCTGGCACATCGAATGCTCGGCGATGGCCGAGCGCTATCTGGGGCCTTTGCCTTTCGACATCCACGCGGGCGGGCAGGATCTGATCTTCCCCCATCACGAGAACGAGATCGCGCAATCCTGCTGCGCCCGCGGCACCGAGCTCATGGCCCGCTTCTGGCTGCACAACGGCTTCGTGCAGATGGCGGGGGAGAAGATGGCGAAATCGCTCGGCAACGTGGTGCGCGTGGCCGAGGTGCTCGAGCGCTATCCGGGCGAGGTCGTGCGCCTGTGGCTGCTTTCCGCGCATTACCGCCAGCCCCTCGAGTGCAGCGAAGCGGCGCTCTCGGAAGCGCGCGAGGCGCTCAGGCGCTGGTACCGGGTGCTCGCCGACGCCGGCATCGGAGCCGAGGATCCGGGCGAAAGCGAAGGGCGCGTGGCCGAGGCGCTTTCCGACGATCTCGCGACCCCGGCGGCGATCGCCGTTCTCCACGGCCTCGCCACGGAGGCGAACAAGGCCCGATCGGCGGGCGAACGCGAAGCCCTCGCCCGGCTTCTCAAAGGAGAAGCCGGTCTTTTGGGTCTGTTGCACGCGGATCCGGTCGCCTGGCTCAGGCACGCGGCACCTGCGCGCGCGCTCTCCGACGAAACGATCGAACGGATGCTCGCTGAGCGGCGCGAAGCCCGCAAGAATCGGGACTTCGCGCGGGCAGATGCGATCCGGGCGGAGCTCGAGGCGGCCGGGATCGTGCTCAAGGACCGGCCCGACGGCCGCACCGACTGGGAGCGGCGATGAGCGCGGAACGCGTTTTCCTGTACGACACCACCCTCAGGGACGGCGCTCAGACCCAGGGCGTGCACTTCACCCTCGCCGACAAGCAGCGCATCGCGCTCCAGCTCGATCGTCTGGGCGTGGATTGGATCGAAGGCGGCTGGCCCGGAGCCAATCCCGTCGACGACCGCTTCTTCGCCGAGCCGCCGCGGCTCGCGCGGGCGCGCCTGGCGGCCTTCGGCATGACCCGGCGGGCGGGCCGCAGCGCCGGCAACGATCCCGGTCTGGCCGCCGTGCTCGCCTCGGGTGCGCCGACGATCACGCTGGTCGGCAAATCCTCGGCGCGTCAGGTCGAAGGTGCCCTGGGTGCGACGCGCGAGGAGAATCTCGAGATGATCGGCGATTCGATCCGCGCGGCCTGCGCGCGCGCGTCCGAGGTGATGTTCGATGCCGAACACTTCTTCGACGGCTTCAAAGAAGACCCCGGCTACGCTCTGGCTTGTCTGGAAGCGGCGGCGGAAGCCGGGGCCCGCTGGCTCGTTTTGTGCGACACCAACGGGGGCACCCTGCCGCACGAGGTGACCCGGATCTGCGAGCGCGTCCTCGCCCGCTTCCCGGGCGATCGGTTGGGCATCCACGCCCACAACGACACCGGCAACGCGGTCGCCAACAGCCTCGCCGCCGTGCTCGCGGGCGTGCGTCAGGTGCAGGGCACCTTGAACGGGCTCGGGGAGCGCTGCGGGAACGCCGATCTCGTCACGCTCCTTCCCACCCTCGTCCTCAAGCTCGGCTTCGCGACGGGGGTCGCGCCGCGAGCGCTCGAGGGTCTGACCCAGCTTTCGCGGACCTTCGACGAGTCCCTCAACCGGACCCCCGATCGCCATCGGCCCTACGTGGGGGCCGCCGCCTTCGCCCACAAAGCCGGTCTGCACGCTTCCGCCGTGCTGCGCGATCCGAGCTTTTACGAGCACATCGATCCCGCGCGGGTCGGCAACACGCGCGACATCCTGGTTTCCGATCAAGCCGGGCGGGCCAATCTCCTCGCGCGGCTCAAGGCCATGGGGCTCGAGCCCACGAGCGAGCAGCTCGCCCGCCTCTTGAGCGAGCTCAAGGCGCGCGAGGCGCAGGGCTTCGCCTACGAGGACGCTTCCGCCTCCTTCGAGCTGCTCGCGCGCCGGACGCTCGATCGTGTGCCGGACTACTTCGAGCTCCTCTCCTTCCGGGTGATCGACGAACGGCGGCGCAACGCCAAGGGCGAGCTCGTCACGCTCGCCGAGGCCACGACCAAGGTGCGGATCGGCGATCGCCGCTTCTTCACCGTGGCCGAGGGCAACGGCCCGGTGAACGCGCTCGACGTGGCGCTCAGGCAAGCCCTCGCTCCGGCCTATCCCTCGCTCGAGCACATGCGGCTCGTGGATTATCGGGTGCGCATCCTCGCGCCGGAACGGGGGACGGCGGCGGTCACCCGGGTGTTGATCGAAAGCGCCGACGACGAGGGGCGGGTGTGGGAAACGGTCGGCGTGTCCGGCAACATCATCGACGCCTCCTTCATGGCGCTGCACGACGCCATCACCTGGAAGCTCCTCGTCGACGGCGTTCACCCGCCGACTCGGAGCGAACATCTGCCGTGAGCGTCGACGAGGACCAGCCCGTTTTCGTCCTGGTTCGGCCGCAGCTCGGGGAGAACGTGGGCGCGGCGGCACGCGCCATGCGCAACTTCGGCCTCACCCGTCTGCGTCTGGTCGCTCCCGAATGCGGCTGGCCCAACGCCAAGGCCGTGGTCGCCGCCTCGGGGGCGCACGACGTCCTGGGGCGGACCGAGGTGTTCGCCAGGCTCGCGGACGCGATCGGCGATCGCGAATATCTGTTCGCGACCACCGCGCGCCCGCGCGATCTCTCCATCCCGGTGCTCACGCCCGAAGCCGCGGCGCAGGAGATGCGCCGGCTCGCCCGAGCGGGAAGGCGGGTGGGAGTGCTCTTCGGCCCCGAGCGCACCGGGCTCGAGAACGAAGAGCTGCTCGTGGCGCAAGCGCTCGTGACCATCCCGACGGCTCCCGACTTCGCCTCCTTGAACCTCGCGCAGGCGGTTCTCGTGGCGGCTTACGCGTGGTTCCGCGCGCGCGACGACACCCCGCCCCGGGTCGATCCCGCCGAGGCCGAGCCGCCCGCCACGCGCGCGGAGCTCACCGGCCTGGTCGAGCAGCTCCTCGCCGACCTCGACGCGGTCGATTTCTTCAAGAGCCCGGATCGGCGGGCGAGCCTCGCCCCGGTCATCGCCGTGTCGCTGACCCGCCGCGGCCTCACCCGCAGCGAGGTCCATCTCTGGCGGGGTATCCTCAAAGAACTGGCGCGCGGCCGACAGCGAGGGAAAGCCGCGGATTGACAGGAACGCGCGAACGGCTAGAAACGGAGCGCCCGAGCGATCGTTCGGCGATCGCAGGGGTTTTCGCGTCTTTACCGACGAACGAGGGCCGATGAAGCGCGTTTCCGCCAAGACCAAGATCTGCCGCCGGCTCGGCGTCAACCTCTGGGGTCGGCGCAAGGACCCGCTCGCGCGCAAGAATTACGGGCCGGGTCAGCACGGTCAGAAGCGGCGCAAGCTCTCGGGTTACGCGCTCCAGCTCGCGGCCAAGCAGAAGCTCAAAGGCTATTACGGCGACGTGGGCGAACGGCAGTTCCGCCGCTTCTACGAGATGGCGGAGCGGATGCGCGGCGATACGGCCGAGAACCTCGTCGGCCTGCTCGAGCGGCGGCTCGACATCGTGTGCTATCGATTGAACTTCGTGCCGACCGTCTTCGCCGCGCGTCAGCTCGTCAACCACGGGCACGTCAAGGTCAACGGCAAGCGCGTCAACATCCCGAGCTATCTCGTCAAGGAAGGCGACGTCATCGAACTCACCGAGCGCGCCAAGACCATTCCCATGGTCATCGAGACTCAGCAGAACCCGGAACGGGAAGTGCCGGATTATCTGCAGCTCGATGCCAAGAACCTCAAGGGCACTTTCTTGCGCGTGCCGAAGTTCGCCGACGTGCCCTATCCGGTGCAAATGGAGCCCAATCTCGTCGTCGAGTTCTACTCGCGCTGACCCGAGCCGACGACGCGCGGGAGATTTCGCGCGCGGCCTCTTGACGAGGCCGTGACGCGTCCGACCTCGGTGAACGAGCGAGCGCGCGGATCCGGGATCGAGGGATGGACGCGTTTCTTCTCGCGCACGAGCCGATCCTGCGGCTCGGGAGCTTTTTCGTCGTGCTCCTGGCGATGGCGGCGGCCGAGGTCGTCTCGCCGCGGCGCCGACGAGAAATTCCGCGCCTGTTGCGTTGGGCCAACAATCTCGCCCTCGTCGCCTTGGACACCGCGATCCTGCGATTGGGCCTGCCCGTCCTCGCGGTGGGGGCGGCGCTGTGGGCGGAATCTGCGCGCGCGGGACTGTTTCACCTGCTCGATCCGCCGCGGTGGCTCGCGATCGCGGCGACGGTGGTGGTGCTCGATCTCCTCGTTTACGCCCAGCACCGGCTCTTCCACGCCGTGCCCGTCTTGTGGCGAGTGCATCGGGTGCACCACGCCGATCTCGAGTTCGACGTGACCACGGGTGTCCGCTTCCACCCCATCGAGATTTTGCTCTCGATGCTGCTCAAAACGGCGGCCGTGGTCGCCCTCGGCGCCCCGCCCGAAGCCGTGGTCCTGTTCGAGATCGTCTTGAACGCGATGGCGCTCTTCACGCACAGCAACGTGAAGTTACCCGAGCGGGTCGAGGCGCTCCTGCGTCTGGTCGTCGTCACTCCCGACATGCACCGGGTGCACCATTCGGTCCGTCCGATCGAGACCGACAGCAACTTCGGCTTCAATCTTTCGTTGTGGGACCGGCTCTTCGGGACCTATCGACCGGCGCCCTTCGGCGGTCACGAGGGGATGATCATCGGCATCGAGCTCTTCCGCGAGCCGCGCGAGCTGTGGCTCGACCGCATGCTCACCCAGCCCTTCCGCGGGGCGGCGTCGGGCCGCGGGCGGCGGATCGAGCGGGGCGAGGCGGACGAGCGCGCGATCGAGCGCGCCGACGAGGCAGCTCGCGTTGCCGCCCGCGAACTCGTCGACGAGGGGCCGCCCGGCGCCCGTCCGCGCGAGCAGACGCCTTAACCGGACGGCCTCGGGACGATCGGGAAAGCGGGCGAGATAGAGCTCGGCCCAGGCCATGTAATGGCGACCGTGGCCGCGCCGCGCGAGGAACGACAGATCCTGCCGGCGCCAGTCCGCGGAAGGGCCGGGATTGCGGTTCGCGGCGGCGTAAGGGAGGACCCGGCCGGGATCTTCGATCGCGTCGAGGAGGAAGCGCACGGCGCGATGCAGGCTCTTGCCCTCGACCTCGAGGTTCCAGAGATCGTGGCCCTGGCGTGCCGCGAGTTCGGCGATCACCGCGAGCGAGGAGATCGCTTGGCGCTGATACCACAGGGCGCGCGCCCCGCGCGCCGTCTCCAGGGGCAGGCTGCCGTCGGGGCGCATCTCGGCGAGCGCCCGGCGGAAGGTGGCGACTCCGAGCGCGAAGGCGTCTTCGTCCCCGGAGAGCGCTCCCCAGGCCATGACCGCGCTCGCCGCGAGATAGGCGTGGTTGTTGCGCGCGCTCGTCTCTTCCGGCCGCTGACGCTGCAGCCGCTCGCGGGCACGGCCCGCCAGACGCGCGAGCCACGCCTCGATGCGCGCGCGCGCCCCGGCGTCGACTTCCGGGGCGTCGCGCACGAGCGCCCAGCCCACGATCGCGGGCAACAGGAAACGGTTGACCGCGTAGTGCCCGGCGGCATCGGTCGGCGGCGGAGCGAACAGGGCGTTCGCGCGCGCCCATCGGTCGAGGAACTCGACGAGCGCCGTCCGGGCGGTCGCGTCTGCGCCCCCGAAGCCGGCGGCGGCGGCGCGCATGACGAACCAGGCCACGGGATTGAGCCGCGTGTCGGTAGCGTGGCCGTCGCGCGGGCTCAACGCGCCCGGAACCGGCCAGTTGCGGCTGCGCAGATCCTCGGCGGCGCAGAGGCCTTCCGCACCCGCCGCGACGATCGCTTCTCGTCGCGCGGGCGGATCGACGAGCACGATCCCCGGTCGCCGGACGAGCCCGCCAGAGGCGAGCGGATCGGTGGCGCGCGGGGCTTCGCGCTCGCCACAGGCGCCGAGCAGCGAAACGGCCAGCAACGCCGCCGCTCGCGGATCCGCGCGCCTGGACAGACGCCGCGAGAAGGCTAGCTTGTTTCCCATGAGCCGCACCGATCCGCGCCCGCGTCGCTTCTCCTTCCTGCGGGCCACGGGATTAGGGCTCGCGCTTTGCGCGCTCGTCCAGGGGGTGGGCGGCCGGGCGTGGAGCGCCGAGGTCCCGATCGACGTCCGCTACGCGATCGAGGTCGCGGGCGTGCCCGTGGCCGAGGCCGCGCTGACCGTTTCGCCGATAGAAGGCGGTCTCGCGAGCCGTCTCGTCGTGCAGTCGGTCGGCCTCGCCGCCGCCTGGTCGGGCGCGCGCAGCGAGCTCAGGGCGCTCATCCAGCGCGCCGGCGAAGGAGGGGTCCTGCCCCGATCGTTCGAGGCCTCGCACGTCAAACGGGATCGCGCGCGCAAGGTGCGGATCCGCTACGATCGTGCGGGCGCCGTGGTCGAAGCCAAGGTCGCGAGCCGGGGCCGCGAAAGGGCTTCCGAGGTTCCCGAAGATCTCCGGCGCGGCACGGTCGATCCGCTCACCGCCTTCGAGCGGTTGCGCGCTTGGCTCGCGGAAGCGGTGGCGGGCCGCGCTCCGCCCGAGACCACGGTCGCGATCTTCGACGGCCGCAAGCGGCTCGACCTCGAGGTGCGCTATCTGGGCCGTATCGCGAACGCGGACGGTCGCGTGGAAGGCTTCGAGCTGTCCGCCCGATTGATCGGCCGCTTCGGCTTCGAGCCCGAAGACGGGGTCGTCGAACTGCCGAGCGGCGATCGGCCGAGCCCGTTGCGCGTTCTCGTCGAGCCGAGCGACTCGCTTCTGCCCGTGCGGATCGAAGTCCCGGATCGACCCGCGAGTCCCGTGATCACGCTCCGGCGCGACTGCCGCGTGCAGCGCTGCCCGCCCGCGTGAGGTGGCTCAGCTCGCGAAGGCGATACCCTTCTCGGCGAAGAGCTGCGCGAGCTCGCCGCTTTGCGCCATCTCGGTCACGATGTCGCAGCCGCCGACGAGCTCGCCTTTCACGTAGAGCTGCGGGAAGGTCGGCCAGTTGGCGAATTCCTTGAGACCCTGGCGCAGCTCGGGGTCGTCGAGAACGTTGTAGGCCTGGAACTTCACCCCCATGTCGGTGAGGATCTGGACGACGCGGGCGGAAAAGCCGCACATGGGGAAGACCGGCGTCCCCTTCATGTAGAGGACGACGTCGTCGGCCGCGAGTTGCTCGCGGATTCGGTCGAAGACGGGCTGGCTCATCTCGCTCTCCAAGCCGCCGGGATCAGCTCGGCACGCGCGTCTCGAGGGCGAGAGCGTGGAGTTGACTCCCCATCTTCTCGCCGAGCGCGCGATAGACCAGCTGGTGCTGTTGCAGCCGGGTCTTGCCGCGGAAGGCCTCGCTCGTCACGATCGCGCGATAGTGATCGCCGTCACCGGCGAGATCCTGGATCTCGACCCGCGCATCGGGCAGCGCGGCCTTGATGAGCCGCTCGATCTCGGCAACCGACATCGGCATCGCGCACGCCACTCCTCACACCGCCTCGCCCATCCAGGAGGGCAACCAGGCCTCGTTCACCCGGCGCAACTCGCGCAAGGATATGGGCGGGTGAGCTCCGAGAATCAACGCGTCGCCTCCCAACGTCCCGACCGCGCGGGCGAGCACCCCGTTTCTGGCGGCATCGGCGAGAAGCGCCCCGAGATCTTCCGCACGCACCGCCAAGAGATAGCGGGCCTGATCTTCTCCGAACAGCCAGCCGGGCTCCTCGGCCGCCGATACCGGGACTTCGAGCTGCGCGCCGATCCCGCTCGCGAGGCAGAGTTCGGCGAGCGCGACCGCGAGGCCGCCGTCGGAGAGATCCTGGCAAGCGCGGACCCTTCCGGCGCGCATCTGGGCGCGCACGAAGGAGCCGTTGTATCGCTCGACGGCGAGATCGACCGGGGGAGGGGCGCCGTCCTCGCGGCCCAGGATCTCGCGCAAGAAGAGCGAAGCGCCGAGCCAGCCCCGGCTCTCGCCCACGAGCACGAGCCGGTCGCCCGGGCCCGCCCGATCGGGGCGGACGAGTTCGCCCACGTCCTCGAGCAGACCCAGGCCTCCGATTTCGGGGGTGGGCAGGATCGCTCTCCCGTCGGTCTCGTTGTAGAGCGAGACGTTCCCCGAAACGACCGGGAAGTCGAGCGCGCGGCAGGCCTCGGCCATGCCCTCGATCGCCGCTTTGAGCTGGGCCATGATCGCGGGCCGCTCGGGATTGCCGAAGTTGAGGCAATTCGTGATCGCGAGCGGACGCGCGCCGACGGCGACGAGATTGCGCCAGGCTTCGGCGACCGCCTGTGCGGCGCCGGTGCGCGGATCGGCCGCGCAATAACGCGGCGTGCAATCGGTGGTGAGGGCGAGGGCCTTGCGCGTGCCGTGCACGCGCACGACCGCGGCCCCGAGCCCCGGCGGAAGAACGGTATCGGCGCCCACGCCCCAATCGTACTGCTCGTAGATCCAGCGCTTGCTCGCGAGGTCGGGACAGCCGAGCAGGCGCAGAAGCGCGTCCGGCGGCGAAAGGGGCGAGCGGATCGATTCGGACACCAACGGCACGGGTCTGACGAGCTCGGCCGCGGGCCGGTCGTACACCGGCGAAGCGCCGCTCACCGGGGCCACCGGGAGATCCGCCACCACCGCGCCGCGGTGGCGGATCACCATGCGGCCGGTATCGGTGACCCGCCCTACGATCGCGACATCGAGGCCCCATTTGCGGCAGATCCGAAAAGCCTCGTCCTCGCGCCCGGCGCGCGCCACGAAAAGCATCCGCTCCTGGCTTTCGGAGAGCATGATCTCGTAGGCGGTCATGCCGGCTTCGCGCAGCGGCACGGCGTCGAGATCGAGTTCGATGCCGGTACCGCCGCGGGCGGCCATCTCGAACGAGGAGGAGGTGAGGCCGGCCGCGCCCATGTCCTGGATGGCGACGATGCAGTCGCGCTCCATGAGCTCGAGACAGGCCTCGATGAGGAGCTTCTCGGTGAAGGGGTCGCCCACCTGCACCGTGGGGCGCAAGGCCGCACCCTCGGCCGAGAATTCGGCCGAGGCCATGGTCGCGCCGTGGATTCCGTCGCGTCCCGTCTTGGCACCGATGTAGACGACCGGGTTCCCGATCCCCGCGGCGCGGGCGTAAAAGACACGATCGGCGCGGGCGATGCCGACGCACATCACGTTGACCAGGATGTTGCCGTCGTAGGCGCGGTGGAAGGTGCACTCTCCGCCCACGGTCGGCACGCCCACGCAGTTGCCGTAGCCACCGATACCGGCGACCACGCCCGAGACGAGATGGCGCATCCGCGGCGCGTTCGGATCGCCGAAGCGCAGCGCATCGAGCAAAGCGACGGGCCGCGCGCCCATGGTGAAGACGTCCCGCAAGATCCCGCCCACGCCCGTGGCCGCGCCCTGATAGGGTTCGATGAAGCTGGGATGGTTGTGGCTCTCCATCTTGAAGACGGCGACCAGCCCGTCGCCGATGTCGACCACCCCGGCGTTCTCGCCGGGACCGCAGACCACCCAGGGAGCTTCGGTGGGGAGCTTCTCGAGGTGGAGCTTGGAGGATTTGTACGAGCAGTGCTCCGACCACATGACGGAAAAGATGCCGAGCTCGACGAGATTGGGCGGGCGGCCCAGAATGCGCTCGATCTCGGCGTATTCGTCTCGGGTGAGCTTGTGACGGGCGAGGAGCTCGTCGGTGATTTCGAGGCTCATGAGCGCCGACCTCACCCGCCGATGGCCGCGAGCAGCGAGGCGAACAGCGGCTTGCCGTCCTCGCTTCCGAGCAGAGGATCGACCGCCCGCTCGGGATGGGGCATCATGCCGAGAACGCGGCCGCTGCGATCCAAAACGCCCGCGATATCGGCCATCGAGCCGTTGGGATTGTCGAGATAGCGAAAGGCGATCCGTCCCTCGTCTTCGAGACGGGCGAGACCGTCCGGATCGATCACGTAGTTGCCGTCGTGATGCGCGACCGGAAGGGTGATCGGCTCGGACCCGTAGGCGCTCGTGAAAGACGAATTGCGGTTGGCGACGAGAAGGCGGACCGGCCGGCAGACGAATTTCAGATCCCGGTTGCGGACGAGGGCGCCGGGCAGCAGACCCGCTTCGGTGAGGATCTGAAAGCCGTTGCAGATGCCGAGCACGTAGCCGCCGCGCGCGACGTGGCGGCGGACCGCGGCCATTATCGGAGCGCGCGCGGCGATCGCTCCGCAGCGCAGATAATCGCCCCACGAAAAACCGCCCGGCAGACCCACGAGATCGACCGGCGGAAGCTCGGTGTCGGCGTGCCAGACGCGGGCGACGGGCCGGCCGAAGCACGTTTCCATGGCGACCACGAGGTCGCGGTCGCAGTTCGAGCCCGGGAAAGTGATCACGGCGGCGCGCAAGGCCGGATGCTCCGAACAAGTGGGGCACCCGCTCGATAACCGCCGGCTCCCGCTTCGGCAAGCGGCCGGGGCGGCTCAGGTCTCGGCCCACATTCGCAAGAGATTGCGGAAGCTCTTGTCGACCAGATCGAAGACCTCGCCTTTGCCCTGCTCGTCGAACAGGCGACGACGCGCGGTGTCGAGCTCGAAGAGCAGCTCGCGCCGATCGGGCGAACGGACGTAGCTCTCGAGCCAGCCCACGAGCGCGAGCCGCACGCCGCGGGTCACGGTCTCGACCCGGTGGAGCGTGGTCGACGGGTAGAGGACGAGATGGCCCGGCTCGAGCTTGAAGCCCTGCTCGCCGGCCGGGCTTTCGATGACGAGCTCGCCGCCGTCGTAGGCCGCGGGGTCGGACAGGAACAGGGTGAAGGAGCAGTCGGAGCGGATCCCGGCCATGATCGCGTCGTCGACGTGCCGGCCGTAGCCCATGCCGGCCTCGTAGCGGCTGAGGAGGAGGGGGCCGAAGCGGCGCGGCCGGGCGGCCATGGCGAGCACCGGATGGGCCTCGAGCCGGCGGCGCAGCCGGGCGAGGAGCGCCTCGGCGAGCGGGTCGTCGGCGGCCGCCTGGAGATTGTCCTTGACCCCGCGCGCTGCCCAACCCGCGGTCACCTTGCCGTCGACGAACCGGACCCGATCCAGTCGTCCATAGACGTCGGCGAGATCGGTCGTGCTTAGAACCTCTCCAATGCAAATGATCATACCGATCGACCCTCCGGTCTCGACTTGATCCGACGGTTCTCGTTATCATGCGTTGCAGATCGGCGCAACGATCGGACCAGCGGAGAATCGGAATGATTCGAAGGAGGATCTGGCTCGGCGTGGGAGCGGCGGTGCTGCTGCCCGGACCCCGAACGCTCGAGGACCAGGATCCCGGCCTGCTTTTGCGGCTCGCCCGCGCCGCCGACCGGGAAGGGGGCGAGGGCGGGGAAGGCGGCGAGGGCGGCGAGGGGGGCATCGACCCCGAGGCAGTCGCCCGCGACCCCGTCGTCTTCGGCACCGCGCTCGCCGTGATCGACGCGCACTTGTTGGCCGGGCTCGCGGCGATCGAGGCGGGCGAGCGCGATCTCGGGGCCCTTCTTTTCGGCCACGCCGTCGCCGAGGTCTACGTCGACCTCGAGCCGACCCTCGAGGCCCGCGGCGTGCCGCCGTTCCTGGGCGAGCTCGAGGCCGCGCAAGCGGTCGCCGAGAAGGGCGCCCCGGCGGAGATTCGGGCGGCCGTCGACCGGGTCCTCGCAGTCACCGCCTCGGCCTGGGAGAAAGCCCCCGTGGACGGGCGCTCGCGGCTCGCGATCGAAGCCGGCGTGCTCGCCGAGTCGATCGGTCGCGCGGCGCTGCAGTACCGGGCGGCGGCGAAGCGGCCAGACGATCTCGAGGCCTATCTCGACGGGCTGGGCTGGAAGCTCGTGGCCGAGCGGCGGGCCGCCGCCGTCCTGCCCGAGCTTGCCCAACGCCACGCCGAGCCGGCGAGCGCTCTCGCTGCCGCGCTCGCCGCGTTGAAGCCGCTCTATCCGGGCGCCCGGCCGGGCGCCCCGGGCGATGCCAGCGCGGCGCTCGCCGCCGCCTCGCAGGCCAAGCTCGCGATCGCGACCTTGCGTTGAGGCGAAGCGAAAGCTCGCGCCGGAGCTGCCGCACCCTGACGCGTCGTCCTCAGCGATCGTTCTCGAGCGCGATCGTATAGGTCTCGATCACCGGATTGGCGAGGAGCTCTTCGCACATCGCCCGCACGCGCTCGCGCGCCCGATCCGGCTCGGCCGCGTCGAGGTCGAGCTCGAGCCGCTTTTCGCGACGGACCGCTCGCACTTCTTCGAAGCCGAGTCCTTTGAGCGCGCGCGCGATCGCCACCGCTTCCGGATCGAGCACGCCCTCCTTGAAACGAACGGTGACGATCGCGCGCATCACGAATCCCCCCAAGCGCGGCCGGAACCCGCGAACAACGGCGGCGCTTTCGTCGCGCAGAGCTTAAAGGTCGCAGTTGCGCGTTCAAGGCCAGCTGTTAAGGGTGTCTTAAAGAAAACCTGCTCTCATCGAACCCCGACGGCGGGGGAGCCGATCGGTGGGACCGTCATGGCAGAGGAAGACGCGACGCTCGCGGGCTTCGCGGGAGGCGCAGAAGAAGCCAACGGTGGCTACGGGTTCGGCGGCATCGCGCGCCTCGTGAGCCGCGTACTGGGCGTGCCGGTCACGGCCGTGACCATGGTGGAGGGCGAGCGTCTGCGCATCGTC
>JANXAZ010000080.1 GCA_025062095.1 Geminicoccaceae bacterium
GGGGGGGGCGGGGGGGCGGGGCGCGGGGGGGGGGGGCGGGGGGTGGGGGGGGGGGGGGCCCCGTCTTTTGGGGGCGGGGGCCGGGGGGCGGGCCCCGCGGGGGGGGGGGGGGGGGGGCCCGCCCCCCCCCCCCACCCCGAGGGAGTTCCCGAAAATCAGAGCGGAACGACGATCCGGCGCATGGCCAACAACCGCGCATCGAAACGATCGCTGTAGACGACCGCCTTGCGCAAGAAATTCAGGAAGGAGTCGTGGACCTTGCGGGCGAGCGGATCCTTGGAGGCGATCTCTTCGAAGACCGCGAAGGCTTCCCGGCCCATCGCCCTGACGATTTCTTCGGGGAAGGTCCGAAGCTCTACGCCTTCGCCCAACAAAGGTACGAAGCTCTCGATGTTGTGATAAACGAAATCCGCGAGGGTCTCGTTGGCGGTCGCCGAGGCTGCGACTTCGATGATGGCCTGAAGGTCGGGCGTCAGTTTCTCCCACTCTTTTTTGTTGATCATGATCTCGAGACCCGGGCCGGGCTCGTGGAAGGCAGGTACATAATAATATTTGGCGACTTTGTGCAGACCGAAGGCGCGGTCGTTCCAGGGCCCGATCCATTCCGCGGCGTCGATCGCACCGCTCATGAGGTTGGGCAGGATCTCGCCCGGAGGGGTCGTGACCGGGGTGGCGCCGAGCCGGCGCATGACATCGGCCCCGAGGCCGGCGATGCGGATCTTGAGACCCTGGAGATCGGCGAGGCTGTTGAGCTCCTTGCGGAACCAACCACCGGCTTGGACGCCCGAAGAGCCGGCGTAAAAAGCGACGACGTCGAAGGGCGCATAAGCTTCTTTCCAGAGTTTGCCGCCTTCGCCGTAATAGAGCCAGGCGGGCAGCTCCATCGCCGTGAGCCCGAAGGGCACGCCCGTGAACCAATGTAGAGCGGGAGATTTGGAGGCCCAATAATAAGGCGTGCCGTGCGCGATCTGAGCGGTTCCCGAATGGACCGCGTCGAACACCTGGAAAGGCGGAACGAGCTCGCCCGCGCCGTAGAGCTTGATCTCGATCCGTCCTCCGGACATGGCCTCGACGCGCTTGGCGAAACGCTCGGCGTTCACGGCCACGCCGGGCGTACCGCGCGGCCAGGGCATGACCATGGTCCAACGGATCTTGCCTTGCGCGATGGCGGGTGCGGCGAGACCGGCCGCGCTCGCAGCGGCGGCCGAAGCGAGCAGACGACGGCGCAGCATGGCGGCTCCTCCTCCGAGACTCGTCGCATCGCTGCTAGGCCAAAGCGACCCGAATGGTAAGAGGGCTCAGCACTCGCGATCGATCAAATGCAGAAAAGAGCCGGCGACGGTGCCTTGGCGACAACCCACGGGACCGAGCCGGCGACCGGCGGCGTCGCGGATCTCGGCGAAAAGAGCCCCGCGACGGGCGGCCTCGCGCGCGCGATGGAACTCGTGCCCGCGATAGCGAGCACCTCTGGGCCCCAAAGGGCCGGCCGCGAAAAGCGCGATCCGCCGCCAGCCGATGCGCGGTTGCGGATCGGCGAGGGTGGTCGCGACCGGGAGAAGCCCGAGCATCCGGTGCTCGGTGCCCTCGGCGTCGACGAGCGTCTCGCCGAGCACCATGTAGCCGCCGCATTCGCCGAAGACGAAGGCGCCGCGCGCGGCGGCGGCGATCAGGCCGGCGCGGAAGCGATCCGCGGCGGCGAGCACACCGGCGTGGAGTTCGGGATAGCCGCCGGGAAGATAGACCGCATCCGCCGCCGGATCGGGCGCTTCGTCGGCGAGGGGGGAGAAGAAGCAGAGTTCGGCCCCGGCGGCCCCCCCCCCCCCCCGGGGGGCGGGGTAGGCGGAGGGGTAGGCCGCCTCCCGCGCGCCCCCCAGCCCGTTCCCGCGCCGCGGCAACCGGCCGGCGCCGCCCGCGCGGCCGGCCACGC
>JANXAZ010000081.1 GCA_025062095.1 Geminicoccaceae bacterium
TTCTTCGTCAGGGCGAGGCTTCAGAGTGGGTAGCCGTGACCGCATCGTCGTCGGGGCGCCGTCTTAATCCCTTCTTCGTCAGGGCGAGGCTTCAGAGGCATGCAGAGGGTGCGACCAGTGGCGGTCAGGTGGGTCTTAATCCCTTCTTCGTCAGGGCGAGGCTTCAGAGCGCCCGGAAGAGGCAGTGCTGGAGGTCGTGCGTCGCGTCTTAATCCCTTCTTCGTCAGGGCGAGGCTTCAGAGTGGCAGAACAGTGATCTGCCTCGGACACTCGCTCGCCGTCTTAATCCCTTCTTCGTCAGGGCGAGGCTTCAGAGGGCCTCCCCTTTCGGCGATTGCGACGCGTGCGAGGTCTTAATCCCTTCTTCGTCAGGGCGAGGCTTCAGAGCCGAGCGGCACGCCGAGGAGGCGGAGGCCGCGTGGTCTTAATCCCTTCTTCGTCAGGGCGAGGCTTCAGAGTCATGCTCGTCCTCTCGATTTTCCTGGCGGCAAGTCTTAATCCCTTCTTCGTCAGGGCGAGGCTTCAGAGGTGTCTGCCGTGTCGGACGTTCGCGCGGTGCGAGTCTTAATCCCTTCTTCGTCAGGGCGAGGCTTCAGAGGTTTCCGTCTCCACGAGCTCGCCTTCGTCGCTGTCTTAATCCCTTCTTCGTCAGGGCGAGGCTTCAGAGTCTGCCGGGGCCCCGGAGTCGTCTTGACGGAGTGAGTCTTAATACCTTCTTCGTCAGGGCGAGGCTTCAGAGGGGCGAGGGCGGCCTCGCATCTGGCGAGCCAGCCGTGTCTTAATCCCTTCTTCGTCAGGGCGAGGCTTCAGAGTCCGCCCCTTCAGCGGAGAACGGCACGCGGGACCGTCGTCTTAATCCCTTCTTCGTCAGGGCGAGGCTTCAGAGAGCAGACGACATCGGAACCTCCACCAGACGTGTAGGTCTTAATCCCTTCTTCGTCAGGGCGAGGCTTCAGAGGTGCCGGAGCAAGTGCGGTTCGTGGTCGGGCGTGCGTCTTAATCCCTTCTTCGTCAGGGCGAGGCTTCAGAGCTGGATCGCGGACGCGATCCGGTCCGACGAGCTCGGTCTTAATCCCTTCTTCGTCAGGGCGAGGCTTCAGAGACCGCGTTCCGTCAACCGTGTCGTTCGCGTGGGTCTTAATCCCTTCTTCGTCAGGGCGAGGCTTCAGAGAGGGCGGCCGAGCCCTTGTGGCGCGGCCGCTCTTTGGTCTTAATCCCTTCTTCGTCAGGGCGAGGCTTCAGAGGGAGGCGGTGCTGGAGGTCGTGCGGAGGTCGAGCGTCTTAATCCCTTCTTCG
>JANXAZ010000082.1 GCA_025062095.1 Geminicoccaceae bacterium
CGAAGAAGGGATTAAGCCGAGGTCCCGCCCTCTTTTTTTCGCCTTCGCCGGCCCTCTGAAGCCTCGCCCTGACGAAGAAGGGATTAAGCCCGGGCCCCAGGGCCACCCTCAACAGGGTGGCGGCCTCTGAAGCCTCGCCCTGACGAAGAAGGGATTAAGCCGGCCTCGCGCCGGGCTCTTGGGGGGGGCGGGGCCCCGCTCTGAAGCCTCGCCCTGACGAAGAAGGGATTAAGCCCCCCGGAAGGGGAGCTCGGCCGCCGGGGCCTCGGGGCCTCTGAAGCCTCGCCCTGACGAAGAAGGGATTAAGCCGCGACGACGGCGGACCAGCGCCGCGGCGTCGGGCCTCTGAAGCCTCGCCCTGACGAAGAAGGGATTAAGCCCATCGGAGGGGACGATCACATCCCCAACCATGACGGCCTCTGAAGCCTCGCCCTGACGAAGAAGGGATTAAGCCCGGAGGGGACGATCACATCCCCAACCATGACGGCCCCTCTGAAGCCTCGCCCTGACGAAGAAGGGATTAAGCGCCGATTCGGCCATCGACCATCTTGCCGAATCCGTCCTCTGAAGCCTCGCCCTGACGAAGAAGGGATTAAGCGCGCTCTGAACGTCTTGGTCCTCGATGATGAGGACCTCTGAAGCCTCGCCCTGACGAAGAAGGGATTAAGCCTCGTGAATCGCGACCATGGCGGAATCGCCCGCCCCCCTCTGAAGCCTCGCCCTGACGAAGAAGGGATTAAGACCTTTATCCATTCTGGGATCACCGTGCCTTCTCCCCTTTAGCCCTCCGCCCTGACGAAGAAGGGATTAAGACATCATCTCGCTCCCTTTTGTTGATCCGATGGTCGCTTTAGCTCTCCGCCCTGACGAAGAAGAAATTAAGACCCGCCGACCGCGACGATGCCGTCCGCGGTGCGGCTTTAGCTCTCCGCCCTGACGAAGAAGGGATTAAGACAGGGGGGCCGGATCGAGGGAGTCGTAGTCGACTCCCTTTAGCTCTCCGCCCTGACGAAGAAGGGATTAAGACGTGGATGGTCTGGTACAAGTTCGACCCGCTGATCGCCTTTAGCTCTCCGCCCTGACGAAGAAGGGATTAAGACTCGCCGACATAGCGGCGGATCTCGCCGTCGACGCACCTTTAGCTCTCCGCCCTGACGAAGAAGGGATTAAGACGGAAGGGTCTCCTTCAGAAAATTCGCGTCGGGTGTGCTTTAGCTCTCCGCCCTGACGAAGAAGGGAAACGAAGCTCCGCCCCGAATCCCCGGTGCGCTCCCCAAGCCGTGCCGCACCGCCC
>JANXAZ010000083.1 GCA_025062095.1 Geminicoccaceae bacterium
ACCTCTTCGCCGCGCGCGCAATGCACGCAGAAGGCGATCTGGTTGCACATCGTCCCCGAGGGCAGGAACACCGCCGCTTCCTTGCCCAGGAGTTCGGCCACCTCGGCGCAGAGCGCGTTGACCTCGGGATCCAGGAACGCCTGCTCGTCGTCGACTTCGGCTTCGGCCATCGCCCGGCGCATTCCCGGGGTCGGCTTGGTCCGGGTATCGCTGTAGAGATCGATGATCGGAGCGCTCACCGCCGGACCTCTCTTCCCGCCGCGCGCCCGCGCGTTCGCCTTCCCGCGCTCGCGCCGAGCACAAGAGAGACCAACCTCTTCCGTCCCGGTCTCGCAAGAGACCGCGAGAGAAGGTCGGAGCGTCGAATACGGCCGGGTCTCAAACCGCCTCGGCGGTCATGACGAGATGCGCGAGCCGGTCGGCGTCGAGCTCCGCCGCCGCGCGTTCCGCCGCGAGCCTGCCCTTCTTGAGCACGAGGACGCGGTCGGCAACCGCCACCACGTCCTGCATGTCGTGGCTCACGAGCAGAACCGCGACGCCTTTGGCCTTGAGCCGGCGGATCAGGGCCCGCACCTCCTCGGTCTCGCGCACGCCGAGCGCGGCCGTGGGCTCGTCCATGACCAACAGCCGCGCGTTCCACAGAAGCGCCCGGGCGATCGCCACCGCCTGGCGTTGTCCGCCGGACAGTTCCGCTACCGGACAGTCGACGTCGGTCACGGTGATGCCGAGGCGGGCGAGCGCCGCACGCGCCTCCGCGCGCATCCGCCCCACGTCCAGAACGGGCAAGCCCAGAAGCCAGCTGCGTCGGACCCGCTCGCAGCCCAGGAACAAATTCTGCCACACCGGCAGCCGCGGGGCGAGGGCGAGGTGCTGATGGATCGTCGCGATCCCGGCCTCGAGCGCTTCGCGCGGCCCGCGCGGCGCGTAGGCGCGACCCGACCAGCGCATCGTCCCGCTCGTCGGCCGATGGACCCCGGCGACGAGCTTCACGATGCTCGACTTGCCCGCTCCGTTGTCGCCCACCAGCCCCACGACCTCGCCCGCGCGCACCGCGAACGAGACCTCGCGCACGGCGAGCACCGGGCCGTAGGCCAGAGAGACCCGCTCGAGCTCGAGAAGCGGCGGGGTCGGTTCGCTCACGCGAGCGCCGGCCGCGGGACGGTTCCCGTCACCAGGGCCATTCCCCTTCCGGGGGGACGTTGTTGGCGTCGACGAGAACGGCGTCCATGAAGAGATAAGGACCGGGGGTGATGTCGTTCTTGGGTGTTCC
>JANXAZ010000084.1 GCA_025062095.1 Geminicoccaceae bacterium
AAGCGGGGATCGCGGGGTTTGCGGGCGATGCCGAGGGTGCGCACGCCGGCCGCGAGATCGGGGCGGAGGATGAGAAGCGAATCCTCCGCGCGATCGATCACCGCCGAGAGTTCGCGCTCGAGCCGACGCAGTTCGAGGGCGTCGAGCCAGCACTCGTGCACCGATTTCTGCCCGCCCGTGCTCCAGGCCTTGACGACCTCGAGCACGCGCTTGAGCCGGCGCGGGCAGCGGACGTCGTAGCAGACGAGATAGAGAAGGCGCTTGCTCATCGGCGTTCCGATCCGGAGCTGCGCCGGGCAGATTAACCGAAATCCGAGGCGGGTGGGGCTTCGACAAGCTTGTCGGGACCGGAAGCGGGCCGGCTCGGCGGGGGCGTTCGCTCGCGCGGTGCGTCGGGCGGGGGCGGTGCGGCACGGCTTGGGGAGCGCACCGGGGATTCGGGGCGGAGCTTCGTTCCTCCTATGCGTCAGGGCGAGGCTTCAGAGTGCAGACACTTCCCGGGATCAAGGACTCGCTTGCGTCTTAATCCCTTCTTCGTCAGGGCGAGGCTTCAGAGCTTCCGCACGGTCGAGGAGTTCGGCCGTGCGGTGTCTTAATCCCTTCTTCGTCAGGGCGAGGCTTCAGAGAGATGCCGAGGATCGAAAAAACCAAAACCGGGAGTCTTAATCCCTTCTTCGTCAGGGCGAGGCTTCAGAGGGCGGAAATTCCGCGATTGAAGGGCTCTGCACGGGTCTTAATCCCTTCTTCGTCAGGGCGAGGCTTCAGAGACGGCAGACGATCATGCTTGAAATCGGGCTTGGTCTTAATCCCTTCTTCGTCAGGGCGAGGCTTCAGAGCCGGGTCGGCGGTCCGATTCAGGGCCGCCTCGTCCGCGTCTTAATCCCTTCTTCGTCAGGGCGAGGCTTCAGAGTGAAGCCTTCTCTGGCGGGAACGAGATTGTTGTTGCGTCTTAATCCCTTCTTCGTCAGGGCGAGGCTTCAGAGCGATGACTGGTGTTCAATCTGTTCCCGAAGAGTACAGTCTTAATCCCTTCTTCGTCAGGGCGAGGCTTCAGAGGCCTTCTAAAGGTAATAAATATTCCGAGCGACACTAAGTCTTAATCCCTTCTTCGTCAGGGCGAGGCTTCAGAGAGCTGCTCGGCCGCGCGGTCGATCTCGTAGTCGACCGTCTTAATCCCTTCTTCGTCAGGGCGAGGCTTCAGAGACGCCAACGCCAGCAACGCCTCCGAGCAACCACTGTCTTAATCCCTTCTTCGTCAGGGCGAG
>JANXAZ010000085.1 GCA_025062095.1 Geminicoccaceae bacterium
GAGGCTTCAGAGGCAGTCCCGGGCGGGACAGGTCGCCGAGGGCCCAGTCTTAATCCCTTCTTCGTCAGGGCGAGGCTTCAGAGGTCGTCGCGGACGACGAGGACGTCAACAAGCTCGCCGTCTTAATCCCTTCTTCGTCAGGGCGAGGCTTCAGAGCATGATCTACGATATTCGTTGTCTCGAACAGGCGACGTCTTAATCCCTTCTTCGTCAGGGCGAGGCTTCAGAGCGGCATCGCCCGCTGAGGTCGAGCCGGCCGGATCGCGTCTTAATCCCTTCTTCGTCAGGGCGAGGCTTCAGAGTTCGCGGGCCGGGCGGGTTTTCCGGTTGATCGAGGTCTTAATCCCTTCTTCGTCAGGGCGAGGCTTCAGAGGTCTTCCGGTCCGTCGAGGCGGCCCTCGTCGGGGGTCTTAATCCCTTCTTCGTCAGGGCGAGGCTTCAGAGAGCGAGATGCTGATAAGAATGCTCAGGAAAGCGGGTCTTAATCCCTTCTTCGTCAGGGCGAGGCTTCAGAGGCCGCGTTCCTGTTGAGGAACGCCATCCTCGCGGGGTCTTAATCCCTTCTTCGTCAGGGCGAGGCTTCAGAGCGCCGCCGCGTTGGCGCTTTTCCGCATCTTCACCGGTCTTAATCCCTTCTTCGTCAGGGCGAGGCTTCAGAGGGCCGCACCTCCGCGCGCACGCGCCGCGGGTGGAGTCTTAATCCCTTCTTCGTCAGGGCGAGGCTTCAGAGCAGGCCCGGGCCGGGCGGGTCGCCGAGGGCCACAGCGTCTTAATCCCTTCTTCGTCAGGGCGAGGCTTCAGAGCGCTGCCATGCTGAGGGTCGACCCGGGGACCGTCGTCTTAATCCCTTCTTCGTCAGGGCGAGGCTTCAGAGGAGGGGCACGACGCGCGGGCCCTCGGCGTCGTGGCGTCTTAATCCCTTCTTCGTCAGGGCGAGGCTTCAGAGCGGCGCAACCGCCCTTTGCTGCTGCTTCGCGGATCTGGTCTTAATCCCTTCTTCGTCAGGGCGAGGCTTCAGAGCCCTCTCGCCCCGCCCGGCCTGGCAGGCCCGGGCGGTCTTAATCCCTTCTTCGTCAGGGCGAGGCTTCAGAGGATTGCCGGTCGTGGCGATCCGAGCCATCGGGGAGGGTCTTAATCCCTTCTTCGTCAGGGCGAGGCTTCAGAGGAAGCCGGCTCTCATCGTCTCTAGAAACTCCTCTCGAGGTCTTAATCCCTTCTTCGTCAGGGC
>JANXAZ010000086.1 GCA_025062095.1 Geminicoccaceae bacterium
GCCGTCGCCGTCATAGTCGCCCCAGGCGATGCTTCGCGCGTCGCTCCAGCCGCTTGAGGACCAGACGGCGCTGCCGGTCAACATCCCACCATCGTTGCGGTACAGCCGTGCAGGATTGAGCGTGTTGCCCACGGCCAGGTCCAGGTCGCCGTCGCTGTCATAGTCCCCCCACGCCACGCTGTTGGTCCAATCCCCTTCGCTGGAGGACCAGACGGCGCTGCGGGTCAACGCGCCTCTGTTGTTGCGGTAGAGGCGGTTGGCCGGACCCTCATAGTTGCCTACGGCCAGGTCCAGGTCGCCGTCGCCGTCATAGTCCCCCCAGGCAATGCTGTTGGTATTATCTGCTTCGTCCGAAGCCCAGACGGCGTTGGTCGTCAGCAGGCTGCCGTCGTTGCGGTACAATCGGTTGCGTCCCGGCCCACGGCAAGATCAAGGTCGCCGTCGCCGTCATAGTCCCCCCAGGCGGCAGTGCGTCCGTCCCAGGACCAGACGGCGGCGGTCGTCAGTGCTCCGCCATCGTTGCGATACAGGCGGACGCCGACGGCCAGGTCCAGGTCGCCGTCGCCGTCATAGTCTGCCCACGCCGTTTCGCCTCTGCTTCCGTCGGTCGCAGTCCAGACGGCGTGGGAGGTCAACGTGCCGCCATCGTTGCGGTAGAGCCAGGGGCCGGCGGCCAGGTCGGGGTCGCCATCGCCATCGTAATCCCCCCAGGCCACATTCCCGCCGTTGCCATTGAGCGGAGACCAGATCGCGCCGGCGGTCAGCGTTCCGTGATCATTACGGTACAATCGGGGGGGGTCAAAGATGTAGCCTACGGCCAGGTCCAGGTCGCCGTCCCCGTCATAGTCGCCCCAGGCCACGCTGCAGGTCACGCCCGCTTCGGTTGAGGCCCAAACCGCGCTGGCGGTCAGCGCACCGTTATCGTTGCGGTACAGGCGGGTGGGATGATGCTGGCTCTCCACGGCCAGGTCCAGGTCGCCATCGCCGTCATAGTCCCCCCAGGCGATGCCCTGGGTGAAGCCGGATTCGGTGGAGGTCCAGACCAGGGTGAATCTCGGCGCGCCGCTGGCGTCCACGCCGTCGTTGCGGTACAGCCGTTCGCGAAAATCGGTGCCCACGGCCAGGTCCAGGTCGCCGTCGCCGTCATAATCGCCCCAGGCGATGCCCTGGGTGAAGCCGGATTCGGTGGAGGTCCAGACCAGGGTGAATCTCGG
>JANXAZ010000087.1 GCA_025062095.1 Geminicoccaceae bacterium
AGATCGCTCCCCGCGCGGGAGCGCGGATTGAAACTTCCGCGAGCTCGCGCACCGCGCGCTGGGTGCGCATCGCTCCCCGCGCGGGAGCGCGGATTGAAACGCGACGCACGCCAACCTCCGCGCCCCGCGGCCGAGCATCGCTCCCCGCGCGGGAGCGCGGATTGAAACCACGACTTGACGAAGGGCGTGGCGCCGGGGCCCCATCGCTCCCCGCGCGGGAGCGCGGATTGAAACAGGGATCTGATAGGAACGCCTTGACCATCGACAAGGCATCGCTCCCCGCGCGGGAGCGCGGATTGAAACCACCAACCGCAGCCGGCCCCTGCGCCACACGTACATCGCTCCCCGCGCGGGAGCGCGGATTGAAACTACGCGCATCGCGCATGGAAAAGGAACGGCGGATCGCATCGCTCCCCGCGCGGGAGCGCGGATTGAAACCACCAACCGCAGCCGGCCCCTGCGCCACACGTACGATCGCTCCCCGCGCGGGAGCGCGGATTGAAACGCGCGCAGGACAACGATCCTGGCCAAGGTCGAGTATCGCTCCCCGCGCGGGAGCGCGGATTGAAACTTCGAATTCGAATAGTCCTCGCGGGAATTCTAGAATAATCGCTCCCCGCGCGGGAGCGCGGATTGAAACAAGAGACTGCCTAGCGGGCGGCTCGGGGTCGAGGCCATCGCTCCCCGCGCGGGAGCGCGGATTGAAACGCCCGTCGAGCGACACGCCACCGCGGCGCCGGCGCATCGCTCCCCGCGCGGGAGCGCGGATTGAAACGAGGCGTGGGGTGCGGTGGGATCGACTCGGCCGCATCGCTCCCCGCGCGGGAGCGCGGATTGAAACGAGCTCGAGCTCGCGCCGCAGCTCGGCGAGCGCGATCGCTCCCCGCGCGGGAGCGCGGATTGAAACGTCGAGGGGCGCGACCCCGAAGGCAGGCCCTGGCGGATCGCTCCCCGCGCGGGAGCGCGGATTGAAACCTTATCTGTTCCGAGACGTGCTCTGATCTTTGCGAATCGCTCCCCGCGCGGGAGCGCGGATTGAAACGGGTATGCTCGCGCCCGGAAGCGGGGCGCGGGGCCCCATCGCTCCCCGCGCGGGAGCGCGGATTGAAACCTTCATGTGTCGCACGAAGGTCACGGTATCCGGCGAGATCGCTCCCCGCGCGGGAGCGCTGTTTGAAACGTC
>JANXAZ010000088.1 GCA_025062095.1 Geminicoccaceae bacterium
CCTCGGCATTATTGCCGAGGCCTCATTGAAGCTCCGTTTACGACACGATGCGTCGCCTCGTCGAGGCGACTTCCTCGGCATTATTGCCGAGGCCTCATTGAAGCGCGAGCGGGTCGCCACGGTCGGCGAGCCGGATCTGGGCGACTTCCTCGGCATTATTGCCGAGGCCTCATTGAAGCCGCCCGAAGCGCAACGCCCACTGGTACGATCAACCGGCGACTTCCTCGGCATTATTGCCGAGGCCTCATTGAAGCGATCTTCGCTTTCTCCGCCACGTGACGCACGGCGTGACTTCCTCGGCATTATTGCCGAGGCCTCATTGAAGCGGTTCAAACGCGATCTGCGGCAGTTCGCGGCGGCGTAGACTTCCTCGGCATTATTGCCGAGGCCTCATTGAAGCTTCGGTTGCCACTCGGTTCCGGGCACCGGCAACCGGACTTCCTCGGCATTATTGCCGAGGCCTCATTGAAGCGGCCGCCATGGCCTGCCTTCGGGGTCGCGCCCCTCGACTTCCTCGGCATTATTGCCGAGGCCTCATTGAAGCATGATTTGGACTTCTTCAGAGAACGAGACGAGCGGAGACTTCCTCGGCATTATTGCCGAGGCCTCATTGAAGCCCGGAGCACGCGCGCTCTTCGACGGGCCTTTTCGGAGGACTTCCTCGGCATTATTGCCGAGGCCTCATTGAAGCTCGCGCAGGCCTCCGAGGATGGGGACGATCCCGTCGAGACTTCCTCGGCATTATTGCCGAGGCCTCATTGAAGCAACGGGTGCGGCGCGCTCTCGGACTGCCGCGTGACGCGACTTCCTCGGCATTATTGCCGAGGCCTCATTGAAGCCAATACTCCGCGAGGGCGAGCTCCAGCGCTCTGCGGTCGACTTCCTCGGCATTATTGCCGAGGCCTCATTGAAGCAGCAGTTCCGCGGAACGGCCTACGAGAATCTCGAGCTGACTTCCTCGGCATTATTGCCGAGGCCTCATTGAAGCCTACGGCAGGCCGGGCGTCCGCAGGACCGGGACGAGCTGGACTTCCTCGGCATTATTGCCGAGGCCTCATTGAAGCTATTTCTCATCCCGGACTATCCGACGTCCAGCGCATCGACTTCCTCGG
>JANXAZ010000089.1 GCA_025062095.1 Geminicoccaceae bacterium
TGGATCCTCGGGTCGAGCCCGAGGATGACGATGAGGGCGAGGCCTGGATCCTCGGCTCGGAGGCCGAGGATGACGACGAAAAGTGCGGGGACGGGTCGTTCTTTCCGTCATGGCCGGGCTCGACCCGGCCATCCAGGGCCTGGATCCCCGGGTCTTCGCCCGGGGATGACGCCGGGGTGGAGGTGAATCCTCGGGTCGCGCCCGGGGACGAGGGAGCGGAGGCGGGGGCGAAGGCGGGGTGGTCGGCGCCGGGGTCGAGCCCGGCTTCGGCGAAGCGGGCGAGGACGCGCGCGGTCTCGGCCGGGTCGTCGAGCCGGCGCAGCTCCTCGAGCACCCGCCAGCGATCGGCCGGGGTCACCCAGTCGTTGGCGAGATCGGCGAGCGGCATGCGGCCCGTACCCGGGGGCACGACCCAGCGCTCGTAGCCGAGGGCGTCCCAGACCGCCCGCTCGGCGGGCGCGAGCGTGGCGGCGACGGCCTCGGGATCCCCCGCCCCCGTCTCCGTCGCGGCCGGCGGGCGGCGGGGCAGGCGGGCGAGCAGCCGCCCCGCCTCCTCGGTGCGGCCCTGGGCGAACAGCCGCGCCGCGGCCGAAGCGGCGGCCGTCGCCGGATCGCCGCCCTCCGCCCGCTCGGGGCCGCCCGCGACCGCCCCCTCCTCGGCACGGCCGGCTCCGCCCCCGCCCTCCGAGGCCCGGATCCCCGGGTCGGAGGCCGGGGACGACGAAGACGATGTCTGGATCCCCGGGTCTTCGCCCGGGGATGACAGAAAGGGGACGCGCGACGACGCTCGCTTCGCGTCATGGCCGGCCCCCGAGCCGGCCATCCAGGACGTGGATCCTCGGGTCGCGCCCGAGGATGACGATAAGGGCGCGGATCGGATCCCCGGGTCCGGGGACGACGAAGACGATGCCTGGATCCTCGGCTCGCAGGCCGAGGATGACGCGAACGCGCCCGGGGCGAAAGGCGCAGAGGCGGCGTCTCGCGCGTCGTCATGGCCGGCCGCCGAGCCGGCCATCCAGGGGCTGGATCCTCGGGTCGAGCCCGAGGATGACGATGAGGGCGAGGCCTGGATCCTCGGCTCGGAGGCCGAGGATGACGAC
>JANXAZ010000008.1 GCA_025062095.1 Geminicoccaceae bacterium
GGGCGAGTTCGCGATCACGCTCTTCAATTCCGAGCCGGAAGTGGCGAGAAAAGTCGAGTGCTTCCCGCGATATCGGGAGCGTCTTCTCGAACGAGCCCGGCGATCCGAGGTGCGCTGTCCGCGCACCGCCGCGTCGCTGAAGAGCATCGCAACGCGTCTTTGGTCCTGGGTCGAGGACGGGCGCCGAGAACTGCGGCGCGCAGAGGAGGGGCTGTGGTGACCCCATTCCTTGACTGCACCCGACGACAGGCCGCGCACGAAGAAGCGCGGCGGCGCCGCCACGACCTACATCGGCAGCGAGCCGAGCACGCTCGCGGCCGCGATCTCCGCGCGACACGTCGATCGGCCGCGGAAACGACCGTCGATTCCGACCGCCGATGCGACCGGGCGCGCCCTTCCGGCCGGGGGCGCGCGCGATCGGCGATTGCCCCCGATCCCGGCGTCTCGTAGCCTCGGGCGCCCGGCGGGGAGGCGGCGATGACGATCCGGCTCTGGGTCCTCAACGGCCCCAATCTCAACCTTCTGGGCGAACGCGAGCCCGAGATCTACGGCACGACGACGCTCGCCGAGATCGAAGCCGCCTGTCGCGCCGTCGCCACCCTCGCCGGCGCCGCGCTCGACTTCCGCCAGACCAACCACGAAGGCGTCCTCGTCGACTGGATCCAGGAGGCGCGCAAGGGCGCGGACGCGCTCGTGATCAACCCGGCCGGCCTCTCCTTCCGCTCGATCCCCGTGTTCGACGCCTTGAAACTGCTCGCGATCCCGATCGTCGAGGTGCACGTCTCGAACATCCACGCCCGCGACGAGCTCCATCGTCACTCGATCGTGTCGCGCGCGGCCACCGCGGTGATCTGCGGGGCGGGGGCGTTCGGCTACGTGTTGGGCCTGCTCGCCGCCGTGCGGCTCCTCGGTCGGACGATCCCGGGCCTGCCCGAGCCTTTCCGCTCGGGGCTCGGTCGCACCCCGCGGCCGCGATGACGGGAACCCGCGCGCGCCGAGCTCACCCGACCGCGGGCGGATCGCCCGTGCGCGGCGCGCCAACCGTTCCCCGCGAGCCACGCGCCGCGGGGCCGCAACCGGTTCTCCGGGGTCGAGGAGGGCGGGCTGCGGGGTGGCGCACCGCGGCAGCGACCGAGGCGGGCGCGATCGAGCGCGCCGCGAGGGCCGCGCGGGGCGGGGTGCGGCGAGGGGCGACCGTGGTCTTCTTCCCGAAGCGCCCCCGAGACCTCCCGGCGGGGCCGTGTGTCGCAGCCCGCGCGCCGCGTCTGGACGCGCGCCCTCCGTGGGCTAGGAGGGTCGCGGGGAGTTCCTCGGATGCGCGGCGAGCGGGGCGGTCGCGCGCTTCCGCCGCGCGCGGGCGCTGCGATGCCGGGCTTCGCGATCGATGCGTTGATCCTCGACGTCGACGGGACCCTCGCCGAGACCGAGGAGCTGCACCGGCGCTGCTTCAACCGCGCCTTCGCCGAGGCCGGTCTGCCCTGGTCCTGGTCGGTCGAGGACTACCGTCGGCTCCTCGCCACCACCGGCGGGCGCGAGCGCATCTTCCGCTTCCTCGAAGAGGTCGCACCCGAGCGAGCGAGCCGGCTCGCGGGCCCCGAAGATCCCTTCGTGCGCGCTCTGCACGCGCGCAAGACCGAACTCTACGCGCAGGGCGTGGCGCGCGGGGAGGTGGCCCTGTGCCCCGGGATCCCCGAACTCCTCGCCCGCGCCCGCGCCCTGGGCCTCGTGCTCGCGATCGCGACGACGACGAGCCGGGCCAATGTCGAGGCGCTCTTCGCCGCTCATCCGCGCGCCCTCCCGCGCGAATGGTTCGCGACCTGGGTGTGCGGGGAGGACACGGCGAAGAAAAAGCCCGATCCCGAGGTCTATCGGATCGCCCTCGCGCGCCTGGGGGTCGCGCCCGCGCGCGCACTCGCGGTCGAAGATTCGCGCAACGGCGTGCGCGCGGCCAAAGGCGCCGGAATCCCGGTGGTGGCGATCCCGAGCCTGTACACCCGCGGCGAGGACCTCGGCGAGGCCGATCTTCTGCTCGGCTCGGCCGCGGAGCTCGCGGAGCTGCTCGGGCGCCGAGCCTGAGGCGAGCGGAGAGGCGCCGCCGGGGGCGGCGTCCGGGGCGGCGGCTCTTGCCAGCGGCGCGTTTCCGTGCGAGGGAGGTCGGCGTCGAGGTTCCCCGCCCGGTCGGAAGGGCCGCGGCGGGGCGAAGAGGGAATCCGGTGCGGCCGACGATCGGTGTGCGGCCAAAGCCGGAGCTGCCCCCGCAACTGTAGGCGGCGAGCCACGGTCCGCTCCGTGCCACTGGAGGGCGCGCCCTTCCGGGAAGGCCAGGACCGCGGCGGTGACCCGCGAGCCAGGAGACCTGCCTCGACGGCCGGGCGTTCACGGGCGGCGGGTCCGGGGAACGCGTCGACGCGCCGAAGCCCCCGCGGGCCGCGCCCGCGCGAAGCGCGCTCGCCGCACCCGTTCGTCCCCCGTTCGTCCGGCATCGACCGGGACAGCGGCGGGTGGGACGCGACCGAGCCCCGAGCGACCCCGCACCGGCTCCACCGCCGGGCCGCTCGTCCCTGTCGTCCCCAACGACAGGAGATCCGAGCCCATGACCGTCCGCGCTTCCGCTCCCCCACCCCTCGCCGTGGCGACTTTGGGTTGGCCGCGCATCGGTCCGCGGCGCGAGCTCAAGACCGCCCTCGAAGCCTTCTGGGCCGGTCGGAGTTCGGCGACCGAACTCCTCGATGCCGCCGCCGCGCTGCGCGCGGCGAGCTGGGCGCGTCAGCAGGGGCTCGGCGCCGACATCCTGCCGAGCGGCGACTTCAGCCTCTACGACCACGTGCTCGATACGGCCGTGACCGTGGGCGCGATCCCGCCCGAGTACGGCTGGCGCGGCGGGCCCGTGGACCTCGCGACCGTGTTCGCCCTGGCGCGCGGGACGCGCGGGCGGCCGGGGGGCGATCTGCCCGCCCTCGAGATGACCAAATGGTTCGACACCAACTACCACTACCTCGTCCCGGAGCTCTCTCGCGACCAACGCTTCGAGCTCGCCTCGACCGCGGTCGTCGACCAGACCGCCGAGGCCCTCGCCATGGGCTTCCGACCGCGCCCGGTCTTCCTCGGGCCGGTGACCTTCCTGCGCCTCTCCAAGCCGCGCGGCGGCCACTTCGACACCCTAGAGCTGTTGCCGGCGCTTCTGCCCGTCTACGTCGCGCTTTTGCGCAGGCTGGAGAGCCTCGGGATCGGCGCGGTCCAGATCGACGAGCCTCGGCTCGTGCTCGACCTCGACGAGGCGGAACGCAACGCTTTCCGAACGGCTTACGCGACCTTCGCGCGCGAGCTCCCCGGCCTCGCGATCACGCTCACCGCCTGGTTCGGCCCGCTCGGGGACAATCTCGACCTCGCTCTCGCCCTGCCGGTGGCCGGCCTGCACCTCGATCTCGTGCGCGGGAGCGATCAGCTCGAACAGGTGCTCGCGCGGCTGCCCGAGGGCCGGAGGCTCTCCTTGGGGGTCGTCGACGGCCGCAACGTGTGGCGCGCGGACCTCGTGGCGCTTCTCGACCGGCTCGAGCCCGTGGTCGCGCGGTGGGGCGCCGAGCGGCTCGAGCTCGCTCCTTCCTGTTCGCTCCTGCACGTTCCGATCGACCTCGCCCTCGAGGAGGGGCTCGATCCGGTGATCGCCGGCGGCCTCGCCTTCGCGGTCCAGAAGGTCGAGGAACTCGCCATCCTGCGCCGCGCTCTCCTGCGGGGGCGGGCCGCCGTCGCCGATCGGCTGGAGGCGGCCGGCGAAGCTTTGCGCCGGCTGCGCGCCGATCCGCGGCGCTTCGATCCGCGGGTGCGCGCGCGCACGGCAGCGGTCGGCGCCGAGGATCTCCGCCGGCACAGCCCCTATCCGCGACGGCGCGGAGCCCAGCGCGCGAACCTCGCTCTGCCGCTTTTTCCCACCACCACGATCGGCTCCTTTCCCCAGACCCCCGAGGTGCGCAGAGCCCGCGCCGCGCACGCGCGCGGCACGATCTCGGAAGGGGATTACGAGGCTTTCTTGCGCGCCGAGATCGTGCGGGCGATCCGCTGGCAAGAGAGGGCTGGTCTCGACGTGCTCGTGCACGGCGAGTTCGAGCGCAACGACATGGTCCAATATTTCGCCGAGCGGCTCGCCGGGTTCCTCGTCACCCGCCACGGCTGGGTGCAGAGCTACGGTTCGCGCTGCGTGCGGCCACCGATCTTGTTCGGCGACGTCGACCGCCCGAAGCCGATGACGGTCGAGACGGCCACCTACGCCCAGTCGTGCACCGATCGCCCGGTCAAGGGCATGCTCACCGGACCGGTGACCATGGTGCAGTGGTCCTTCGTGCGCGACGACTTGCCGAAGGACGAAGTGTGCCGGCAGGTCGCGCTCGCGCTGCGCGACGAGGTCCGCGATCTCGAGGCGGCCGGGATCCGCATCGTCCAAATCGACGAGCCGGCTCTGCGCGAGGGCTTGCCGCTGCGGCGCGCCGAGCGGGCGGCCTATCTCGACTGGGCGGTGGCCTGCTTCCGGCTGGCCTCCTCGGGTGTGGCCGATGCGACCCAGATCCACACCCACATGTGCTATTCGGAGTTCAACGACATCATCGAGGCGATCGCCGCGCTCGATGCCGATGTGATCTCGATCGAGGCGGCGCGCTCGAAGATGGAGCTCCTCGAAGCCTTCACCCGCTTCCGCTACCCGAACGAGATCGGGCCCGGCGTGTACGACATCCACTCCCCGCGCACGCCGAGCGTCGCGGAAATGGTGCGCCTGCTCGAGATCGCCTGCGAACGGCTGGCACCCGAGCAGATCTGGGTCAACCCGGACTGCGGGCTCAAGACCCGCAGCTGGGAGGAGGTCGAGCCGGCGATCACCAACATGGTCGAGGCCGCCCGGGCGATGCGGCGGCGGTACGCCCCCTCCTGATCCGCACGGAAGTCCGACGGGGGCTCGCCCGACGCGCCACAGCCGCGCGCGGCCCGTTTCGTCCCGAGGGGGAACGGCGTGCAGGTCCCAGCCCCCGCGCACCTCGAGGGCGGTGCGCGCTGTGTCGAAGGGAGGCCGAAGGGCCGATTGGCGAAAACGGAGGTGGCGCGCCCGAGAGGATTCGAACCCCTAACCCTCAGATCCGTAGTCTGATGCTCTATCCAGTTGAGCTACGGGCGCGCGGCGGCGGACCGAGAGCCGCCGGACGGCCTCTCAAATAGGCGAGCCTCCGCGGCCGTCAAGACGGCGCGGAGGCGCCCGCGGCCCCCTTCCTCCGGGCGGCTCACGTCCCCCCGACCAAGCGGACGAGCCGCTCGGCCATCTGCTCGGGGGTCGTGCCGTGGCCGAAATGCGCGAGATAGCGACCGTCCGGTCCCATGAGGTAGGTGAAGGTCGAATGGTCGACGAGATAGTCTTCGCCGCGCTTTTCTTCGGATTTGCGGGCGAAGACGCGATAAGCGCGCTTGACCGCTTCGATCTCCTCGATCGTGCCGGTGAGGCCGATCAGGCGCGGATGGAAGGACGCCACGTACGCGGCGAGAACCTCCGGCGTGTCGCGTTCCGGATCGACCGTGACGAAAATCGGCTGGATCTTCTGGGCCGCGGGGGGCGGCAGGCGATCGAGCGCCTCGCTCATGGTCAACAGCCCGAGCGGGCAGATATCGGGACAATAAGTGTATCCGAAATAGATCAGCCGGTACTTGCCGGCGAGCTCGGAATCCGCGAAGCGGCGGCCCGTGTGGTGCACGAGGTTCAGGGGACCGCCGATCTGAACCTCGGTCAGTCCGCCGAGCCTCTGAGTGTTGCGGTCGGAGCGCGCGACGAGCGCCGCGGCGATCGCGGCACTGACCGCGGCCAACAACACCAGCACGAGGAAGAGCACGCGCTGGCGCATTTTGTCCTGCCGTGATGCGCGAACCATGCCACCACGAGTAGAGATGGGAGCCGGGCCGGCAAGGTGCCGCGGGGTCGCAGGGGACGCGTTGTCGCGCCCCGCTCCCCGAATGCGCCTCACGGTCGCTCGCCGCGCGCGAGCCGGCTTTCGATCTCGGCCACCACCGGGAGAAGATCGGCGACGCTGTCGACGACGAAATGCGCCCCGGCGCGGGCGAGCCGCTCCCGCGCCCGCGCACGCAGGCGCTGCTTCTCCTCCTCGGGCAGGGCGAGCCATTCGGTGAGCGGCAGTCCCACCTCGTTGCCGCTCACCGCCACGGCTGCCGTCCACATTCCCGCCGCCAGCCCTTCCTCGATCCCCGGCACGGTGTCGTCGACCTTCAGACAGGCCGCGACGTCGGCGACCGAAAGGCGCGCGGCGTTGAGCAGGCACATCGCCGGCCGGGGCCGGGCGCAGGGAACGTCGCTCGCCGCGACCGCGTCGTCCACCTCGAGCCCCCGGGCCCGCGCCGCTTCCAGACAGACTTCCAGCATCGCCCGCGAATAGCCGGTGTTCACCGCTACCTTGACGCCCCGCTCGCGCAGCGCCCGCACCGTCTCCAGGGCTCCGGGGACGGGCTCGCAGAAGCGCGGAAGGACCGCGAGCTGGGCGGGAACGAAGGCGGCATAGAGACGATCGACGTCGTCTTCGACCGGAAGCCGCCCGTGCGCGGCGGAAAAGCGGGCGGCGATCGCGGGATCGAAGAGAAGAGCGCGGAGGTGCTCGCGTTTCTCGGTCCCCATCGGTCCGCGCGCCTCGGCGAGCGAGATCGGCACCCCGATGTTCGCGAACACCTCCACGAACACCGCCGCCGGGGCGCAGGACCCGAAGTCGACGAGCGTGCCGGCGAGATCGAAGAGGACCGCCTGCAGCCCCCCGCACCACCGCCGCCGCCACGACCAGCTCATGCCGCGGCTCCCGTGGCGCGCGCCGGTGCTCCCGAGGCGACGCCCATCACCGCCAGGACCTCGCGCACCGCGGCGACCGCCCCGCGCATCACCTCGGGCCCGATGCGCCCGATGCAGCCGATGCGAAACGAAGGTTCGCGAGTGAGCTTGCCCGGATAGATGACGTAGCCGCGCTCGCGCAAGAGCTCGTAAAAGCGAGGGAAGGAAAAGCGCGGATCGGCCGGCACGGCGAAGGTGGCGATGATCGGCGCTTGGATTTCGGGAGAAAGCAAGGGCTCGAAGCCCAAAGCGCGCATTCCTTCGAGCAAGATCCGCATGTTCTCGCGGTAGCGGGCGAGCCGCGCGGGCGGGCCGCCTTCGGCCTCGAGCTCGTCGAGAGCGCGATCGAGGGCGGCGATCACGTGGGTGGGCGGTGTGAAGCGCCACTGCCCCGTGCGTTCGAGGGCGGCGTACTGGTCGGCGAGGTCGAGGACGAGCGAGGGCGCGTCGCCGCGCCGTCCGGCCGCTTCGAGCTCTTCCCGCCGGCACAGGACGAAGGCCACCCCGGGCACGCCTTCGAGGCACTTGTTGGCGGAGGCGGCGAGGGCGGTGAAGGGCAGCGCGCGGGCGTCGACGGGAAGGGCCCCGAAGCTGCTCATCGCATCGACGAGAAGGCCGGCGCCGAAACGCGCCGTCACGGCCGCGATCTCCTCGAGCGGGTTGAGCACGCCCGCCGTGGTCTCGCAGTGCACGACCGCCACGCGGTCGATCGCGGGCGCGCGGGCGAGCCGTCGCGCGAGCGCCTCGGGCTCCACGGCACGGTCTTCGGGCCATTCGAGCGCCTCGACCGACCGTCCCAGCCGCTGCGCGATCGTCACCATGCGCCGACCGTAAGCCCCGTTGACGAGAACCAACAGCCGGCCGTCGCGGGGCACGAAGGTGCCGAGCATCGCTTCGACGGCGAAGGTGCCGCTGCCTTGGATCGGCACGCAGACGTGGCTCTCCTCTCCGTGGACGAGCGCGACGAGCCGTCTGCGCACGCGCGCCTCGATCTCCAGGAAGGCGGGATCGCGCGATCCTCGATCGTGGAGCATGGCCGCCTTGACCGCGGCCGAGGTGGTGAGCGGACCCGGGGTGAGCAGCCAAGGGTCGAGGGGGATCTCGGGCATCGAGGCGGGCTCCGCGCGGCGATCGCGGCCCCGCTTAGCCGCTCGCACCGGCGGATTGAAGCGCGTTCGCGCTCGCTTGCCGCGCGCTCGGCGGGAACCGCAGTCGGACTTCGAGGCCCGGGCGGGCGTCGTCGAGCTCGAGCTTGGCTTCGTGCAGCTTGGCCACCGCCGCCACGAGCGCGAGGCCGAGGCCGTTGCCGGGGGTGGAGCGGTGGGGTTCCAGACGCACGAAGCGCTCGAGCGCCTTCTCGCGCAGCGCCGGCGGGATGCCCGGGCCGTTGTCGGTGACGCTCAGCAGCGGCTCGGGGCCGTCGTTCACGCGCACCCGCACCCGCCCGCCTTCGGGGGTGTATTTGATCGCGTTGTCGACGAGGTTGGCGAGCGCCTGCGCCAGGAGCTGCCGATTGGCCGGCACCACCGCGCTGCGCGGCGCTTCCACCGACAGCTCCATCGCCCGTTCCTCGGCCAGGGGCTCGTAGAGCTCGACCACGTCGCGGGCGAGGGCGGCGAGATCCACCGGCTCGAAGCTCTGGCCGCGCGCCCCGGCTTCGGCGCGAGCGATGGAGAGAAGCGCGTTGAAGGTCGAGATCAGGGCATCGGCGTCGCGCATCGTGGCCTCGAGGAGCTCGCGCGCCTCCGTGCGATCGATGTCGTGCAGAAGCGCCACTTCGATGCGCGAGCGGATGCGGTTGAGGGGCGTTCTCAGATCGTGGGCGATGTTGTCGGTGACCTCGCGCATCGATGCCACGAGCTGCTCGATCCGCTCGAGCATGGCGTTGAGGTTCTGGGCGAGCTCGTCGAACTCGTCCCCGCCGCCCTCGACCGCGATGCGCCGGCCGAGATGGCCGGCCATGATCGCCGAGGTCGTGCGGTTGATCTCCTCGAGCCGGCCGATGGTCCAGCGAGCGAGGGCGAAGCCGCCGAAGAGCCCGAGCAGGAGCATGAGCCCGGTACCGCCGACGATGGCGTTCTGGAGCAGCCGCTGGGTGTGGAGCTTGTCGGCGATGTCGCGGCCGACGAGCAGTCGCGCGCCGCTGTCGAGCTCGATCGCGCGGGCGAGGATCTGCCGCGCCGGGCGTTCGCCCTCCCGTTCCCGCACCTGAAGGCGCCAGAAGCCGCGCTCGTCGGGCGGCTCTTCCGGCCAAGAGGCGAGACGGCCGGCGCGATGCCGGCCGTCGCGGTCGACCACGAGATAGACGCTCGCCCGATCGGGATCGTAGGTCGAGCGGAGGTTGACGAGCTCGACGAGACCGTGCACCCCGCCCAGGGCGTGAGCCTCGATCAGTCCCTGCGCGTCGGCTTCGATCGTCTCCCGCGCCTGCTGCTCCATGTACTCGACCGCGGCGACGTAGACGAAGGTCAAAAGAGCCAGGGCGGAGGCGCCGAAGGCGAAGCCGTAGGCGAGGGTCAGACGAAAGACCGAGGAGCTAAGCAGCCTTGCCCCGATCCGGCGCACGGAGGATGTAGCCGGCGCCGCGGACGGTGTGGATGAGCGGGAAGTCGAAGCCACGGTCGATCTTCTGCCTGAGCCTGCTGATGTGCACGTCGATGACGTTGGTCTGCGGATCGAAGCGATAGTCCCAGACCTTCTCGAGCAGCATCGTTCGGGTCATGACCTGGCCGGCGTGGCGCAGCAAGACCTCGAGGATCTTGAATTCGCGCGGCTGCAGCTCGATTTCGCGGCCCGCGCGCTCGACCCGACGGGCGAGAAGATCCATCGTCAGATCGGCGTAGCGCAACACCGTCTCGCGCCCGTCGACCGCCTCGCCCCGGCGACGGCGCAAGAGCGCTTCGATCCGCGCCAAGAGCTCGCTGAAAGCATAAGGTTTGACGAGATAGTCGTCGCCCCCGGCGCGCAGACCCTTGACCCGGTCGTCGACCTCGCCGAGGGCGGACAAGAAGAGCACGGGCGTGCGGTTGCCGGTCGCGCGCAACGTGCGCACGACCGAGAGCCCGTCCAGCCCCGGGAGCATCCGATCGACGATCAAGAGGTCGTGCGCGCCCGTCGCCGCGAGCAACAGCCCTTGTTTGCCGTCGTGCGCGACGTCCACGGTGTACCCGCTCTCCTGCAGGCCCTTGGCCATGTAGGAAGCGGCGTCCTTGTCGTCTTCGAGGATCAGGATCCGCATCACCTCGCCTCCTCCCGGAGCCGCGGGGCGGGGACGCTCCCGCCCGGTCCGGGTCACGAGACCGCGATCGGGATGGCCACGAAGCGCGGCTCGCCCTCGCGCCAGAGCTGGACGAGCACGGTCTTGCGGCCCTCCGCGTGCGCCTTGCGCACCGCCTCCGCCACCTCGCGCGGGGAGCGCACGGGCTTGCCGGCGACCGCGACGATCACGTCGCCTTCCTGCACGCCCTTTTCCGCCGCCGGGCCGTCGGGGTCGACGTCGCGGACGAGCACGCCCTGCACGCTCGGATCGATCCCGTACTGCTCGCGCAGCGCAGGCGTGAGCTGCGCCAAGGAGAGGCCGAGCCGGGGCTGACCCTTGGCCGGCTCGGCCGGCTCGGCGCGGGCGACCTGCTCGGCGCCCGGCATGCGCCCGACCTCGACGGTGAGGCGCCGCTCCCTGCCCTCGGCGAAGACCACGACCGTGGCCTTGGAGCCGGGCGCGGCGGCGGCGACCGCGCGGGTGAGCGTGCGCAGGCGATCGATCGGCACCCCGTTGAACTCGCGGATCACCCAGCCCGGCTCGATCCCCGCCTTCTCGGCCGGGCTTCCGGGCTCGACCCGGGCCACGAGCGCACCTTTCGTGTCCGGCAGTCCGAGACTCTTGGCGAGATCCTCGTCGATCGGCTGGATCGAGACGCCGAGCCAGCCGCGCTCGACCGCGCCCTTCTCGATGAGCTGCGCCACCACCTGCTTGGCGGTGTTCGACGAGATCGCGAAGCCGATGCCGATGTTCCCGCCCGTGGGCGAGAAGATCATGGAGTTCACCCCGACTACCTCGCCGTCGAGGTTGAAGGTCGGACCACCCGAATTGCCGCGGTTGATGGGAGCGTCGATCTGGATGAAGTCGTCGTAGGGTCCGGCGCCGATCTCGCGCCCGGTGGAGGACACGATCCCGGCGGTGACCGTGCCCCCGAGCCCGAAGGGATTGCCGACCGCGATGACCTTGTCGCCCACGCGCACCTTCGCGCTGTCGCCGAATTCGACCCAGGTCACCGGCCCTTTGGGATCGACCTTGAGCACGGCCAGATCGGTGCGCTCGTCGATCCCTACGATGCGCGCCTGCAGGCGCGTGCCGTCTTGCAACGTCACGCTCACCTTGTCGGCACCGGAGACGACGTGGGCGTTGGTCACGATGTGGCCTCTGCCATCGATGAAGAAGCCCGAGCCTTCTCCGCGCGCGCGAAAGCGCGGCTGGCGCTCGGGAGCGGGCATCGGCATGCCGAAGAAGCGCTCGAAGAAGCGGCGCAGATCGGGGTCGAGGAAAGGCGCCGGGATTCCCGGCGCGCGCTCGGTGCGCTCGACCTGGACGTTGACCACCGCCGGAAGGAGCTTCTCGACAAGATCGGCGTAGGAGCGCTCGAGATCGGCGCGGGCGAGGATCCCCCGCACCTCCTGGGTCGCCGAACCGGGCGCGGCGGCGGCCGGCGCGAGCGCGAAGCCGGAAACGAGGGCGAAAGCGGCGACGAGCCCGCGCACGGCGGGCGAGGCGAGCGGATACGAGCGGGACATCGCGGAAGAACCTCCTGGCTCGCGTCGAGAACGGAACGGCACGATCCCGGCTCCTTGATATAGGGTGGCGCGCTTGTCCCTGCTTGTCCTTTCCGTGACGTCTGCGTTAGTCGCGGGCGCGGTCGCAAGAGCGAGCGGAGATGCGGGTCGCGGTCTCGTGGATGATGCGCGCGGCCGAACAAGGCCCGGCCCGGGCCGAGCCGCTCGCGGCGCTGGCGCGAAGGGCCGCGACCGCGGGCGCGGAGCTCCTCGTCCTGCCCGAGTTCGGCGCGCTCCCGTTCGCGGGCGATGTCGCCTCGCTTCCGGCCGAACCTTCGGACGGGCCCCTCGCGCACCGACTCGCGGCGATCGCCCGCGCGCATCGGATCGCCCTGGTGGCGGGCTATCTCGAGGCCTGTTCGGGACGGCTCTACAGCGCCGCCCTCGCGATCACCGCCGAAGGCGTAGCGATCGCGAATTATCGCCGCACGCATCTGGCCACCGACGAACGGGAGACGCTCGCGGCCGGAGCGTGGCTTTCGCTCGTGCCCGTGGGCGGGCGCAAGGCGGGGCTCCTGATCGGGTACGATCTCCGCTTTCCCGAAGTCGCGCGCGCGCTCGTGCTCGAGGGCGCCGACTTCCTCGCCGTCCTGGGCGGGCCGTCGCGCGAGCCCGCATCCACCGTCGAACCCCTGCTCCGCGCGCGGGCGATCGAGAACGGCGTGCCCGTGGCGCACGCCGCCTGGGAACAACGCGACGGAGCCGGGGCGGCGCTCTTCGGCCCCGACGGGCGCGGGCTCGCGCGCGCCGAAAGGCCCGGGGAACTCGCCTGTGCCGAGCTGCCCGCCGCCGATCCCGAACGGGCGGGGTTGGCGCAGCGTCGCAAGCGGCTCTATCAAGGGCTCGTCGCCGGGCTCGGCCCGCACGCGAGCCTCGGCGACGGCCAAGGGAGCGGGGCGTGAAGACCATCCTCGCGCATCTCGAGACCGGTCCGGGGCTCGATTCGGTGCTGCGCTGCGCGCTCTTGGTCGCGCGCCGGTTCGGCTCGCACATCGAAGGTCTGCATCTGAGGCCCGGCCAGCCGGACGTGATCGCCGCCGGTGCCGACGGCTTCGTGGCCGCCGCGCCGGACCTCCTCGCCGGCTTCGAGCGCGAGGCGCGCGAGCGGGCGGAGCGCGCCCGCCGGGCGTTCGAGGCCTTCGTCGCGGCGGAGGGTCTGCCCCCGCCCGGAGAGAGCGCGGGCGGGCCCTCGGCGCGCATGCGGATCGAACAGGCGGGTCAGCTCGCGCTCGGCTCGATCGGTCGGGTGTTCGATCTCATCGTCGTGGGACGGCCGCAGCGCGATTCGCCGAGCCCGAGCATGGCCGCGCTCGAAGCGGCGCTGTTCGAATCGGGCCGTCTTCTGCTCGTGGCGCCCCCCGCGCCCCCCGAAGCCTTGGGCGCGCACGTCGTGGTCGCCTGGAACCAGTCGACCGAGACCGCGCGCACGGTGGCCCTGTCGATGCCCTTTCTCGCCTCGGCGCGCAAAGTCACGGTGCTCACGGTGACGGGAGCGACCGTACCCGGCCCCACCGGCGAAGAGCTGGCCGAGAACCTGCGCCGCCACGGCTTCGACTGCACGGCGGTGGAGCGTGATCCGCGCGGGCGGCCTTCGGGTCAGGCGATGCTCGAAGAGGCGGCGGCGCTCGGCGGCGACCTCCTCGTCAAAGGTGCCTACACCCAGAGCCGGCTGCGGCAGATGATCTTCGGCGGGGCGACGAGCCACATTCTCGCCCACGCCGAACTCCCCGTCCTCATGGCGCACTGAGCGCGTCCCGCCTCGGCTTGACGCTCTGCGCGGGGAACGGAACATCGCGGCTCGCGGCCGGAATGCCGTCGGGGAGGAGCGACCATGGCCGAGGCTCGCAGGCGCGAACGACGAACGGGCCCCGCGATCCTGCTCGCGCTCGGGTTCGTGTGCGCGGTCGGGCCGGTCGCGGCGCAAGCGCCCGGCGCGAGCGGGCAGCCGCCGACCACCGAGCAGCTCCGGCAGGCGATCGAGGAGATCAAGAAGCGGCTCGCGCGCCCGCCGGAGACGGCGGCCAACCCGGCGAGCTCGCTCGCGCGCGAACTCGAGGCGGCGAACGCCCGGCTCGCCGAGCTCGCCGCGACCCTCGAGCGGGTGCGCGCCGAGCGCGACCGGCTCAAAGAAGAGCGCGACCGGCTCGCGGGCGAACTCGAGACGGCGCGCAAGGAGACGCAGCGGCTCGAGAGCGCCGTCGCCGAATTCGACGGCCGGGTGCGCACCCTCGAAGAACGGCTCGCCCTTTCCGGCGAGGGCTTCCGCCGCGAGCGCGAGCGGCTCGAGCAGGCCCTCGCCGCGGCCGAGGCGCGCGCCCTCGCCGCCGAGCAGACGACCAGCGAACGGGGGCAACGGATCGCCGCGCTCGAAAGCGACCAAGAGCGGTTGCGCGAAACGCTGGCCGAACGCGAGCGCGCGCTCGCCGAAACCGGCGCCCGCAACGAACGGCTCCTCCGCGAGCGCGACGGACTGCGCGGCGAGCTCGCCGCGCTCGTCAACCGCATGGGCGAGCTCGAGGGCGAGCTCAGGGAAGAACGCGCCCGCGCCGAGCGGCGCACGGCCGCCCTGCAGCAGGAGAACGAGGAGCTGCGCCGGCTCCTCGCCGGTTCGGTGGAGGAACTCCAGACCGTGGGCGAGCAACTGTTGCGCACGCTCGCCGATTACCAGGCGCTCGCCCAGACGCTCGAGCAACTCAGGGCCGCGCGCGAGCTCGCCGAGCGGGAGCTCGCCGCCGCGCGCCGCGAAGCCGAGCTCTACGCCGCGGAAGCGGCGAGCCTGCGCGCGCGTCTGGGCGCGCTCGAGCAGCCGGCGGCCGGGGCGGCGCAGAACGCCCTCGTCCGGCTCGAGGCGAGCGCGGAGCCGGCGGGCCGTCCGCCGCGTCCGCTTCCCGATGCCGTACGCGCCCAGCTCGCCCAGTTGCGCGCGAGCGAGACGGCGGAAGGCGCGATCCTGACGGTGGTCGAAGGTGGCGCCTTCCAGTTCGCCTCCGAACAGTTCACCGACACCGCCAACGCGGCGCTGCAGCGCGTCGCCCGCTTGATCGAACTCGTCGAGCCGAAGCGCGTGCGCATCGTCGGGCACACGGACGCCCAGGGCGACGAGGAAGCCAACCGGCGCTTGAGCCTGCGCCGGGCCCAGGCCGTGCGCGACTGGCTCGTCCGCAACCGCGGCCTCGATCCGGCCAAGACCGTCGTCGAAGGACGCGGCAAGGACCAGCCGATCGCGAGCAACGACACGCCCGAGGGGCGCCGCGCCAACCGCCGCGTCGAGGTGATCCTCGAGCGCTGAGCGCCGACGCGGCGGCCGCGCGTCCGCGCGGGGTTGCGGCGAGCCGCGCGTTGCGGCAGTCCTGCGCCGGCATTCGGGACGAGGCGCATGGTCACGGGCGAACTCGCCTCCCAGCTCACCGCGCTGGGCCAGGTGGTGTTGATCGACATCGTGCTCGCGGGCGACAACGCGGTGGTCATCGGCACCGCCGCCGCCGGCCTGCCGCCCACGAAGCAGCGTCAAGTGATCTTCCTCGGCGCCACGCTCGCGCTCGTCTTGAGGATCTTCTTCGCCCTGATCGTGACCCAGCTTCTGGCGATCATCGGCCTGCTCTTGGCCGGTGGGATCTTGCTCCTGTGGGTGGCCTGGAAGATGTGGCGCGAACTGCAGGCCCAAAAAGCCGTCGAGCGCCACGAAATCCCGGCCGTGATCCCGGGCGCGCACGCCACGGTCCCCGGCCAGAAGACCTTTCTCTCGGCGGTCGCCCAGGTGGCGATCGCGGACGTCTCCATGTCCCTCGACAACGTCCTCGCGGTCGCCGGTGCCGCGCGCGAGCACCCCTACATCATGGCCTTCGGGCTTCTGCTCTCGATCGCGCTCATGGCGGTGGCGGCCGGCTACATCGCCCGGCTCATCGACCGCCACCGCTGGATCGCTTACATCGGCCTTTTGATCATCCTCTGGGTGGCGATCGAGATGATCTGGAAGGGCGGGCTCGAGGTCTGGAACGCGGTCGAAGGGGCCTGAGCGCCCTTCAGCCCGAGGCCCCGGCTCCGGCCTCGCGATCGAGGCTGCGCGCCCACTTGACCAGGCGCACAAGCTCGACCCGACAGCTCTCGGCGTCGTGCACGGGCTTGTCGAACCACAGCCGTGCCGTCTCGCCCTCGCGCACGAGATCCGCGCCTTCCGGATCCACGCCCGCGAGCTTCCAGCCGCCGCCGGTGCGCCCCAAGAGCCGCTCGGCGTAGAGCTGCACGGCATCCGCGTGGTCCTCGTTCATGTGCGCGACGATCTCGGCTTCGGCCTCGGCGAGCGCCCGCGCTCCGGTCGCATCGAACAGGACCTCTTTGCCGTCGAGCCAGTGGATGCGCCCGAAGCCGGCGACCAGATGCACCCGCGTCACCTCCACCCGGAAGAGGTGGAAGTCCTTGAAGCCCAGATAGAGTTCGGCGTCGGGATGGTGCGCGACGTACCGGCGGGCGAGCCGCGCGTCGCCGTCGACGCACCGAGCACGGCCCTGGACCGTCGCCCGGGCGCCGGTCAAGGGCACGGGAAGGCCGACCGTGCCGTCGAACAGGAGCGAGACCCGGGGATCCTCGCGGATGTTGCGCGTGTGATCGGCGAGATCGGAGATCAAGAGCACGGGCGAAGCGTCGTGGTCGACCGTGACCATGGCGAGCGAGACGTAAGGCTCGCCCGAGCCCGCCGAGAGCGTGCCCAGGGCCGCCCGGCGCTGCTCGCGCAACAGCCGCCTGACCGTGACCGCGGGATGCTCGCTTTCGCTGGGAGGATGCATGGCTTCTCCTTCTCGCGCAGGGGGGACCGCGAGGCGCGCATTGTCCGCCCGCCCGCCTGCCGGTATCGACGCGCGGGCCTTCGCGGAGGGCTAAGGTGGTACGGATTCCCCAACCGGTCGAGAGCGGCGACTTCGCGCGCGAGGTGGTCTGGGCGGCGCCCCCGCCACCGCTCGAAACCCCCGTCCCGATCGCCGAGGGCATCTTCTGGCTGCGCTTCGCCCTGCCCTTCAAACTCGACCACATCAACCTCTGGCTGCTGGACGACGGGGACGGCTTCACGCTCGTCGATACCGGCTACGGTGACGCGCGGACCACGGCGCTGTGGGACGCGCTCCTCGCCGATGGCCACATCCTCGGCAAGCCGCTCGCGCGGATCCTCGCCACCCACTTCCACCCCGATCATCTGGGGCAGGCCGGGCGGCTGTGCCGGCGCTTCGATCTGCCGCTTCTCATGACCCGCACGGAGTGGCTCACCGGGCGCATGTTGCAGCTCGACACGAGCGAGGAGTTCGTCGCCGCCGGCCTCGCCCAGGACCGCCGCGCCGGGCTCGACCCCGAACTCGTCGCGCGCCGGCGCGACCGCGGCAACGCCTATCGCCCGGGGGTGACGCCCGTGCCGGCCTCGATCGAGATCCTCGAAGCCGGAGACGAACTCGTATCCGCCGGCACGCGCTGGAAGGTCGTCGTCGGCCGCGGCCATTCACCGGAAATGGTCACGCTCTATTCGGCCGAGCGCCGCATTCTCGTCGCCGGCGATCAGCTATTGCCGCGCATCACCCCGGTCGTGGGGCTATGGCCCACTTCCCCGGAGCGCAATCCGTTGGGCGTGTTCGTCGAGAGCCTCGCCCGGTACGAAGGACTGCCCGAAGACGTGCTCGTGCTGCCCTCCCACGAGCGGCCCTACCGCGGGCTCGCGGTGCGGCTCGCGCAGCTGCGCGCGCATCATCGCGCCCGGCTGGACGAGACCGAGGCGCTCTGCCGCGAGCCGGCGACGGCGGCGGAGGTCATGGCGCGGCTGTTCCCCAAAGAACTGGATCTGCACCAGATCGGCTTCGCCCTCGCCGAGACCCTCGCCCATCTCGTAGCGCTCGAACACGAGGGCCGGATCGTCCGACGGCGCCGTCCGGACGGGGTGGAGATCTGGCAGGTGCGCGCGCGTTGCTAGTCTTCGCCCGCGGGCTCGACGGCGATCGCGATCCGGCGGTTCTTCTGGCCTTTTTTCTCGACCTTGACGATGCGGATGCGACCGATCTCGCCCGTGCGCGCGACGTGCGTGCCCCCGCAGGCCTGCACGTCGACCCCTTCGATCGCGATCAGGCGGATCCGCTCGCTCCCTTCGGGCGGTCGCACGCCGACGGTCTTGACGAGCCCGGGGCGCCGGGCGAGCTCGGAAGCCGCGATCCACGTCGCCCGCACCGGCAGATCGGCTTCGACCCAGGCCCGCAGCCGCGCCTCGATGGGTGCGCGCTCGGGCGGATCCGGCAGATCGAAGTCGAGCCTGCCTTCGAGCTCGCCCACGGCACCACCGGTGACCGGCGCCCCCACCGCCGCCGAAAGCAGATGCAGCGCCGTGTGCGCGCGCATGAGCCGATAGCGCCGCCGCCAATCGATCCGCGCCTCGACCCGGGATCCGGCGGGCACGGCCGGTGCGCCTCCGGCCGGGAGGTGGAGGATCGCCCCGCCCTCGCCCCTGCGCGTGTCCACGATCTCCACCACCCGCCCGTCGGCGAGGAGAAGCTCGCCCCGATCGCCGGGCTGGCCGCCACCCGAGGGGTAGAACACCGTTCGGTCGAGGACGATTCCCTCCGGCTCTACCGACAGCACGACGGCCGAACAGGCGGAGAGGTAAGCGTCGGTGTAGAAGAGCGGCTCGGTCACGGCGCGCGTCCTCTTCGCTTCTCGGGACCGTTTACACGGTACCCTTCGCCGGTCTAGCCCCGGCGACGACAGCCATCGCATCTGCTAGAAGAGATCGGCGCACGGCATGGGTGCGGGATCGGACATCCTCGTTCGCTTCGTCGGAGTCGAGAAGAGCTACGACGGGGAAACGCTCGTCGTCAAAGGCCTCGACCTCGAGATCCGGCGCGGCGAATTCCTGACCCTTCTGGGGCCTTCGGGATCGGGCAAGACGACCACGCTCTTGATGCTCGCGGGCTTCGAGACCCCGACCCGCGGCGAGATCCTGCTCGAGGGCCGCTCGATCGCGCGACTTCCGCCCTGGAAGCGGGACATCGGGATGGTCTTCCAGAACTACGCCCTCTTCCCGCACATGACGGTGGCCGAGAACGTCGCTTTCCCCCTGGCCGTGCGCAAGCTGCCGAAAGCCGAGATCGAAGAGCGCGTCGCCCGCGCGCTCGCCATGGTGCGGCTCGAGGGCTTCGCCCACCGCCGCCCGGCGCAGCTCTCCGGCGGTCAGCAGCAGCGCGTCGCCCTCGCCCGCGCGCTCGTCTTCGAGCCCAAGCTCGTGCTTATGGACGAGCCTCTGGGGGCGCTCGACCGCCAGCTGCGCGAGAGCATGCAATACGAGATCAAGCATCTGCACGAGCGGCTCGGGGTCACCGTGGTCTACGTCACCCACGACCAGGGCGAAGCGCTCACCATGTCCGATCGGGTGGCCGTGTTCAACCACGGCGAGATCCAACAGCTCGCCACCCCGGCCGAGCTCTACGAGCGCCCGAAGAACGCCTTCGTCGCCCGCTTCATCGGCGAGAACAACCGTCTTTCGGGCATCGTCAAGGAGCGCGTCGGCGAGCGCTGCCTGGTCGAGGTCGACGGCGCCCTGGTCGCGGCCACCGCCGGCAACGTCGGAGGGGCGGGCGCGCGCACGACGCTCTCGCTGCGACCGGAGCGAGTGGCGATCAACAGCCTGGTCGAGATGGACAACAGCTTCGAGGGGCGCGTGGAGGAGCTGATCTACCACGGCGACCACATCCGCATTCGCCTCTCGCTCCTCGGTCACGACGACTTCGTCGTGAAGCTGCCCAACCGCCCCGGCCAGATCCGCGTCGAGCCCGGGCAGATCGTGAAGGTCTCCTGGCTCGCCTCCGACTGCCGCGCGCTGGATGCGGAATGAGGGGCCGGCTGGTCCGCCCCCTCGGTTTCGCTTAAGAGCCTCGGGCGAGGAGCCGGAGCGAGGGGGAGGCGGGCGATGACCGTGCGGGATCCGCTCGGAGAGCGGCTCGGGCGCTGTTACACGGGCGTGGTGCACGACGTCATGCGGGCGATGGGGCTCGCCGATTTCGTGCTCCCCCCGGAGATCCGCCTGCACGACCCGAGCCGCCCGCTCGCCGGGCCGATCCAGACGGTCTCCGGTCACCTCGACGAGCGAGCGGACGCGCACCGCACGCTCCTCGAATGGACGGGGCTGCTCTCGAAGGCGAAAGCGGGCCACGTGCTCGTCTGCCAGCCGCAGACGCACGCGCTCGCGCTCATGGGCGAGCTCTCCGCCGAGACGCTCAAGCTCAAAGGCGTGCTCGGCTACGTGGTGGACGGGGCGGTGCGCGATCTCGCGTTCATCGCGCGCATCGGCTTTCCCGTCGCCTTCCGCCACACCACCCCCGCCGACATCGTCGGTCGCTGGCTCGTCGACGCCCTCGATGCGCCGATCGTGGTCGGCGCGGTGCGCATCCATCCAGGCGATTACCTCTTGGCCGACGCCGACGGGATCGTGGTGCTCCCGCGCGCCCGCGCGCCCGAGATCGTGGCGGCGGCGGAAGCGGCGATGAACACGGAAAACCGCGTGCGCGAGGCGATCCGCGCGGGCGAGGACCCCCAGCAGGCGTATCTGAAATACGGCAAGTTCTGAGCGGAGCCGCGCGGGTCGAGCGCGACGGCGCGCTCTCCGCGCGCGGTCGCCGAGGCCTCAGCTCTCGCGCGCCTCGATCGCCAGGCCCAGGGTTTTGACCGCCTGCGCCGGAGTGGTCAGCAGCCCCATGAAGGCGCCCACGAAGGTCACGGGCTTGGGGGGCAGCAAGCGGATCACGAGCACGCGCGGCTTGAGGAGGAATTTCTCGACCTCGGCTGCGCGCTTGGCATCGAGAAGCGAGCGCAAAGGATCTTCGCTCCGGATCTCGCGCAGGAGCTGCTTGACGAAATCCGCGCGTTTCTTGCCCGCCTCTTTCGCCATACGGTCGATCTGACGGTCGATCAGGCCCTTGTCCTGAAGCCGGATCTCGGCGCGGACGAGCTGGGAGTCGGTGGAAGCCGTGACCGGATCGAGCGCCGGATCGGCGCCGAGCCGGGCGACCAGGCTCGTGCGCAAGGCGAGCAGACCCGGCGCGTCGAACTCCAAGGGATCGAGGACGGTTTCCAGGCTCGCCTCGTCGTAGGTCGAAAGAAGGCGGACGCCCAGGCGCAGCCGGTCGATCCCGGCGGCCAGAAGCGTCGCCCGGAAGTCCTCCTCGGAAAGACCCTCGGGATCGAGCAGCAGCTCGGCGAGCTCGAAATCCGCCCGCTTCCTGCTGCCCTGTTGATCGAGACGGAGCGCGATGCGGCCGATCCCGAAGACGGTCCGCCCGTCGCGGGCGTAAGCCAGCCCGGAAAGCCAGGTCCGGCTGTCCCAGGGCAGCCGCGCGAGCTCGGCCTGCAGGCTCTGCAGCGCCTCGGCGGTGCGCGGAGCGGCTTCGAGCCGCTCGGCGAAGTCGCGGGGCGCGATCAGCACCGCGCTCTGTTCGAAGCGCTCGAGGCGGAGCTCGCTCTTGTCCTCTCCGCGGAAGGCGACGCCGGCCAGCTCGAAGGCTCCGATGCGCCGGTCGCGGAGCCCGTCCCAACGCAAGCGCTCGAGGCCGACCCCCGAGCCTGCGGCATCGTGGGCGCCGAGCCGCTCGATCCGGATCGGCCCGATCTCGAGGCGCGTGAGCTCGGCGAGGAACTCCAGGCCGGCGAAGCTCCGGGCGAGCGCTTCGTCTTCGGAGACCTCCTCCTCTTCCGCGTCGGGTGCGGTCTCGGGCTGTCGGGCCTCGGCGCCGTTCTCGGTACCCTCGCCGTTCTCGCTCCCCGCGCCGTTCGCGCTCTCCTCCTCGGATCCCGATCCCATCTCGCGGGCCACGCGCACGAGCGAATCGCCCAAAAGCTCGCCGGCACGGAACAGCCGCTCGAAATTCACGCGGCTCCAGTCCACCCGGGCGAGCTCGAGAAGCGCCAGAGCGGCGCGGCCCTCGGGCTGCTCGAAGCCGAGCTCTTCGATGCGGAAGCCTTCGAGCCGGCCCTCGCCGAGTTGCGCGAGCTCGAAGCGCGCGATCCCCAAGCGGGCGTCGCGGGAGGAGAGCCGCGCGTCGACCAGGCGCAAACCCGCGACGCGGGTCCGATCGAGCAAGGCGGAGAGCGTCGCCGGATCCGGACCCGCGGCGGCGAGCGCGTCCCAGTCCACTCCTCCGAGATCGAGCCGGTCGATCGAAAGGGAAGCGAGGTCGCCCTTCTCGTCGGCCGGCCCGCGTCCCTCGAGGCGCTCGAGCACGAAGCCCTCGAGCCTCTGATCGGCGTAAGAGGCGAGCGCGAGCCGAGCGAGCGAAAAGTCTCCGTCGCGCGTTTCGAACCGGAGATCTTCGATCGCCATCTCCCCGAGCGCGAGAGATCGGAGCTCCTGCCAGGGATCGGGGGCCGAAAGGGCGGCGGTGAAGGCTTCGATGTCGAGCTGCGCCCCCTCGATCGCGCCGATGCGCACCGTGCCCCGATCCTCGGCGAGCTCGACGACGACGTCCCGGGCCCGCGCGCGGGCGCGCCGCCCGAGATCGGCGGGTGTGGCCGGGCCGGCCTGAGCGAGCCTCAGGGTTCCGGCTTCGAGACGGCGCACCGGCGCCCCGGGCGGCAGTTCGAGCCTCACCCCTTCGAGATGAAGCGCCAAGCGCAGGGGCTCGGCATCGAGGCGTCGCCAGTCCAGCTGCGCCCCTTCGGGCAGCCTGCGGCGCGCTTCTTCGAGCGCGAAGACGGCGCGCGCTTCCATCCACGCCTCGACCGCGGCGTGCGCCGCGAACAGACCGAGCGAGAGGAGCACCCCGCCCGAGACCAGCCGTCGCATGATTCCGCTCCACCGCCCGCTCGGTTGCGCCGGCCCGATACTGCCAGCAGACGCGGGCGAAGTCCAACGCGGGCGGTCACCGCCGGGGCAGGAAACGGTCGAGGAGAGCGAGGAGCGCGCCGGGTGCGTCGACGTGCACCCAGTGCCCGGCCTCGGGCAGGGTGACGAGCTCGAGGGCGGGAAAGAGACGGCGGAAGGCGGCCTCGTGCTCCGGCCGCAGGTACTCCGAGCGTCCCCCGCGCACCGCGAGCACGGGAAGATCGGCCGGTGCCGGAGGAAGATCGGAAGGGAAGCCCGCGAGCGTGTCCAAGCGCTCGCGGAGCACGGAAAGGTTCGGCGCCCAGACCAGGCGGTCCTCGCGGAGCTCGAGATTGCTCGCGAGAAAGGCGCGGATGCGCGGATCCGCGACGGTGCGCGCGAGTTCGGCTTCGACCTCGGCGCGGCGGGCGAAGCGGGCGGGATCGATCGCCGACATGGCCCGCAGATAGGCTTCGAACTCGGGCCTGGGGCCGTAATCGACGGGCGCGACGTCGACCACCGCGAGCCGCTCGACCCGTCGCGGGCGCGCGAGCGCCAGGACCATCGCCGCCTTGCCGCCCATGCTGTGGCCGAGGAAGGAGGCGCGGGGAAGGCCGAGCCGGTCGAGGAGGGCCTCGAGGTCGGCGGCCATCGCCGGATAGTCCATCACCGGATGGTGCGGGGAGCGGCCGTGGTTGCGCAGATCGACGAGAAACAACCGCCGGTGCTCGGCCAAGGGCTTGGCGAGCCCGGCCCAGTTGCGCCCCTGGCCGAGAAGGCCGTGCAGGACGAAAACCGGCGGGCCCGCGCCGAGCTCGCGGAAGGCGAGCGGGACCGGCTCGGGTGGGGCGCTCACTCGGCCGCGCGCAACCGTGCCGCGCGCTCGGCGGCCAACAGCTCGCGCTCGCGATCGACCATGTAGTCGCGGACGAGCGGAACGGCCTTCCTGTCTTTGGCGATCTGCAGGTGGAAGACCATGATGTCGCCCACGCGGAAGGAGAGTTCGCTGCCGATCAGGTAGAACTCCCACATCCGGCAGAACCGCTCGTCGTAGATTTCGCGGATGCGCGCGCGGTTGCGATTGAACTTCTCCCGCCAGAGCCTGAGCGTCTCGGCGTAGTGCAGGCGCAAGATCTCGCAATCGGTGAGCCACAGGCCGGAGCGCTCGAGCGGAGGCAGGACCTCGGAGAGCGCGGGGATGTACCCGCCCGGGAAGATGTACTTGCGGATCCAGGGATTGGGGAAGTGCGGTCCGCCCATGTGGCCCATCGAGTGGATGAGGACCACGCCGTGGGGTTCGAGGAGCTCGCGGATCTTGGCGAAGAGCTCGCGATAATGGGCGCGGCCGACGTGCTCGAGCATACCGACCGAGACGATGCGGTCGAAGCGGCCCTGGACCTCGCGATAGTCCTGGTAGAAGAAGCGGCAGCGATCGGCGAGACCCTCGCGCCGCGCCCGCTCGTTGGCGTAGGCCACCTGCTCCTTGGAGAGGGTGACGCCGGTGACGTCGACCCCGAAGGTGCGCGCGAGGTAGCGGGCGAGGGCGCCCCAGCCGCAGCCCATGTCGAGCACCTTCATGCCGGGCTCGAGCAAGAGCTTGGCGGCGATGTGCCGCTCCTTGGCGCGCTGCGCCTCCTCGATGTCGCAATCGGGGTGCGGGAAGTACGCGCAGGTGTATTCGCGCTCGCTGTCCAAGAAGAGCTCGTAGAGCTCGCCCGAGAGATCGTAATGATGCGCGATGTTGCGCTTCGCGCGGCCGATCGGGTTGCGGTCGTAGGCGAAGCGCAAGAGGTTGAGCCCGCCCTGCACGAGCCGCACCCAGCCGCGGCGATCGGCGCGGGCGACGTTGCCCATGAGGAGCTCGAGCAGGCCGTAGAGATCGCCTTCCTCGATCGTCAGACGCCCGTCCGTGTACGCCTCGCCGACCGCGAGCTCGGCGTCGAAGAGAAGGCGCCATTCGATCGCCCGATCGTGCAGGCGGATCGTGACCTTCGGACCGTCGGCGGAGCCCGCGAAGGTGCGGCGCGCGCCGCCGGCGTCGATCACGGTGAGCGTGCCCCAAGAGACGAAGCGATCGAGGAGGCCTTCGATCAGCATGGCGTTCTCCCGAGCTCCGCGCCGCGGCGCCCCCTGAGGATCGAATTGCCTCGGAATTCTAATCGGATGGCCGGGGGCGACAAGCCGTGGGGGGTCGTCCTCCGGTCGTGGTGGTGCGCGCGCGCCGCACCTCAATCGAAGCGGACCTCGACCGGTGCGCCCAGAAGCTCGAAGTCGAGCGGACGTTCGGGGCGAATCAGCACGGAAAGCGGCCGCCGTCCGGCGGCGAGCGGGTCGCCCGCGGCGAGCGCGGAGAGCTGCGGGCGCAGATCGATCCGCTCGATGCGGCCGCGCACCGTGCCGAGGCCGAAGGGCAAGCCGATCTCGGCCCGATCGCCCGGGGCGAGACGGCGGACGGCGGAAGCGGCAACGTTGGCGCGCACCAGAAGCGGTCGATCGACCGCGGCGAGAAGCGCCACCGGCTCGCCCGCCGCGACCGGTCGGCCGGGGTCGACGAGCCAACCCACGAGCGCGCATTCGCAAGGGCTCGCGAGCGCGACTTCGGCACCGCCGTCCAGGCGCACGACACCGAAGCGCGCCCCGGGGGCGAGCACGGGGTCGACCTCGCGCGGCTCGACCCGCCCCGCGGTCGGAGCGAGCACGCGCACGATCGGTGCTTCCACGACCGCCCCTTCGGCGCGGACGACCAGCCAACGCTCGCGGAAGCCGAGCCAGGCGAGCGCGAAGAGCGCGAGCGCAGCCAGGCCCGCGAGGGTGAAGCCGAACAGCCGGCGCAACCGGCTCGCGCCCGAGCGAGGACTTTCGACGAGCACGTCCTGGGGGGCTCGCTCGTGCACGCGCACCGCGAGGAGCTCGTCGGCTCCGACGATCTCGCCCGAGAGGTAACCCTCGACGATGCGCCGGAAGAGGGCGAGCTGGCCCGCCGACAGGCGGACGAAGCGACAGCCGAAGCGCGGTTCGTCCTCGAGCCGGTAGACGAGCTCGGCCTCGAGATCGAGGGCGAGTTCGAAATCCTCGAAAGGCAGGACGAGGCGGACGGCGAAGCGCTCGCCCGGACGTCTGCGCGGCAGCGCCCCGACCACCCCGAAGCCGCCGATCGACCAGTCGTCGACGGGATAGCGCTGCCCGTCGATCTCGACCGCGATCGGGACCCGCAGCCGGACGTGCTGCCGGTGGATCTCGGTGTCCTGCTCGGTCCGCGCCGCCATGGCACCTCGCTCAGAAGCGGAAAACAGGCACGAGCGCCGCCGGTGAGGAGAGCAACCCGGTCGCGAAGGCCACGGCGGTGCCGAGGGTCGCGAGCGCGAGCAGATGCAGCGCCGAAGAACCGATCTCACGGCCGAACGCGAAGCGGACGTTCGGGCTCGCGATCGCCTGACGGGTCCAGCGTTGCCGATCGAGGCGGAAGAGCACCCAGCCCTTGACGAGGGCGCCGTAGACCTGATCGAGCCACAAGAGCCACGGCCAGCCGCCGTCGATCCTTCCGCTCACCGCCCACAGGCCGAGGCTCAAGACAAGCCGCGTGGCCAGGATCCACAGGGCATAGGCCCAGAGCAGCGAGGGCCCCGCGCGCGGCAGGAGAGCGAGGACGAAAAGCGGCCCCAGAAGCGGCGTCCAGATCGAGACGCGCTGATCCACGAGACACCACCACAGGAACGGGCCGATGCGCCCGGGGCCGAGGGCGAGCGCCTTGCGTCCGCCGCGCAGCATGTTGCCCGACCAGCGGACGAGCAGCGGTGTCGCGGCGGCGAAGAAGCCCGAGGCGGGCGGGTGCTCGACGGTGAGCACGCGCACATCCGGCACGTAGAGCATCGGCAGGCGCCGCTCGAGGATCCACAGCCAGGTGGACTTGTCCTCGCCGGTCAAGAACCGGATGCGGCCCAGCCGCCAGTGCTCGAGACCGTCGTTCTCGATGCGCGCGAGGAGATCGGGGTCGGTGGCGATCTTCGCCCGATAGATCGCCATCCGCCCGGTGACCGCGAGGAGCTTGCGGGAAAGCGCGAGCGAACAGAACAGGAGATGGCGGCGCGCGAAGCGCAGTCGGAACCAGGCGCGCAAGAGCGCTCCGCCCGTCGTGCGCGCGTCCTGGTCGGTGGTGAGCGCCGCGAGTGCGCGATCCGAGCCCAAGAAAGGAAGCGCGCGCACGAGCGAGCCCGGGGTCAACAGCGCATCCCCGTCCATGACCACGACCGCCGCGTCGGGATGGACGCAGCGACGCGCCACCGCCCGCAGGGCCGCCGCGAGCGCTCGGCGCTTGCCGGTGGGCGGCAGGCGCAGGAGCACGAGCCGCAAAGCGAGGCCGCGGGGAGCGGAGCGGACGAGCGTTTTGACCAGGCGGAGATCGGCCGGCTCGACGAGGGCCGCGACGAGGGTGGTCGGCAGACCGGTGCGCGCGGCCTCGGCGAGCGCGGCGCGGATCGAGGCGGCGACCGTCTCGGGCGGGATGCGGTAGATCGTGGTGACGAGGACGAGTTCGGGAACCAGGGCCGAAAGCCCCCCGGCGGCGACGAGGGCCTCGGCGCGCCGGCGCAGGCGCGGGAAGACCCGAAAGCGGAACCAAAGCGCGCGCAGCAGATGCACCGCTCCCCAGCCGTAACGCCAGACGCCGACGACGCCCAAGAAGAAGAGGAGGCTGCGCGCCTCGGGGTCGAAGAGGGGCTCTGGGGCATACGCGAGAAGCGCCGAGAGCAGCGCGAGTTGAACGAGGACGGACACGTCGTTTCCATCGGCCGATCGGGGAGCGCCCCGAGGATCGCCGCGGGCTCCGACTTAGCCGTTCGATGCGCATCAGGCAAAAGACGCATGCGCGCGAGCCCGCGCTCTTCCGAGGGCCCTCGCCCTCGGCTAGCCTTCCGGGGCGTCGAGCCTGCCGGACCTCGATCATGAGCAGAAGCCCGAGGATCCTGGTCGTCGACGGCGACGCCGAGTTCCGTCGAGAACTCGCCGACCAGCTGAGTCTGCACGAGGGCTTCCGGGTGGAGGAGGCGGAAAGCCTGCGCGAGGCGCGCGAGCTTTTGCGCACGCGGACCTTCGATGCGCTCGTTCTGGCCGCGCGGCTGCCCGACGGAGAGGGACGCGCCCTGTGCCGGAGCTTGCGGGCCGAAGGTCTGCGCGCTCCGATCTTCCTGGTGCTCGACGGCGCAGACGAGCCCGCCGGCGACCGCGCCGAAGGCGCGGAGGTCGACGGTTTCGTCGCTCGCCCCGTGCGTCTGGCGGAGCTCATGGCCCGGCTGCGGGCCCGGCTCGGGCTCGCCATGTGGTCGGAGGAGACGAGCTTTCCCGTGGGGCCCTATTGCTTCCGACCGGCGCAGAAGATGCTCGTGCGCGGGGAGGAACGGATCCGGCTCACCGACAAGGAGACGGCGCTTCTCGAATATCTCTGCCGGGTGGGCGACCGGCCGGTGCCGCGCGCCGTGCTCTTGGGCGAGATCTGGGGCTACGGGGCGGAGGTGACCACGCGCACGCTCGAGACCCACATCTACCGACTGCGCCAGAAGCTCGAGCCGGAGCCGGGCAAGCACCGGCTGTTGGTGACCGAACCCGAAGGCTATCGGCTGGTGCGCTCGGGCTGATCCGGTCTTTCGCCCGTCGCTGCGCGTTGCGCGCGCAGCGCCGCGAGCACCGCGCGGCTGACCGGGACCTGCACGCCCGCCGCCTCCCCCATCCGCACCACCGCGCCCAACAGCCATTCGAGCTCGAGCGGCCGGCCGGCCTCGAAATCGACGAGCATGGAGGAACGCATCTCGGCCGGGAGCGCGCGGAGGAGAGCCAGGCGATCGGCGACGAGATCCGCGGGCAGGGGAACGCCACGGGCGCGGCCGACCGCCACGGCCTCTTCCACGAGGGCCGCGAGCCGGGCCCACAGCGCCGGATCCTCGCGCAGTGCACCGGCCGGCGCGCGGGCGAGGGTGGTGAGGGCGGAAAAGGGGGCCAAAAAGACGAATTTGCGCCAGAGCTCCACGGACATCGCGGGGCTCGAGCGGTGATCGATGGCCGCGCGCCGGCAGGCGCGCGCGAAGGCTTCGAGCCGGGGCTCGGGGGCGCCGTCCGCGGGGCCGAAGACGAGCCGGGCGAGGGTGCCCGTGTGCCGGATCACGCCCGGGGCCGCGAGCTGCGCGCCGATGTAGGCCACTCCCGCGGCGATGCGGGCGCGCGGCAGGCTCCGGGCCAAGAGTTCCCCCGCCTCGACGCCGTTCTCGAGCGGCAGGACGAGGCTCTCGCCGTGGAGATGGCGGGCGATCTCGATCGCCGCCCGCTCGAGGTCGTACATCTTGACCGTCACGAGCAGGAGATCGGCGCGCCGGTCGGCGCGGTCGCCGGGGACGAACACGCGCACGGGCGAAAGCCGCAGGTCTCCGAGCGGCGAGAGCACGACGAGCCCGCGCTCGCGCAGCGCCGCGGCCTGCGCGCCGCGGGCCAGAAAAGCGACATCGACTCCGGCCGCGGCGAGCCGCGCCCCGAAATAGCCGCCGACCGCACCGGCTCCGACCACGAGGATCCGCACGCTCGTTCCTCCCTCTCTCCGGTCCGTCGGCCTCGGCCATCGTCCCGGCGCACCGAGCGGACCCGCGTCGCTGTGTTTTCGACCGACACCCGCCGACCCCCGGCGCGGAAGAGGATCGTCCGTGCCCGCTCGCGCCACGGCTCCTCGGGCGCGGCTCGCGCTGCGATCGCGCGCGTGCCGCATCGAGCCCGCGGGCGCGCTCGGCTCAGAGCTCGAGGTCCACCGTGACCGGGACGTGGTCGGAGGGCTCCTCCCAACCGCGCGCCTCGCGGCGGACCTCGGCTCCGCGCAGTGCACCGGCGAGCGCGGGAGAAAGCCAGATGTGGTCGAGCCTGCGGCCGCGGTCGGAAGCCGCCCAGTCGCGCGCGCGGTAGGACCACCAAGTGTAGAGCTTCTTCTCGGGCGGGATCACGGTGCGCACCGCATCCGTGAAACCATAGGCCTTCTGGAGCGCCAAAAGCGCCTCGGTCTCGACGGGGGTGTGCGAGACCACGTCCAGGAGCGCGCGGTGGTTCCACACGTCCGTCTCGAGCGGAGCGATGTTGAGATCGCCCACGAGCACGAGCTTGGCGCCGTCACCGCGACGATCGGCGAAATAGGCGCGGAGTTCGCGCAGCATGGCGAGCTTGTGCGCGAACTTGGGGTTGATTTCCGGATCGGGGATGTCCCCGCCCGCGGGAATGTAGAGGTCGTGGAGCTCGATGTCGCCCGGAAGCCGACAGACGGCGTGCCGGCAGTCCTCGACACCGCACCATTTGAGGGCACGGGGCTCGGAAAGGGGCAGTTTGGAGAGGACGGCCACGCCGTGGTAGCCTTTCTGGCCGTGCACCCAGCGATAGGGAAAGCCGAGCTCGCTCGCGAGCGCGTGCGGGAATTTCGCGTCTTCGACCTTGGTTTCCTGCAGACACAAGACGTCGGGTGCGATCTCGGCCACGATCCGGCGCAGCGCCTTCTCGCGTTTGCGGATGGAATTCGCGTTCCAGGTCGTGATGCGTACGCGCACGGAAGCTCTCCGAGGGCTTCGCGCCCGGGCGCCGGCCCGCTAACGGCTCTCGGCTCGGCGGGCAAGCCCGCGGCGAACCGACCCGCCCCCGCGCTCGGCGCATCCGGTGGCGCACCCGACACGCATCCGCCCGCCCACCCCTTGTTTTTGGCGGGCGGGTGCGGAGAAGCGGACGAAGCGATGTCGACCCCGCTGGTGAGCGTGCTCGTCCCGGCCTGGAACGTCGCCCCCTGGCTCGCCGAGGGGCTGGGTTCGGTGCTCGCCCAGAGCCTCGCCGAACTCGAGGTCGTCCTCGTCGACGACGCCTCGACCGATTCCACCCTCGAGATCGCCCGCGGGCTGGCCGCGCGCGATCCCCGGCTCGTGGTCGTCGCGCGGCCGACCAACGGCGGTTCCGCCCGGGCCCGGAACGATGCGCTGGCGGTCGCGCGCGCGCCGTGGATCGCGGTCTTCGACGCCGACGACCGTATGGCTCCGGATCGTCTCGCGCGCCTGCTCGCCGTGGCCGAGAGCCGAGGCGCGGTGTGGATCGCCGACGACCAATGGGTCGAGGTCGCGGGCGACGGCGCGCTCCGCGGCCGGCTGTTGACGGACGAACCGGAAGGTGCGGTCGGGCTCGATCTCGTCCGTTTCCTGGATCGCGATCCCCCCGAAGCGATCGGCTACGGGACGTTGAAGCCGCTCGTGCGGCGGGATTTCCTCGAGCGTCACGGCATCCGCTGGCGACCGGAGGCCGGCCGCTCGGACGACTTCCTCTTCACCCTCGAATGTCTCGCCCGCGGCGCCTCCGCCTGGTTGTGGAACGAGCCGCTCTACGGGTACCGGCTGCGCCCCGGCTCGCAGGTGACGCGGCTCGATGCGCGCGCCACCTTGCGCCATCTCGCCGCCGTGCAGGAGCTCGCCGAACGGCTTCTCGCCGACCATCCCGATCCCGCCGTGCACGCCGCCCTCGCCCGACGCCGCCGGCGCATCGCCGCCGCCTCCGTCTATCGCGAGCTGCTCGCGGCGCTGCGCGCCGGGCGGCTCTTCGCGGCGGCTGCGCTTCTCGCGCGCACGCCGGGATCGAGCGCGCTGCTCGCCGCCGGGGCGCTCGAGGCCCTCCGCCGCCGTCTCGGCCCTCGGCGCCCGCCGACTCTGGCCGAGCGCCGCCTGTTCTCGAGCCGGCTCGACCGCGTGGCCGATGCGCTCGGCACCCGCGTGCGGAGCCCGTCCGCGCCGTCCTGATCGTCCCCGCGCGCTCTTTCTTCCGTCGGCTCCGCGCGGGCGCCGTCCGAGCGTCCCGAGCCCGCCTCGCCCGGCGCCCGGGTGCCGCTCTCGCCGCTCGCCGGCCGCGCGCTTCGACCGGCACGGAGCCCCGGCGCCGCGCCCCGAGACGTCCGCGTCGGCGGTCGATCGGTGCGGCGCGAGTTGCGCGCCGACCGGGCTCAGACCAAGAGCTTGGCGTCGAAGCCGTCGGCCGAGCAGGTCAAGAGCGCCGGCCGCCCCTTGAGCTTGGTCTCGAGATGGACCTTGTGCCCCCAGAGCGTGCGGACGTGGGCGAGGGTCTTTTCCGCGCTCGCGATGTCGAGGTCGCGGCCGTCGTGCTCGTGGCGCAGATAGAGCGTGCGGGTGCCGCGATAGTCGGCGTCGACGACCACGATCACCGGGATGGGACCGGTGCCCACCTGGTTGATGAGCGTCGCCTTGACCTTCTCCCACCCCTCCTCGTCGCTGATCTCGGCCACCACGAGGTGCTCGCCGCGCGGCTTCCAGGTGAACAGATCGAGCTCGTGCATGAGCTCGCGGGTGAGGAACCGGCGCAGGAAAGACTGGTCGCGCTCGCTCTCGCGCACGGCCACGAGTTTCTCGCGTGCTTCCTTCGAGCCCTCTCCGCCGAAGCGTCGCTCGATGTCGCGCCAGATCGCGAAGCCGAGATGATAGGGGTTGATCCCGCCGCGCAACGGGCTCACCACCTGATTGTGGCGGACGAGGAATTCGAAATGCAGATCCTGCGGCAGTCCGAGTGAGGTCAGGATCCGGTGGTGCCAGAAGCTGGCCCAGCCTTCGTTCATGATCTTGGTTTCGATCTGAGGCAGGAAGTATCGCGCTTGTTCGTCGACGATGGTCAACAGATCCTTCTGCCAATCGGCGAGTTCGCGATTGTGATCGCGGATGAAGAGCAGAAGATCGTGTTCGGGTTCGAGCGGGATCCGGTTGAGCTCCGGCTCCGCCCGCTTCGGCCGGCGGTGGAGTTCCGGGAACGGATCGGGGGCCGGCTCGGCCCGCTCGAGCAATCGCCGCTTCTGCTCCTCGGGGTCGAGTTTTCGCATCGCGAGGTTGCGGTTGCGATTGAAGGCGAGGGCGTGCGCGGCGTCCAGGATCCGCTCCACCGCCTCCAACCCGATCGAGGGATCCTCGATGTAACGGCGCACGCGGTCGGCGCGGGTCTTGAAGGCGGCGATCGTCTCGCTCGCCCGCGTGCCCACTCGGAAGACGAAATTGTTCTTGAAGAAGTCGTTGTGCCCGTAGACATGCGCGATCGTCAGGATCTGCAGGAGCAGACTGTTGTCGCGCATGAGATAGGCGAGACACGGATCGCTGTTGATGACGAGCTCGTAAGGCAGGCCCGTGACCCCGTGCTCGTAGAGGGTCTTGGTCTGTTCGTAGGCCTTGCCGAAGGACCAGTGCGGATAATGCGCCGGCATGCCGTGATAGGCCATGTAGCCGAGCATCGCGTTCTGGTCGCAGATCTCGAATTCCTGGGGATAGCAGTCGAGCCCGAACTCCGCGACTTTCTCGCGGATCCGCTCGTCCCAGTATTCGAGGTCGCGGAGCGTCCAGTTGGTCACGCCGTGCGCTCCCGTTCCTTGGACACCAGCTGGCGGAAGGCGGGCCAGACGTCCTCGCGCCGCTCGATCAGCACCGAATGGAAGTTGTCGGCGCCCAGCCGTTTGAACAGGTCCAACATCGAGCCGTCGTAGTAGTGCGAGCCCAGGGGCTTGATCTCGCCGTAGCCGAACAGATTGCAGACCTCGCACAACTTGCGCGCCGCCTCGAGCGCCGCCTGGTTGTCGCTTTCGAAATTGTCGCCGTCCGAGCAGTGGAACGCGTAGATGTTCCAGTGATCGGGGTGGTAGCGGTTCTCGATGATCTCCAGGGCTTTCTTGTAACCCGAGGAGATCAAGGTGCCGCCCGATTCCCCCTTGTGGAAGAACTCGTGCTCGCTCACCTCCTTCGCCTCGGTGTGATGGGCGATGAACACGATATCCGTGTTCTCGTATTTGCAGCGCACGAATTGATACAAAAGGAAGAAAAAGCTCCGCGCCAGGTATTTCTTGAGTCTGTCCATGGACCCCGACGTGTCCATGATACAGATCACGACCGCGTTGCTCTCCTCGCGCGGCTCCTCGACCAGGCGACGGAAGACCAGGTCTTCTTTGCGGAAGCCGAAGGGCTCGGCCTCCTCGTCCTCCGCCGGGGCCGGCACGCCGGAGGCGATCCGGCGGCGGATCTTCGCGCGCACCGTTCGCCTGCGGTCGAGATGGACCCGAATCCCCTGTTTCTTGTAACCCTGCCTTTTCGCCGCGCGTTCGGAGGGGAGCTGGCGGAGCACCTTGCGCTCGAGGTCGGGCAGTTCGAGATCGTCGAACATGATCTCGACGAGCTCTTCGAGGGTGATCTCGGTCTCGTAATAATCGATCCCCGGCTCGGAGCCCGCCGGGCCCGCGCCGCCTTCGCCCTTCTGTCCCGCCTTGCCGACGATCTGCCCGGGTCGCGTCGACCCGTCGCCGGTTCCCACCCCGCCTTCGTTGTCGCCGAAGACGAAGCGGTATTCCTTAATGCCCCGGATCGGGACCTTGATGATCCGGTCCCGATCGCGGCCGATGATGCTCTCTTCGGCGATGATGTCGGCGATGTTCTCCTTGAGCGCGCGCCGCAGCTTCTCGCGGTGACGCTGGCGATCGGCGGCGCTGCGGTCCGAGCGCAGCGCCTCGCTCTCCTCGTAGGGCCGGAAGATCGTGCTCATCCCCGCTCGCCCCTCGCCGCGCCCCTTCTCGCCTTCCCCTCAGTCCTTCCACAGATGGTTGGCGGCGTATTTGAGGATCGTGTCGATGCTGTCCTCGGGATAGCCCTGGGCCAAGAGGTTCTGGACCATCGCGTCGTACTTCTGCTTCTGCTCCTCGTTGCGCGTGCGCGCTTTGGTGATGATGCGGCTGATGTCGCGCACCGAGTTCATCAACTTCTTCTCGATCGCCTCTTTGAGCGGCTCGTAGGCCGTGTAGGTGAGCGTCTCGCCCCGCCGCATCGCCGACCACAGGTACGCGATCACCTCTTGCCGGAACCCGTCCGCCGCCGGTCCGATGATCGCGATCTGCTCCTCGATCGACTTCAAGAAGGCCTCGTCGGGATGCATCTCCTCCCGAGTGATCGGGTCCTTGACCTTGGAGCGGGTGACGTAGGCCTCGGCGTGGTCGAGATAGTTGTGGAAGAGCGTCTCCGCCTGCTCGCGGAAGCTGTACACGAAGGCCTTGGTGATGTCCTTCTCCAACAGCTCGAGATAGACCTTGTGCAGCGTGTCCTGCAGGAATTCGAGGTATTGCTTCTTGACGTCGTCGGGGAAGTCGCCCTCCTTCACCATGCCGATCAGCGCCTCGCGCACGTTGATCGGATGGATCGAGCCGTTGTTGCGGGTGAGCGCGAGATCCAGGGCCTTCATGATGAAGCGGGTGCTGATCCCGAACATGCCCTCGCGCTTGGCGTCCTCCCGGAGCTCGTGCGCGGTGAGCTTCTTGGGCCGCCCCTTCTCCAGCACCTCCTCGCCGTTGTAGATCTTGAGCTTGGTCAGAAGATCGCACTTGGGCGTGGGCTCGAGACGCGTGAGGATCGCGAACATCGAGGCGATCTCGAGCGTGTGCGGCGCGATCTTCGGGTTGAACTGCGAGCGCCGCAAGAACTTCTGATAGATCTTGACCTCTTCCGACAGCCGGAGATTATAGGGAACTTTGACCAGGACGATGCGGTCCAGGATGGCCTCGTTGGTGTGATCGGCCTTGAACTTCTGCCATTCGGCCTCGTTGCTGTGGGCGATGATCACCGTGTCCACGTACACCGTGCCGTGCCGGCCCGGCGCGGGCACCATCTTCTCCTGCGTGGCGGTGATCATGGTGTGCAAATATTCGGTCTCGTTCTTGAAGACCTCGATGAACTCCACCATGCCCCGGTTGCCGACGTTGAAGGCACCGTTGAGCTCCAGCACCCGGGGATCGCCCTCGCTGTACTTGTCGAGCTTGGAGATGTCCTCGGAACCGATGAGCACCGAGGTGTCCTGGTTGTTGGGATCGACGGGCGGCACCACCCCGATCCCGCGCCGGCCGCGGACCGAGAAGGTCATGGTCACGACCGGCATCTTCTCGTATTCGCCCTTGAACTCGTGGATCAGCCGCCAGCGGGTGACGGGATCGATGTCCCCCTCGATCCGCACCCCGAGCATCTCCTCGAAGGCCGGCCGCAGATGGCGGGGGATCAGGCACAAGGGATTGGCGAAGGTGGGCGAGCCCTCGATCACGTAAATCGGATCGAGCTCTTCGAGCCCGCGCTTGAGCCGCTCGACGAGCGAGCTCTTGCCCGAGCCCACCGGCCCCATGAGGTAGAGGACCTGACGCGCCTCCTCCCCGCCCATCGCCGCCGAATGGAAGTAGCGGACGATCTTGTCGATCGTCCGCTCCATTCCGAAGAACTCGTCTTTGAAGAAGTTGTAGATGCGGACGTGCTGACCGCCGAACAGGCGCTTGGCCCGCGGATCGGCCTCGACGTCGAGATCCTGGTAACCAGCGCTGATGATCATGTCGTACATGCGCTGGTGCGCCGTATAGGCGAGCTTGGGGTTCTGTTTCACGAGCTCGAGATAATCCAGGAGCGTGCCACGCCAAGCTTTCTTGCTCTTGGCCTGGCGATCCTGTTCGATCAGAGCTTGGAAGTCGCTCTTGGAGATCATCCTACCGCACCTCTCCGCTCGCTTGTCCCGTCTCCCCCGCTCCCTTCACCGACGATCTTCGCACGACGTCCCGCCCCCGTCGCGGACCCTTCTCCCGCCACCGCCGCTGCGACCGCCCGCGCCGGCTCGGCCTCGGCCCGCTCGCTGCGAGGAACCCGGGGGCGGTCGTTCACCGCTCGTCGGTTCGCGCGCCGACGCGCTTCGGGTCGCCGACCGGTGCAGGCTCGTCCACGATGGAAAGAGACCCCGCCTGCGGCGGGTGCGGGGCCGGCTCGAGGGTTCGGCGGGACGTCGGTTCGACGCATCGGCCCGATGCTCGTCGTTTCGCGACAGTTCCGGGCGGCCGCCGGCCGCCGCCGCGACGATCATGAGCCCGAGATCCGAACCACTCCGCCGATCTCCTTCTCCACGTTTGCCAGTCTAGGGAACGGCCGCGCCCCGTCAAGCCGATGCCGCGATTTTCCGCCCCGTACCCGTCTCGCGTGCATCCCCCTCGACGCCCGGTTGCGCTTGGCGAGGCGGGCCTTCCTCGCTACCACTTCCCCGATCGTACCCTGCGCCGGGAACCGCAGCGAACGCGGGACGACCGGTGCACCGGCGTTACGGAAGGGAGGCGCGTCATGAAGACGAGCATGCGGCGGCGCGACTGGCTCGCGCTCGGCCTCGCGGCGACGGCTCTCGTCGCCCTCGGCCGGCCGGCCGCGGCGGCTTGGCCCGAGCGGCCGATCACCATGGTCGTGCCCTGGGCCGCGGGCGGCGGCACCGACGCCACCGCGCGGATCATCGCCAAGCTCATGGAGCCCGAGCTCGGCGTACCCGTGAACGTCGTCAACCGCACGGGCGGCGCCGGCGTGGTCGGCCATTCCGCCATCGCCACCGCCCCGCCCGACGGCTACACGATCGGCGTCATCACCTTCGAGATCGGCGCCATGCACTGGCAGGGCCTGACCGATCTCTCCTGGAAGGACTACACGCCGATCGCGCTCGTGAACGAGGACCCGGCGGGGGTTATCGTCCGCGCCGATTCGCCCTACAAGACGGCCAAGGAACTCCTGGACGCGGTCAAGGCGGCGCCCAAGGGCAAGTTCAAGGCCTCGGGCACGGCGCAGGGCGGCAGCTGGCACATCGCGCTCGGTGGCATGCTCGCGGCCGCGGGCCTGCCCGCCGACCACGTCCAGTGGGTTCCCTCGACCGGGGCGGCCACCGCGCTCCAGGACCTCGTCGCGGGCGGGGTCGACTTCGTCACCTGCTCCGTCCCCGAGGCCAAAGCGCTCATGGACGCGGGCAAGGTCCGGGCGCTCGCGATCATGGGCAAGGACCGCAACCCCGCCTTCCCCGACGTCCCGACCCTCAAGGAGGCGACCGGGATCGACTTCCAGCTCGGCGCCTGGCGCGGTCTCGCCGGACCCAAGGGACTGCCCAAAGAGGTCACCGACAGGCTCGTGCCGCTCGCCAAGAAAGTCTACGACAGCAAGGAGTTCCAGGACTTCATGGCCGGTCGCGGCTTCGCCACCGTCTATCTGCCGCCGGAGGAGTTCGCGGCGTTCATGAAGGCGCGCGACGAATCGACGGGAGCGGTGATGAAGGCCCTCGGTCTCGCCAAGTGACACGACCGTCGCGGGCGGGGAGGAGAGAATGCGGATCCACGACGGCGTCTTCGGGGTCCTGCTGCTCCTCCTCGCCGGCTTCGTTCTGCGCGAGGCGACCGGCTTCCCGCCCATGCCGGGGCAGCGCTTCGGCCCCTCCCTGTTCCCTTCCCTCCTCGCCGCGGGCTTCGCCCTCTGCGGCCTCCTGCTCCTCGCGGGCGGCTTGGTCTCCGAACGCGGCCGCCCCCTCGCGAGCCTCGAGGGTTGGGCCGAAAAAGGCGCGCGGGTCGTGGACGTCGCCCTCGTCGTGGGCGGGCTCGTGCTCCTGATCGCCCTCTGGCAGAGGCTCGGCTTCGTGATCGGCGCCACCCTTTACGCCACCGCGCTCGCCGGTCGTTTCCTCGGCGGCCGCTACCTTCCCGCTCTTCTCGTCTGCGCTCCCGCCTGCTTCGCCATCGACTGGGCCTTCCGCCGGCTCCTTCTCGTCCCTCTGCCGCAGGGGCCGCTCACCGGTCTTTATTGGTGAAACTCCCGTGACCGCGTTCGAAACCGCGCTCGGGCTCGTTCTCGAGCCCTATACGCTGGCGATGATGCTCCTCGCCGGCCTCTTCGGCCTGTTCGTGGGCGCGATGCCGGGCCTCACCGCGACCATGGCCACCGCCCTTCTCGTCCCCGTGACCTTCTTCATGCCGCCCGTGCCGGCGATCGCCATGCTCGTCACCGCCACCGCCATGGCGATCTTCGCGGGCGATCTGCCCGGCGCCCTCGTGCGCATCCCCGGGACCCCGGCTTCCGCCGCCTATGTCGAGGACGCCTATCGGCTCACGAAAAAGGGCCAGGCCGAGCTCGTTCTGGGCTGCGGTCTCGTCTTTTCGGTGATCGGCGGGATCTTCGGCAGCATCGTGCTCGCGCTCTCGGCACCGGTGCTCGCCGAATTCGCGCTCGGCTTCTCCTCCTTCGAATATTTCTGGCTCGCCCTTTTCGGCCTGTCCTGCGCGGTGTTCGTCTCCACCGGACGGCCGGTCAAAGGCGCGGTCTCGGTGCTCCTGGGCCTGCTGCTCGCCACCGTCGGCATCGATCCCACCGCCGGCCATCCCCGCTTCACCTTCGGCAGCGTCGAGCTCATGGCCGGGGTCTCCTTCATCCCGGCGATGATCGGCATGTTCGCGATGGCCGAGGTCCTGCGCTGGGTCACCTCCCCGCGGGTGATCGAGGACCTCGCCGCCCGCCAGAAGCTCGGCAACGTCTTCCGCGGCCAGTGGCGGCTCTTGCGGCGCTACCGCTGGAACGTGGTGCGCGCGAACGTCGTCGGCACGCTGATCGGGGTCCTGCCCGGTGCCGGCGCGGACATCGCCGCCTGGGTCACCTACGCGCTTTCCAAGCGCTTCTCCAAAGAGCCCGAGAAATTCGGCACCGGCCATATCGAAGGCGTGGTCGACGCGGGGACCGCCAACAACTCGGCCCTCGCCGGCGCCTGGGTGCCGGCCCTCGTCTTCGGCATCCCGGGCGATTCGATCACCGCGATCGTGATCGGGGTGTTGTTCATCAAGGGTATGAACCCGGGGCCCACGGTCATGCTCCACAACCCCGAGTTTCTCTATGCCATTTTCATCGTCTTCATCCTCGCCAATCTCTTGATGCTGCCGCTCGGTTGGCTCGCGATCAAGGTCTTCCGGCAGATCCTCTCGATCCCGCGCGAGTTCTTGATGCCCCTGATCCTGGTTTCTTGCGTCGTGGGCTCCTTCGCCATCAACAACTCGATCTTCGGGGTCGGCATCATGCTCGCCCTCGGCCTTTTGGGGTGGATCATGGAGGCCAACGGCTTTCCCATCGCCCCCGCCATTCTGGGCCTGGTGTTGGGCGAGATGATCGAAACCCACTTCATGACCTCGATGATCAAGGCCGACGGCAACCTGTTGGCGTTCTTCGAGCGACCGGTCTCCGCCTTCTTGGGCGTCGTCACCCTCGCCGTGTGGGGCTGGATCCTCTTCGCCCGGCTGCGCCGTCTCGGCCGCGCCCGCGCGCTCGACGTCTCTCCTGCTCCGTGAGCCTGCTCCGAGGTCCGCTCGCCGAGCGGGATTTCCTCTTCTTTTTCCTCGCGCGCCTGGCCAGCGGAACCTCGCTTCAGATCCTCAACGTCGGCCTCGGCTGGCTCGTCTGGGAGCGCACCGCCGATCCCTTCGCGCTCGGGCTTCTCGGCCTGCTCGCCTTTCTCCCCTCTCTCCTGTTCGTCCTGCCCGCGGGTCATCTCGCCGACCGGCTCGACCGCCGCCGGGTCGTCGCCGCCGGCTGGTCGCTCGCCGCTCTCGCCGCCGCGGGCCTGGCGCTGTCGGTCCTCGCCGGCGTCGTTGCGGTCTGGCCCGTCTTCGCTCTCGCCTTCCTCGTCGGCTGCGCCCGCACCCTCGCCATGCCGGGACAAGCCGCCCTCGTGCCGAGCGTCGTTCCCGCTTCGCTCTTGCGCGAAGCGGTGGCCCTCGCTTCGATGGCCTTTCAGACCGCGACCGTCGCCGGGCCCGCGATCGGGGGATTGTTGTGGCTTTCGGGCGGCTTCGCGGTTTTCGCCACCGCTCTTTGCGGCTTTCTTTCGACCGTGGCCCTCGTGCTCGCGATCGCGCCGCGGCCGCTTCCCGCCGCCGCGGAGCCCGCGAGCCTCGAGCGGCTGCTCGAGGGCTTCCGCTTCATCCGCTCCGAGCGCGTCGTCCTGGGGGCGATCGCCCTCGACACGTTGGCGGTGCTCCTGGGCGGGGCGACCGCGCTCTTGCCGATCTTCGCCCGCGACATCTTGGCGGTGGGCCCCGTGGGCCTCGGCGCGTTGCGCGCCGCCCCCGCCGTGGGCGCCCTCGTCACGGCCTCCGTCCTCGCCCGCTTCCCGCTCGAGCGCCGGGTCGGCCGCAGCCTGCTCGCGGCGGTCGCCGTCTTCGGCCTCGCCATGGCCGGCTTCGGCCTCTCCACGAGCTTCCCCCTCTCCTTCGCCTTTCTCTTCGCGGCCGGGGCGGCGGACATGGTGAGCGTGGTCATCCGCCAGACCCTGATCCAGCTCGAGACCCCCGATGCCCTGCGCGGCCGGGTGGCGGCCGTGAACAGCCTGTTCATCGGAGCCTCCAACGAGCTCGGCGAGTTCGAATCGGGAATCCTCGCGGGTCTCGTGGGGCCCGTGCCGGCGACGGTCGCGGGCGGGCTCGCGACGGTCGCGGTGGTGCTCGTCTGGCCGCGGCTCTTTCCCGAACTCGCCGCGCGCGACCGGCTCGCCCCTCCGACGCCCTCGGACGGCCGCGGCGCACAGAAACGCAGCGAGGGCGGGACCGGAGCCCCGCCCCCGCCCTCAGGGACGGCCGCGCCGTCGTCTCGGCCGATCGGCTCAGTTCGCGCTCGCCCGCTGCTCGGTCGAGACCGCCGCGATGAGCAGCCGCCCGATGTCGGTGATGTCGTGGTAGCGGCGCTGCTCGCCCCAACCCGCGAGCGCGGTGTGCGGATCCTCCCGCGTGCTCAGCTGCACGAGCTGCTCCGCACCCGGCCCCGCCGCCCACACGGGCACGAGCTCGTTCGTGTGCGTATCGTAATGCCAGGTCACCTCGGGCAGCTGGCCCTTGCCCTTGTTGACGATCGGCTGGAAGGCGAACCGGTCGCTCTCCGGGCCGTAGAGCATGCCGTTGCCGTGATCGGTGGTGACGATGAGGAGGTTCTGCGCGAAGCCGCCGTTGCGCTCGATCCAGCCGACCACGGCGCGCACCGCGCGGTTGAAGTCGATCTGCTCTTCGACGAGCCGCGCGGTGTCGTTGGCGTGCGCCGCCCAGTCCACCGCCCCGCCTTCGATCATCAGGAAAAAGCCGCGCTCGTTCTTCGCGAGAACCTGCAGCGCGGCCAGGCTCATCGTGGCGAGATCGGGCACGTTGGGGACGAGCTTGCCCATGCCTTGGCCGGAGCGGTTGAACTGCAAGGTGGTGTGCACCTGCGCGACACCCAGGACCTTGGGCTTTTTGAGCTCGAGCTCGCCCTTGGCGAGCCTTTCGAACTGGGCCTTGGTCTCGATCCACTGATAGGTGGTGCGATCCGTGACGGCTTTGAAATAGGTGTCGGGACCGCCCACGTATTGGAACGCCTTGTCACCGGCCGGTGCTCGGTACATGCCGTCGTCGTCGAACATCGGATGGCCCGCGCCCATGATCACGTCGCACAGGCCCTCTTCGATCATCTCGCGGCCGATCTCGGCGTAATTGTTGCGACTGATGTTGTGCGCGGCGAACGCCGCCGGCGTCGCGTGGCTGATCTGGACCGAGCTGACCACGCCCGTGCTCTTGCCGGCGGCCTTGGCGAACTCGGCCACCATCTTGACCGGTTTGCCGTTGTTGTCGAAGTTGATCGAGTTGTTGTACGTCTTGATGCCGGCGGCGAGCGCCGTACCGGCGGCCGCGCTGTCCGTGTAGTTTTTCTTGACGTACTCGTAACCGGCGAAATAGTTGGGATATTTCTTCTTGGTGATCTCGCCGCCGAGATCGCCCTGGCCGGGAGCGAGCGACCAGGCGGCCATCGGATCGTACGACACCCGCGGCGTGGGGTCGTTGGTCGGCTTGGACGAGGTGTTGAGGGGATAGGTCGTCATGAGCGTCTTGACCGGGAACCGGTCGTAGACCTGCTCGCCGAGCTTTCCGAACTCGAAATAGCTCGCGGCGTTCCAGGTGTGGTAACCCGCCCCGTCGCTGATCATCAAAATCACGTTCTTGGGCCTGGGCCCGCTCCAGGTCGCGGCGGAAGCGACGCGGATCACCGCCGGAGCGGCGAGCGTGGCGACGGCGGCGGACGAGAGCAGAGCGAAACGTCGGCGCGAGAGTTCCACGGCTCCTCACCTCCTCGTTCGCGTGGCGCAGCGTCCTTAGCAGCGATCGTCAACGATCCCGCGACAATCGGGTGAGCCCGCGCGAGGAAGACGGGTTGAAGGCGGCGCGCACCCGGCCTATGCGCGGGACCGACCACCTCGGGGAGCGCCCGCCGTGAGCCGCTTCGCGATCTATCCGAGCCTCGAAGGAAAATCGGTTTTCGTCACCGGCGGCGGTTCGGGTATCGGAGCCGCGATCGTCGCGGCCTTTTGCGAGCAGAAATCCAAGGTCGCTTTTTGCGACATCGACCGCGAGGCGAGCGAGGCCACCTGCGCGCGCATCCGCGAACGCGGTCTGCCCGCGCCCTTGTTCCTCGAATGCGACCTGCGCGACATCCCTTGGCTCGAGCGCGTCATCGCCCGCGCCGCCCAGGAGCACGGACCGATCACCGTGCTCGTGAACAACGCCGCCCGCGACGACCGCCATCGCCTGGAAGACGTCACCCCGGAATACTGGGACGAGCGCATGGCGGTGAACCTCCGCCACCAATTCTTCGCCGCGCGTGCCGTCTTCCCGATGATGAAAGAGGCGGGAGGAGGCGCGATCATCAATTTCGGCTCGGTGTCTTGGATGCTCGGGATGGGCGGGATGCCTGCCTACACCACCGCGAAAGCCGCGGTCGCGGGGCTCACCCGTTCGCTCGCGCGCGACATGGGACCCTACAACATCCGCGTCAATTCCATCGCCCCGGGTTGGATCATGACGGAGCGCCAGATCAAGCTCTGGCTCACCCCCGAAGGCGAACGCGAGCTCCTCGCCCGCCAATGCCTCAAGCGCAAGCTCCAGCCCGAGGAGATCGCGCGTCTGTGTCTGTTCCTCGCCGCCGACGACAGCTCGGCCGTCACCAGCCAGACCTACATCGCCGACGGAGGATGGGTGTGAACGCGCCCCCGTCCCGGCCTCGCGGGGCACTCGCGCGTCAGATCCGACGCTTCGCGAGCACGGGCGTGATCGCGGCCGTGGGCCATTACGGCAGTCTCGTGCTCGCGGTCGAGCTCTTGCGCTTCGAACCCGTCCCCGCCGCGGTCCTCGCGTACACGATCGGAGGAGCGATCGCTTATCTTTTGAACCGCAACTGGACCTTCGAGAGCGATGCCGCGCACGAGCGCGCGTTGCCGCGGTTCTTGCTCGCCAATCTCGTCGCCCTCGCGCTCACCGCGCTGCTCATGGCGCTCTTCACCGGGCCCTTGGGCCTGCACTACCTGCCCGCCCAGCTGCTCACCACCGGCACGGTCATGGTCTGGAACTTCCTCGCCTATCGGCACTGGACCTTCGCGCCGGCGACACCGCGCGGCTGATCGGCCCTGCGCGCGAGGAAGGTCATGCGATTGGGATCGAAGCCCAGGTTGCGCGGGTTGCGCTCCGCCGCGAAGCCGTGACGGCGCAAGAGGGCGAGGAGCTCCTCGGGCGCCCAGCGGGTGAGCCCGAGCCGGCGGCGGAGCCGCGCGTATTCGCCCACCGCCAGGCTCGCGAGCCCCCCGAGAGCCGCGAGCAGAAAGCCGTGTCGGGCGGCGGTGCGCAGGAGATTGGCGGTATCCGCGACCACCGAAGTGGCGGGCGGAAGGACGTCGGCGAGCACGAGCACGCCGCCCGGTGCGAGCTTGCGCCGAAAAAGCGGCAGCAGATCCTCGAACTCGGCGCGCGCGAGATATTGCAGAACGGAAACCACGACCAGAAGATCGAGGCTTTCTTCCGCCACGCGCGGATCCGCGACGTCGGCGATCACGGTGATCCGCGGATGATCCGCATAGCGCCGCTCGAGCTCGGCGCGCACGGGCTCCGCCGCCTCGCACAAGAACAGCCGCCCGCAGCGCTCGGCCACGCGATGCGCCTCGAGTGCTTCGCCGCAGCCGAAATCGAGCACGCGCGCTCCCGGTCGCGGCAAGAGCGCGAGGATCTCGTCGGCGATGCGGGCGTAATGGACGCGGCGGTGCCGGTCGTTGACGTAGATCCGGTGCGGGCGGCTCCAGAAGTCGAGCCAGCCGGGCGCACGCGGCTCGCTCCTCATCGCCCGGCTTTCGCGGTCGGCTGGCGCATCCGGCACCGGGCGGCGGGGCGCGCGGGACCGCATCGCGCCCGCGAGGGCGAGGGGGCGATGCACGCGCACATCGGAAGCGCGACCATCGGGCCCGGAACCCCGGTCACCCGCGCGAGCCGGGACGGGGCGGTGCGCCTTCGGCCGGGACGGGCTCGAGAGCCTCCGAGCGCGGTCGGGAGGCTCGGTCGTCGAAGCCGATCTCTTCGCGCACGAGGAAGAGCGGCCGGTGCTTCACCTCGGCGAAGATGCGGCCGACGTATTCGCCCAGGACCCCGAGCCCCACGAGCTGGACGCCCGAGAGCAACATGATGGCGACGATGATCGAGGGATAGCCGGGCAGATCCGCCCCCCACACGAGCGTGCGCAGGAGGATCCACCCGCCGAAGCCGATCGCGAGGCTCGAGACGACGAGCCCCAGATACGACCACACGCGCAAGGGGACGGTACTGAAGGCGGTGATCCCGTCGACCGCCAGGCGCCAGAGCGCGAGCAAGCCGAAACGCGAGCGCCCCTCCGCGCGCTCGGCGACCTCGTAGGGCACGCCGATCTGCTTGAAGCCGACCCAGGAGTAAAGACCCTTGGTGAACCGCGTGCGCTCCTCGAGCCGGTTGAGGGCGTCCACGACCTTGCGGTCCAAGAGCCGGAAATCGCCGGCGCCGGGCGGCAGATCGGTCTGGCTCAGAAGCGCGAACAGACGATAGAAGGCCGCGGACAGCCAACGCCGCACCGCTCCGTCGGTGCGTCGATCGGTGCGTTGGCCGAACACCACCTCCCAGCCCTGGCGCCACAACGCCACGAAGCGCTCGATCGTCTCGGGCGGATGCTGGAGATCGGCATCCATGAGGATGACCGCGCGGCCCCGGGCGTAGCGCAGACCGGCGGCGAGCGCCGCCTCCTTGCCGAAGTTGCGACTCAAGGAAAGAACCTTGACGCGCGGATCGATCGCCCGCAGGAGGCGCAGCATGTCGAGGGTGCCGTCCGTGCTGCCGTCGTCGACGCAGACGATCTCCGCGCTTTCGCCCAGGCGCTCGAGCACGGCCGCGAGCCGCTCGTGCAGGCGCGCGAGGTTCTTGGCCTCGTTGCGCATCGGCACGACGATGGAAAGCGTGGGCGAATCGGGCATGGCTCGGCTCGGGAGGCCCCGGATCCAGGCTCTCGCGCCCGAGCCTCCTCGTCAACGGTCTTCCCGCGCGTGAACGGGGCGGGTGCGCCGCGACCGCTGATCCTCTGCGCCGACGATTACGGCTTGGCGCCCGGTGTGGACGCCGGGATCCTCGAGCTGCTCGAGGCCGGGCGCCTCTCCGCCGTTTCCTGCATGACCCAGAGCCCGCGCTGGCCGGAGACGGCGAAGGCGCTTCTTCCGTGGCGCGACCGGATCGACATCGGCTTGCACCTGACGCTCACCGATCAAGAGCCCCTGGGCGACGCTCCCGTTCTGGCACCTTCGGGCAAGCTCCCCTCCCTCGGCCGGCTCGCGCGGCTTCTGATCGTCGATCCGCGCGCCCGGGCCGAAGCCCGCGCGCAGCTCGAACGCCAGCTCGCCGCCTTCCACGAGGCGCTCGGACGCCCGCCCGATCACATCGACGGGCACCAACACGTGCATCTCCTGCCCGCCGTGCGCGAGGCGGTGATCGCGGCCGCACGGCGGATCGCCGCGCAGCGACCGATCTATCTGCGCAGCTGCTGGGAAGCCCCGCAGCGGATCGCGAGGCGCGGTGGCGATCGCGCGAAAGCGCTCTTCCTCGCGCTTCTCGGCCGCGGTCTGCACCGCCGGGCGGCGGCGGCCGGGATCCCGACCAACGACAGCTTCCGCGGGGCGAGCCGCTTCGTCCCGGGCCCGCAGGTGCGCGCGGAATTCCGCCGCTTTCTCGCGGGTCCGGGGCGACGGCCGCTCGTCATGTGCCATCCAGGCCGTACGGATGCGGAACTTCGCGCGCGCGATCCGCTCACCCGAAGACGCGAGGACGAGCTCCGCTATCTCGCGAGCCCGGCCTTCCCGGCCGATCTCGCGCGAGCCGAGCGGTTCCTCGCCCGATTCGACGGCTCGCCGCCCGGACGAGGCGGCGTCAGCTGCGCGCCTTGAGCAGATCGCGGATCTCGGTCAGGAGCGCGACCTCGGGTGGAGGCGCGGGAGGTGGCGCGGGTCCCTTCGCCCGCTCGCCTTCGAGCAACCGGCGCAGCCGGTTGACCTGCTTGACGAGCAGGAAGACGGCGAAGGCGACGATCAGGAACTTGATCACCGCGTTCAAGAACGACCCCCAGGCGAGGACCGCCGCGCCGTTCTGACGCGCCGCGGCGACGGTGGGATAGATGACCTCGCGCTTGGTGAGCTGAACGAAGTAATCGGAAAAATCGATCCCGCCCACCAGCACCCCGATCGGCGGCATGATGACGTCTTCGACCAGGGAGGTGACGATGGCGGTGAAGGCGGCACCGATTACGATCCCGACAGCCATGTCGAGGACGTTGCCACGGAGCGCGAATTCTCGGAACTCCTCGAGCATGGCGTTCGTCCCGTCGTCCCGGTTCGCGGTCGACATCGGATCGAGGCTCGGCGCGTGCGCGAAACGCGCGACCCGGAAAGCGAGCGCCCCCGGGGGCCGACCCCGGGGGCGCTTTCGGCCACGGGTGCGAGGACGGAGCTCAGCCGCCGATGCAGGTAGCCGCGGTTTCGGGGGTGCAGATGTCGAGACCCGTGTAGGTGGGATCCTTGGGCATCTGCTTTTTCTCGATGATGTCGACCATGAAGTACATCGACTTGTAGCCCATCTCGAAGGGCCGCTGCCCGACCTGGCCGAGCGAGAGGCCTTCTTTCATGAGTTGCATCTGCACCGGCAAGGTGTCGGCGACGACGAGCGCGAGTTGCTTGGCGGCGATTTTGTCTTTGTACTTGCTCGCCACCCTTCGATAGGCGTCGGGGACGAACTGCGGGAAGCCGCCCGTGGGCACGAAGGCGTCCAGGTTCGGGTTCTTGGCGAGCACGTCTTCCATCTGCTGGACGGCGCGGTTGAAGTCGTCGTCCGTGTAGAGCGGACAGCCCGCGATCTCGGTCCAGCCGTTCTGGCCGGTGAGCCGCTCGCCCGGCGCTCTCTCCGACTTCTTGCCGGAGAGCGTGTCGCGGATGCCCTGCATGCGCTCGTTGTGGTTGGCGGCGGCGGCTCCCCCCGACTGGATGCAGATCGTGCCGCCGTTGGGCTTGATCTTCTGGACGATCCTGGCCAGGCCGACGCCGATCTCGTAGTTGTGGGTACCCACGTAAGCGATCCGCAGGTGCTTGTCCTTGTCGAGGAGGTCGGCGTCGAAGGTGAGCACGGGGATGCCGGCCTTCTTGGCCTCGGCGAGTGCCACGGCCATGGCCGCGGCATTGGAGGGCGAAACCACGATCCCGTCGACTTTGCGGCGAATGAGATCGTTGACCATCTGGACCTGCTCTTCGCCGCCGCCGTGCTCGCCCGGGCCGACGTAAAGGCATTCGATCTTGCCGGCGAGCTCGCGTTCGGCCTTCTTGCAGCCGTCGCGCGCCTGGTCGAAGAACGGATTGTTGACGTTCTTGGGTACGAGCGCGATCGTGAGCTTCTTGCCCTGGGCGGAGGCGTCCCGTCCGCCCACGAGAGCGGCCACCGCGACCGCCGCCGTGACGAGCAAGAGTTTCTTCAACATCGTTCGGCCTCCCTTGCTTGCGCGCGAGGTTCCCGCGACCACCTAGCCGCGGGTTCTTCCGCGGATCCTCTCCAAGAGGACCGCGAAGATGATGAACAGCCCGACGAAAAGATCGTACCAGTTGGCCTCGACCCCGAACATGATCAGGCTGTTGCGGATCAAGAAGATGAGGGCGGCGCCGATGAACCCGCCGTACGCTCCGCCCTCTCCGCCCATGAGATTGGTGCCGCCGATCACCGCCGCGGCGATGACGTAGAGCTCCCAGGTGCGGCCCATGCCGTTGGAGGCCGAGCCGTTGTAGCCGGTGAGCATGAGCGCGGCGATGGCCGTGGTCAGCCCGCAGACCATGTAAGCCTGCAGCTTGATGCGGTCGACCGGGATGCCGGTCAGGCGCGCCGCCTGCTCGTTGCCGCCGATGGCATAAAGATAGCGCCCCCACGGCACCCAGCGGAACACGAAGCCGAAGACGCACGTCAAGACCACGAGCACCAGAAACTGGTGCGAAAGATAGAAGGTGCCGCCGTCGAACCACGGAAACCCGACCTGGCCGCCACCGATCTCTTTGAAGACGTCGCCCCCCGGACCGAAGTCGTAGATGATGCGGTTCTCGGAGAGCACGACTGCGAGCGAGCGGTAGATCGAAAGCGTGCCGAGCGTGACGACGAAAGGCGGCAGGTTCACGTAAGCCACGAGGGCTCCGTTGACGGCTCCTGCGAGCAGACCGATGCCGAGCCCGGCGCTCACGCCGACCCACCAGGGCATGCCGGCTTCGAGAAGGCGTGCGGTGGCGATCCCGACGAGCGCCATCATCGAGCCGACGGAGAGATCGATCCCGCGCGTGAGGATCACGGCGATCATGCCCATGGCCATGATCCCGATCGGCGCGAAATTGCGCGTGATGTTGAAGAAATTGTCGCGCGTCGGGAAGGTATCCGGCTCGTACCAGGCGGTGGCGACGCAAATCAGACCGACCGCCACCGTCACCCAGAAGGGCTGGCTGGCGACGATCCTGGCGAGCGGTCCGCGCTCCTCCAGTCGCGTGACGTCCTCGATCGCTACGCTCGTCTGGATCGGCCGGGTCGACTGCACGGTCGCTCTCTCGTCGGGCTTCAGGCCGAGGCGATCGCACCGGTGATGAGGCCCGTGACCTCTTCCGGCGAGGTGTCGCGGATCGGCTTGTCCGCGACCTTGGTCCCGCGGCGCAACACCATGATGCGCGTGCTCACGGCGAAGACGTCGGGCATGCGGTGGCTGATGAGCATGACCGCATGTCCGGTATCGCGCAGCCGGCGGATGAGATCGAGGACCTCGGCCACCTGGCGGACGCTGATCGCCGCCGTGGGCTCGTCCATGAGGACGAACTTGGGATCGGAAAGACGCGTGCGGGCGATGGCCACGGCCTGGCGTTGCCCTCCCGACATCTGGCGAACGAGATCCCTGGGCCTGGTCTCGCTCTTGAGTTCTTTGAAGAGCTCGGCGGCGCGCTCGAAGATGCGCGGGAAGTCGACGAGCGAGATCGGGCCCCATCGCCGGCGCAGTTCGCGCCCGAGATAGACGTTCTCGCCCGCGCTCAAATTGTCGCACAACGCGAGGTCCTGATAGACGACCTCGATACCGCAAGCGCGCGCATCCAGGGGTTTGTGGAAATGTTGCGGAACGCCGTCGATCAGGATCTCGCCCGAAGACGGCGGGAAGTTGCCGGCGATGATCTTGACGAGGGTGGATTTTCCGGCCCCGTTGTCGCCCATCAGTCCGAGCACTTCGCCGGATTCGAGACGCATGTCCACGCCTTTGAGCGCCTCGATCGCACCGAAATGCTTCGTGATCCCGCGCAGTTCCAGGACCGCCAAACGTTCGCCTCCCCGCGGGCCGTCGTTGGCTTTCCGGCCCGTCGCTTTCGAGCATACACGCCCACCTCGGCCGGTAAAGCGCGGGCGATGACGGCGGACGCCCGAAAGGCTATCCTCGTGCCGTGAACCCGAGCTTCTTCTTGATCCGTCCGCCGCGCGCGGCCGACGGGCCGGTGCCGCGGGTCCTGTGGCTGCGGCTGGCTCGGGCCACGGGCGGGCTCCTTCTCTTCTACCTCGCGGCGACGCTGCTCGCAGCGAGCTGAGGCGATCGCCCTCAATGGCTGTCCCGCGGCGGCGCGGCCCCGCGGCAGCCGCGCAGGAAGTCGAAATCGCAGCCCTCGTTCGCCTGCAGAACGTGGTCGTGGAAGAGCCGCCAATAGCCCGAATCCATCGCCGGCGGCGGCGGGGTCCAGGCGGTGCGCCGGCGCGCGAGCTCCTCTTCGTCGACGTGGAGCTGCAATTTCCGCGCGGGCACGTCGAGCTCCACGAGATCGCCGTCGCGCACCAGAGCCAAGGGACCGCCCACGGCCGCTTCCGGGGCGACGTGGAGAACCACGGTGCCGTAGGCCGTCCCCGACATGCGCGCATCCGAAACGCGGACCATGTCGGTGATCCCGCGCCTCAAGAGCTTGGGCGGCAGACCCATGTTCCCGACCTCCGCCATCCCCGGATAGCCCTTGGGTCCGCAGTTCTTGAGCACGAGCACCGAGCTTTCGTCGACGTCGAGCGCGGGATCCTCGATCCGTGCACGATAGTGCTCGATGTTCTCGAACACCACCGCGCGACCGGTGTGCCGCAAAAGACGCGGCGAAGCGGCGGAGGGCTTGAGCACCGCTCCGTGAGGCGCGAGATTGCCCCGCAGCACGACGATCCCGCCCTCGGCCAGAAGCGGGCGATCCCAGGGTCGGACGACTTCCTCGTTCCAGCACGGTGCGTCCGCGACGTTCTCCCAGATCGTCCTGCCGTTGATCGTGAGCGCGTCCTTGTGCAGGAAGCCGTGCTCGCCCAGCCGTCGCAGGACCGCGGGCAGCCCTCCGGCGTAAAAGAAATCCTCGGCGAGGAAGCGGCCCGAGGGCATGAGATCGACGAGCGTGGGCACGCCCCGGCCGAGCCGGTCCCAGTCGTCGAGGGTCAAGGACACGCCCACGCGGCCGGCGATCGCGAGGAGATGGATCACGGCGTTGGTGGAACCGCCCAGGGCGGCGCAGGCGCGGATCGCGTTCTCGAAGGCGGCACGGGTGAGGATCTTCGAGACGCGCAGGTCTTCTTTCACGATCGCGACCGCGCGCATGCCGGTGAGGTAGGCGTTGGCGCGCCGGCGCGAATCCACCGCCGGGATCATCGCCGAATGCGGCAGGCTCAAGCCCATGGCCTCGGCGAGGGCGTTCATGGTCGAAGCCGTGCCCATGGTCATGCAATGGCCCGCCGAGCGGCTCATGCAGGACTCGGCCTCCAGGAACTCGGAGAGCGTCATGGTGCCGGCCTTCACGGCCTCGGCGAACTTGAACAGATCGGTCCCCGAACCGATCGGCCTGCCGTGATAGTTCCCGGAGAGCATCGGCCCGCCCGAGAGCACGATCGCCGGGACGTCGCAGGATGCCGCTCCCATGAGAAGGGCGGGCGTGGTCTTGTCGCATCCCGTGCACAGCACCACACCGTCGACGGGATTGCCGCGGATCGCCTCCTCCACCGTCATGGCCGCGAGGTTGCGGTAGAGCATCGAGGTCGGGCGGAGGTTCGACTCGCCGTTGGAGAAGACCGGGAACTCGACCGGGAAGCCGCCGGCTTCGTACACGCCGCGCTTGACCCACTCGACGAGCTCTCGGAAGTGCGCGTTGCAGGGGGTGAGCTCGGAATATGTGTTGGCGATGCCGATCACCGGCCGACCGTCGAAGAGGTGATCGGGAAAGCCCTGGTTCTTCATCCACGAGCGGTGGATGAAGCCGTTCTTGTCGAGCCGGCCGAACCACGCCCGGCTGCGCCGCGTTCCGCCCTCGCCCATGCGCGCCTCCCCGACCGAACGTCGAGCCGATAGACCCTCGCCCGCGCGCCCTCAACCCCGCTTTTCGCAGACCCGGCAGACGCCCGCCGACGGCGGCGGGTCGCGGGATCGTTCCGCCCGCGCGACGCCGATCGCGGCGCGCCGAGGCCCCTTTCGATGCGCGGCCGCACGGCGGGCGCCGGCGGGGTGGCTTTGACAAGGACGCCGACCCTCTGCCACCGTCTCGGCTCGCGGCACGATCGGGCGAGGGAGAAGAGGGACCATGCCCCTTCATCGCATCGCGGTCATCCCCGGCGACGGCATCGGCAAGGAGGTCGTCCCCGAGGGCCTGCGCTGTCTCGAGAAGGCGGCGTCGCGCTTCGGCTTCGAGTTCGCCTTCAGCGAGTTCGACTGGGGCTGCGGCTATTACGAGAAACACGGACGGATGATGCCGGAAGACGGCATCGGCCGGCTGCGCGCCTTCGACGCCATCTTCCTCGGGGCCGTGGGCTGGCCCACGGTTCCCGACCACGTCTCCTTGTGGGGCCTCCTCATCCCCATACGCCGGCGCTTCGAGCAATACGTCAATCTGCGCCCCGTGCGGCTGTTCTCGGGCGTGCCTTGTCCGCTCGCCCAGCGGCGCCCGATCGACTTCGTGATCGTGCGCGAGAACTGCGAAGGCGAATATTCGGAGATCGGCGGCCGGTTGTACCAGGGCACGGAAGCCGAGATGGCGGTCCAGGAATCGATTTTCACCCGCCGCGGCGTCGACCGCGTCTTGCGCTTCGCCTTCGAGCTGGCCAAGTCGCGGCCGCGACGGCACCTCACCTCGGCGACCAAGTCCAACGGCATCATCCACACCATGCCGTTCTGGGACGAGCGCTTCAAGGCGATGGCCGCCCGCTATCCGGAAGTCGAAACCGCTCAGTACCACATCGACATTTTGTGCGCGCACTTCGTGCGCTTTCCCGAGCGCTTCGACGTGGTCGTGGCTTCCAACCTGTTCGGGGACATCCTCTCCGATCTCGGGCCCGCGGTCACCGGCACCATCGGCATCGCGCCCTCCGCCAACCTCAATCCGGAACGCGAATATCCCTCGATGTTCGAGCCGGTGCACGGCAGCGCTCCGGATATCGCCGGCAAGCGCATCGCCAATCCGATCGGCCAGATCTGGTCGGGCGCCCTCATGCTCGACCATCTCGGCCACGGCGATGCCGCGCGCGCGATCGTGGGCGCGATCGAGCGCGTGCTCGCCTCCGGTCGCGTCCTCACGCCCGACATGGGCGGAGAGGCGAGCACCGAAGAGCTCGGCAAAGCGATCGAGAGCGAAATCTGAGCGGAAAGGAAGAGATGGCCGAGGTTCCCGTCTTCGCGGCCTTCGTCGCCGCCCCCGAGATCGACGAGCGCTTCGTCCTGCCCGGGCTCGGGATCGAACAGCGCCTGAAGATCCCGGCCGCTGCCACGGGCGGTCAGCTCTGCCTGGTCGAGCAGATCTGCGATCCCGGCAAGGGCCCTCCGCGGCACGTCCACAAGACCCAGACCGAGATCTTGCGCATTCTCGAAGGCCGCTTCGAGCTCGAGATCGACGGCGCCCCGATCCCGGCTCCCGCCGGCACGGTGGCGGTGATCCCGCCCGGCCGCCCGCACGCTTTCGTCAACCGGAGCGACGAACCGGGACGGGTGCTCTTCCTTCTCGTACCCGGAAGCGATCTCGCCGCCTTCTTCCGGCGCCTGCGCGAACTCCTGGCCGAGGGTCCCGTGGATCCGGAGCGGCTCAACCGCGAGCTCGCCGCCTTCGACTTCGCGATCACCGGGCCACCGATGGCGTGATCAGCGCACGCGCGCCGCGCGCCCGGGGCGGCCGCCTCCCTCGACTTCCACGTACCACGCGCGACCTTTCGGGAACGGCCGCAAGCGCGGCATGAACCGATGACCGTTTCGGATCCGCGGCTCGGCCCGTTTCCTCCACTGTCCGTCGCGCGGCTCGACGACGGTGTCTCCTTCTCAGCCTTCGAAGTCACCGAAAATCCGGTTCTCGAAAACGCGGCTCCTCGGGCTCGGTGCGACGCTCCCGACGAACCCCGGCCGGGAAGCGGAAGAGGAAGACGAGGGATCGGCGAGAAGCAACGGCTCGGCGATCGCGACCGGATCCGCCGGATCCCGATCGCGCGCGAGCCCTGCGCCTCCGCGCTCGGGCCCGGCCGAGATCGGAAGAGCCGTCGGCTCGCCCGTTCCGCGGGCCGCTTCCGCCGGGGCCGCGGCCACGCGCGAAAGCGCCACGAGGAAGGTCGCGATGATCGCCGCGCCGTCCAGCCTGTGGCTCAGTGCCCGGGCGGATGGCCGTGGGTCTGCTCGTAGGCCTTCTCGAAGGCTTTCTGCTTTTCGGGGCTCGCTTCGGTCTGATAGCGCGCCTTCCATTCCTCGTAGGGCATGCCGTAAACGATCTCGCGCGCCGTCTCGTAGTCGATGTCGAGCCCTTTTTCCTTCGCCGCCGCCGCGTACCATTTGGCCAGACAGTTGCGGCAGAAGCCGGCGAGGTTCATGAGATCGATGTTCTGCACGTCCGTGCGCCTTCGCAGATGCTCCACGAGCGCGCGGAACGCGGCGGCCTCGAGCTCGATCCGAGTCCGCTCGTCGATCGGGGGCACGGCCATCGCGGTCTCCTCTCGCTCTTCTCGGTGACGATATGGCGCCGGGCGCGCGCGTCACAACCGGCGGCCCGGCCCTTCACCCCTGGACCCGCGGTAGGACGAGGATCTCGAGACGGCGCTCGGGGGCGAGGTAGATCCGGGCGAGCTCGGCCAGGCCCTCGCGCGTCCAACTCGCGAGATCCGCCTCCAGGCGCAGCGCGCGCTCGAGCTTCTGCGGGTGGCGGTGGCGCCCGGCGAGCACGCCTTCGAGCCAAAAGCCGTTGGAGGCGAGGATGCGGGGGATGCGCGCGCGGCGCGGCGCGAGGACCCGCTCGAGCTCCTCCGCGCTCGGTCCTTCCGCGCGCAGGCGATCGACGAGCTCGACGAGCAGCGAACGGAGCTCGCGCACGCGCGCGGCCGGCAGGTCGAGCTGGATCGCGATGCGGCCGCGGCCCGGCACCGAAAGCGAACCCGAGCTCGACACGCTCGGGGCGTAAGTGGCCCCCAGACGCTCGCGCAACAGGGCTCGCAACCGCTCGTCCAAGAGCTCGGCCAAGAGATCCAGACCGAGCGAAAGACGCGGATCGCGCGCATCGGTGGTCTGGTGGTAGAGGAGCAACAGAGCCTGCTCGGCCGGCCCGTCGTGGGCGAGCTCGAAACTGCCGCGCGGGATCTCGGCCGGAGGGGGGACGGGAGGATCCCCTCCTGCGGGTGCGGGCAGAAGCGCGAGCGTCCGGGCCACGGCATCGATGGCGCGCTCGGGATCGACGTCGCCCACGATCGCGACCTCGAGCGGCTCGGCGGCGAGTTCGGCGCGGAGCCACGCGCGCACCTCCTCGGGGGTGCGGGCTTCGGCCGCGGCCCGATCCGGCAGACCGAATCGCGGGTCGCCTCCGTTCACGAGCCGGGCCACGGGCCCCTCGAGGACCGCGCTCGCCACCGTCTCGAGCCGGCGGTAGGCCGCCTCGAGGCGCCGCCGCCAGGCCGGAAGGGCCTCCGCGCGCAGGCCCGGATCCTCGAGCAGGGCGCGGGCGAGCGCGAAGGCGGTGGCGAGCTTCTCGGGGCGCGTCTCGAGAGCGAGCTCGCAGGCGTCCTCTCGGATCGAAAAGCCCAGGCGCACGCGCTCGGCGGCGAACAGACGCGCGAGCTCTTGCGCGTCGTGACGACCGAGCCCGCCGCCCGCGAGGAGCGCCTCGGCCAGCCCGTCGAGCCCCGGTCGGTCGAGGGGGAGGCCGAGCCGGCCGCGACCGAAGCGGATCAGAGCGCGCACCGAGCCGGCCTCGAAACGGGTCGGTTTGACGTCGAGGCGCAGGCCGTTGGCGAAGGTCGCGCTGGTGACGTCGAGCGCCTCGAGCCGCGTGCGCGCCCGGATCGGCGCCGGCTCTTCGGCCGGGGCGTAGGCGAGGGCGACGCGCGCCACCGGCTCCGGCGGGTCGACGGCGATCGTCTCCGACTCGCGCCAGGCGGCCTCGACCGCGCGCGAAAGCCGGGCTTCGTCTCCACCCGAGGCTTCGGGCAGGACGAGCTCGATCATCGGGCCGGAACCCGCGAACAGGCGCGCGACCGCGGCGCGGAGCGCCTCCTCGTCGACGGTCGGAACGAGCTCGTCGAACAACGCGAGCTCCGCCTCGGGAGCGAGCAGGACGCGCCCCGCGCGCGCCGCGCCCACGAGTGCTTCGGCGAGGGCGCGCGAGCCGCGCGTCGCGGCGGAGCGCAGCCGTTCCTCGAGGGCGGCGCGGCGTACGGCGAGGGCTTCGTCCCGCTCGGGAGCGAGCACCCCATAAAGCCGCAGCCGGCGCAGCTCTCGTTCGAGCGCAGCGACCGCGTCGCGCCAGCGAGCGGGCTCGATCGATGCGCGCAAAATCGTCTCCTCGGCGATCCCGGGCCAGCTCGCCGTGCCCATGGAAGCGCTCGCGAAGGGAGCGTCGGGGCGCGAGGCGATGCGCTGCAGGCGCCGCTCGAACGCGTGCTCGACGACGAGTTCGGCGAGTTCCTCGGCGCGACGCGCGCGCGAATCGGCGCGCGGGACATCGGGGCGCGAGAAGCTCACCACAAGCGAGGCCGGAAGTCCCTTTTCCAGCGCCACGGTCGTGGCGAGGCCGCGCGGCGCGGGAGGTCTGCGCGCGTGCTCGGGTGCGGGCTCGGCGGGCCGCGGCAGCGCGGCGAAACGGGCGGCGATGCGCGCGCCGATGTCGATTGGGTCGACCTCCCCGGCGATCGCGAGGATCATGCGGTCGGGCCGGTACCACCGGCGATAAAAGGCGACCAGCCGTTCGCGCGGTGCGCCGCGGATCACCTCGGGATCGCCGATCGGCAGACGTTCCGGCACGAGAGTCCCCGCCAGTCGGAAGGCGAGGGAGCGCTCGAAGGCGCGCTGCCGCGGGCCCGAGCGCAGCCGTGCCTCGGCGAGCACCACGCCGCGCTCGGCTTCGAGTTCGGCTTCCGGGAACGCGAGCGCACCCGCCGTCTCGGCGAGAACGAAGAGCGCGGTATCCAAGGCGGAAGGCGTCGCGCGCGGGAGGTCCACCATGAAGACCGTCGTCGCGAAATCGACCCGCGCGTTGGTGTCCGCTCCGAAGGCGAGCCCCTCGCGCTCGAGAAGCGGCGCGAGCGCACCCGGCGGGATCCTCGCGGAACCCCGGAAGGCCATGTGTTCGACGAGATGGGCGAGGCCGCGCTCGTCGTCTCCTTCGTCGAGCGAGCCGACCGCGACCGCGAGCCTGAGGCTCGCGCCTCCGGGCGGGGTGGCGTTCGGAACGATAGCGAAGCGCAGACCGTTTTCGAGCCGGCCCCAAGTGATCCGCGGGTCGGGTGCGGGCAGATCCGGCGCTCGGACCGGCCACGCGGGTTCGGCGGCGCTCGCGAGCGTCGCCGCGAGCCACAGGCTCGCCGCGAGAACCCCCGAGCGCAGGACGCCCCCGTCGATCGCTCGTCGCCGGGGGCGTCGCGCGCGCGGCGCGTTCGGCGCGCCGCCAACCGCGAGCGGACGCGTCGCACCCGCTTTTCGGGTGCGATCGGTGGGACGATCTCTCGGTGGAACAGCCATCGGACGGCCTTCTCGGGGATCGGGCGAAAGTCTAGATCGCCCTTCGCGATCGTCCACGCCCCGCACCGCTCGGGCGGGCGCGGGGCGTCGTCTTCCTTCCGCGACCGCGCTCGCGCCCTCCCCCGCGCGCCCCAGGCGCGATGCGCGGGGCAGGCGAAGATGGTGGCACCGACCGACCGCGCAGGGAACCGGCGTGCATCGTCGCGCCGTCGGCCGCTGCGATCGCCGCCCGGGTGCGAGCGGCGGGGGCCCGCCGCGGCTCGCGGTCGCGGGCCGACCGCGCGCGGTTCAGCCGACTTCGGCGCGGGCCGCCCGCGCCGCGCGCTCGGCCTCCTCGCGGAGCTTCTCGCGCGCCACGTGGTCGAGCATGATGTGGAGTTCTTTGAGCTGTTTTTCGCTCACCGGTGAAGGCGCGCCGAGCAAGAGCTCTTCTGCCCGCTGGGAGAGCGGGAAGGCCGTGACCTCGCGCAGGTTCGGAGCGTCCGCCAAGAGCATGACGATGCGGTCGAGCCCCGGGGCGATGCCGCCGTGCGGCGGGGCACCGTAGCGGAGAGCCCGCAGCATGCCCGAAAAGCGGCGCTCCAGGTCTTCGCGCGTGTAACCCGCGATCGCGAAGGCTTTTTCCATGATTTCCGGGCGGTGGTTGCGGATAGCGCCCGAGGACAGCTCGACACCGTTGCAGACGATATCGTACTGATAGGCCTTGATTTCGAGCGGATCTTTGGTCAGGAGCGCCTCGAGGCCTCCCTGGGGCATCGAGAAGGGATTGTGCGAGAAAGTGATCTTTTTTTCCTCCTCGTCCCATTCGTACATCGGAAAGTCGATCACCCAGCAGAAACGAAAGGCGCACTTTTCGATCAGGTCGAGCTGCTTGCCGAGCTCTTGCCGGACGGTACCGGCGAGCTTGGCGGCCTGTTTCTCTTTGGCGCAGACGAAGAAGACGGCATCGCCCGTCGCCAGTCCCGCCGCCGCCTCGAGCCGGGCGATGCGTTCTTCGTCGAGGAACTTGGCGATCGGCCCGCGCGCTCCCCCCTCTTCGAAGACGATCCAGCCCAGACCCGGAGCGCCCGCGGATTGCGCGAAGCCGACCATGCCGTCGAAGAAACTGCGCGGGCGCCCCGCCGCCCCGGGGGCGGGGATCGCGCGCACCACCGCCCCCGCCTCGACCGCCGAAGCGAAGACCCGGAAGTCCGAGCCGCGGAAGACGTCGGTGACATCGGCGATCCGGATGGGGTTGCGCAGATCGGGCTTGTCGGTGCCGTAGATGCGCAGCGCGTCGTCGTAGGTGATGCGCGGGAAAGGCGCCGGACTCACCGTCCAGCCGGGCTTCTTGTGCTCCTCGAAGACCCCGACCATGACCGGCTCGATCGCGGCGAAGACGTCTTCTTGCGTCACGAACGCCATTTCGACGTCGAGCTGGTAGAACTCCCCGGGGCTGCGGTCGGCACGGGCGTCCTCGTCGCGGAAGCAGGGTGCGATCTGGAAGTACCGATCGAACCCCGAGATCATGTAGAGCTGCTTGTATTGCTGGGGGGCTTGCGGCAGCGCGTAGAATTTCCCGGGATGCAGGCGCGAAGGGACCAGGAAATCGCGCGCGCCTTCCGGGCTCGAAGCGGTGAGGATGGGCGTCTGGAGCTCGATGAACCCCTGCTCGTGCATGAGCCGCCGGATCGTGCGGATCACCGCCGAGCGCAGCCGGATGTTGCGCTGCATGACCTCGCGGCGGAGGTCGAGGAAGCGGTAGCGCAGCCGCAGCTCTTCCGGCTGCTCGCGGTCGGTGTTCACCTGCAGGGGCAGAGGCTCCGCCGGGGAGAGGATCTCGAGCGCATCCGCGACGAGTTCGACCTCGCCCGTGGCGAGCTCGGGATTCACGGTTTCGGGCGGGCGAGCGACGATGCGCCCGGTGATCGAGACCACGCTTTCCAGCCGCAGCCGCTCGGCCTCGGCGAAAAAGGGCCGGTCGGGATAGACCACGACCTGGGTGATGCCGGTGTGATCGCGCAAATCGAGAAAGAGAAGGCCGCCGTGGTCGCGCTTGCGGTGGATCCAGCCGGCGAGCTTGACCGCGGAGCCGATGTGCTCCGGTCGCGGCTCGCCGCAGCGATGGGTGCGATAACGGTGCATGACTGGCCTCGATACCAAAGGGCCGGCGCGGTCCGGCGCACAGGGTCGCCTCGGGCGAGGCCCTGTCAAGGCGACCGCGCGGTCGCCCATATATGGGAAGCTCGAAAGGGGAGAGGAGGCCGTGCGGATCAGCGTGGTCCAAATGAACGCGGGCGAGGACAAAGCGGCCAATCTCGCCGCCGCCGAACGGCTCGTGAAGGCGGCGGTGCGCGAAGACCGCCCGGATCTCGTCGTGCTGCCCGAGGTGTGGACCTGTATGGGCGGCGGCGAGACGACCAAGCGCGCGGCCGCCGAGGTCTTGGGCGAGGAGGGCGAGGCCTGGCGGCTGTTGCGCGATCTCGCGCGCGGTCACCGCATCTGGCTGCACGGCGGCAGCCTGCTCGAGCGCGATCCGCGCGAAGAGAAGCTCTTCAACACCACGGTGGTGTTCGACCGCGACGGCCGCGAGGTCGCGCGCTACCGCAAGATCCACCTTTTCGACATCACCGCCCCCGACGGGCGCGAATATCGCGAATCGGCGACTTTCGGGCGCGGCCGCGAGATCGTCGTCTACGAGGCCGAAGGGCTCAAGGTCGGCTGCTCGATCTGCTACGATGTCCGCTTCGGCGAACTCTACCGCCGCTTGGCCGATCGCGGCGCCGAACTTCTCGTCGTTCCCGCCGCCTTCACGCTGCACACGGGCAAGGACCACTGGGAGGTGCTCCTGCGCGCCCGCGCGATCGAAACCCAGTGCTATCTCGCCGCCGCCGCGCAGTGGGGCCCGCACCGGGCGGGAAACGAGGAACGCTGGAGCTACGGCCATTCGCTCGTCGTCGATCCGTGGGGGCTCGTGGTCGCGCGCGCGAGCGAAGGCGAGGGCTTCGCCACCGCGCGGATCGACCGTGCCCGCATCGCCCAGGTGCGCTCCCGCATCCCCGTGCACGCGCATCGCGTGCTTCCGGGCTGAGGTCTCGGCACGCCCGTTGCCGTCCGGTCACGCTTCACCTAAGTGAAGTCGGAGCGCGCGACGAGCGCGGGGGTGGAGGCGTCGACAGATGAACCGAATCGTGCCGGGCGTCGCGCTCGCGGTGGCTCTCGCGGGTGGTGCAGCGCTGGCTCAGCCGGGCAAGGGCGGTCCCGACTGGCCCTGTACCCAGCTCTACGATCCGGACCTCGTCCTCGCCCACGTCTGGAACGGCCCCGACCCGATGCGCCTGGGGGGACACTGGGCGGCGGATCCGCTCATCGCGCCGCTCGTGCCCAGGCTCGCTTCGACCGCCGTGCCGGTGGAGCGCGCGCTCGCGGAGATCGACGCCCTCGCCGAGCGGCTTCCGGAGAACGAGCGCGCATCCCGGCTCGCCCTCCTCGTCGCCGGACTGCACGAGGTGTTGGACGCCGAGCGCAAAAAGACGATCGAAGGTCTGTACAAGTTCGGTCGGGCCCAGCGCAAGCTCGCCCAGGAGATCCGCGAGCGCAACGATCGACTCCTCCAGCTCCGCGCGCGAGCAGAGGCATCGGAGGAGGCCCGCGAGCTCGAGGAGACCCTGCAATGGGACCTCAAGATCTTCCAAGACCGGCGCTCGACCGTGAACACGATCTGCGCTCAACCCGACTTCATCGAAAAACGCTTGTTCGCTCTCGCCAAGCACATCGAAGCCAAGATCGGCCACGGTCGCGCCGGATGAAGGCGGCCGCGCGCTTGCTCGCCCTCGCCCTGCTCGCATCGGTCTGCACCGCCGGCGACGGCCGGGCGGAAACCGCGAGCCTGACCGAACTCCTCTTCGCTCCGGGCTTTTTGGCGGCGATCGAACGGCCGATGGTGCTGCGCTACCGCTACGAGCTCGGCGGCAAGGCCATGGACCGACCCTACCGCAGCTCGGCCAAGCTCGAGATCCGCGAAATCGCAGCGGACGGCAGCAAGCGCGTCTGGCTCGACATGTTCGACGGCCCCAACCGGCGACGCACCGGCCCGATCCCGGCCGTCGACCAGAACCCGCTTCTCCTCGCCTTCTTGCAGCGCGACACGGTCACCATGGCCAACCTCACGGGCGGTGCGCAGGGCTATTTCCAGCAGCAGATCCGCCGCGCCTTCGACCGCCCCGTGACGGTGGAGGCCGGCACCGTCGTTTGGCAGGGCCGGACCCTCGAGGCGCGCACGATCAGGCTCAAGCCCTTCGCGAACGACCCCGCGATCGGGCGCTTTCCCCAGTTCCGCGACAAGGAATACGCCTTCACCGTCGTTCCCGAGGTGCCGGGGGGCTTGTGGCAGGTCCGGGTGCGGGTGCTCGATTCGGCGGGTTCGGCCTTTCTCGAAGAAACCCTGACCCTGGACGCCGTGGAATGACCCGCGTTTCCCTCTCCTTCGTTCGTACTGGATGGCGCGCGATGCGTACGCTCCTTCTCTCCGCCGCCCTGACCGCAGGTCTGGCCGCCCCGCTGGCGGCGGCTCCCGCCGATTACCCCACCGAAGCGCTGGCCGAATACGTGATGGGCTGCATGGCCGCCAAAGGGCAGACCCCCGACATGCTGCGGCGCTGCTCCTGCTCCATCGACCGCATCGCGGCGCGTCTTCCTTACGAGGACTACGTGAAGGCCGAAACGGTCCTGCGCATGCGCCGCGAGACCACCGGTCGCGACCAGGTCGTCATGTTCCGCACTTCGCCCTGGGCGCAGGAGATGGTCGACAAGCTCCGCCGCGCGCAGATCGAGGCCGATCTCGAGTGTTTCTGAGGCGGCGGCGTGCCGCGGGGCTTGGCGAGAGGCGCACGGGCATTATAGTCCTCCGCGGCCCGGCGCTCGGGACCATCGGGTATCGCGTATTCGGCGTTCAGGGAGGTTGATGATGCCTTTCGTCGGCGGCTTCCGCCTCGTTTCGCTCACCGTCGCGACCTGCGTGACGCTCGCCGTCGCCTCGTTCGCCGAGGCGGACCAAAAGGCCGACGACGAGGCTTACGAGCGTCCCTACACCATCTGCGGGCCCAACCAGGTCGACCGCGGCACCTACAACGGCTATCGCCGCTACCACGCCTATTGTCACGTCTGCCACGGTCCCGACGGGCTCGGCAGCTCTTATGCGCCCAACCTCGTCGAATCGCTCAAGGTCATGAAACGCGACGACTTCTCACAGGTCGTCGCCGGCGGGCGGCAGAACATCCAGGCCGGCAAGGAGAGCGTGATGCCGGCTTTTTACGAGGTGGCGGACGTGATGAACTACCTGGAGGACATCTATTCGTATCTCAAGGCCCGCTCCGACGGCAAGCTCGGGCGCGGCCGCCCGGAGCGGTGCCCGTCGTGACCGGTTCCGGGGCGAAGCGGCGATCCTTCCTCGCGGCGGGTCTCGCGCTCGGCCTGAGCGTCGCGGTCGGCCCCGCCGCGGCCCGCGATCCCAGCAAGGGCGAGCTCCGCTCTCAGGTCGCCTTCCGGGTCTGCGCCGATCCCGACAACCTGCCCTTCTCCAACGAACGCGGCGAAGGGTTCGAGAACAAGATCGCCGAACTCTTCGCGCAGTCTCTCGGTCTGCCCGTTCATTACGTTTGGCATCCGCAGACGTTGGGTTTCGTGCGCAATACCCTCGGTTCGCAGCTCTGCGACGTGATCATGGCGATCAACGCCGGTCACGAGCTCGTTCAGAACACGCGCTTTTACTATCGTTCGACCTACGTGTTGGTCTATCGGGCCAAGGACCGCGGCACCTTCGACAGTCTCGATTCACCGATGGCGGCGGTGGCGCGCATCGGTCTCGTCGCCAACACCCCGCCCGCCGTGCTCGTCGAACGGCGCGGGCTGATCGGCAACGTGGTCTCCTACAACCTCGTGGTCGACACCCGCGTCGAGCACCCGGCCAGACAAGCGATCGAGGATCTCGCCGCCGGGCGCATCGACATGGCCCTCCTGTGGGGCCCGATCGCCGGCTATTGGGCGCAGCGCAGCCCCGTTCCCCTCGAATGGGTGCCGCTTCGGTCCGACCCGGGCCTGACCACGCCCATGGACTTCCGCATCTCGATGGGCGTGCGCTACGGCGAGACCGAGTGGCTCGACACGCTCAACCGCCTCATCCGCGAAAAACAAAAGGACATCGACCGCATCCTCGCCGAATACGGCGTGCCGCTTCTGGATACGCGCGGGCGGCTGCTCAACCCGCCGCCTTGGCTCAAGGCGGGGGCGGGCCGGAGCTGAGGACCGGGCGCCGGCGCGCGGCGCTTTTCCTGCTCGCCGCGGCCGGCCTCGCCCCGCGTGTGCGGCGGGCTCGAAAGACAACGGGTCCGCCGGAAGCGGAGTGCGGCTCGCGGTCGCTGACCCCCGCTTCGCGCTTGCGAGCGGGGCGGCTCGTTCGCGGGCCGGGGTCGAAGGGCGCGAATTCGGGAGGGCCGATCTCCCCGCCACGGGGCTCCTCGGTCCGCGCGGCACGTCCTCGGGTCTCGGGCGGGCGCACGAGCTCGATCGCGCTCTGCGCGACCGACGGCGCTCTCAGGACCGTGGCGCGAAGACGACGTTCTCGATCAGAAAGCGCAAGCCGCGCAGCCAGCTCTCGTCGGTGTTGCCGCGGATCGACACGGATCCTTTGCGCACCAGCTTGCCAGTCTCGACGTCCGCGATCCTGAGCGTGATGTCGAGAATGAGGTTGCTCGTCTTGCCCACCCAGGCGAGGGCCGCCTCGCGGGCTCCGAGCTCGCGCGCGAAATCGAGCTCGCACCCGCCACATTCGCGCAGGCTCGCATAGGCCGCCGTCTTCGCCGCCACCGGGCCGAAATCGACAAGGACGTAGCCTTTGGCCCCGAGAAGACGGCGCAGCTCGGCCTCGGCGAGGCGGATGCGCGCCCGTTCGTCCTCGCGCAAGGGCTCGAGGCTCGTGTTCACGAACTCGAGAGGGAACAAGACGAGGCGCGTACCTTCCGCGCCCGCGGCCGGCGCGGCGAACAGTGCGAGGAGCAGGGGGATCGCGACGAACGACACGGGCGAAACCTCGTGTTTTTCGGCAAGAAAAAGGACCCGGCGTCGGCTCGACGCCGGGTCCCGCGCGATGGACTCGCGCGATCAGCTCACGGCAAGCTGAAGACGGTCAGCTGGCCGCCGAGCTGGGTGTAGTTGGAGAGCGCCTTGTAGGCACCCACGGCACCCAGGCCCGCCGTATCCTCGGTCAGACCCGCGGCGAGGCCGATGCCGGCCCAACCGCCGATGCCCGAGTACACGGCCAGGTACTGCTTGCCCCCGTGCAGATAGGTCATCACGTTGCCGATGATGCCCGAGGGGGTCTTGAAGCGGTACAGCTCCCGACCGGTGTCCTTGTCGAGGACCTTGAAGTAGCCCTCGAGCGTGCCGTAGGCGACGATGTCCCCGGCGGTCGCGAGCACGCCCGACCACACCGAGAAGGGCTCGATGTTGAGCCACTTGTGGCCGCCGTTGATCGGATCCCAGGCGCCGATCGCACCGAGCGTGTCGCCACCCGGCGCGGGGTACATCGACACCGTGGCGCCGACGTAGGGCTGGCCGGCGGTGTAGGTCACCCGGAACGGCTCGTAGTCCATGCACACCGTGTTGTACGGGATGTACATGAGCCCGGTCTTGGGGCTGTAGGCCGCCGGCTGCTGGTCCTTGGTGCCGAGCGCCGCCGGGCAGATGCCCTTGGTGTTGACGTCCTCGCCGTTGGCGTGGGTCGAATACCGCGGATCGACGTTCGGCCGCCCGGTCTTCAGGTCGACGTGGGTCGCCCAGTTGATCCAGGGGAAGGCCTTGTCGGCGCGCAAGAGCTCGCCCGTCACCCGATCGAGGGTGTAGCTGAACCCGTTGCGGTCGTGGTGGAAGAGGAGCTTGCGCGGCCGCCCCTGCCAGTTGGCGTCGAAGAGGATCATCTCGTTGACGCCGTCGTAGTCCCACTCGTCGTGGGGCGTCATCTGGTAGACCCACTTCGCCATGCCTGTATCGGCGTCGCGGGCGAAGATGGTCATCGACCACTTGTTGTCGCCGGGCCGCTGGACCGGGTTCCAGGTGCCCGGGTTACCCGAGCCGTAGTAGATCAGATTGAGCTCGGGATCGACCGAGATCCAGCCCCAGGTGCAGCCGCCGCCGATCTTCCACTGATCGCCCTGCCAGGTCTTGAGGCTCGAGTCCTTGCCGACCGGCTTGCCGAGCTCCGTGGTCTTCTCCGGATCCACGAGGATCTCGTTGTCCGGCCCCATCGAGTAGCCGCGCCAGACCCTCTTCCCGCTCTTGATGTCGTAGGCGGTCAAATGGCAGCGCACGCCGAACTCGCCGCCCGAGATGCCCACGTACACCTTGTCCTTGTAGACCACCGGCGCCGAAGTCCCGGTCTCGCCCTTGGACGGATCGCCGTTCTTGGCCTGCCAGACGACCTTGCCGGTCTTGGCGTCGAGCGCGACGAGCGTGGTGTCGGCCTGGTGCAGGAAGATCTTGCCGTCACCGTAGGCGACGCCGCGGTTGACCGTGTCGCAGCACATCACCGGGATGACGTTGGGATCTTGCTTGGGCTCGTACTTCCAGATGATCCGCCCGTCGGCGTTGAGGTCCAACGCGTAGACGATGTTCGGGAACGGCGTGTGCACGTACATCACGTTGCCGATCACGAGGGGCCCGCCCTCGTGGCCGCGCAACACACCGGTCGAGAACGTCCAAGCGACCCGAAGGTCCTTGGCGTTGTTCTTGTTGATCTGCGCCAGCTGGCTGTAGCGATGATGATAATAGTTGCCGCCCTGCATCACCCAAAACGCAGGGTTCTGCTGCAGCAGCAACAATTCCTCGTTCGCTTCGGCGAGCGATGCGCCGGCGAGCAACGCCGCCATCGCGACGCCGCAACCGAGCACGACCTTCGATTTCACGACCTTGCCTCCGCAGTTGTTGTCGTGTGGGGTCGCATCCGCACGCCGATCGGAACCGCCCTCCCTCCCCGCCGGCACGCCGTCTTCTCGTGGATCGCGGCGCCCCGGCCCTCCGACCGATTCGCGTAAGCACCGGAACTTTAAAAGCAGGCGGCGGCGGGCGCAAGCACGCCGCGCACCGCTCGCGCTCAGCCCAGCGAGGCGATGATCTCGCGATAGGCCGCCTCCGGATAGGCCTTCATGGTGAGCGTGCGGACGTTGCCTTGGCTCACCACCTGCAGCGTCCAACGCGCCGCCACCGCATCATCGGGGGTCTCGTAGACCACCACCAGATCGTAAGGTCCCATGGTCATGAACAGGTGCAGGATCCGCCCGCCCATCTCCTCGAGCATCGCCTTGGCCGCATCGAAGCGCTCGGGCGAGCGCTGCACGCTGCGGATCCCCTGATCGGTCCAGTTCACCAGTGCCACGAAGAGCGTCATCCCCTTCCTCCCCGTCGCGACGGCTCCTCCCGCCGGTCGCTCTTTTTACCATGGCTTACCGTACCGCGGCCACCCGCGTCCGCCGCTTGCCGCCGTCGCCGCCCGAGGCGAGGATCGCCGAGGCGGGCCGAACGAGGCGGGGCGAAGGAATGCGGATCGGCTTCGTGGGACTGGGGGCCATGGGCGGGCCCATGGCGGTCAATCTCTTGCGGAAAGGCTTCGCCGTGCGCGGTTGCGATCGAGCCGAAAGGGCACGGGCGGCCTTCGCGGCGGCGGGCGGGGAGGCGGTCGAAGACCCGGCCATAGCGGCCGAGGACGCCGCGCTGTTGGCGCTCGCGGTGGCCACTGCCGAGCAGGCGGACGAGGTCCTCGAAGCCGCCCTGCCGGCCCTGCCCGCGGGTGCCGCCGTCGTGCTCCACGCCACCGTTCCCCCCGCCTTCGCCCGCGCCCTCGGCGCGCGCCTCGCCCGCTCGGGCCACCTCTTCCTCGACGCCCCGATCTCGGGTGGACGGGCGAAGGCGGAAGCGGGCGAACTCGTGATCATGGCGAGCGGGTCGGACGCGGCGTTCGAAGCCGCGCGGCCGGCGCTCGAGGCGATGGCGGCCAAGATCTTCCGGCTGGGTGCCGAGCCGGGCCTCGCTTCGACGGTCAAGATGATCAACCAGCTTCTGGCCGGGGTGCACATCGTCGCGGCTTGCGAGGCCATGGCGCTCGGGGTGCGCGCCGGTGCCGATCCCGACACGCTTTTCGAGATCATCACGCAGAGCGCGGGCAATTCCTGGATGTTCGCCAACCGCGTGCCGCACATTCTGGCGCGCGACTTCGCGCCCCTCTCGGCGGTCGAGATCTTCGTCAAGGACCTCGCGATCGTGCTCGATGCCGGCCGCGCGCTGCGCTTTCCGCTGCCCCTCGCCGCCGCCGCTCACCAACAGTTCCTCGCCGCTGCCGCCGCCGGTTTCGGCCGCGAGGACGACTCCGCGGTCGTCAAGGTCTACGAGCGCCTCGCCGGCATCGAGGTGAAAGGTCGGGCCGGGAGCTGATGCGACCGGCCGACCCGCGGGTCGAGCTCGCCCTCGCCCTCGCCGCCCTCGCCGCTCTCGGCTTCGGCATCCTCCTCGTCCTGTTGCCCTTCGTTTCGGCCTTGTTGTGGGCCGCCATCCTCGCCTTCGCGGTGTGGCCTCTGCAGGTGCGGCTCGTCCGGCTGTTGCGCGGCCACGCCGGCCTGGCGGCCGGTTTCGCGACCGCGCTTCTCGCCCTGGCCCTGCTCTTGCCGCTCGTCCTCGTCGGCCGACAGATCGCCGATGCCATCACGCTTCTGGTCGAAACCGTTCGCCAGCTGCTCGAGTTGGGAATGCCGCCGCCCCCCGAGTGGTTGTTCGACCTGCCGGTGCTCGGACCCGAGCTCGTCGGCGCCTGGAACCGGCTCGCCGAGGACATGCGCGATCTTCCCGGCTTCGTGCAGCCCTGGCTGTCCACCGCCCGCGACCTCGCGATCCGCGCCGGTCTCGCGTTGGGCTCCGGCCTTTTCGATCTGTCGCTGTCGTTGACCGCCGTGTTCTTCTTCTTGCGCGACGGCCCCAGTCTCCTCGAGCAGATGCGCCGCGCGGGCGAGCGCATCTTGGGCGGGCGCATGCAGCACTTGCTCGAGGTGGCCGGCTCGACCGTGCGCGGGGTGGTCTACGGCTTCGTCGGCACCGCGATCGTGCAGGGTGTGGTGGCGGCGATCGGCTTCGCCCTCGTCGGCCTGCCCGGTGCGCTCGTGCTCGGCGTGCTCACCTTTTTCACCGGATTGCTGCCGGCCATCGGGCCGCCTCTGGTCTGGGTGCCGCTTTCGGTGTGGCTCGTGGTCCAGGGCCAGACGACTTCCGGCGTTTTTTTGGCAGCTTACGGTGTCCTAGTGATCAGCGGCATCGACAACCTCATCCGACCCTGGCTGATTTCGCGCGAGAGCAATCTTTCTTTTCTTCTCACCTTTCTCGGTGTATTCGGCGGCGCGATCGCCTTCGGCTTTCTCGGCATTTTCATCGGCCCCGTCCTTCTGGCGTTGGGTCGTGCGCTGCTCGAGGATTGGGTGCGCCCCGAGCCCGAGGAGGCGAAGCCGAGCGCTTAGCCACGGGCTGGACAGCTCCGGCGGCTTGTGGGAAGGCCGCCGGTGTTCCCGGATCGCTCCGCATGCGCAGCCTTCTGAAAATCTTCTTCTCCGCTCCCGGCGCGCGGCCGTGGCTGTCGATCCTCGCGCTGCTCGCGGCGACGCTCGCCGAAGGGTTCGGGTTCGCGACGCTTTTGCCGTTGATCGGGCTCGCCGCCGAGACACCGGCCGAGGATCGGTCGCCGCTGAACCGCATGGTGCGACAACTGTTGGCCGAACTCGGCCTGCCCCTCGAAGTGGGCACGCTCCTCGTCGTCGTGGTGGCGATCCTGATCCTGCGCTCGGCGCTGCGCTTCGCGGCCATGGTCTACGTCGGCAACGCCATGGCGACGGTGACCACGGGTGTGCGCCGGCGGCTGATCGACCGGCTGTTGCGCGTTCGGTGGCGCTTCATGGTCCACATGCCGCTCGGGCGGATCGCGAACGTGGCCAGCGGCGAGGCCATGAAAGCCGGACGGGCCTTCACCCTGGTGGCGGAACTCCTCGGCCTTCTCATCCAGAGCGCGGTGATGGCGGTGATCGCCTTCTTCATCTCGTGGAAGATCGCGCTCGCCGCCACCGCCATCGGCGGGGGGGTCGCTCTCGCGCTCGCGGTCTTGGTCCGCCGCTCGCGGCGCACCGGCCGCAAGCAGACCGCGCGCACCAAGGACCTGCTCGTCTTTCTCTCCGATACCCTCGGCAATCTGAAAACGGTGCGGGCGATGGCCCGCGAGCCGGCCTTCGCACGACTGTTCGAGGAGCGGATCCGCCGGCTCCACAAGACGATCCGTCGCCAAGTGATCAACCGCGAGGCGCTCAATAACCTCCAAGATGCGCTTTTCGCACTCGCTCTGGGGGTGGGCTTCTGGGTCGCCTTCGCGATCTGGCAAATCCCGGTGGCCGAGCTCGTCGTCGTCGGCATCGTTCTCTTCCGCTCCGTGTCGTCGATCGGCAAGCTGCAGAAGGCCTATCAGGCGGCGGTCGAGAACGAGGCTTCTTGGTATCACTGCGAACGTCTCATCGCCGAAGCGTCGGCCGACCCCGAGCCCAACCCCGGACGGCTGCCCGCGCGGCTCGAGCGGGCGATCACCTTCGAGCGAGTGCGCTTCCGTTACGGCGACGAGACGGTCCTCGACGGGCTCGACCTCGAGATCCCGGCGGGCTCGTTGACCGTGCTCACGGGGCCTTCCGGCGCCGGCAAGACGACGATCGTCGACCTCGTCTTGGGTCTCCATCGTCCCGACGGCGGGCGGATCGCCGTCGACGGGGTCGATCTCGCCGAGATCGACCTCGTCTCTTGGCGCAAGATGATCGGCTACGTACCGCAGGAAGCGGTTCTGTTCCACGACACGATCCGCGCCAACCTCGCTCTCGGCGACGAGGGGATTTCCGAAGCGGAGCTGCGCGCCGCGCTGGAGATCGCCGAAGCCTGGGACTTCGTGGCCTCGCTCCCGCGAGGCCTCGACACCGTCGTGGGCGAACGCGGTGCCCGCCTTTCGGGCGGTCAGCGCCAGCGCATCGCGCTCGCCCGGGCGCTTCTCGGTCGACCGCGCCTTCTCGTCCTCGACGAAGTCACGAGCGCCCTCGATCCCGTGACGGCGACCGAGATCGCGCGCAACGTCCGCCGGCTCGCCGGCGGGCTCACGATCCTCGCCGTCACCCACCGCCCCGAATTCCTCGACCTCGCCGATCGCATCTACCGCGTCGAGCACGGCAGTGCCGCGCTCGCGCGTGCGACCCGCGCGCGAGCGACGGCGGAGCCCGCGTGACGGGGCGAAAAGTGCGGCGAGATCGAAGCGAACACGGAGCCGGAAGACGACCTCGTTCGCGCCGGGGAGGCTGATGCCGGATCCAACGGGTGCATGGGGGAGAACGTCGAGAATGTTCGGACTGCTCGGCCTCGTCCGCCGCTCGCTCGTCGATCGACGGCGGGCGTTCAAGCGCCGTCTCAAGTTCGCGCGCAGCGACGTCATCGTCGTGAGCCACGCCAAGAGCGGGCGTACCTGGCTCGCCACGATGATCTCTCAAGTCTACCACCAGCGCTACGGACTTCCCGAGAACGAGCTGGTCCAGTTCGACAATTTCCACCGCCGCGATCCGCGCGTGCCGCGGATTCTTTTCGTCCACGACAACGTGAAGCGAGGGCCGGAGGTCGGTCTTCTGCCGTTCGAGCGCTACGCGCGCAAGAAAATCGTACTGCTCGTGCGGGATCCGCGCGACGTGGCGGTTTCCGCATGGTTCCAGAAAAAGCGCAACCAGCGCAAACCGGACGCGCGTGTCGCGCCCGTTCGCGACGGACGTCCGCTCGACATGAGCGAATACGTCATCGAGGTGAAGCTTCCCCGGATCATCGCCTTCCTGCGCCGCTGGGCGGATTGGAGCGCGCGCCTGCCGCGCGTTCTCGTCGTCCGCTACGAGGACCTGCGCGCCCGACCGGAAGAGGAGCTCGGCCGCGTGATGGCCTTCGTCGACGACAGGCCGGCGAGCCCCGCCGAGCTCGCGCGCGCCGTCGCCTTCGCCGCCTTCGACCGGATGCGGGAGCGCGAAGCGCAGGGGTTCTTCGCCACCGACAAGCTGCGGCCCGGCGCGCGCCACGACCCCGACAGCTTCAAGGTCCGTCGCGGCGTCGTCGGCGGTTGGCGCGATTATTTCGGGCCCGAAGAAATCGCGCGCATCGACGCTTTGATGCACGAACCCGCGCTCGCCCGCTTCGGCTACCGGCCGTCGTCCGAGCCGACCGGCCTCGTGCCCGGCGGAGAGCCCGCCACCGTCCCCGGCTGCGGCGCCGGGTCGGGTTGACGCCCCGCATTCCCGTCGCCAAGAGCCCCGCTCGGTGTCGAGGCTGCGAGGTCGAACCGATGTCCGACACGTTGAGCGCGAACTGGCCCTATTTTCGTCGAGACCCCGAATGCGTCGTGCTCGAGCCGCATCCGGGCGTCGCCCCGAGCCCCGAGCCGCCCGTGCGCATCTTCCTCGGCACCGAGCCCGCCCAGTATCGTGCCGAGCGCATTTTCTTCTGGTCGATCGAAAAGCACCGCGATCCCGCGCGCCGCTACGAGATCTATCGGATGAGCGACCTTTCGGGCTTCGACCGCAAAGGCTGGCGCACGGGATTCACCAAATACCGCTTCGCCATTCCGGAATTCGCCGGCGGGACGGGACGTGCGATCTACAACGACGTCGATCAGATCTACCTCGCCGATCCGGCCGAGCTCTTCGATCTCGAGATGGGCGAGCACGGTTATCTCGCGATCTCGCCCGAGGAGACTTCGGTCATGCTCATCGACTGCGCGAAGATGCTGCCCCTTTGGAACCGCGCGACCGCGGCGCGCGAGGGCAAGCACGCGCTCATCAAGAAACCGGCCGCGATCCCGGGGCTCTGGGGCCCGTGCGATCCGCACTGGAACGCCCGCGACCAGGAATACGTCGAAGGCCGGACCAAGTGCCTGCATTATACGGCTCTGCACCAGCAGCCCTGGGAACCCTTCCCCGAGGATTACTCCTACCACCCCAACCCTTTGGCCTACCTCTGGCACGAACTGGAACGCGAAGCCGACGCCGCGGGCTATCAGGTCTTCGGCCCCGATCGGCCTTCCCCGACCTTTCGCGAACTCGTCGCGCGCAACGAACCTCTCGCTCCCGTCGAGCCCGCGCGCTTGTCCGAAGACGCGCGGCGTCTTCTCGCCGATCTGGGAGCACGGCGGCTCTTGCTCGTCGGATTCGGCGAGCCGCCGCGGCTCGCCGAGCCTCCTCCGGGAATCGAACTCGTATCCGTCGATCTCGCGCGCGATCCCGCCCTCGCGAGCGCGGGTCCCGTCGACGGCATTCTCGCCGCCGGCCTCTTCGAACGCCTGCCGCCGGCCGACATCGGCTGGGTGCTCGATTCACTTTTCGCGCGCGCGCGGCGGTTGCTCCTCGTCGACCTCCGCGCCCACGCCGCCGAAGGCTTCGCGAGCCCGGCGTGGTGGCGGCGCCGTCTGGCCGAAGCGGCGGCGCGGTGTCCCGGACCGAGTTGGCACCTCGAGGTCCGCCCCGACCCGCGCTTCGCCGCCGCCGGCGCGCGCAGCTTCACGGTCCGCCGCACGGACGGGATCGGCTCGCCGCGGGTGTGGGTGCTCACCACCGGCGAGGAACGCTACGACCGCCAGGGCCTCGAGCTCGCCCGAGCCCTCGGCTGGCCCTTCGAGACCCGCCGGCTCGTCCTCAACCGGTTGCGTCGCCTGCCCAACCTCGTTCTGGGTGCGAGCTTGGCGAGCACGGATCGATCCCGAAGCGACCCCTTGACCCCTCCTTGGCCCGATCTCGTGATCACGAGCGGACGCAAGAGCGTGCCCGCGGCGTTGTGGATCCGCCGCCGATCGGGCGGACGGACGCGCCTGGTCCAGATCGGTCGGCCGCGCGCGCCCTTCGAGCTGTTCGATCTCATCGTGGCGACGCCGAGCGCGCGGCTGCCGCTGCGCGACAACGTCCTGCCCGTGGCCGCACCGCTTTCCGGCATCCCCGCCGAACGGTTCGCAGCCGCCGAGGCGCACTGGGCCGAGCGGCTGGCGGCGCTCCCGCGTCCGCGCACGCTCTTCGTCGTCGGCCGCGGCCGCGACGGCTACCGCATCGATCGGGATGCGATCCGCGGCGCCGCGGCCCGGCTCGCGGAGGACCTCCGCCGCGATCGCGGCGCGCTTCTGGTCCTCCTCGATCGCAAGGCTCCGAGCGCGGCGGAAGCCGTGCTGCGGGGGGCGATCGAGGGCGTGCCGCGGCTCGTCGTGCGGGAAGACGAGACGGGCTCGTTCGACGCGCGCGCGGCCCTGCTCGCCGCCGCCGATCGGGTCGCGGTCACCGCCGACGAGATCGGCGCTCTGGCCGATGCCTGCCTCGCCGGCAAGCCGGTGCTGCTCGTGGATCTCCCGCGCTGGTACGAAAAGATCCCGGGCGGACGCGCGCTCGCGCAAGGCCTGCGACTGCTTTGGGGCGGTGGCACGACCTATCGAGGCACCCCGCACCAGCAGCACGCCCTCGGCCGGCTCGTCGACCATCTCGCCACCCGCGGCCTGTTGAACCTGCCGCGCGATCCGCGGCGCCTGCACGAGGCCCTCGTCGCCCGGGGCCTCGTGCGACGGCTCGACGGACCGGCTCCGGTGGCGAGCCCCAAGCCCCTCGACGATCTCGCGCGCGCGGCCGAACGCGTGCGACGGCTCATGGCGGAGGTCCCGAGCGCGGCTCGAGCGCGAGGATAGCCGCGCGAGGCTTGCTCGCGCGCGCGGCCGCGCCTACTTGCAAGCCGTGCGTGCGTCGCTTCCGGGATCTGGGAGAGGACGGGACGATGGCGGTCTCTTGGCGGCCTTGGATCCACAAGCGCTACCAGCTCGACAAGATGTCGTTGCGCGAGCTCGTCGTCGCCTATTTCACTCATTATTCGATCATCGTCTATTTGACCCTCGCTTTCGTCTCGATCCTCCTCGCCGTCCGTTGGGCGGAGGATTGGAAGGGACCGGTATCGGCGGTGGCGCTCACGCTCGTCGTCTATCCTTTCGTCGAATACGCGCTGCATCGTTTCGTCTTGCACAGCCGCCTCTTGTACCGCTCGCCTTTGACCGCGCGCGTCTGGAAGCGGATCCACTACGACCACCACGCCGATCCGCACGATCTCTCGGTGCTCTTCGGCGCCCTCTATACGACCCTGCCGACGATCGCTCTGCTCGCGCTCCCTCTCGGTTGGCTCGCCGGCGGGGCGGCGGGAGCCGCCGCCGCCTTCGCCTCCGGCCTGCTTCTCTTCGCCGGCTACGAGTTCTGCCATTGCGTGCAGCACCTCCCCTTCACCCCCAAGAACCCTTGGCTGCGCGAGATCAAAAAGCGCCATCTCGCACATCATTTCCACAACGAGCGGGGTAATTTCGGGATCACGAGCGGGCTGTGGGATCGTATCTTGGGCACTTATTACGAGCACCCGCGCGAGGTGCCGAAGAGCCCCACCACCTTCAATCTCGGCTACACCGGCGAGGAACGCGAGCGCTATCCCTGGGTGGCCATGGCCTCGCCGAGCGAGAGCGAGCTTGCCCGCCGTCGGACCCGACGCGCGGCCTGAGAGCCGCGAGCCCGTGCGGGTCGAGCGGGTCGAAGGCCGCCGCGGCCTCGCCCGCTTTCTCGCGGTTCCCGACGTGATCTATCGCGACGATCCGAACTGGGTGAAACCGCTCGACTTCGAGCGCCGCGAGCAGCTCGACCAGGCCCGCAACCCGTTCCTCGCCCGGATCGAGATGGCGCTGTTCGTCGCCCGACGGGGAAGCCGCGACGTCGGTCGCATCTCCGCGCAAGTCAACCGCGCCCATCTCGAACGCTATCGCGATGCGACGGGGCACTTCGGCTTCTTCGAGACCGAAGACGATCCCGAGGTCGCAGCCGCGCTCGTCCGCGCCGCCGAAGACTGGTTGCGGGCGCGCGGCATGCGCCGCATCGCGGGTCCTTTCGATCCGTCGATCAACACGAGCTGCGGATTGCTCGTCGAGGGCTTCGAGCGACCCCCGAGCATGATGATGGGCCATCACCGGCCCTGGTACGGCGCACGGCTCGAAGAGCTCGGCTTCCGCAAGGAAAAGGATCTGTTGTGCTATTGGTACGATCCGACCGAGCCCCTGCCGCCCGCGGCGCTGGCCCTGCTGGAGCGGGCCCGTCGCTCGACGCGCATGACCGTCCGCCCCCTCGCGATGCGCCGCTACGCCGAAGAGATCCGCACGATCTGCGACATCTTCAACGACGCCTGGTCGCGCAACTGGGGGTTCGTACCCTTCGACGAGGCGGAGGCCCTCTACCTCGCGCGCGCCATCCGGCCGCTCGTGACCGCCCGCGACTTCGCGATCGCCGAAGTGGAAGGCACGCCCGCCGCCATGGTCGTGGTCCTGCCCAATCTCAACCTCGCGATCCGCGATCTCGGAGGTCGGCTCCTGCCCTGGGGCTGGGCGAAGCTTTTGTGGCGGCTCAAGCTGCGCGGCGTTCCGGAATGGCGGATACCGCTCTTGGGCGTGCGCCGGGCCTTCCAGAACGGGCCGTTGGGAGCCGCACTCGCCTTCGCCGTGCTCGACGCCGTCCGCCGCTGGCACGCGGATCGCGGCATTCGCGGCGTGGAACTTTCCTGGATCCTCGAGGACAACCAGCGCATCCGAGCGATCATCGAACTGTCCGGAGCACGCCCTTACAAGACTTATCGAATCTACGCGAAGGACATCGAGTGAGCGGAACCGCGACGATCACCGCCGTGGTGCTCGCCGGCAGCCGTTCGGGCGAGGCCGACCCGGTGGCCCGCGCGGCCCGGGTCTACGCAAAGTGCCTCGCGCCGGTGGCCGGTCGGCCGATGCTCGTGCACGTGCTCGACTCGCTTCTCGCCGTTGCGGAAATCCGCGAAGTCCTTCTCGTTGCCGATCCCGGTCTCGACCTCGAACGGTCCGCCTGCCTCGCGCGCGCCTTCGCGAGCGGCCGGATCGGCCGGCGCGCGCCCGCCGCGAGCCCGGCGGCGAGCATCGAAGCGATCCTCGAAGAGGAAGACCGACCGCTCCTGGTCACCACCGCCGACCACCCTCTTCTTTCGCCCGCGATCGTGCGCGGCTTTCTCGCCGCCGCGCGCGGGCTCGAAGCCGATCTCGTCGCGGCGGTGGCGCCGGCCGAAGCGGTGCGCGCGGTGGCGCCCGGAACCCGGCGCACCTGGTGGCGCTTTCGCGACGGACGTTTTTCCGGGGCCAACCTGTTCTGGCTGCGGGGCGCGGCCGCGCGGCCGGCGCTCGCCTTCTGGCGGCGGGTCGAACGGGAGCGCAAGCGTCCTTGGCGGATCGTCCGGATGTTCGGAGCGGGTGAGCTGTTGTTGCACCTTTCCGGGGCGCTCGCTCTCGCGCAGGCGGCCGCCCGTGCTTCCCGACGTCTGGGCTGCCGGATCGCCGTGGTCCCGATCGCCGCGGGCGAAGCCGCGATCGACGTGGACACGCCCGCCGATCTCGCCCTCGTCGAAGCGATCCTCGCTCGGCGCAGCAGTACCGGAGCCGCTCCGTGAGCGCGGTCTTCCGCCTCGCTCATCTCACGGACGTGCACCTGGGACCTTTGCCCCGACCGCGTCTCGTCGAACTCTGCTCCAAGCGCATCACGGGCTTCGTTTCCTGGCATCTCCGCCGCCGGCACCTTCACCGACCCGAAGTCCTCGAGGCGACGCTCGCGGCGCTCTCCGCCGAACGTCCGGACCACACGGTGGTCACGGGCGATCTCGTCAACATTTCCCTGCCGAGCGAATTCGCGGCGGCGCGGCGCTGGCTCGAGCGGCTCGGCTCGGGCGAACGGGTGACGGTGATCCCGGGCAATCACGACGCCTACGTGCCCGGTGCCGCCGAGGCCGGCTGGCCCCTGTGGCGGCCCTGGATGGCGGATGCCCAGAGCACCGCCGATTTCCCTTTCGTGCGACGGATCGGACCCGTGGCGCTTGTCGGCCTTTCGAGCGCCGTGCCGCGTCCTTGGGGCGATGCCGCGGGCGCGCTCGGGCGGGCTCAGCTCGAAGCCCTCGCGGCCCGGCTCGCCGCGCTCAGAGGAAGCGGGCTCTGCCGCGTCCTCCTCGTGCATCACCCTCCGGTCGCGGGCTGGAGCCCGCGGCGCAAGGCGCTGCTCGATGCGCCGGAATTGCGCGCCGTGCTCGCCCGGGAAGGAGCCGATCTCGTTCTGTGCGGGCACGACCACCGGCTCGCGAGCGCCCGGCTGCCCGGCGCCGACGGCCCCATCCCCGTGCTCTGCGCGCCTTCGGCTTCGCTCCGCGCGCACGAGCCCGAGCGCAGGGGCGGGGCTCTGATCATCGCCCTGCACCCCCGCACCGATGGCAGGGGATGGTCGATCACCGCTCGCGCCCTGCGCTTCGATCCCGATTCGCGCCGGATCCTGCGCGAGGAAGTCCCGCTCGAAACGGCGGCTGCGACCGCGCTCGCCTGGTCAGGATAATCCGGCTCGTCTATTGCGCCCGAAAAGCTCGCGGCCACCGGCGACGCCGCGCACCGGTCCGCCTGGGATCCGCGCCTCCGGGCATTCGGGATGAGCCGTCTCGACCGTTACGTCCTCGGCCAAGTGGCACGCCCGATGGCGGCGATCGTCGTGATCGCGCTTCTGGTGCTCCTCGCCGAGCGCACGCTGCGCGTGCTCGACATCGTCCTCGGTTGGCGGGGCAGTCTTCTCGTCTTGTTCGAGATGCTGAGCTATCTCGTCCCGCACTACATGGGCATCGCCCTTCCGGCGAGCTTTTTCATCGCGATCCTACTCGTCTTTTCGCGCATGTCCCGCGACGGCGAGCTCGACGGCATTTACGCCGCGGGCTTCGGCCCCTACCGCATCCTCGTACCTCTTTTCGCGATCGGCGCTCTTCTCGCCGTCCTCAACGGGCTCGTGCTCAGCCACCTCCAGCCCTGGAGCCGCTACGCCTACCGCGCCGCCCTGTTCGCCCTCTCCAACGTCTCCTTTCTCACCCTGTTGCGGGAACGCACCTTTTTGACCCTCGCCGGGACGACCTATCGGGTCGAAACCCTCTCGCCCGAACGCGACCGCTTCACCGAGCTTCTTCTCTTCAGCCGCCTGCCCGGCGGCGAGACGCTCGTGATCACCGCCCGACGCGGCCGCATTCTCCCCGCCCGAGACGGGCAACCGATCATGCTCGACCTCGAAGACGGCGTGCAGCAGTTCGTTCCCGCCGAGCGCGCGGGCGCCGAGCGCGCGCCGCCGCCCGCCACCGTGCGTTTTCGCAACTTCCGCACCGACGTGCGCGGGGGCGAGCCGAAACCCTTTCGGCCCCGCGGCGCGGACGAGCGCGAGCTCACCTTGCCCGAGCTCGCGCACGCCCTCCGATACCCGCCCAGGGGGATCGAGCCTTTCGAAATCGCCGCCGAGCTGCACGGTCGGCTCGCCCGTATCGGCTCGACCCTGCTCTTGCCGCTCGTGGCCCTGCCGCTGGCGATCGCGCGCCGACGGGCCAAGCGCTCGTACGGGATCGTCGTCGGGATCGCGCTCCTCGTCGGCTACAACCAGCTCCTGCAGTTCGGGGAATCCCTCGCCGACAACGGCAAGATCTCGCCCTGGCTGGGGCTTTGGGTACCCTTTTCGCTCTTTTTCCTGCTCGGCGCGGCGCTCGTCGCCTGGAAGACGCGCCGCGTGCCGCGGGAGAGCGCGGCGAGCCGTTTCGACCTGTGGGTCGAGCGCCTCGAGCAGGCGCTGCTTCGTCGCTTCGGCCGCGGAGCCGAACCGTGAGCCGCCTCTCGCGCTATCTCAATCGCGTCTATTTCTTGCGCTTTTCGGTGGTCCTGTTGGCGGTCACCGGCTTCGCCGTCCTCTTCGACCTGTTGGACGTCGGACCGCGCGTGGCCCGGCGGCTGCCCGACACGAGCTGGCCGCTCGTGCGCTACGCGTTCGTGCGCCTGCCGAGCCTGGTGAGCGAACTCTTGCCCATGGTGGCGCTCGTCGCCGGGCTTTTCGCCGTCACCGATCTGTTGCGCTTCCGCGAGCTCGTCGCGATGTGGGGCGCGGGGGTGTCGCGGCTCGGGCTGGTCGCGCGGTTGTGGCCGGCCATGCTCGTCGTCGCGGGGCTCAAGTTCGTGGTCGACGACCGCCTCATCCCCGCCACTTTTCCGACCCTGCGGGCGCTCGGGGTGGCCGAGACCCGGGGCGGTGGTCCGCCGCGCGGCGACGCCCTCTGGGTCCGGCTCGACGGCCAGATCCTGCGCCTGCCCGCCGATGCCGCGGCGCGCAAAGAGCCGCGCGATCTCTTGATCCTCCGCCTCGACGACCAGGGCCGACTGATCGAGCGGCTCGATGTCGCGGAGGCGCTGCCGGCCCCGGAGGCTTGGCTTCTGCGCGGCGTGGTGCGCCGGCCGGCGGGGGCGAGCGCCCCCGAGTATCTTCCCGAGCTCCTGTGGCCCGTGCGACTCGACATCGAGGAGCTGGCCACCCTTTCAAAACCGCCGCGCGAACTCAGCTCGAGTGAACTCGTCGCGGTGATCGCCGCCGCGGCCTACGGCGTCACGAGCACCGAGGGCCACGAGACCTGGTTGCACGCGCGGATCGCGGGTATGCTCGGGATCGCAGCGATCGTCGCCCTGCCCGTGACCCTGGTGCGGCGCGCGGGACGAGCGGGTGCGACGCTGACGATCTTCGTGCGCGGGCTCGCGATCGGCTTCGGTTACGTGATCGGCAACGGGATCCTCCTGGCCCTGGGCGAGCTCGGGTTGATGCCCCCCGTGCTCGCCGCGTGGACCGCCCCGTCGCTTCTGGGGCTCGGCCTTCTCTCGGGAGCCGGATTTTTAGAAAAGCGGCGCGGGCGTGTGCACGCGCCTTCGGCTGCGGTCGTCCCATGAGCCGCGTTCCCGCGATCGGTCTCGTCAACAACGCCCGCAGCGAGCGCAATCGCCGCGGGATGGCCGATCTCGAACCGGTTCTCCGCGCCCATCCCGAGATCGTCCGCTTCGACTTCACCGGGCCCGGGGGCTTGCGCGAGATCGCCCTCGATCTCGGTCGGCTCAAGCCGGAACTCATCGTCATCAACGGCGGCGACGGAACGGTCCAGGGGCTGCTCACCGAGCTCCTCGAGGAGCGTCCGTTGGATCCCGTGCCGCCCATCGCCATCCTGCCGCGCGGCATGGCGAACATGACCGCCGCCGACTGCGGTCTGCGCCGGCGCGGCCCCTTGGCCCTCGAGCGGCTGATCACCGTCGCTCGGCGCGGTCTGCTCGACCGCGTCACGGTGCGCCGGCACGTGCTGCGCGTGGCCGGCCTCGCCGACGGCAGCGTGCAGCGCGGCATGTTTCTGGGCGCCGCCGGCATCACCGATGCGATCCGCCTGTGCAAGAGCAGGGTCCACAGCCTCGGCTTCAAGGGCGAGCTCGCCCATCTCGTCACGCTCACCGGGCTCCTGTGGGGCCTGCTCCGCAATCGCCGTCCCCCCGGCATGCTCGAAGGCGAGCCGGTGGCGATCCGTTTCGAGGACGGGGAGGTCCGCGAGGGTCGCCAGCTCCTCCTCCTCGCCACCACCCTCGACCGGCTCGTGCTCGCCTCGCGACCGTTCTGGAACTGCTTCGCCCGTCCCTTCCGCTTCACCGCCATCCGCCATCCGCCTCCGGGCATCGTCCGCCGCGCGCTTTCGGTGCTCTACGGCGGCGACCGCCGCGCCCTGCCCGAGGACAGCTATTTCAGCCGCGGAGGCGAGCGGGTCGAGCTCGAGCTCGAAGGCGAGATCACCATCGACGGCCAGTTCTATCGACCCGAACCGGGCCGCCCCCTGGTCGTGACCGCCCCCGACCGACTGCGTTTCGTCCGGCTGTGAGCGCCCCCGAAGATCCCGTTCTCGCCTTTCTCGCCGCCGAAGCCCGGCGACCGGTCGCGCCCGAAGTCCTCGATCTCGCCCGCGCCGCGAGAACCCGCTTCGGTCCCGGCGTCCTCGCCGTTCTCTTTTACGGCAGCTGTCTTCGCGACGGGGTCCTGAAAGACCGTCTCGTCGATCTCTACCTGTTGAGCGCCGATGCCGCCTCGGTGACGTCCGGCGCGCTTCGGCGGGTTTTGCTCGAGCGGCTGCCCCCGGACGTCTACCGCTTGTGTCTTTTCCGCGACGGCGAGCCGCTGCGCGCCAAGGTCTCCATAGTGCCGCTTCCCGTGCTCGAGCGGGCGGTCGCGCCCGGCACGCTCGAACCCTACTTTTGGGCCCGCCTCGCTCAGCCCGTCGCGCTCGTATGGGCCGCGGATGCGTCGATCGAGGCGCGCATCTTGCGGATCCTCGCCCGCGCGGTGCGCACCTTCGCGGCCGAGACCGCCCCGCTCCTGGGCTCCCGCGATGATCCGTGCGCGCTCTTCGCGCGGGGTTTCTCCGAGAGTTACCGTACCGAATTGCGCGCGGAACCGCCCGAGCGGGCGCGCGCGCTCGTCGCCGCCGCCCCTCGCCGTTACCGGGAGCTCGGCGCGCTCCTCCTCGCCGAACTCCCGCCACCGGATGCGACGGCCCGCATGCGAGCGCTTCGGCTTTGGCGGGTGCGGCGCCGGCGCGGCAAGCTCCTGTCCCTTCTCCGCCTCGCCAAGGCCGCCTCGACCTTCGAGGACGCGGCCGAGTACGTCGCCTGGAAGATCGAACGGCACGCCGGTGTGCCGGTGCACCTCGCCCCTTGGCAGCGGCGTTTTCCTCGTCTCGCCGGGCTCCTGTTGCTGCCGCGCCTTCTGCGCCGGGGCGCGGTACGCTGACTAGGCGGCCGCCACCGACGCGGCGAAGCGGCCGAGCTCCTCGGCGAGTCGGGCGAACCGGTCGAGCACGCGATCGATCTGCTCGGTGGTGTGCGCGGCCGAGACACTGCCGCGCAACAGACACACCCCGCCGGGAGTCCCGGGGGGAAGCGCGAGATTGACGTACACCCCGAGCTCGAGCAGCCGGTTCCAGGCGAACACCGTCGTGCGCTCGTCCGGCAAGCGGATCGACAAGATCGGCCCGGGCGGGGCCGCGAGGGCGAAGCCGAGCGCGGTCAGACCTGCGTGCAGCCTGCGGGCGTTGTCCCAGATCCGCGCGCGGAGTTCGGGATGCGCGGCGATCTTGGCGAGGGCCGCGCGCACCGTGGCGATGGTCGCCGGGCCCGGGGAGGCGGTGAACATGTACGGCCGCGCCGCCACCCGCAGAAGATCGAAGCGCGGATGATCGGAAACCGCGAAGCCGCCGATGGCACCGAGAGATTTCGAGAAGGTCCCGACGATGAAGTCGACCTCGGTCTCGACGCCTTGCGCTTCCGCGACACCGCGCCCCTTGTCGCCGAACACGCCCATCGAATGGGCCTCGTCGACGAGAAGAAAGGCGCCGTGGCGCTTCTTCACGGCGACGATCTCGCGCAAACGGGCGACATCGCCGAGCATCGAATAGAGCCCCTCGACGACGATCAGGCGACAACCGTCGGGATTGGGATTGCGCTCGAGCCGCCGGTCGAGATCCTCCGGGTCGTTGTGACGGAAGCGGACCACCGTCGCCCCGGACAGCCGGCAGCCGTCGAAGATCGAGGCGTGCCAATCCGAGTCCACGAAGACGATATCCTTGGCGCCGGCGAGCGCCGAGATCGTGGCGAGATTGGCCTGGTAGCCGGTGGTGAAGACGATCGCCCGCGCGCGCCCCATGAAGGCGGCGATCTCCGCTTCCAGCGCCCGGTGCGCGGCATAGGTGCCGTTGGCGATGCGCGAGCCCGTGGTCCCGGTGCCGAATCGGCGCAGCGCCTCGCAACCCGCTTCGATGCAATCGGGATCGAAGGTGAGCCCGAGATAGTTGTTCGTGCCCACCAGGATCGTGCGCCGGCCGCGGATCGTCGCCTCGCAGGGGCCGTGCAGCGCCTCGATCTCGAGATCGAAGGGATCGGCTCCGGTCCCCAGGAGCTGGCCGCGGCGCTGCGCGAGGGCTTGGTGTTTGTCGAAGATGTCCATCTCTTCAGCTCCTCTCGCCGAGCCGGCGCGCCACGAGGTCGACGAGATCGCCGAGCGTGACGAGATCGGCGAGTTCGTTCACCGGCACGTCGATGCCGTAACGCTCCTCGATCTCCATGACGAGGTCCATCGCGGCGACCGAGTCGATCGAGAGATCGCTCTGGAGCTCGGTCTCGCGGCCGAGCCGGGCGCCCGGAGGCGCGAACCGGGCGACCAGCTCGCCGATCTCGGCGAGGAGCCGGTCGGGATCGGGCTTGCTCATGGCCGCTGCATGGCGGTTCCCCGACGCTCGCGCAACCCCCGGCTCAGAGCCAACCCTCCGCCCTGTACCAGGCGAGCGTGCGGGCGAAGCCCTCGTCGAACTGGACGCGCGGCCGCCAGCCCGGGGGCACGGAAGCCCCCGCGACCCAATCGGGGTGGAACAGCTCGGCCACTTTGCCGCGCGACAACCGCGGCGTGCGGCCGAGCGGACGCGCACCGAGCTCGGTCAGAAGCGCGGCGGCGACCATCACCGGGCGCGGCAGCTCGACCAGGCGCACCCGTTTGCCCAGCCGGGCAGCCGCCGCGTCGGCGAGCTCGCGCCAGCCGTAGCCGCCCGGACGCCCGTCGTCCGGTTCGAGAAGCGCGCTCGGCGCGGCCCCGGTCACGAGCTCGCCCACGAGGTCGGCGAGATCCTCGACGTAGATCAAGGAGAACCGGTTGGCGGGGGCCTTGGGTGCGAGAAGCCAACCGCGGGCGAGCTGAGCCATGATCGGAAGGGTCGCGCGATCGCCGGGCCCGTAGACGGCCGGCGGACGCACGAGGATCGGGTGCAGGCGATCGGAGCGCGCCTCGAGCGCCCGTTCCGCTTCTCGTTTGCTGCGGGCGTAAGGGGACAGGTTCGGCTCGCGGGCGGCGAGCGAGGAGATCAGGACGAAGCGGGCGCCCTCCGCGCGTTGCGCCGCGGTTTCGACCAGCCGCGCGGTGCCTTCGGCGTTGGCGCGGTGGAACTCGCGCGCCGAAGGAGCGGCGACGAGCCCCGCACCGTGGACGACGGCGCCGGCGCCCGCGACCAGCGCCCGCAGCGCTTCCGGCTGGTCCAGCGCGCCGCGGACGATTTCGACGCCCAGGGCCTCGAGCCGCGCATCCGCGCGCCGCGCGAGCGCGCGGACGCGGAGCCCGCGCGCGCGGAGCGCGGCGGCGACGTGACGGCCGACGAAGCCGGTGGCACCGGTCAGGGCCACGAGGTCCGGATCGACCCGGGACACGGCTGTTCCCGAACAGAGGTCAACCCACGCGCGCGAAAGCGACGGCGGCCTCCTTCGCGGCTCGCTGCGCTCCGGAAGGCGCATTCCCCGCGACGTCTCGGATGACACCCGAGAGATAGTTCGCGCGCGCCGCGGCGCGGCTGAGCTTGCCCGAGGTCGTATAGGTCAAGGAGCGCGGGGGAGCCAAGACGAGCTCGCATTCGGTGCCCGCTTGGCGGTTGATCACCGCCTGGACCTCGCGGCGGAACTCGGCCTGCCGGGCGGGATCGGAGATCCGGCACTGGACGACCACGACGATTCGTTCGCGCTCGTCTTCGCCGGTGACGGCGAAAGCGGCGACGTCCCCCGGGCGCACACCGGGGAGCCGTTCGACCGCCCATTCGAGGTCTTGCGGCCAGATGTTGCGACCGTTGATGATGATGAGATCCTTGCTGCGGCCGGTGACGACGAGCTCGCCGTCGACGAGATAACCCATGTCGCCGGTGTCCAGCCAACCGTCCTCGAGCAGCACGTCGCGGGTCGCCTGCGGGCTCCGGAAATAGCCGGTCATGAGACTCGGCCCTCGGATGCACACCCGCCCGATCCGCCGCTCCGGGAGCCGGCGGCCGTGCTCGTCGCGGATCTCGATCTCGTAGCCCGGCATCGGGCGACCGCAGATCGCGAAGGCTCGCGTGCGCTGCGCGCGCGGGCCGGCGGGAAGCGCGAGCCGCCGCCGCTCGAAGGCCTCGCCCAATTCCACGAGATCGGTGCGCACGCCTCGCCCGAGCGGTGCGAAGGTGACCGCGAGCGTCGCTTCGGCGAGGCCGTACGACGGGACGAAGGCTCGCGCATCGAAGCCCGCGGGGGCGAAGGCTTCCGCGAACTCGGCCAGAGCCCGCGGGCGGATCATCTCCCCCCCGATCCCCGCCACCCGCCAGCGCGCGAGATCGAGCCCCGAGAGGTCCCTGCTCGCCACCCGGCGCGCACAGAGCTCGTAGCCGAAGGTGGGAGCGAAGGAGATGGTCCCTCCGCTCGCGGAGAGCACCTTGAGCCAGACGAGGGGCCGGCAGGCGAAGCTCGCGGTGGCGATGTAATCGACGCTCACCTGGTTGAGGACCGGCGTCAAGCAACAGCCGACCAGCCCCATGTCGTGATAGAGCGGCAACCAAGAGGTGCAGCGGTCCCCGGGCTGCAGGGCGAGACCGTCCTCGGCGATGGCGCGCGCATTGGCGGTGATCGCCGCCTGGGTCACCAGCACGCCGCGCGGAAAGCTCGTGCTGCCCGAGGAATATTGGATGTAGCAGGGCTCGTCGGGGCCGAGGGGCGCGAGCCCGCCCGCGACCGGCGGGCGCGCGGCGAGGCCGTCGTAGGTGCCGACCCAGCCGACCTCGGTGCCGACCGCCGCTTCTTCGAGCTGGGCGAGGTAAGCCTCGGATCCGATCGCCACCCGGGCGGCCGAGCTCTCGAGCATGCCGCGCAAGCGCTCGACATGGGCACGATGGGTGCCGATGCTGAGCGCGAGCGGCAGCGGCACGGGCACGAGCCCGGCGTATTGGCAAGCGAAGAAGAGAGCCAAGAACTCCGGCGTGGTTTCGGCCAGGACGGCCACCCGTTCGCACCGCGGCAGCCCCAGACCGGCGAGACGCCGGGCGAAGTCGAGCGCCCGCGTTCTGAGCTCGCGATAGGGCAGCACCCGCTCGAGCTCGCCTCGCGGTCCGTAGAAGTTCGCGCCCGTCTCCCCGAGCGCCGCGTATTCGAGGCCTTCCACGAGGGTGCGGAAACCTCGCGTCCGAAGAGGCAGCCCGGTGTTCACGGTCGGCGTCGGCTGAACCATGGTCGTCCTTTACGATGGCTTCGGACCTTTCGCGCCGTTCTCGTTTCTTCCCCGACGACCGGACGCCCGGGGTCCGGCAAGTCTCCGAAGAGCCGTGGCCTTCGAAACACGGCGTCGGCAAGTCGTCGGGCGGATCCCTGTCGCTCCTCCGCGAACTCCGGAGCCGGCGGGGAAGACGGAACGCGCGAGCCTTCCCTCCGCCTGCTCGGCGCGGCCGATGATACGGGCGCGACCCGGCACCGCTATTCAACTCGTGTTGCAGTTTGTTTCAAAGGCGGCCGGTGCGTTGCCTTCGGGTCACAGAAGCCGGACGAACCGGCCCCGCGCCGGGTACGGGCACCGCGATCGGCACGGTCGGTGCGTGAGCGCTCGTCCCGAAGCGGGTGGTGATCGCGCCGCCGACGCGGTCCGCGCGCGGCCCCGCCCGCACGCGCTCGGGTTGCGCGACGGGCCGGGTTCCGGTGAGCTTGCGGCGCGGAGGATCTTCGGGAAGGAGAGAGAGAGCATGCGCCTGACCTGGCTCGGGCACGCGGCGGTGCACATCGAGGCCGCGGGCAAGAGCATCCTCGTCGATCCCTTCTTCACCGGGAATCCGAAATATCCCGCGGGCTGGGAGGATCGACTGCACAAGCTCGATGCCGTGGTCGTCACCCACGGTCACGACGACCACCTGGGCGACACGGTGCGCCTGGCCAAGAAGTACGGGGCGACGGTGGTCGCGCAGTGGGAAATCTGCATGGCCTGCGCCCAGGAAGGAGTGGAGAAGCTGCAGCCGATGAACACCGGCGGCTGCATCACCCACGAGGGCGTTCGCTTCTGCATGGTGCCGGCGCTGCACAGCGCCGCCGTGCAACGGGACGGTCGGCTCGCGCCCATGGGCGATCCCGCCGGCTTCGTGATCACCCTCGACGGCACGACCGTCTACCACGCCGGCGATACCGCGCTCTTCTCGGACATGGTCCTGATCCAGCGGCTGCACCGACCGCGGGTCGGGTTCCTCCCCGTGGGCGATCGCTTCACCATGGGCCCGGAAGCGGCGGCGATCGCGTGCAACGAGTTTCTGGAGCTCGAGCTCGTCGTGCCGATCCACTGGGGAACCTTCGATCTCCTCCACGGCGATCCGCACGAATTCGCCCGAAAGGTGAGCCGCGGCCGGGTACACATCGCCACGCCGGGCGAGCCGTTCGAGGTCTGAGAAGGCGTCCGCTCGGCCGGCGGTCGGCGGGGCTTCAGCGGAAGTTGCGTCCTTCGGGGATCGCCCGGCGGAGATCGCGGCTTTCGTGGCGCACCGCATCGGCGCGCGCGACGGCTCCGTCGAAGGCGGCGGGATCGAGGGCGTCTTCTCGCAGAAGCGCGAGCTCCTCGGTGAGATCGACGAGCTGCTCGACGAGCAGGTGGAGGACGCGGCCCTCGCGTTGCAACCGCCCGACGGCGCCCAGAAGTCGCGCCGCGAGAAGCGTCGTGCCGAAGCGCGCGAAGACCCGGGGCCACAGGATGAGATTGGCGAAGCCGGTCTCGTCCTCGAGGGTGACGAAGACCACACCTCTGGCGCTGCCCGGGCGTTGGCGGACGAGCACGAGGCCGGCGACCTTCGCCCGCGCACCGGCGGGAAGAGCCCAGAGTTCGCGCGCCGGCACGATCCCGCGGCGGGCGAGGCGCTCGCGCAACAGCGCCAACGGATGGGCGCGCAGCGAGAGCCTGAGCCGCGCGTAGTCCTCGATCACCGCCTCGCCGAGGGGGACGGGCGGAAGCTCGAGCCAGGGTTCTCCTCCGCCTTCCACCGGGGGCAGGTTGGAGCCCGGAGGCTCTCGCGCCTCGGCGTGATCGAAGAGCGGCAGCGCGCGCTCGGCGAGCGCCCGTACCTCCCAAAGCGCCTGACGACGGTCGAGACCGAGCGAGCGGAAGGCGTCGGCCTCGGCCAGGATCGCGAGCGTCTCCCGGCTCACCCCGGCGCGGCGGCGCAGCTCGCCCACCGTGCGGTAGGGCACGAGCCGCGCGGCGACGATGCGGGCGGCCTCGGCGCGGGCGAGCCCTTTGATCTCGCGCAAGCCCAGCCGGACGGCGTGCGAGAGGGGCCCGCGGCGGGGCAAGGGCTCGAGCGTGCTGTCCCAGAAGGAGTGGTTGACGTCCACGGGGCGGACCTCGACCCCGTGCTCGATGGCGTCGCGGACGAGCTGGGCGGGGGCGTAGAAGCCCATCGGCTGAGCGTTGAGGATCGCGGCCAAGAAAACGTCCGGATAATGGCACTTGAGCCAGGCCGAGACGTAGACGAGAAGAGCGAAGCTCGCGGCGTGGCTCTCGGGGAAGCCGTAATAGCCGAAGCCGCGGATCTGCTCGAAGCAGCGCTCGGCGAAGGCGCGATCGTAGCCGCGGGCGACCATGCCTTCGACCAACTTCGTCCGCCAGCGCTCGAGATCGCCCTTGCGGCGGAACGCGGCCATCGAGCGCCTGAGGCCGTCGGCCTCCTCGGGCGTGAAGCCGGCGGCGACGATGGCGATGCGCATCGCCTGCTCTTGGAAGAGCGGCACGCCCAAGGTCTTGCCCAAGACTTCCTCGAGTTCTTTCGAGGGGAAGGTGACCGGCTCGAGACCCTCGCGCCGGCGCAGATACGGATGGACCATGTCGCCCTGGATCGGCCCCGGGCGCACGATCGCCACCTCGATGACGAGATCGTAGAAAGAGCGCGGCGCGAGCCTGGGCAACATGCTCATCTGAGCGCGACTTTCGACCTGGAACACGCCGATCGAATCGGCCCTTTGGAGCATGGCGTAAACGGCGGGGTCCTCGGCCGGGACGCGCGCCATGTCGAGCTCGAGGCCGTAATGCGCGCGCAAGAGCTCGAAGGCGCGGCGGATGCAGGAGAGCATGCCGAGTGCCAAGAGATCGATCTTGAGCATTTTCAAGGCGTCGAGGTCGTCTTTGTCCCACTCGACGACCGTGCGCCCGTCCATGGCCGCGTTCTCGATCGGCACGAGCTCCCGCAAAGGGCTCTTGGCGATCACGAAGCCGCCCACGTGCTGCGAGAGATGGCGCGGGAAGTCCTGGAGTTCCTCGGCGAGCTCGACGGTGCGACGGATCAGGGGATCGTCGGGATCGAGGCCGAGCGCGCGCAAGGCGCGAAGATCGAAACCCGCGCCACCCGTGGCCCAGACGGCCCGGGAGAGCGTCTCTTGGACGTCCGCCGAAAGGCCCATGACCTTGGCGACCTCGCGCAAGGCGGATTTGGCGCGATAACGGACGACGGTGGCGGCGAGCGCCGCGTGGTCGCGGCCGTAGGTCTCGTAGACCCACTGGATCACTTCTTCCCGACGCTCGTGCTCGAAGTCGACGTCGATATCGGGCGGTTCGTTGCGCGCGGCCGAGACGAAGCGCTCGAAGAGCACGTCCATGCGCGCCGGATCGACCGCGGTGATGCCCAGGACGTAGCAGATCGCCGAATTGGCCGCCGATCCGCGCCCTTGACAGAGAATGCCGCGGCTGCGCGCGAAGAGCACGATGTCGTGGACGGTCAAAAAATAAGGCGCGTAGCGCAGCTCGCGGACGAGCGCGAGCTCGTGCTCCAGGAGCTTCTTCACTTTTTCCGGCAGATGATCGGGGTAGCGTTCCCGCGCGCCCTCCCGGACCCGCCGAGCGAGCTCTTCGTCGGGCGTGCGCCCCTCGTAACTCTCCTGCACGGGATAGTCGTAAGCGAGCTCGTCGAGCGAGAAACGGCAGCGCGCGACGATCGAAAGACCGGCTTCGATCGCCTGCGGCCAGCGGGCGAAGAGCCGGGCCATCTCGGCGGGCGACTTCAAATGTCGCTCGGCGTTGGCCTCGAGCGCGAGGCCCGCTTCCGCGAGCGTCACCTTCCCGCGGATGCAGGTCAGAACGTCTCGCAGCGGCCGGCGCGCCGGATCGTGGTAGAGGACGGCGTTGGTGGCGAGCAGACGCGCGCCCGTGGCGACGGCGAGTTCCGCCAGCCGGTCGATCCGCTCGCGGTCGTCGCCGCGGTAGCGGAAGTGCGCGACGAGATGGAGCCGATCGCCGAGCTCGGCGTGCAGGCGACGCAAGAGCTCGGCGAAGGCGGCATCGGGCTCTTCGGGCGGGAGCACGCCCAGGATCTGCCCTTCGGCGTGCGCGAGGAGATCGGCGAGGAGGAGACTGCAAACTCCTTTGGGGGCGCGCCTGCGGCCTTCGGTGAGCAAGGAGCAGAGCCGGCCGTAGGCTTTGCGGTCGGTGGGCCAGACGAGCACGGAGGGTGCGTCCTCGAGGTCGACCCGCGCGCCCACGAGAAAGCGCAGGCCCACCCGCTTGGCGGTGACGTGCGCGCGGACGACACCGGCGAGACTGTTGCGGTCGGTGACCGCGAGCGCCGAAAGCCCCAGCTCTTCGGCGCGCTCGACCAACTCTTCGGGATGGGAAGCCCCTTCGAGGAAGCTGAAATTCGTCGTCACCTCGAGCTCGGCGTAGGCGGGCATCGTCCACCTCCCGGGCTCTTCGGAAAGCATGTTCTTGTTTTGTTCTCAAGAGCGCCGACCGCCGCGACGGTGCGGGCGGGATCGGCCGAGCTCGGGGCGCGCGGAGGAGAGGGCGATGGCGAAGCGGCGCGAGGACGTCCGAGATGACGATCGCGGAGTTCCTCGCCCGGGACGAGGGGACCGAGACGCGCTACGAGCTCGACCACGGCGCGCCCGTGGCGACGGATCCGCCGTTCGTGCCGCATGCGCGGATCACGGCGAACGTCGTACGCACGATCGATCGGCATCTGGAAGGCCGTCGTCCGTGCCGGGCGCTCGCCGGCGCCGGCGTCGTGATCAGCCGGGACGAGCAGAGCTTCTACGTCCCGGACGTGGTCGTGACCTGCAAAGAGCCGCGCGCGGCGCCGTACGTCGAGGCCCCTCGGCTCGTGGTCGAGATCCTCTCGCCCTCCACCGAGCGGCTCGACAAGACGACCGAGGCCCCGGCCTACGGTCGGCTGCCGACGGTCGAAGAGATCTGGCTCGTCTCGGCGGCGAGACGCTGGGCGCTCGTCTGGCGCCGAAGCGAGGGCGGCTGGCTCGCACAGCTTCCTTACGAGGCGATGCGCGCTTCCCGAGTCCGGTTCCGGGCGGGGACGTGGCGCTCGACGAGCTCTACGATCTTTCCGGGCTCTGAGCTCAGGAGAAGCTTCCCAGCACAGACCATGCCGGAGCAGAGGCCTCGCCGAAGAGCCCTTCGCGGGCGCACCAGAGCGCGCGGCCGTCCTCGAGCCGGATCCGGAAGAAGTCGCGCGGCCGTGCGCTCGCATCTTCCGCCCGCCACCATTCGGGCAGAACGCGCTCGGGACCCGAGGCTGCGATCACCCGTCCCGCGATCGCTCCCTCGAGGCGCACGGGCGGACCGTCCGGAACGAGGGCGAGCGCGCGGACCGGAAGCGGCCGTGCGAACAGACGCAAGGGCCGCGAGAGGCTCCCGACCCAGGGACCGGGTCGCGGTTCGACCCCGGCCGGACACCAACGCACCGCCCGTTCGGGAACGTGGGTGGCCACGGGCTCGGGCCGGAGCACGCGCTCGGCCCCGAGCCGGGCCGCGAGGCGGTCGATCAGCACGGCCGCGGCGCGCGCATCGGCCGGCGCCCCGATCTCGGGTTGCTCGGCGGGGAGCACCACCGTCTTCGGCGCCGCGAGCACGGCGCATTCGACACCGAAGCCGAGGTCGAGACGCTCGAGGCGGTACCGCAACAATCGGAAGAGATGCTCGGGATCGCGGCTCGGTCGGGAAGTCCCGAGCGCGAGGCGCACCGTTTCGCCGTCGACCCGGTGCAACTCCAGCACGAGCCGTAGCGCCCCCCGACCCGCGCTCTCGAGCGCGCGGCAGAGCTCGCAGACGAGCCTCCGGCAGGCGAACGCGATGCCGGCGCGGGTGGCGATCGGCTCGGGCCGAGCGATCCGGGCCGCGAAGCGGGCGGGTTCGCCGAGCGGAACGAAGGGCGGCTCTTCCGCCCCGTCGAGGATCTCGAGCGCCCGGGCGAGGGCGAGACCGAAGCGGCGAGCGAGCGACGCGCGCGGCAGACGGCGCAGATCGCCGATCCTCCGCGATCCGAGTCGGCGCAACACCGCGCACGCCTCCTCCTCGAGCTCGAGCGCCTCGACCGGCAAATCGTCGAGGTCGCGGGCATCGGACAGGATCCCGCCCGGGCCGAAGCGGGCCCAGAGCCGCGCCGCGAGCCGCCGCTCGGCGAGCGCCGCGCGATGCTCGAGCCCGAGCCTCGCGAACGCCGCGGCGACCGAGGCCAAAAGGCCCTCCGCGCCGCCCCACAGATGCGCACAGCCCCGAACGTCGAGCATCAGAGCATCCGCACCGTCGACGGCGACACGCGGGCTCCAGCGGGTGCAGCGGAGCGCGAGCGCGCGCAGCGCCCGGGCGTCCTCCTCCGGCGCGGCGGGCAGAACGCGCAAGTGCGGACGAGCGGCCCGCGCATCCGCGAGCGGAAGACCGGGGACGAGCCGCAGCGCTTCGGCCGCGGCGTTCACGGCTACGAGCCTCGGGCCGCCCGGTGCGGGGGCGACGAGCGCGAGCGGCTCAGTCTCGCTCCAGGGCTCGCCGCGACGCCGGGCACGCAGGCGCAGTCGCTGGATCGGCCAGCGCGGCAACAGGATGCAGAGCCAGTCCGGGCTCATCGACCCGCACCTCCACGCTCCCCTCGATCCCGCTCCGCGAGCGCCGGAGCACGAGCCGCAGCCGCAGCGCCCCCTTTTCCGCCGCGACGGGCTCGATCCACCAGCGGGTGGCGACGGCGCTCGGCGTCGGGTCGGGAGCCGCGCGGAGCAGAAGACCGAGTCCGCCGCCGCGCTCGACCGCGAGCTGCCAGCGTCGGCCGAGGTCGAGATCGACGCGTGCGGGCTCGGCCACCACGACCGCGGCGGCCGGCGAGGCGAGCGCCTCTTCGGTCGCGCGCGCGAGCGCCGCGCCATCGGGGGCGCGGACGAGGAGCAGGCGCGACGGATCGATCCCGCGCGCGGCGAGCCCCGGCGGCCAGGGGATCCCGCGCGCCCGCGCCCCGGCTTCGTCGAGGCACCATACGAGCAGCCCCGGCCGGTCGAGCGCGGCCTTGGCGATCGCGACGGCGAAGAGGGTGGCGGCGGGACCGGCGAGCTCGTGCAGCGCCGTGCGCGCGAGCCCACCCTCCGGCAGCAGGGCCGTAAGCGCGGGGCCGAGCCGCACGGGCGGGACCGCGAGGCCCGCGCCGCGGCCCTCGAGGGCGCGGATACGGGCGCGCAGAGCCGCGAGTCGCGCGGCGGAGTCGGGCGGGAGCGCGACCTCGTTCATGGTTCGTTCTTTAGTTCGACTTTTGTTCTCGGGCAAGGGCGTCGCCCGCTTCCGCGGCTTCGTCTCTCATCCCGCCGGCGGGCCCTTCTGGGCGACGAAGGAGGCGAGCGCGCGGAAAAGAGCGCGATCGCAGAACCAGAGCGCACCGCCGTAAGCCGCGGCGCCGATCGCCCCGCCGAGGGCGAGGCGCGCGAGAGGGGGCAGATCGACGCCGAACGGTCGGAGCCCGAGCAAAAGGAGCGCGAGCACCGCCGTCGCCGCCGCCGGTCCCGAAAGATCGCGCAACAGCGTCGCCGGGGCGAGACCGGCGCGGGTCTCGAGCAGCCGCGCTCCCGCCACCAGCCCCGTGCATTGGGCGAGGGCGCGGCCGAGAAGAGCGGGGACGAGGCCCCAAGGCGCGAGGCTCGCCAGCGCGATCGCCCCCGGGACCACGGTGGCGGTGTGGGCGAGGAGAGCGGCGCGCGGCTGCCCGACGGCGATCAGCACCTGCGCGGCGAGCGCGGTGAAGCTCGCGACCAGACCGGAAAGGGCGAGGATGCGGGTCGGCGCGATCGCCGCCGTCCATTGCGCACCGAAAAGAAGCGGAACGAGCGCGTCGGCGAAAAGCGCGAGCCCGCAGAAGACCGGCAGGCACACGGCCGCGGAGAGCTGGAACGCCCGGCGGAAGGCCGTGGTCGCATCGGCCGCGGAACCGGCGAGCCGGGCGAGGACGGGAAGAGCGAGATCGGCGATGGAGCCGCCCGAGAGCATGAAGAAGGCCTGAAGGAGCCGCTCGGCGACGTAGAAGGCGCCCACGAGTTCCGCCGGCAGCCAAAGACCGAGGGCCAAGACGGCGGCGGTACCGACGAGGTTGGGAAGGGCATAGCCGGCGATCGGCACCGCGGTCCGGGCGAGCGCGCGCGCTTGCTTTCGGCCGAAATCCAACTGCGGCCGATAGCCCGCGCTCGACAGGATCACGATCACGCTCGCGATCCCGTTGGCGAGCTGGCCCAGGATCATCGACCAGGCGCCCCAGCCGTGCAGGGCGAGGGGGATCACCACGCCGTAGCCGACCACGGTGCCGATCAGGCTGCGCAGGGCGAGACCGCGATAGTCCAGGCGTCGGCGCAGGAGACCCACGCCGACGAAGGTGACGGCCGCGAGCAGGCACTGCGGGGCGAGGACGAGGAGCGCGGGCTCGAGCAGGGGCTTGTGGGCGACGACGGCGATCGGCCGGGCGAGGATCGCGACCGAGAGCGCCATGAGGGCGCCGAGGGCGAGGTTGGCGACGAAGGCGGTGTGGACGTGGCGCTCGGTGAGCTCCGGCTGGCGGATGAGGGCTTCGCTCACGCCTTGACGGACGACGAAGGTGGCGACCGTGACGGTCAAGGTGGCGACGGCGACGACGCCGAAGTCTTCCGGGGCGAGCAGGCGCGCGGTGAGGAGGGTGAAGAGGAACGTGAGGCCTTCGCCGCCGGCGATTTCGACGAACCGCCACACTCCGCCGCGCAAGACTTCGGTGGGGGCGAAGCCGCCCGGTCGCGGGTGGAGCGGTCGGACCTCCCCTCCTGCGGGGCGGTCTCTCATTGCACGGTCGGCGCTCCGTCGTCCCTCGTGCCGGACCGCGATCCGACGACCCGGAGACCGAGCCGGTGTTGCAACGCGCGTTCGGCGGACGGGAGCCGCCCGGGTTTTCGACCGCGACGGGCCCGCGAGGACGCGAAGACGGGCGCACCGGTCATGGCGGGAGGACCGCCCGGCGCGAGGAGCGCGCCCCTTCCCACGTCACCGCGCGATGCCCGCGCAGTCCCATGATCACACCGAAACTCGTCCCCGCCAAGGCGACGAGTGCGCTCCACAACCGATCGGCAAGCTTGACGCGTAGAGCCCGGGCCGATGCGAAGGCGGCAGCCCCGCCCGTCACGGTCAGAACCACCGGCGCCAGGCCGAAGGTTCGACACGCGACCACCAGAACGAGCAGGGAGGCGACCAAAAGACACCAACCCGAGAACCAGCGCAGCAATCGGTGCGAGAAATACTTGTAGAGATTCCAGGCGCCGAGGCGCCGAAGCTCCGGCCAAAGTACGCGGTGGGAATGCAGGGCCTGAGTCGTCTGACGAACCCTGCGCCGAAATTCCTCTTCGGCTAAAGTGGGATGGGCTTCGTAGGAGTGCACGCCGCTCGCGCGCACGACGCGGAAACCCTGGACCAGCACGCTCATCGAGACGTGGAGATCGTCGCACAAACCAGGGCTCAACCTTCGGTACAAGTCACGCCGCAACGCGTAGCAGCCACCAGTAGAACCAATGAGCGAGCCCGTGTCGCTCTCCAGCTGCTTCGTCCAGCCCTCGAACCGGAAGTAGGTGGTTCCGACCTCGGTGGTCGGCGTCGCGTCGGGATTGGTGTGCTTGAGTGGGACGTCGACACATCCCACTTGCGGGTCCCCGAAGTAACGCCGCAGCACCCGGACGAGCTCTCGATCCGCGACGATGTCCGCGTCCGTGAAGACCAATACCGCCGACGCGGCAGCGTCGGCGAGCACGTTCATTCCGTAGATCTTGCCTCGACGTTCTTCGGAAACGAAGACTTTGACGTCCGGCTCGAAGCGGCGGGCGATCTCGACCGTTCGGTCCGTGCAGCCGTCGCAATAGATCAGGATCTCGACGCCTCCACCGGCCGTCTCTTTGATGTCGAGCAGATTTCTGATCTTCTGCTCGATCACCGCCTCTTCGTTGTGCGCGCAGACGCAGAGCGCGAAGGTTGCGGGAGCGCCAACCTCGGGCCGGAAAGGCGGGCGCACCGAGCGAGGTCCGAAGAGCGCTCGCGCAGCGAGCAAGGTCAGCTGGTACGGTCCGAACGGCCACAGGCCGAGGAGTGCGAGAGCACCGGCCGAGACCAGTGCGATGAGATCGAGCGTCATCGAATGTTCCTAGGCGGCGTCGTCACGGTCGCAAAGACTCCTCGCGTTTCTCCCGACTATCGCCGCGGCTGGAAGGACACCGACGACTTCGCCGATTTCGGGCCGGAAAGCGAGCTCCGGTGGAACGGCGGGATCCGTCCGCGAACGTTGGCGCAGTCGGCGGCACTTTCGTTCGCAGCGACGCGATCGAACAGACATACCGAAGACCGCCCCCTTCTCCGACCCGTCGATTCGCACTCGAACCGTCGCTTCCGAGGCTTTCCTCGTCTCCGCGATCGGTCCTCCATGGCCCCTCGGCTCGCGGCCCGAGTATGCCGGTGCGCCCGAGATATCCGTAGCGCTCGTTGGTGAACCGAACCGTGACACGGCGCCCCTCGCCTGCTCGGACGATGCGTGACGAGAATCCCCGGTGATCATACCCGGTCCGAAAGACCACGGGCAAGCCGACCAGCGAAGAAGTCGTATTCGAAGACATCGGTGTGATCGAGACGCTCCACCACGCCCTCGATGAGAACAGAGCCCCGTTCGCCGGACACATGCTCTTTTCTCGGAACCTTCGGAGCCGCGCACCGCCTCGTACCGCCCTCGTTACCGGGGCCCACCGCGCTCGAAGCCGCGAGAGAGGGCACGGCCGTGTCCCGGGCGACCGAGCCGATACGCGTTGTTCGATGAACGACGGCATTTCGCCGTACTTCCCGCCCCCGTCGAGAGCCACGCCGCTCGCCCAAAGGTTCGAAGCGACCGGGCAAAGCTCAATCTCCCGGTATCGGAACGCGCGACGACGGGACGGGATCCCAGATCGCCTGCCGCCGACCGAGCAAGCCGTGACACAGGCCCATGGTCGTGCCGCCGAACGAAACGATCGCGTTCCACAGCCGCAAAACGATTTTGTTCCCGAGGAGAAGGGCGGTGGCGAACAGAGCGGTGAAAGCGGCGACGCCCGTCGCGATCGACAGGGCGCCGAAGCGAACACCCGCGGCGCCGGCCGCGAAGACCACCGCGCCAAGAAGGCACGCACCCGACGCCCATCGAGCCACGCGATGGGACAGGTATTTGTACCGGTGCCAGAGATCGAGTCGGCTGATCTCGGGCCACAAGGCCGAGTGGGAGTGCACCACCTGCGCCGCGATGCGCAGCCTTCTGCGGAACTCGTCCTCCGCTCGCGTCGCGTAGACCTCCTCGGCGACGACTTCTCGGGCACTGACCACCCGCGCGCCCTGGACGAGCGCGCTCATCGAGACGTGGAAATCGTCGCAAACGCCGGGACCGAGCGTTCGAAAGAGCCTTTTACGGATGGCGTAACAAGATCCGTCCGCGCCGATGATCGAACCCGTATCGGTCTCCAGCCGCTTCGTCCATTCCTCGAAGCGCCAATAAGTCGTGCCCACCTCGGCGGTCGGGGTGGCGTCCGGGTTCGCGTGGCGCAACGGCACGTCTACGCACCCGATCCGCGGATCGGCGAAATATTGCCTCAGAACCGGAACGAGATTCCGATCGACACGGACGTTGGCATCGGTGAAAATCAATATCGTAGCTCGCGCCGCCTGCGCCAGCGAGTTCAGCCCGTGGAACTTGCCGCGGCGCTCTTCCGAAGCGATGACCTTGACGTCCGGCTCGAAACGGCGGGCGATCTCGACCGTTCGGTCTGTGCAGCCGTCGCAGTAGAGCAGGATCTCGACCCCCTCCCCGGCCGCGTCCCTGATGTCGAGCATGTTGCGGATCTTCTGCTCGATCACCGCCTCTTCGTTGTGCGCACAGACGCAGATCGCGAAGGTCTCCCGGCTGGCGCCTTCCGTCTCCCGCGCCGTCCGCACCGGCACCGGCCCGAACAGGGTGCGCGCGGCGAGCAGCGTGAGCTGATACGGCCCGAACGGCCACAGACCGACGAGCGCGATGCCCGCGGCCAGAACCCACAAGACGAACTCGACGTTCATCGAGGATTCCTCACTGGTATCGCCGGGGTCGAAACCGGACCGCGTCCCCCTGCCGACCGCCGGCGTACCGGGAGGAGTTCGCTGCGCGTCGCGAGGTCCGCTCGCGCGCGATCGGCACCTGGTACCGAAGATCGATGCCCGCGTGCGCGACGAGCGAAGTGGAAGAAAGGTCCCGGGAGGGAAGAAAGACGCGCACATGCGCCTCGATCCTTCGGACCCGTGCGCGACGCGGAAGTGGCGATCGCAAGGCGCGCTTCCTCCTCGTGGCCACTCTTCGCCGACACCTCGGCCGAAGAGCCGCAGACTTTCCGTGCTCCGAGCCGGAGGAGCTCGCGGCCGCCTCCTCGCTGCTCCAGCGATCGTGGGATCGCCTCCGTTCGGGAGCCCGACGACCAGGATCGCTTCGATTGCCCATAACGGTGGCACCGGCTCGACGGCAAGCCGACTTCGGGCTTGTATGTATTCGGTTGTGCCGGTGTGATCGTCCGGCCCGCTTCCCATCCCCCGATCGTCGAACGGGAAGGCTTCCTCGCGCGGAGCCCAGCCGATGACTCCCCTCGATCGACACACCTCCTTCGGCCGAACAACGGCCCCCGACGCTTCCGGTCTCTCGCGGCGCATCGCCCAGGGCGCGGGTGCCGAGCCCGCCGATCTCGTTCTGCGCGACGTGCGCCTGTTGGACCTCGTCACGGGCGAGCTCCTGCCCTGCGACATCGCGATCTGCGGCGAGGTGATCGTCGGCACGCTCGAGCGCTACGAGGGCCGCGCGGTGATCGAGGGGCGAGGACGGATCGCCGTGCCCGGCTTCGTCGATACCCACCTCCACGTCGAATCCTCTCTTCTCGCGCCGGGCGAGCTGGCCCGCTGCGTGCTCGCGCGCGGGACCACGACCATGATCTGCGATCCGCACGAGATCGCCAACGTGCTCGGCGTCGAGGGCATCCGCTGGATGCTCGACTGGGCGGCGGTGTTGCCGCTCGATCTCAGAGTGCAGCTCTCGTCCTGCGTGCCGGCGACCGAATTCGAGACCGCGGGCGCCCGGCTCGAAGCCGAGGACCTCGCGCCTCTGCTCGCCCGTCCCGAGGCCCTGGGCCTCGCCGAGGTGATGAACTTCCCCGGCGTGCTCGCCCGCGATCCCGGCCTTCTCGCCAAGCTCGCGGCCTTCGCCGATCGGCCGATCGACGGGCACTGCCCGTTGCTCGCGGGCAAGGGCCTGTGCGGCTACGCCGCCGCCGGTATCCGCACCGAGCACGAGGCGACGCGAGCCGAAGAAGCGCTCGAGAAGCTGCGCAAAGGCTTCCACGTCCTGATCCGGGAAGGATCGGTCTCCAAAGACTTGCGCGCGCTCGCCCCTCTGATCTCGCCCGAGACGTCGCCCTTCTTGGCTTTTTGCACCGACGATCGCAACCCCCTCGACATCGAGGAGGAGGGCCACGTCGACTTCCTCGTCCGCGAGGCGATCCGCACGGGCGCTCCGGCGCATCACGTCTATCGAGTGGCGAGCTGGTCGGGGGCCCGCGCTTTCGGCCTCTTCGATCGCGGTCTGCTCGCCCCCGGACGCCGCGCCGACATCGTTCTCCTGGACGATCTCGCGAGCTGTGCGGTCTCAGAAGTGATCGTGGGCGGCAGGCCGGTGCGCGAACTCCTCGCCGAGCCTTTCCCCGGACCCGCTCCGGTGGGCCTCGGTAGCGTGCGCATGCGCCGGCTCTCAGCCGCGGACTTCCGCATCCCGGCGCCGGCGGCCGCGACCGTTCCCGTGATCGGCGTGATCCCGGGCAAGATCATCACCGAGCGGCTCGAAGCGTCCCCGCCGCGCCGCGCAGGCGAGCTTCTCGCCGATCCGGCAGCCGATCTCGCCAAGGTCGCGGTGATCGAGCGGCACGGCAAGAACGGCAACATCGGCCGCGGCTTCGTGCGCGGTTTCGGGCTCGCGCGCGGCGCCATCGCGAGTTCGGTCGGCCACGACAGCCACAACGTCACGGTGGTCGGCGTCGACGACGCGGCGATGGCGCTCGCCGCCAACCGCGTGGCCGAGCTCGGCGGAGGCTTCGTGGTGGCGCACGAGGGACGCGTCCTCGCCGAACTCGCCCTGCCCATCGCCGGGCTCATGTCCGATCGTCCGTTCGCGGACGTCACTTCGGCCCTCCGGCGGCTGCGCGCGGCCGCGCGCGGTCTCGGATGTCGGCTGCCCGAGCCTTTCCTGCAGGTCTCGTTCCTGCCCTTGCCCGTGATCCCGCACCTCAAGATCACGGATCGCGGGCTTTTCGACGTGGACCGGTTCGCGCTCGTCGAGCTCGTCTGAGGCCGGGGTTCACCGGAAATAAACCGGATCGCTCGGATCGGGATACAGGTGCGCGACCCATTCGCCGTAGCCGTTGAAGATCCGCGTCGGGATCTTCTCCGACTCGCCCAGGGGTTGTTCCATCTCCTGGCTCCAGCGCGGGTGCGGCACGTTCGGATGGACGTTGGCCCAGAAGCCGTACTCGTCGCCCGCGACCTCCTCCCAGAAGGTTCGCGGCCGCTGTTCGGTGAAACGGAAGGAGACGATCGACTTGATGCTCTTGAAGCCGTACTTCCAGGGTACGGCGAGGCGCAACGGCGCGCCCATGCTCCGGGGAAGCGGCTTCCCGTACGCACCGGTCGCGAGGAAGGCGAGCTCGTTGGTGGCCTCCTCGATCGTAAGACCCTCGGTATAAGGCCAAGGGAACCAGAAAGCGCGCTGATTGGGTGCTACTTTCGGGTCGAAAAAGCTCTTCATCTCGACGTATTTGGCCGAGCCCAGCGGGCGCGCGAGCGCAACGAGCTCCGCCATGGGAAAGCCGGTCCAGGGGATCACCATCGACCAGGCCTCCACGCAGCGGAGGCGATAGACCCGCTCCTCGAGGCTCACCTTGGCCAACAGCGCGTCGAGATCGAGCGTCAATTCTTTTTCGACGAGACCTTCGATGCGAATGGTCCAAGGCCGGGTCGTCAAGGCCTCGGCCGCTTTCCAGATCTGCTTGTGAGAGCCGAACTCGAAGAAATTGTTGTATCGGGCGGCGAGCCTTTCCTCGGTGATCGGACGGTCGTCGACCGAATAGCGGGGGTTGCGCGGAAGAGCCGCCGCCGATCCGACGACCAGGCTTCCTCCGAGAAGGGCGAGACCGCCGAGGGCGCTGCGACGGTCGAACACGAGCGAGGCCGGGGTGACCGATCGCTCGGGTAGATCCCACGGGCGACGGCGCAGCGGGCGAGCCATGGGCTACCTCGCGAGGGGTTCGGAAAAAGCCGCATCCTTCCTAGCACGGGCGCTTCGGGCTGTCGCGATCGCCCCGTGCGTCTCGCCTCCGCGATTTCGATCGCGGACGATCCGTGGGACCCGAGCACATCCTTTCCGGTCGGGAGGAGATCCGGAGGGGCGCAGCGGACCCGGTACCGGTCGCGAACATCGGAGCGGCGATCCGGCAGGACGACCGGCCGCATATCGCGCGCGGGAGCGTCGCATCGAGGACCGCGGCCGCGGGTCGGCATCCCGCACGCGCGTCGCCGGTGCTTCGAAAGAGGCGGTGGCGGCACCGACGGCTCCCGGCGCATCGTTTGCTCGCCGGCGGCGCGGCACCGGCGCGTCCTTTTTCCGGCGCGAGGCGTCAGGGTGCGGGATCGCGCTCGCGCGCCGGAGCCCCCGCGAGCGACGGACGGGCCACGACCGAGCGGCGTTGCACCCATGCGAGTCCCGCCAAAAGCGCGAAGCCGGTCGCTTCCGCCGGCCACGAGCTGCTCGCCAGGAGGACGGCCGCGAGACCGAGGAGGAGCCGCTCGGGGACGGTACAGGAGCGCAAGAGCCGGCCGGCGAGGGCGGCAGCGAGGGCGAGCACGGCGAGAGCCGCGGTGGCGACGGCGAGGGCGATCCGAGCGGGCTCGCCGATGAGGAGAAGCTCGGGCTGATAGACGAACAAGAAGGGCACGATGAAGCCGGCGACGCCGATCCGCACCGCGGCGAGACCGGTCGCCCAGAGACCCGAACGCGCGAGCCCCGCGGCGGCGTACACCGCCAACGCCACCGGCGGGGTGATCGCCGAAAGGATCGCGAAATAAAACGCGAACATGTGCGCTGCCGGCTCGACCACGCCGAGCTTGACGAGCGCCGGGACCAGCAGCGCCACCATCACGATGTAAGCCGGTGTCGTGGGCATCCCCATACCGAGCACGATGCCCGCCGCCATCGTCAGGAGAAGCGCCAGGAACAGGCTGTTCTGAGCGAGCTTCACGAGCACCGCGGTGAAGCTCACGCCGAGCCCGGTGAGGGCGATCGTCCCGATCACGATCCCGGCGCAGGCGCAAGCGAGGGCCACGGGCAGGGTGTTGCGGGCTCCTTCCTCGAGCGCCTCGATCACGGTCGACCAGCGCAGCTCGGCGCGGGTCGCGCGCCGCAGAAGAGCCGCCGGCAGGCAGACGAGGGTGCCGGCGAGCGCGCATAAAGGCGCGCTGTAACCGAGCCCCATGCCCCCCAACAGCACGAGGATCGGCGCGAAGAGATGGCCGCGCGCGGCGAGCACGGAGCCCAGCCGCGGCACTTCGGAATCGGGCAGGCCCGCGAGGCCGTGCTCGCGCGCTTCGAGATGGACCGCGAGGAAGACGGCGAGATAGTAAAGGAGCGCCGGAACGAGCGCCCAGAGCGCCACCCGAGCGTAAGGCACGGCCAAGAATTCGGCCATGACGAAGGCCGCGGCGCCCATCACGGGCGGCATGATCTGACCGCCGGTGGAGGCGACGGCCTCGACCGCGGCGGCGAAAGGCGGACGGAAGCCGCTGCGCTTCATGAGCGGGATGGTGATCGGCCCGTCGACCATGACGTTGGCCACGGCGCTGCCGGAAATCGTCCCGAACAGGCTCGAGCTGACCACCGACACCTTGCCCGGTCCGCCGGCGCTGCGCCCGGCGAGCGCGAGCGCCAGGTCCATGAACAACCGGCCCGTGCCGCTGCGCTCCATGAAGGCGCCGAGGAGCACGAAGACGATGACGTAAGAGGCGGAAACGCCCAGCGTCGAACCGAAAATCCCCTCGGTCGTCAGATACAGCTGATCGATCAACCTCGTCGGCTCGACGGTGGTGAACAGGAGCGCGTAAGCCAAGAACGCGAGCGCGGTCAGGGGCAACGCCCAGCCGATGCACCGCCGCGTCGCCTCGAGCACGAGCCCGACGAGGAGAACGCCGAAGACGAGGTCGGTCGCCGTGGGCTCGTCCACGTAAGGGATGCGATTGACGAGATAATCGTAATGCGCGAGCGGGTAGAGGATGGCCGCGCCAGAAAGCCCGAGCAGAACGAAGTCGACGACGCCCGGACCGCGCCCGGGCCGGCTCGGGTACGACAAGAAGACGAGGACGCTCGCGAACAGGAGATGGATGGCGCGGTGGACGAAGGCCTCGGGCGGGGCGGTGGCGACGGCCCACAGATGCCATAGAGACATCACGACCGCGATCGGCCGCACGAAACGGCCCACGATCGCGGGCGCGGCTTCCTCCCTCATCGCGGCCCCGCCACCGGAGCGGCGAACCCGCCCGCCCGAGGGCTCTCAGAGAACGCCTTGCGCCTTGTAGAAGGCGATCGCACCGGGATGGAACGGCACGCCGATGTCCTGCGCCATGGCCTTGGGTGTGAGACCCTGGATCGCTTTGTTGACGGCGACGAGGTCGCCCAGGTTCGCGACCATCGATTCGAGCATCTTCCTGACCTGCTCGGGCGGCAGCTTGCAGGAGACGATCAGGTGCGTGGCGTAGCCCACGGTTTGCACGTCCTTGGTCTGCTTGGGATAGGTGCCGGCCGGGACGGTGACGGCCGCATAGCCGGGGTTGAGCTTCCGGAGCTCGGCGATCTTCTGATCGTCCAAGGAGAGGAGCTCGATGTCGCGGGCGGAAGCGAGATCCATCACCGCGCCCGAAGGGATCGTGGTCCCGAGCGTGAAGGCCTGGGCGTGGCCGTCCTTCATGAGCGAGACGGCGTCCGTATACGATGCCATGAAATTGACTTTGAGATCGTTGTAGGAAAGTCCGTACACCTGCAACACGTGTTGAGTGACGACCTCGGCCGTGTTGCCACGGGTCTGCGCGGCCAGGCTCCTGCCTTTGAGATCGGCGACCGACCTGATGCCGGCATCGGCGAGCACGACGATCTGGAAGTACTGCGGATAGAGCGTGGCGAGATTGCAGACGTTTTCCGTCTTTTTCGGGAACGGCGCCAGCCCGTTGTAGCCGTCGACGGTGGAGATCGTGTTGCCGAAGCCGATCTCGGCCTTGCCTTCGTCGACCCCGCGCACGTTGGCGATGCCCGCCCCGGGCATGGTCTGCACGGTCACGCCGGGAAGAGCCTTCTCCCAGATCGCCTTGAGCGCGCCGCCCAGCGGCACCCACACCCCGCCCTGGGGGCCGGTCATGAGCCGGAGCGTTTCCGCCGAAGCGACACTCGCGGTCGCCATACCGGCCGCCGCCAACGCCGTCACCAGGATCTTGCGCATCGTTCTTTCCCCCCTGACCATTCCCGGCTTCCTCTTAGCGGCCGGAGGCGGAGCCCGAAAAGAGGCCGGATCCGTCGGGGGCGGCCTCCTCGCGGCGCGCCTCCGCCTCTTGGTTTCGTCCGCGATCCGCGCACCGAACGGTATCGCCAGGCGAGAACCGAGCCCGAATGCGCGGGTAAAGCTCGACCCTTTCGGTGCCGCGTTGGGCCTCCGGCGGGCCGGGGCGCGAGCGCGCTCGGACGACCCGACGCTTCGCTCCACGCGCATCGCGCGGCCGCGCCGCTTCTCGCCCGGCTCCGGTCGCTCACGGTTCCG
>JANXAZ010000090.1 GCA_025062095.1 Geminicoccaceae bacterium
ACTTTCAGAGAGTTTCAATCCGCGCTCCCGCGCGGGGAGCGATGATCGCCGGGAGGCTGACGAAGCACCACGTTATGATGTTTCAATCCGCGCTCCCGCGCGGGGAGCGATGGTTCGACGGCGTGATGCACAAAGTCGTCGGCGCGCGTTTCAATCCGCGCTCCCGCGCGGGGAGCGATTATGGCGAGACGTCGCGCGGCAAGTCCACCAGCATGTTTCAATCCGCGCTCCCGCGCGGGGAGCGATGCCGCGTGCGGCGACGCGCGCGTCTTCGCCGTGGTGGTTTCAATCCGCGCTCCCGCGCGGGGAGCGATCCTCGGCCGAAGGCTTGCGGAACAACAAGCCGTAGTCGTTTCAATCCGCGCTCCCGCGCGGGGAGCGATCGACGCCGACCGCCCAGGTACCGCCGGAGACGCCGTTTCAATCCGCGCTCCCGCGCGGGGAGCGATGTCGCCGTCCGCGCGCAAGCAAACCCGGAGCTGGAGTTTCAATCCGCGCTCCCGCGCGGGGAGCGATGGCGCGCGCGGCGAGCCAGACCTCGCCGTGATGGCGTTTCAATCCGCGCTCCCGCGCGGGGAGCGATGGGCCGCGACAGCGCCGACGACCGCGCCGAACGGCCCGTTTCAATCCGCGCTCCCGCGCGGGGAGCGATCGCGCACGGGCGCGCCGTGCCGCACACCAGCGGCGTGTTTCAATCCGCGCTCCCGCGCGGGGAGCGATGTCGACCCCGCGTTGGATTTTAATTTAGCATATGAGGTTTCAATCCGCGCTCCCGCGCGGGGAGCGATGCGGGCGCGAGGGCAACGGCCGCTAGCACCAGAAGTTTCAATCCGCGCTCCCGCGCGGGGAGCGATTCGGCGTGGTCGCGCAGCTCCTGCTCGCCTCGACCAGTTTCAATCCGCGCTCCCGCGCGGGGAGCGATGAGACAGCGGCCTCGGCAGCCCCTCGGGGCCGAACAGGTTTCAATCCGCGCTCCCGCGCGGGGAGCGATAACAGCGTCGGCTGATCGACCACGCCACCCGCCTGGTTTCAATCCGCGCTCCCGCGCGGGGAGCGATACGCGGTTCGGACGCTCCAGCGCCTCGAT
>JANXAZ010000091.1 GCA_025062095.1 Geminicoccaceae bacterium
CACCTCGAAACCTATCAGACCGACGCGGTAGACACGAAGCTGGGGAGCGAAGAGATTACCGCAGACATACCGAATGTGGGGGAGGAAGCTCGCCGCCACCTCGACGAAGGGGGCATCGTGCGCCTGGGCGCCGAGGTGCGTGCCGAAGATATTCTGGTGGGCAAGGTCGCCCCCAAAGCGCCCACCGAGGGAACAACCGAGCAGCGACTGGTGCGAATCATCTTCGGCTCGCAAGCGGAGGAGATGCGCGATGTGTCGCTTCGGCTGCCCCACGGCGAGCGCGGCGTGGTCGTACGGGTGCTGCAGTTCGCCCGCTACCGCTATCAGTGCCAGCGGTGCAACGCGCTGTTCTATCACGCCAAACCGTTAGAAAACCGCAGTTGCCCGCGTTGTCGGGGACCCTTGCAGACGCTACCCGAGGACGAACTGCCCCCCGGCGTGAACCACCGTGTGCGCGTTACCATCGCCACCAAACGGTTGCTGACCGAAGGCGACAAAATGGCGGGACGGCACGGCAACAAGGGCGTGATTTCGCGCATCCAGCCAGTGGAGGATATGCCGTTTCTGATGGACGGCACCCCCGTCGATGTGGTGCTGAACCCGCTGGGCGTGCCCTCCCGCATGAATGTGGGGCAAATCCTGGAGCTGCACCTGGGCTATGCCGCCCGCACGCTCGGCGTGCGCTACCAGGTGCCAGTCTTCCAGGGCGCAACCGTGGAGGAGGTGCAAGCCGAATTAGCGGCTGTAGCAGATCGGCTGCGCCTGCGTGCCCTAATCACCTTGCTGAACGACGAGCTGAGCCTCTCTATAGACCTCCCGCCCAATAGCACCTTCGAACAAGCGATGGAGCAGGTGCAGCACTATCTGGAGACGCTCGACGCGGAGCGACAGGAGTGGCTGGCAAGGCGACTGGGCATTCAGCTGACGGATCCCGACGAGGCGGAAGCCGAGGCGCCCAAACCGCGACGCGGGCGACCCAAGGCGCGCACTGCCAAGCGGCAGGTAAACCCTGCGGAACTGGCAACGGTGATTCGTGAGCGCGCCATTCGCCGCAGCGGTTTTGATCCTGCCACA
>JANXAZ010000092.1 GCA_025062095.1 Geminicoccaceae bacterium
CTCGGGCGGGGCGGGCTCCGTTCGTCGCGGGCCGCACCGGGGATGCGCGCGGAAACGAAACGGGTCGCTCGCTCGGGTCCACCGGCTCCGGGGGCGGAGCCGGGCGCTGGAGCACGGGATCGGATCCACGGGCGAGGGCGCCGACCCTCGCGCAGCTTCTCGGGACGCTGCCCCACCGCCCCGATCGCGCGGGCTCGCGAGCCGGGTTCTCCACCGTTTCGGGGTGCTTTTCGCGCTCTTTCGGGCGCGCGCGGATCGGCGCGCGCACGCTGGGAACCCGTTTTCCGGCCGAAGGCGGGGATCGGCGCGCCGCGCGCGACTCACGCGAAAAAATGCACGAACGAATTCGATGTGGCGAAGCGATCGCGGACACAACCGGCAGCCGCCGCGATCCCGCGGGCGCGGCCGCGCGGGGTCCGGAAAATCGCACGGACGAATTCGGTGCGAAGCCGCGAGCGGGCGTGCGACCGACGAGGCTCCGAGCGGGCGGGGTCGCGAGCCGGTCGAGGGGCGGGCGCCGACACGAACGAAATCCCCCGAGCACCCGATCTCCGCCGCTCTCGGCGCCCGCGCGACCGAGATGGCGAGGATCGGCGCGCGCGGTGCGCCCGCCTTCGGCGCGCGGGTTCCTCGCGCGCGGCCGGAAGCGGGGGCGAGGCGAGGGCACCGGACCCGGACCGCGGTCTCCGGGCCGGGCGCCCGGGAGCCCAGACGGTCGTGGTCTGTACCGATCCGCCCCGCGCGCGCCGCCGTCCGGCACCGGGGGGACCGCATCCGCCGGATCTCTCGGGCGCCTTTCTCGCTCGGGCCGGTTCGCGGCGAGCGGCGCGGGAAGTGACTTCCGATTGATGAACAGAGGGTGTAACAATCTCTTTGCGCGAAACGGCCGGAGGTCGGGCGGTGTGGGCGGCGGTCCGGAGGCTGCGGGATCACGAGCTGTGGTGGCACTTCACCCGCTCCCCCCTCGCGGTCGGCTCGGCCGGGCTCGTGCTCGCCTTCGTCCTCGGGGCGCTGACGGCACCCTGGCTGGCGCCCCACGACCCCTTCGATCCGGCGCGCGTGTTCCTCGCC
>JANXAZ010000093.1 GCA_025062095.1 Geminicoccaceae bacterium
TAGAGCTGCCGGAACGGCTCGCCCCAGCCGTCGGGCTGCCAGAGCTGGGTGACCAGCGCATCGGTGCGGTTGCGGTCCCCCGACACCCACATGTAGCAGAAGTACAAGAACCGCCCGTCGTAGCGCCGGCGCAGCGGTTCGAAGCCGTTCGTCCAGAACACGTGCATGTTCTGCGTGCGCGGATGGATCGGATTGCTGGGCGGATAAGTGTTCACGTTGCTGCAGATTTCGCTCGTCCCGATCCATTTGTTGCGGCTGGCGCCGAAGTCGAACCAGTCCTGGATGCCTTCGACCCACGCGCCCAGGTAGTTGTTCTTGACGAGCATCGCGTCCCAGTCCTGCTGCACGGTCATCCCCTTGTAGTCGTGGATGCCCATGCCGATGACGTCCACCCAGTCGTCCCCGGGATAGACGTTCCACAGGCGCTCGACGCTCGCGCCCTGGCCGAAGTGCAGGTGCATGGTCGGGCCGAATTCGACCATGAAGGTCTTGCCCGCTCCGAGCACGTTGCCGACTTCCTGGCGCATGAGATCGATCGTGCGGCGGAAGCCGTCGATGAAGGACTGCTTGTCGGGGCCGATGGCATCGGGCTTCCAGTTCGCCGTGTTCTCGCCGCACCAGCGGATGACGAGCGTGTTCGGGTCGCGGTTCTGTTGTCCGCAGCGGGTGGCCAGCCTGCGCCACAGCCGCCGGTAGAAGGCGTCGTAGGTGCCGGTCTTGATCTCGGCCCAGATCGAAGGGCTGCGCCACTGCCCGGTCGATGGGTTGTAGTTGCGGTGACTATAGGGCGCGCCCACGAGGTAGATCACCACCGGGCGGTCGCGCGGCCACCATTCGTGCCGCAGCCAGCGGTCGTTGTCGGTGAGCTGGCCCGCCCAGGTGGTGTCGCTCGTGCCCGCCCCGCCGGCGACGTCGTCCCAGGTCGCCGGGGCGGCGAAGAGGGCGGCGGCAATGTTCGGTTCGCGGCCGTTCAGCCAGTCGCGGAACTGGCCGGGGATGCCGCCGTTCCAGGGGTTGTTGACGACCAGCCCGAGCCC
>JANXAZ010000094.1 GCA_025062095.1 Geminicoccaceae bacterium
GAGGAAGTCGCCAGGCTCGTCTGGCGGCTGCCGGAGGCAGAGTGAGCTTCAATGAGGCCTCGGCAATAATGCCGAGGAAGTCGCATCGATTGGTCGGAGGCCGTCGAGCTCTATCTCAAGCTTCAATGAGGCCTCGGCAATAATGCCGAGGAAGTCAAGAACCACGAGGCCGAGAGTCATTCTCTGTACGGGGAGCTTCAATGAGGCCTCGGCAATAATGCCGAGGAAGTCTCGGAGTCAAGAGGCTTCGGTTCTACCGGGCCTCTTCCTTCAATGAGGCCTCGGCAATAATGCCGAGGAAGTCCCGGGCTCCAACAGCCCTCGCTTGGATAAGCGATACTAGCTTCAATGAGGCCTCGGCAATAATGCCGAGGAAGTCCAGGGGGGCGCAGAGGGGAGGTGGCGGTCGTCCCCAGCTTCAATGAGGCCTCGGCAATAATGCCGAGGAAGTCAAACGGGGAAACGCCGGTTGACGCCGGCCATGAGGGAGCTTCAATGAGGCCTCGGCAATAATGCCGAGGAAGTCCCTCGGTCGGCTGCGACGATACTCGGAGCGTCTGCGAGCTTCAATGAGGCCTCGGCAATAATGCCGAGGAAGTCTCTTATGACAGATTCCTTCAGGAAGTAATGAGGATGCTTCAATGAGGCCTCGGCAATAATGCCGAGGAAGTCAAGTTCGAGGTAGTAAAAGTCTAGGAGAGAGAAGATGGCTTCAATGAGGCCTCGGCAATAATGCCGAGGAAGTCCCGTCTTCTCGTCGAGTTCGACGTGCCAATTGGGATGGCTTCAATGAGGCCTCGGCAATAATGCCGAGGAAGTCCTCGATCCCAGGACGAACGCTTTTCTCATTTTCCCTACGCTTCAATGAGGCCTCGGCAATAATGCCGAGGAAGTCGAGTAGGGATCTTCGTACAAGATCGCCGACCTGCCGCTTCAATGAGGCCTCGGCAATAATGCCGTGGAAGTCTCGGCCTTTGTGGCGTCTCTGGAAAGGGAATATTTGCTTCAATGAGGCCTCGGCAATAATGCCGA
>JANXAZ010000095.1 GCA_025062095.1 Geminicoccaceae bacterium
CCACCCGACGATCTCGGAGACCATGCACGAGGCGGTGCTCGCCGCCTTCGGCCGCGCGCTGCACATCTGACCCGCGCGCAACCGCAGCGGGATCGACAGACCCCGGCTCGGCGGCCGAGGGCGACGTTCCGAGGCGGCGGGGACCGAAGAGGGCCGGAACCAGGCCCCGGCCGTTCGCTCCTCGCGGCCGCCCGACAAGCCGGCCGTCCGGGAACTGGATCCCCGGGTCGAGCCCGGGGATGACGATAAAGGGGAGGCCCGGATCCTCGGGTCGGGAACCGAGGATGACGATCGCGAGAGGCCGAGGATCACGGGCGCGGTGAAAGCCCCGCCGCCTCTCTCGTCATGGCCGGGCTCGACCCGGCCGTCCAGAAGTGGATCCTCGGGTCGGGGCCCGAGGATGACACCAAGAAGGCGCGAGGCCGGGCACGACAACGAAGGGCCGGCGTCTCCCCCGTCGTCATGGCCGGGCTCGACCCGGCCATCCAGGACGGCTGGATCCTCGGGTCGAGCCCGAGGATGACGAGTGCGGAGAGGACTAGATCCTCCGCTCGGGGGCCGAGGACGACGAAACGAGGGCGGAGAATGGACAAAGAAGGGCCCGACGGCGACCGAGGAGAGGGCCGGGCTCGACAGCAGCAGCCGGCTCAGGCTCGCTCCTCGGGCACCGCGAGCGTGTCCCACACGGCGCGGTCGACCGGAGGCAGCCCCTTCCCGGGCTCGGCCGCGTCGAACAACCGATAGCCCGCGGCGCGCAAGAGCTCGGTCACCGGTTCGGCGTTGGTTTCCGCGACCTCGATCAGGAGCCGCGGACGCACCTCGCGCAACAGCCGTTCGGCTCCGCGCAGGACCAGAAGCTCCTCCCCCTCGACGTCGATCTTCACGAGCTCGGGGGCGAAGCTCGCCTCGAGGAGTTGGTCGAGCGTCACCGTGGGGACGAGGAGCTCGTCGCGCACCCCGCCCATCTGCGAGCTACCGAAGCCCACGAGCGCGTTCGCGGCG
>JANXAZ010000096.1 GCA_025062095.1 Geminicoccaceae bacterium
GGCGGGCGTTTCGCGCGGGCCCGAGTTTCAACCCGCGCTCCCGCGCGGGGAGCGAAGCTACGCGGGTCTGTAGTCGACACCGTTGCCGGGTTTCAATCCGCGCTCCCGCGCGGGGAGCGATTCGCCCGGCGCCTCGGGCGCGGGGCGCACGCCGGGGTTTCAATCCGCGCTCCCGCGCGGGGAGCGATGCGAGACGGCCCGCCGTCTCGCTGCCACTCTACTGTTTCAATCCGCGCTCCCGCGCGGGGAGCGATCGCGCAAGTCTCCGCTGAGGGCAGCCGAATAAACGGTTTCAATCCGCGCTCCCGCGCGGGGAGCGATCACTGGCCAGTTGGCCGCTGTTGCACAGGAGAAATTGTTTCAATCCGCGCTCCCGCGCGGGGAGCGATGCTCGTCCCCGTCGGCACGGACAAAGTCCCTCTGCTGCGTTTCAATCCGCGCTCCCGCGCGGGGAGCGATGTCTAAACGCTGGCCTCTGGTGGACGGACAAATTCCGGTTTCAATCCGCGCTCCCGCGCGGGGAGCGATTCGTGATCGCTCGGATCCGCGAGGCGGCAGCAAAGTTTCAATCCGCGCTCCCGCGCGGGGAGCGATCTCCGGGCGCTGGCCCGTGCTCGATTGGGGGCATGGTTTCAATCCGCGCTCCCGCGCGGGGAGCGATGATCCGAGCCATCGGGGAGGATCGCTAGCATGCCCCGTTTCAATCCGCGCTCCCGCGCGGGGAGCGATCAGCCGCCGGCGCGATGACCGGCGGTTTGACCTCGTTTCAATCCGCGCTCCCGCGCGGGGAGCGATCGTCACCACGCGACCAGCGGGGACGCGCGTCGGGATGTTTCAATCCGCGCTCCCGCGCGGGGAGCGATGGCTGGACCCGGCCATCGTCGTCATCTCCTGGCCGTTTCAATCCGCGCTCCCGCGCGGGGAGCGATACGCGCCTGCCAGCACGCGACTACTTGGTCGTCCGCGTTTCAATCCGCGCTCCCG
>JANXAZ010000097.1 GCA_025062095.1 Geminicoccaceae bacterium
GGCGAGGCTTCAGAGTTCGGGCCGCGGCCCGTACCGCCGCGGTGCGGAGTCTTAATCCCTTCTTCGTCAGGGCGAGGCTTCAGAGTTGATGGAGCTACTCGAGTTCCCCCTCGGCCCATAGGTCTTAATCCCTTCTTCGTCAGGGCGAGGCTTCAGAGGGAGGTGGGAATGGCAATGACGCTGAGTTTCGCACGTCTTAATCCCTTCTTCGTCAGGGCGAGGCTTCAGAGGGGAACCGGACCTCAGAATCGAAGAGGGGATCGAGGCGTCTTAATCCCTTCTTCGTCAGGGCGAGGCTTCAGAGCGCGGACGCGAAGCCGGCTCTTCCCGTCTCTGAAGTCTTAATCCCTTCTTCGTCAGGGCGAGGCTTCAGAGCAAGACCTTCGGGGCCAATGCGAGCAGGCTCTTGAAGGTCTTAATCCCTTCTTCGTCAGGGCGAGGCTTCAGAGCGTCAACGTGCCTGGCGTCGTAACCACCATTGCGGGTCTTAATCCCTTCTTCGTCAGGGCGAGGCTTCAGAGAACAGCCGAGAGGAGTGTGGTCGTGGACTACGATGTCTTAATCCCTTCTTCGTCAGGGCGAGGCTTCAGAGGCGGCGGGCTACATCTGCTATTCAGGTCGGACGGCGTCTTAATCCCTTCTTCGTCAGGGCGAGGCTTCAGAGGAAGCGATGGCGCGTCTACTACGGCGACGAAGTGCGTCTTAATCCCTTCTTCGTCAGGGCGAGGCTTCAGAGGGCGAAGAGGTCGACAAGGAGAGTGGCGTCCATCAGTCTTAATCCCTTCTTCGTCAGGGCGAGGCTTCAGAGTCCGGGCGTCGCGGTGGTCTCGTGGCGAGACCGGTCTTAATCCCTTCTTCGTCAGGGCGAGGCTTCAGAGGCGGGCGGATCGCGAGGT
>JANXAZ010000098.1 GCA_025062095.1 Geminicoccaceae bacterium
GCTCGCTGTCTTTTCGTGACTTCCTCGGCATTATTGCCGAGGCCTCATTGAAGCTTCGGGAACGTTTCCCTCGGCGAGCGATTCACGGGCACGACTTCCTCGGCATTATTGCCGAGGCCTCATTGAAGCTTGTCATCCGGCTCGCTTGCCTTTCAGATGGATCGCTGGACTTCCTCGGCATTATTGCCGAGGCCTCATTGAAGCACAACGCACGGATCGTGCACGGGGCGATGCCGCATGCGGACTTCCTCGGCATTATTGCCGAGGCCTCATTGAAGCGACGCCGCGCCTGTCATGGTGGAGGTGTTCGGCCCGACTTCCTCGGCATTATTGCCGAGGCCTCATTGAAGCGACGGCGCGATTGTAAAGCGCAGCCGTCCTCACGAGACTTCCTCGGCATTATTGCCGAGGCCTCATTGAAGCCGACGCAAACGTGAAAATCGCCGCGCTCCCAGATCTCGACTTCCTCGGCATTATTGCCGAGGCCTCATTGAAGCACTTTGGCGAGGATAGCCGCGAACGTCAGCCGCTTGGGACTTCCTCGGCATTATTGCCGAGGCCTCATTGAAGCTTGCCAACTGCGGGGGGCGATAGTAAGTGTTATAGGTGACTTCCTCGGCATTATTGCCGAGGCCTCATTGAAGCTTCCGAAAACGAGACGAGCGGATACGCGCCGTTGCCGGACTTCCTCGGCATTATTGCCGAGGCCTCATTGAAGCTTCCTCGCCGTACGACATGCCTGCCGACGCTACCGGTGACTTCCTCGGCATTATTGCCGAGGCCTCATTGAAGCCCGGCATCAGTCATCCGGCGATCGTCTCCGCGCAGAGGACTTCCTCGGCATTATTGCCGAGGCCTCATTGAAGCCGCGCGGCTACGCGACGATG
>JANXAZ010000099.1 GCA_025062095.1 Geminicoccaceae bacterium
ATCACCTGTAGCAGCACGCAGCACCAACTCGCCGCTTGCCTCGTCGTACAAGAAAATGTGGCAAATCTCGGTTTCCGTGATGCGCATCGCGATTTCGGCGATAGACTGCAGCATGCTTTCGGAGGCGAGTGCGCTGCCTGCAGCTTCGCTGATGCGCCGCAACGCCTCAATTTCCGCCTCGCGGTCGGCAAGGCGGTGTTCCAGGATGTGGATGGCGCGCCGCGCCTCTTGCAGCTCTAATTCGCGCTGCTGAAGCGCCATTTTGAGCGCGTTGGGGTCATCGGTGTTGAGTGGTGCATGCCGCCGCTTCCACGCCCGCAAATATCGCATATTAGTAGTATGGCACACCGATAGGCGACGCCCGCACAGAGTGCCTACTCCACCGTCACGCTCTTTGCGAGGTTGCGCGGCTGGTCGATTTCGCATCCGCGCAAGCGTGCCACATGGTATGCAAACAGCTGCAGCACGGGGATGGTGGTCAGAGGCGTCAACTCCTCCAGTGTTGGCTTGGGCACGAACACGGTGTAATCGGCTTCTTGGGGCAGCAGATGGTCGCCCTCAGTGGTGATTAAAAACACCGTGCCTTGACGCGCCTTGATTTCCTTGAGGTTGCCCAAGAGTTTTTCGCGCGTGCGCTCTTGCGTCGCGATGAACACGGCTACCACGCCCGGCTCCACCAACGCCAGCGGACCGTGCTTCATTTCGCCAGCAGGCGGCTCTTGGGTGGGCACATAGGCGATTTCCTTAATCTTCAGCGCGCCTTCCAGCGCCACATAAGCATCCACCCCGCGCCCCAGGTA
>JANXAZ010000009.1:0-53873 GCA_025062095.1 Geminicoccaceae bacterium
GTGCGCCGGCCAGAGGGCGAGGATCGCGAGCACGGCGGGGTTGGGGATGCGGCGCGCGCGCAGATCCGCCCAGACGACCCAGGCGAGGACGAGGAGGAGCGGAACCAAGACGAGGAGCGAGAAGAGCTCGTTCGGCACGGCGCGGTCTTCGGATCGGTTGGCTCGAACGCCGGGTTCGGCGCTTTGGTTAAGAACGCTGGGCCCAAAAAAGCCGGCGGCACATTGGACGGCGGCCCCGGCCGCCGCGGGAGGGCCGCGGCTGCCACTGCGACCCCCCACGCGGGCCGGGCTGGAAGAAACGGTGAAGATTGGCGATTAGCTACCGGATCCGGTCACGGCCGGCGGGTTCAAAGCGTCAGCGATCCCTTGGAAAGTGTCCCGGAGGTCTGTGCCCACAGCGCCAACAGCGGCGATGATCACGACCGCAATGAGCGCGGCGATGAGCCCGTATTCGATCGCGGTGGCGCCTTCTTCGTCGGTCCAGAAGGTGCGCAGCGAGGACATGGTCCGATACTCCCGGCGGAAAGGTGGCCCCATCGCCGGGCAGTCTGACCGCGAACCCTTAAGAAACCGTGAACGCCCGCGATCCGCGCGGGGCCGCTGCACCCGAGTGTGGCCGAGGTCGGCGCGCGTCCGCGAATCGTCGCACCCGCGCCGGGATTGCGCGCCGCAGCACGCGGTGCCTAGATGAGCGCGAGCCGGACCGACCGTGCGCAAGGAGAGAAGTCCGTGACCGACGTCGTCATCGTCGCCGCCGCCCGCACCCCCATCGGCTCCTTCAACGGCGCCTTCGCGAGCCTGCCGGCGCACGCGCTCGGCAAGGTCGCGATCCGCGCGGCGCTCGAGCGCGCGAACGTGGAGCCGGGCGAGGTCTCGGAAGTCATCATGGGCCAGATCCTCACCGCCGGTCAGGGTCAGAACCCGGCCCGGCAAGCGGCGGTGCAGGCCGGGATCCCGGTGGAAGTGCCGGCTTACGGGGTGAACATCCTCTGCGGTTCCGGGCTCAAATCCGTCGCCCTCGCCTATCAGGCGATCAAGAACGGCGATTCGACGATCGTCGTGGCCGGGGGCCAGGAGAGCATGACCCGTGCCCCGCACGTCGCGCATCTGCGCGAGGGCACCAAGATGGGGTCGATCGAGTTCCTCGACAGCATGCTCAAAGACGGCCTGTGGGACGCCTTCCACGGCTACCACATGGGCAACACCGCCGAGAACGTGGCGCAGAAGTGGCAAATCACGCGCGAAGACCAGGACCGCTTCGCCGTCGCCTCGCAGAACAAGGCGGAAGCCGCGATCAAGGCCGGGAAATTCAAGGACGAGATCGTGCCGGTCACGGTGCCCACGCGCAAGGGCGAGGTGGTGGTGGAGGCGGACGAGTATCCGCGCTTCGGGACCACCTTCGAGGCCCTGCAGAAGCTCAAGCCGGCCTTCGCCCCCGACGGGACGGTCACCGCCGGCAACGCCTCGGGGATCAACGACGGGGCGGCGGCGCTCGTGGTCATGAGCGCGAAAGAGGCCGAGCGGCGCGGGCTCGAGCCCCTCGCCCGGATCGTCTCCTGGGCCCAGGCCGGGGTCGACCCGGCGATCATGGGCACGGGGCCGATCCCGGCCTCGCGCAAGGCGCTCGAGAAGGCGGGCTGGAAGGTCGAGGACCTCGACCTCGTGGAAGCCAACGAGGCCTTCGCGGCGCAGGCCATCGCCGTCAACCGCGACATGGGATGGGACGTGGAGAAGGTGAACGTCAACGGCGGGGCGATCGCCCTCGGCCATCCCATCGGCGCTTCGGGCGCCCGCATCCTCACCACGCTCCTCTTCGAGATGAAGCGCCGGAACGCCAAGAAGGGGCTCGCCACTTTGTGCATCGGGGGCGGGATGGGCATCGCCATGTGCGTGTCGCGCGACTGAGCGCGCCCGACGCCGACGGCGGGAACGAAGGAAGCGAAGACCTCTCGGGGAGGTGGAGGATGGCACGCGTCGCACTGGTCACGGGCGGGACCCGCGGGATCGGGGCCGCCATCTCCAAGGCCCTTAAAGGAGCCGGGTACACGACGGTCGCGACCTACGCCGGCAACGACGAGGCCGCGCAGAAGTTCCACGCCGAAACCGGGATCCCGGTCTACAAATGGAGCGTGGCCGATTACGACGCCTGTGTGGAGGGCGTGCGCAAGGTGGAGGCGGAGGTCGGGCCGATCGAGATCCTGGTCAACAACGCCGGGATCACCCGCGACGCCCCCTTCCATCGAATGACCCGGCAGCAGTGGGACGAGGTCATCCGCACCAACCTCGACGGGCTGTTCAACATGACCCATCCGGTCTGGCCGGGGATGCGCGAGCGGCAGTACGGCCGGATCGTGGTGATCTCCTCGGTCAACGGCCAGAAGGGACAGTTCGGTCAGGTCAACTATTCGGCTTCGAAAGCGGGCGATCTCGGTTTCGTCAAGGCGCTCGCGCTCGAGGGCGCCAAGTTCAACATCACCGTCAACGCGGTCTGCCCCGGCTACATCGACACCGACATGGTCCGGGCGGTGGATCCCAAGATCATCGCCGAGCGGATCGTGCCGACGATCCCGGTGGGACGGCTGGGGACGGCGGACGAGATCGCCCGCTGCGTGCTCTTCCTGGTGAGCGAAGAGGCGGGCTTCATCACCGGATCCACGATTTCCGCCAACGGCGGGATGTACATGATCTGAGCCGCCGCTAGGCGGCGCGGCGGAGATCCGGTTCGACCTCGCGAAGACAGCGCTCGAGCGCGCGCGGCGCATCGGCGGGACGCTCGAGCGTCCCGCACACGGCGGCCACCGGCAGGGTTTCGACTTCGCCCGCCACCGCGACCGGGCGGGCCAAGAGCTCGCGCAGCCGCAGCGCGAGCGGCTCGGGGTCGGGGGCGCGCGTCGGCGGCAAGATCACGCAGAACGCGCCTTCGGCGAGATGGGCGGGGAGATCCTCCGCGCGCACGGCGCGCGCGAGCCGCTCGCCCAGCGCCGCCAGAGCCGCGGCGACGGCGAGATGACCGCGGCGCTCGGCGAGCCGCTCGAGTCCGCCCAGGCGCAGCACGGCACAGGCGCGCGCCCGACCGGCGGGATAACTCTCGCGCATGTGGAGATAGTCGAGCACCATCGCCCGGCTCCACAGCCCGGTCTCGGGATCCACCGCGGGCCCGCCGCGGGCGCGGCGCAAAAGCTCGCCCATCGCCCGACGCGTGCGCACGAAGCGCAGCCAGAACCCCAGCCGCAAGCGCAGTTCCTCGGGACTGTCGTCGGCGGCGATGCGGTCGTCGTAGCCGAAGGCGCGCGCCTGCGCGACGCTCACGGCGCCCGCCGGGGCCGCGAGCACGCATCCCACGCGCGCGCGCCGCGCCGCCCGCGCGAGCTCCTCGGTACCCGCCGCCTCGGGTCCGACGTCGCGGTCGAGGGCGTGCACGACGAGAAGCGGAGCGGCCTCGGCCAGCCGCGCGGCGGCCGAGCGCGGGCTGCGGGCGAAGACGACGCGCTTGAGGGGCAGGGCATCGGCGAGCTTGACCTGGATCGGCGACGGCGCGCCGACGAGCAGCACGTCGCCGGCGACCGTCTCCAGCACCGGGGTCGGCGCGCCGCGGTCCGGCGCCGGCCAATGGCTGCAGACCTGCTCGCGCAGGCGCAACTCGCGCGCGAGCAACGCGAAAGAGACGAGCGTGTCGAGCCGGAAACACAGCTCCTCTTCCAGGAGGGGGAAGGCGATCGCGTCCTCGCAGCCGAGCGCGAGGGCGAGCGAGGCGAAGCGCGGGCGGCCCCCGCGCATCAACGCCACGACCGGGCTCCCGATCGCACGGCTGCGGGCGCGCAAGCGACGCAGCGCGGCGGCGTCTTCCTCGCCTTCGAGCACGAGCAGATCGAGCCCCGGTTCGCCCGCGGGTTCGGCGAGGGCGCGCGCCGGCGCGCTCACCCGCGTGGGCAGGCCGAAGCTCGAGATCAACTCGGCGAGCCCGTCGAACAGCTCCGGCCGGCTCGCGACGATGCGGCAGGGCAGCACGTTGCGGACCTTGACCCCGCGGTCGGTGACCGCCTCGCCCCGAAGTCTATCGGTCAAGACACAAGGCTCCGTTAACGGCGGGCGCTAGCGGGTGCCGAACAGACGATCCCCGGCGTCCCCGAGCCCGGGCCGGATGTAGCCGTGTTCGTCGAGCCCGCGATCGAGCGCGGCCGCATACACGGGGACGTCGGGATGGGCTTCTCTCATCCGCGCCACCCCTTCGGGGGCGGCGAGAAGACAGGCGAACTTGATGTCCCTGGCCCCCGCGCCCTTGAGGCGGTCGACCGCGTGGACGGCGGAATTCGCGGTGGCCAGCATGGGATCGACGACGATCACCGGCCGCTCCGCGATATCCGCAGGCACTTTGAAATAATATTCGATCGGAGCGAGCGTCGTCGGATCCCGCCTGAGCCCGATGTGCCCCACCCGGGCCGAGGGCAGGAGCTCGAGCATGCCCTCGAGCAGACCGTTGCCCGCGCGCAGGATGGAGACGATGCACAGCTTCTTGCCGGCGAGCATGCGCGCCTCCATCGCCTCGAGCGGGGTTTCGATCGGCACCGGGGCGAGCGGCAGGTCGCGGGTGATCTCGTAGCCCAGAAGAAGCGCGATCTCGCGCACGAGCCGGCGGAACTCGGCCGTCGGCGTCTGCTTCATGCGCAACAGCGCGAGCTTGTGCTGGACGAGGGGATGGTCGACGATGACGAGGTGGCGCATCGGGCGGGATCGGTTGCGGGCGTCGCGGCTGCGATAGAGGAGCCGCACGGAACTGACAACGCGCTCGTTTCCCGCCGGACCTCCGAAGCCCGGCCGCGGACGGAGCCGCGTGCGGCTCAGCCGGGAACGAAGATCACCGTACCGAAACGCGGGCGCTGGACGGCGCGGGCGTAATAGCGGGCGGGAGCGCGCACGAGAATGCCGAGAAGCGGCCGCACCGCGAGCTCGGCTTCGCCCACCACGACCTCTTCGCCGAGCCGGAGCGCGGGCCCGCCCGCGAGAGCGGCCGGCCCCCCTTGCGACCCGATGCGGCTCGTCGTCGCGAGGCCCGGCGCGCTCGCGCGCTGCCAGCGGATGACGGGAAGGCCGGTGGTGTTGACCACGTTCGACAAGAAGGCGCGGCCGTCTCTGAACAGATCGAGCGGCTCGAGCACCCCGGCGGCGGCGCGGAAGACGTCCCGGATGTCGGCCTCGCGGAGCTCGCCCGCGCGCGCCGCGAGATCGGCCACCGCCGCCGCCGCCCGCTCGGTCTTCAGCCGCGCGAGATACAGCCAGCCGAGCTCGGCCGCGCCGACGAACAGCAGCACGAGCACGGGGGCGACGAGCGCCGCCTCGACCGCCACCGACGCCCGCTCGTCCTGCGCGCAATCGCGCAGCCGCCGGCACAGCCGGCCGAGAGCGCGGAGGCGAGCGCGGGCGTACCCGAGGACCATCGTCAGCCCGCCGGGAAGGGTTCGTTGCGCACCGGAAAGGCGGCGCGCAGGACCACCCTCCCCTGGCCCGGAAGGACGGCGCGGAAAAGCCCGGTCATCGGCCGCCACTCGTAGGTGAGCCGATAGAGCACCACGTCGTTGGGACCGCCCAGGCCGGGCCTGCCCATGTCCGCATCCCAAACCCCGTTGCCGTTGACGTCGGTGAAGGGCTCGCCGGCGTCGCGCCGGCCGTTGCGGTTCGCGTCCGTGAACGGCTCGGGCCGACCGATGCTCTCGAAGCTCGGATAGACGAGGGTCTCGAGCACCACCCGTTCGGGCGGCACGAGCCGGCCGGCGATCTGCGCGACGACGCGACGGATGCTCTGCTCGCGCGACAGCCCCGCCTGCGTGCCCCCGGTGATCCCGCTGCGCGCCGCCTCGCTCGCCGCGGCCTGCAGCAGCGACTGGCTCAACAAGAGGACCGAGACCTCGAAGATGCCGAGAAGGAGCAGCAAGAGGGCGGGCAGAACGAGAGCGAACTCGACCGCCGCCGAGCCTCGCTCCTCCGATCGGAAGAAGGTCCCGGCTCGGCGCGGACACCCGCGGCTCGTGCTCCGCCTTTCCGCGTCGCGCGGCTCGGGCCGAAGATCCGCCACGAGCGAGCCAGCCATCGCACGCCCCGTTCCCGAGCGCCGGCGCCTGCGCCGGGCGCGCCTTTCCCTCCTGCCACGCTTTTCCCAAAGAACCGTAAACGCGCGATCGCGCGCCCGCGGCGCTTTTCGTGCTCGCCCGCCCGCGGCCGGGGCTGCTAGAGCTGCGCGCGTCGCGCGACGCCGCGAGACGTCGGCGCGAGCGAGGACGCTCGCCCGACAAGGGGGAGGAAAGCCGTGCTCGACCCACTGCTCGCTTCACCGCCCGTCGTCCAGGGAACGCTCGCCGGTCTCGCCCTGCTCGCCGTCCTCGGTTTCGGGCTCTGGCTCGCCGCCCGCGCGGCGCTCCGCCGGCGCGAGGAGGAGGCGGCGATGACCGAAATGCGGCTGCGCGATCAGCTCGGGCAGGTGCGCAGCCAGCTGCAGCAGACGACCGATCAGCTCAACCGCGTGAGCCAGACGCTCGCCGCGGAGCGCCAGCTGCACGGCGAGGCCGAGGCGCTCGAACGACGCCGCACGGAGCTCCAGGAGGCGGTGGCCGAGGCCTCCCGCCAGCTCGCCCTGCGCCGCCAAGAGATCGCCGAAGCCGAGGACAAGCTCGCCGGCCGCCGGCGGGAGCTCGAGCGCCTGAGCCGCGAGCAGGCCGAGGCCCTGCAGCGCAAACAGGCGATCGAGGCGCAGATCGCCGAACTGCGCGCGACGCTCGCCGACACCGAAGCGGCGCTTTCGCGCACGCGCGAGGAGCTCGCCGCGACCGAAGCGCGCCTGGCCGCGGCGCGCGAGGAGCTCGCCCGGATCGAAGCGCAGATCGCCGACCGCCGTCCGATCGCCGACAGCATCAACGCCATCGAGGCCCGGCTGCGGGCGGTGGCCGATCAGCAGCTCGCGCAACTGCGCGCGGCGAGCGAGAGCCTCTTGGCCGAGGCCGCCTCGATCCGCGGCGCCCTCGAAGCGATCCCCGAGAATTGAGGACGCGGGCGCCGTGCGGGAGCTACCGACCGAAGCCCGGGCACTTCTCGATCTCTGGTTCGCGCCCGCGACCGAGCCGCTCTGGTTCCGCCCCGACCCGGCTTTCGACCGCCTCCTCGCCGAACGGTTCGGCGCCCTCGTCGAGCGGGCCGCGTCCGGCGCCTGCGACGGCTGGCTCGAGCATCCGGAGGGAGCGCTCGCCCTCGTGCTGCTGCTCGATCAGCTGCCGCGCAACATCTATCGCGGGACGCCGCGGGCTTACGCCTTCGACGCGAAAGCGCGCGCGCTCGCCCGCGCCGCCCTCGCCCGCGGTCACGATCGCGCCGTTCCCGAGCGCGCCCGGCTCTTCTTCTATCTACCCTTCGAGCACAGCGAAGACATCGCCGATCAGGACCTGGCGGTGGAACTCTGCCGGCCGCTGGGCGGTGCGGCCCTGGCCTACGCGGAACGCCATCGCGAGGTCATCCGCCGCTTCGGGCGGTTCCCGCACCGCAACGCGATCCTCGGCCGGCCGAGCACGCCGGAAGAAGAAGCGTTCTTGCGCGAGCCGGGCTCCTCTTTCTGAGCGGCGCGACGCGCCCGGCTCAGAAGGGACGGACGAAGCGCGGCACGGAAGTTTCGATCCCCGGCCGCGCGAGCCCGCGCCGCAGCGCATCGCTCGCGCGCGCCGCGTCTTCGTCGCGCCCGGCCCCGGGCCGCCGGCCTCGGCCCGATGCCGACACCGCTGCGCTCCATGGTCTCGGGAGGCGGGATCGCCTCGGTGGAGCCGCGCCGGCGCGCACGCTCCTGCGCGCGACGGAGCGTGCGTTTCGGGTCGGGAGGCGCGATCGAAAGGCCTGCGGGCTCCGCGCGCTTGCGAAGCGGCGAGCGCGAGCTCGGCGACGCCGAGGGCGAGAAGGTGCAGAGTCGGCGGCGGACCCGCGCGAGAGCTTCACGAGGCGGTTCGCCTTACGGGCGAAAGAGCCGCGAAGAGCCCCGGGCGACCGCGCCCTACCGCCACCGTCGCCTCTCAGACCGGCCGATCGCCGGGCCGCACGCGCAGCACGCGGCTGTCGACCCCCGGCAACATGCGCGCGGGATCGCGGGTGACGACGACGTCCACGACCGTGGGGACCGTCCGTTCGTCGAGCCCGGCGCGCAGCGCCGGTGCGAGCTCGGCCGGATCCTCCACGCGGATGCCGCGGCAGCCCATGGCTCGGGCGATCGCGGCGTAATCGAGTTCGCACAGATCGCTCGACTGATAGGCTCCGTAGACGGCGTGTTGGAGCGCCTTCACGTAACCCGAGGCGGCGTTGTTGACGACGACGAGGGTGAAGACGGCACCGCACCGCCGCGCCGTCTCGAGCTCGCCCAGGGTCATGTTGAGCCCGCCGTCGCCGGTGAGCGCGACGACCGCGCGCCCGGGTGCGGCGAGCGCCGCCCCGATCGCGCCCGGAAGGCCGTAGCCGATCGACGCGAAGCCGCGATCGGCGAGGAAATGGCGGCCGGCGCGGCGCGTATCGAAGAACAGCGCTGCCCAATGCGCGGCGAAGCCGCCGTCGGCGACGAGGATCCCGTCCTCGGGGAGAGCGCGTTCGATCTCGTGCACGAGCCGGGCGACCGAGATCGGCTTCTCCTCCGACAGAAGCCGCGGTCGGGCCTCTTCGCGCCAGCGCGCCATGCGCTCCGCGACCTCGCGCCGCCAGGGTTCCCGATCGACCCGCGGCGGGCCGAGTTCGGCGGCGAGATCGCAGAGCGCCAGGCGCGCATCGGCGGCGATCCCCACCTCCACCCGCGCGGTCCGCCCGATCTCCTCGGGGCAGATGTCGATCTGGACGAGCGGGGTGCCTTCGGGAAGGAGCGTGAAGCGGCGGGTGGCGATCTCGCCGAGCTTGCAGCCCACGGCGAGCAGGAGATCGGCGCGCGCCACGAGCTCGTTCGCGATGCGCGAATAGCGACCGAAAAGCCCCGCCGAGAGGGGATGCGTACAAGGGACGGCGCCTTTGCCGCTCATCGTGTGCGCGACCGGGATGCCGTGCGCCTCGACGAGCGCGCGCAGCGCCTCCCAGGCGCGGGAGAGATGAACGCCGCCGCCGGCGAGCAGAAGCGGCCGCTCGGCACGAGAGAGAAGCGCGGCGGCGCGGGCGAGCGCCTGGGGATCGGGGCGGGTCGGTCGCGCCGGCACTTCGAGCGTGGCGGGATCGAGCCAGAGCGCGCTCGCGTCGATCTCGATCTCCTCGTGCGCGACGTCCTCGGGTACGTCGAGGATCACCGGGCCCGGCCGGCCGGAGGTGGCGAGCGCGAAAGCGCGGCGGACGAGCTCGGGGATCCGCTCGGTGCGCTCGACGCGCAGGACCTCTTTGACCGCGGGGCGCAGGATCTCGGTCTGCCGCGCTTCCTGGGTCATGTTCTTGCCGGCGTGCGCGCGGTGCGCATCGCCGGTGATCGCGATCAGGGGGATGCCGGCGTTCAGGCTCTCCACGAGCGCGGTGACGAGATTGGTGGCGCCGGGGCCGAGCGTGCCGTCGCACAGGCCCGGACGGTTCGCGATCCGCGCCCAGGCATCGGCGGCGAAGGCGCCGCAGCGCTCGTCGTTGACGAGCCGGTGGTCGAGGCCGAGGCGGCGGCAGCCCTCGTAGAAGGGCAAGAGCTGGAACCCGCCCATGCCGAAGATCGGGCCCGGCCGCGACAGCGCGAGCATCTCGGCGAGCAGCCGGCCGCCCGAAAGGCGCAGCCGCGCGTTCGACCCTTTCGCCTCGTCCCCGCTCATCGCCCCTCCCGCCGGGTGCGCTCGAGCTCGGCCGCGCGCGCCCGCACGCAGAGCTCGACGAAGGCACGGGCGCTCGCGCCGACGCGGGCGCCGAGCGCCGCCGCCCGTGCGTTGACGCGGCTGATCACGCCCTCGCGCCAGGTCGAGAGCCCCTCCCCGATGCGCGCCGAAAAGCAGTCCACGGTGGCGGCGGCGATCCCGCGCGCATCGAGCGCCGCGAGACGCGCCACACCCGCCTCCTCCATGCCGATCCCCGCGTCGTTGAAGAGCGCGGCGAAGGCGTCCACGCGCAGCGCTTTCTCCGGCCGGCCGCCCAAGAGGCCGCCGTGGCTGCCGGTGACGAGGATCCGGCCGGCGTCTTCGGGGCGGACGAGAGAGACGGAATCGAGCGCCCACACCTCCACCCCTTCGCGGCAGGCCTCGGCGATGCGCACCCGGGTCTCGGCGAGCTCGGGCACGCGGCGCGCGACGACCGGCGCGGCGGCGAGCCGCGCGAGGGCCTCGGCGGTGCTCTGGCCCGGTGCGACCCCGAGCGCGGCGGCGGCGCGGTTGACCCGGCTCACCACCCCGCGCGCGAGCGCGTCCGCCCCGTCGCCGATGCGGCAGCTGTCGTGATCGAGGGCGGCGGCGGGAAGTCCCAAGGAGTCGAGCCACAGCAATCCGGCGACGCCGGCTTCGTCCTTGCCGATGCCGGCATCGTTGAGGATCACCGCCCGCACGCCGGCCGCGGCCGCGCACCACGCGGCGAAGACGCCCCCGTGGCTGCCGCACACCGCCACCCGCCCCGCGTGCGCGGGACGGAGCTCGGTGACGGAATCGAGGACGACCGGTTCTTCGAGCACGGGCGTTTCTTCCCCGGGACGGCTTCCTAGCCGGCCGGCGCGCCGGTGTCATCCGACCGCGTCCGATCCTCCGCGCTCACCAGGCGATCATGCCGCCGTCGACGACGAGGACGGTGCCCACGCAGAAGCTCGCCTCCTCGGAAGCGAGATAGAGAATGGCGGAAGCGATCTCCTCGGGCGTCCCGGCGCGCCCGAGCGGCTGCCGCGCCCAAAGCGCGCGACGCATCGCCTCCGGATCGGGCGCCCCCGCGAGAATCCGCTCGTAATAATCGCTCGCCACCGTTCCCGGGGCGACGGCGTTGACGCGGATGCCGTCGCGGACGTGGTCGAGGGCCATGGCCCGGGTGAGGGCGGCCACCGCACCTTTCGAGGCGACATAGGCGGCGCGCTCGGGGATGCCGACGAAGGCGGTGGTCGAGGCCACGTTCACGATCGCACCGCCGCCCTGGCGGCGCATCACCGGCACGACCGCGCGCGAGCACAAAAAGACGCCCTTGAGGTTGGTGGCCATCAAGGCGTCCCAATCCGCCTCGCTCGTCTGTTCGATCGTTCCCCGGATTCCGTAGCCGGCGTTGTTGACGAGCACGTCGATGCGCCCGAAGCGGGCCAGCGCCGCCGCGACCATCGCCTCGACGTCGCTCGCCCGGCCGACATCGCAGGCGACCGCGAGCAGGCGATCGGGGGCGGGCATCGCTCGGGCCGCGGCCTCGAGGGCGGGAAGGTCGCGATCGGCCATCACCACGCGCGCCCCCTCCTCCAGGAACCTCCGCGCGGTGGCGCGCCCGATCCCGCGCGCCGCACCGGTCACGATCGCGATTTTGTCCAAAAGACGCATCGCGCCTCCCCCATCGGGCGCGGGCGAGCCTGGCTCCGCGCCGCGCATCCGACAAGCCCGCCCGGTGCGCTTCGGTCTTTCCGCGCCGCGCGGCTCTTCCGCCCGCGCGTTCGCCCGCCTAGCCTCGCCCGCGCACCGATGCGGGAAACGACATGCCGGTCGATCCGATCACGGTTTCCGTCGTCCAGCACCGCCTCTTCGCCATCGTCGAGGAGATGGGCGAGGCGATGCTGCGCACGTCTTATTCCCAGATCCTCAACTCCTCGCGCGATTTCTCGACCGCCCTCGCCGATCCCCGCGGACGGCTGATCGCCCAGGCCGAACACGTGCCCATCCACGTGGGCGCCCTTCCCTTCGCCGTGCGCGCGATCCAAGAAGCCTTCGAAGGCGCGATCCGGCCGGGGGACGTGTTTCTGCTCAACGATCCGTATCGCGGCGGCAATCACCTTCCCGATCTCACCGCCTTCGTGCCGGTGTTCGCGGAAGGAAAACATCTGTTCTGGGCGATCAACCGTGCGCATCAATCCGATATCGGCGGATCGACGCACGGCGCGTACAATCCGGCGGCGACCGAAATCTGGCAGGAGGGCATCCGCATCCCGCCTCTGCGCCTGTACGACGGCGGGCGCTTGCGCGAGGACGTGCTCGAGCTCCTGGCCTTGAACGTGCGCCATCCGCGCGACTTCAAAGGCGATCTCGCGGCGATGATCGGCTCGGCGCGGGTGGGGGCGCGGCGGCTCGAGGCGCTCCTCGCCGAGCTCGGCACGACGCGCGCGCTCGAGGCGATCGAGGCGGTGCTCGACGGGGCGGAGCGGCGGGTGCGCGCGATCCTCGCCTCCTGGCCCGACGGCAGCTGGTACGGGGAGGCGGTGCTCGACGACGACGGCCACGGGCGCGAGAACGTCACCATCCGCGCCCGGGTGAGCAAGCGCGGCAGCGACCTCGAGGTCGATCTCGGGGACAGCGATCCCGAGTGCGAAGGTTTCGTCAACTCCTCGCTCGCGAACACCTATTCCGCTTGCGTGGTCGCCCTCGCCTATCTCGTCGACCCCGACATCCCGAAAAACGACGGGGCGTTCCGACCGCTCTCGGTGAAGACGCGCGAGGGGACGGTCGTGCATCCGCGCGAGGGGCGGCCGGTGACGCTGTGCACGAACCATTGCGGGCAGGAGATCATCGAAGCCATCGTCAAGGCCCTGGCGCCGGTCTGCCCCGAGCGGGCGATGGCCGGCTGGGGCCGGCGCTTCCGGGTGGCCCTGCGGGGGATCGACCCGCGCACGCGCAGGCCCTTTTTGTGGCACCTCTTCCAGGCCCGGCCCGGGGGCGGGGCGTCGGCGGCCGGGGACGGCTGGCCGGCGGCGGGCGAATGGCAGGCCGCGGGCGGCATCAAGTTCGGTTCGCTCGAGGTCCAGGAGGTGCGCTTTCCTCTCTTCTTCCTGCGCCACGAGCTCCGCCCGGACAGCGGCGGCGACGGCGAGCATCGCGGCGGCCCCGGCGCGATCCTGGAGATGCGCGTCGAGGTCGAAGAGCCGGCGGTGGCCAATACCGCCGGCGACGGGATCCGCCACGGCGCCTGCGGCATCCTGGGAGGCCGCGACGGCGCCCCGCACGACTACCGGCTGCGCGCCCCCGACGGCACGGAGCGAATCTTGAAGACCAAGGAGGTCGGGATCCGGGTCGAGCCCGGCGCCGTGCTCGTCGCCCGCTCGGGGGGCGGGGGCGGCTGGGGCGATCCCGCCCGGCGCTCGGCGCGCGCGCGCGCCCGCGATCGCGCCGAGGGCTACACGAGCGACGGCGGGGAGACGGAGCCGTGATCCGCATCGGCGTCGACGTCGGCGGCACCTTCACCGATCTCGTCGCGGTCGACGAAGAGGGTCGCCTCTTCCACGCCAAGGCTCCCTCGACCCCCGCCGATCAATCGCTCGGCGTCCTCGAGGGCCTCGCGCGTTTGGCCGAGACCATGGGTCTCGACCGCCGGACGCTGCTCGAACGGACCGAGCGCATCGTCCACGGCACCACGGTCGCGACCAACGCCCTCCTCGAGCGCAAGGGAGCGAAGGTGGGACTGCTCACCACCGAAGGCCATCGCGACGTGCTCGAGATGCGCGAAGGCCTCAAGGACGACCGCTACGACCTGCGCCAGCCGCCGCCCGAACCGCTCGTGCCGCGCCGGCTCAGGCTCGGGGTGCGCGAGCGCATGCGCGCCGACGGACGCGTCGAGATCCCCCTCGATCGCGCCTCGCTTGTGGCCGCGATCGAACGACTGCGCGCGGAGAAGGTCGAATCGGTCGCGGTCTGTTATCTGCACGCCTGGCGCGACGCCGCGCACGAGCGGGCGACGCGCGAGGAGCTCGCGCGGCTCCTGCCCCACGTCCCGGTCTCGCTCTCGAGCGAGGTCTGGCCGCAGATCAAGGAGTTCGAGCGGGTCTCGACGACCGTCGTCAACGCCTACGTGCAGCCCGCGCTCGCGCGCTATCTCGGCCGGCTCGAGGAACGGCTGCGCGCTTCGGGCTATAGCGGTCCGCTTCTGGTGATGACGAGCCACGGCGGGCTCGCCACGGTGGAGGAGATCGTGCGCCTGGCGGCGGGAGCCGTGCTCTCCGGTCCGGCGGGCGGGATCGCGGCCGCCGTGCGGGCGGCGCGAGCGTCGGGCATCCCCGATCTCGTGCCCTTCGACATGGGCGGGACTTCAACCGATATCGCCCTCGTGCGCGGCGGCCGCGCCGCGATCGCCACCGACCGCAAGTTCGCCGGCCAGAGGATCGCCCTTCCCTCCCTCGACATCGTGAGCATCGGTGCGGGCGGCGGCTCGATCGCCCGGCTCGATCCCGGCGGGATCCTGCAGGTGGGCCCGGAGAGCGCCGGCGCCGATCCCGGCCCCGCCTGCTACGGCCGCGGCGGCGTCCACGCCACGGTCACCGATGCCGATCTGCTCCTGGGTTATCTCGATCCCGAGCGCTTCGCGGGCGGGCGCATGCGCCTCGACCGCGGCGCCGCCGAGCGCGCCGTGGGACGCCTCGCGCAGGAGCTCGGCTGCTCGCTCGAAGAGGCCGCGGCCGGCATCCAGCGGGTCATCGACGCCAAGATGGCGGACGGGGTGCGCATCGTCTCGGTGCGCCGCGGCGTCGATCCGCGCGGCTTCGCCCTTCTCGCCTTCGGCGGCGCGGCGGGGTTGCACGCGAGCGCCGTCGCCCGCGCCCTCGGCATGACCCGGATCCTGGTGCCGCGGCTCGCCTCGGTGCTCTCGGCCTACGGCATGCTCGCCTCGGATCTGCGCATCGAGCTCTCGCGCTCGCACGTGGCCGAGACCCACGGCCTCGCCGCGGACGAGCTGCGCGCGCTCTTCGCTTCCCTCGAAGCCGAAGGCCGCGCGCGCCTGGCGGCGACCGGCTTTTCCGGTCGGGTGCGCGTGCACCGGGTGGCCGAGATGCGCTACGGGGAGCAGATCTTCGAGGTCCCGGTCGATCTCGACGCGATCCCCTGGGAGGCTCCCGATCTCCTCGATCGCATCGCCGCGTCGTTCCACGACCGACACGAGGAACTCTACACTTACGCCCTCAGGGACCGGGCCCCCGTGCTCGTCAACCTGCGCGTCGCGGTCGTGGGCGAGCTCGAAGCCGTCCCGGAAGAGCCGCCGCGGCCCGCGGGAACACCCGTTCCTCCGTTCGCTTCGCGCCGGATCTTCCTCGAGGGTTGGTGCGAAGCGCCCGTGTTCGCTTTCGACGCCCTCGTCCCCGGCCAGGTGATCGACGGGCCCGCGCTCGTCGAATCGGCCACGACCACGGTGCTCTTGCGCCCGGGCGACCGCGCCCGGGTCACCGATCGGGGCTGGCTGGACGCGACCCTGCCGCCTCCGCGCGGCGCGGAGAGCGGTGCCGCGACCGGCTCAGGGCATTGAGGCGCGCAGAGGTTCGAGAAGACGAAAGGTGATCGGGACCGCGACCCGTCCCGCGACCGGCTCGCCGGCGCGGCGCGCGGGGCGGAAGCGCCAGCGCCGCACCGCCTCGAGCGCCGCCTCGTCGAGAAGCCGCGAGCCGCTCGAGCGAGCGACGACGACCTCTTCGGGAAGGCCGGCAGGGCTCACCGCGACTTCGAGCACCACCGTGCCCTCGATGCCGCGCCGGCGCGCGGCCGCGGGATAATGCGGCAGCGGATTGGCGAGCGAGCCGAGAGCGAAACCCGGCGGCTCGCCTTCCCCCCCGTCGCCGGACCCGCCCCCTTCCCCCGCCGCTCCGCGCCCATTCGAATCGGTAGCACCCCCGCCTTCCGCTCCTCGCCCGCTCGAGGCGGAGCCGTCCGTCCCCCCGGCTCCCGGTGCGGCGGGAACCACCCCCGCCCGCTCGCGCTTTTCGGCGCGGGCCGGCCGGGACGACGCCGGACGCGGAGACGGCCTCGTGGCGGCCTCGCGGGTCGACGGCGCGGTCGCGGCCCGCTCCGGTTCCTTCGGGGCGGGCGCGGCGGCCGCTTCGACCGGGGCGGCCGGGAGCGCTCCGGGATCCGCCGGGACCGCTTCGCGCCCCGGCCCCCCCGCGGTTTCCACCCCTTCGCCCGCCCCCGAAGCCGCACCCGGAAGCGCCGGCGCCTCGGTCACGAGCTCGACGAGCGCGAGTGAGGCCGGTGCCGGCGGCTCGGCGCGGAAGCGGGCGAGAAAAGCGAGCGCCGCGCCGTGCAAGACGAGGGAGAGAAGCCACGCCGCGGCCGTGCCGAGGAGCGCGCCGCGCCGCGCCGCCGCGGAAGCGGGCCGCCGCACGGGGCCTCAGGGCCCGAACCGGCTCTCGATCCCGAGAAAGACGGCCAAGCCCTGACCGCGGTATCCCCACGCCTCCTCGTACTCTTCGTCCAAGAGGTTCTCGATTCGTCCGAAAAGCACGACCCCGGGCGAGATCTCGTAAGAGGCGCTCGCCTGCAAGAGCCAGAAATCGTCGAGCGTCCGGCGGGCCGAGAAGAAGGCCGGAGTGAACACCGTGTCTTTCTGGCTGCCGTTGTAGCGGGCGGCGAGATCGAGCACGCCGCGCCTTCTGCCGTCGGCGTCGGGGGCGAAGCGCCAGGTCAGGCCCAGGCTCGCGATGTGCGGGGAGCGGCGCACGAGCCGGCGGCCGTCGACGCCGTCGGTGTCCAGGAACGTGTAGGCGGCCCGCAGCTCGAGGTCGTCGAGAAGGCGCGCCGCGAGCGCGGTCTCGATGCCGCGCGTGTCGACCTCGCCCGGAAGGTTGACGGGACGGAAGGTGCCGGTTCCCGGATCGAACTCGGTGCCGATGAACTTCTCGATCTCGTTGCGGAAATAACCCACCGAGAGCGCGAGACGGCCCGCGAACAGGCTCTGCTCGATGCCGACGTCCCAGCCCGCGGACTGCTCGGGCTCGAGATCGGGATTGCCGCGGAAATTGGCGAAGAAACCGTAGAGTTCGGTGAGCGAGGGGTTCTGGATGCCTCTTCCCCACGAGGCGCGCAGTTTGGTGCCGGTCTCCGGGACGGCGAACGCGGCGGTGAGCCGCGGAGCGACGAAATCCTCGAACTTCTCGTTCTCGTCGTAGCGCACGCCCGCGGAAAGCGTCAGCCGATCGAACAAGGTGACGCGATAGTCGCCCACGAGCCCGAGATTGTCGGTGGCTTCGAATTCGGCGAAGGAGCTCACCGCGTCGTCGCGTTGCCATTCGGCGAGGAGAGTCACCCCGTGGCTCGCGCCCGCGAGAGCCGGAGTGTCGAAAAGCAACGTGGTCTGGTAATCGACGATCGTGCGCTGGGCGTCGAAGCGGAAGGTGGGGGTGCCACTCGCGATCTGATCGCTCTTGGTGGAAAGCGCCGAAATTCCGAGCGTGTGCTCCCACTGGCCCTCGAAAAGGGAGAGCTTCGCCTGGAGCCTTCCCGAAAGGGAAGAACGCTCGTCCTGGAGATCGGCATCGGTGGGAACGAGGAAGCCCTCGCGCGTATCGGGGCCGAAGTCGTCGTAGTCGTTCTCGGCCCGGAGCCAGCGCAAAAAGCCGCGGATCTCGAGGTTCTCGAGCGGCCGCAGGCCCAAGTTCGCATTCAGCAGGGTTTGCCGGTAACCGTCGTCCTCGCCTCCGCGCGCAGCGACGTTGGTCCCTTCGGAACGGATACCGCTGATGCCGAGATAAGCGTCGAAGCGCTCGTTCCCGCCGCCGATGGAAACCGCCCCCTCGCCCGTGCCGAAGGATCCGCCCAGAGCCGAAACACGCAGCTCGGGCCGGCCCTTGCCGCGCCGGGTGGTGATCGCGATCACCCCGCCGATGGTGTTGGAGCCGTAGAGCGTGGCCTGGGGTCCGCGCAGGATCTCGATGCGCTCGATATCCGCCGCGCGCAGATCCTCGAAGCGGAAGGTTCCGGTGGCGGCCGGATCGTTCATCTTGACCCCGTCGATGACGACGAGGGTGTGGTTGGACTCGGCGCCGCGGATGCGCACCGCGGCGAGGGACCCGCGGGGTCCCGGGGCGCTCACCTCGAGCCCCGGGACGTCGCGCAGGATGTCGAGGACGAAGTCGCTCTGACGCGTGGCGAGGTCCTCGGCGGTGAGCACGGTGAGCGCGCTGCCCACGGTCTCGGGCGTCACGGGATAGCGGGTGGCGGTGACCACGAGCTCCGGAAGCCGCGCGACGTCGCGCGCGGATGCGCCGGCGCCGCCGACCAGGAGCGCAGCGAAGGCCGATGCGGTCGCGAGCAGCGACCGATGCAGCGAAGAGATCCGAGCCGACACGGTTGGTTTCCCCCTTGCCTACGGTCGATGGATCCGCGTGTGCGCACGCGGAACGCCGACCCCGGCCGGGGACGGGAGCCGCGAGGAACGCGCGCCGACGCGCGCGAGGGAGAAGAACGAGCGCTGGACACCCCCTCAGGCGCCTCCGCCCCCAGCAAGGGCCGACACGAGCCGTCACCGCAGCGGAGATCCGCGCCCGCGACACACCCCGATCGCGAGCAGGGTGACGAAGGCGCCGGCAGGTCTCCTGGCTCGCGCGTCATCGCCGCCGGCCCTGCCTTCCCGGTTTCCCAGTGGCGTGATCGGACCGGGGCTCGGCGCCTACAGTTGCGGGGTCAGCCACGGCTTGGGCGCGAGGGCCGCACCGTGTTCCCTCTTGCCTCCCCTCTCGGGGAACCGACGCCGCGGGCGAGGCTGGCGGAGCGCCCCCGGCCGGTCAAGAGCGACCGCGCGCTCAGAGGGGAAAAGGCGGAAGATCGCGGCTCCAGCGCTCCATGCAGGCGAGCCCCAGAGGCGTCGGCCGCTCGCAGGGCTCGCGGTCGACGACGGGGCCCAGGCCCAGCCGGCGCGCGGCGATCCGCTTGCCGTAGCAGAGCAGGCGCGGCAGGGACTGCAACAGGAACACGATCAGGGGCAGGATCGACGCGTAGAGCCGATCGGCTTCCTCCTCGCGGCCGGCGCGGAACGCCTCGTAGACCTTCACCTGAACGTCGCAGCATTCGCTCCCCGGGATCACGCCCGCGCAGCCGGCGCGCAGCACGTCGGTGAGCTCGAGCCCGCCGCGGCCGTTGAAGATCGCCACATCGGGTCCCAGAAGCGCGTGCGTGCGAGCGATCTCGAGGGCGGGGGATTCGCCTTTGAGGAGGCGGAGATTGGGGTGCTCGCGGGAAAGCCGCACGAGCGCCTCGTCCGACAGCCCCGTCCCGATGTACTGCGGGGCGTTCTGGATCGCCACCGGGAGCGGGGAAGCGTCCGCCACCGCGCCGAAGAAGCGCACGAGCTCCGCTTCCTCGAGCCTCCGGCGCGGGGGCTGCAGGATCACCCAGGACGCCCCGAGATCGGCCGCGGCCTTGGCGAAGTCGATCTGCTCGCGCTCGCTCTCGCCGAAAACGGTGATCGCCACGGGAAGCCGCCCGGCGACGTCCGCGAGACACCATTCCATGACCTCGTGGCGCTCTTCGCGCGCGAGCTTTTCGACCTCGGTGGCGAGCCCGAGCGCCGCGATCCCGTGCGCACCGGCCTTCACGCAGGCCTCGACCTGACGGCGCATGGCCTCCCGATCGAGCCGTCCGTCCGCCCGGAAGAAGGCGTAGAGCATGGGATAGACGCCGTGGAACGCGGCTTCGGTCATGGCCGTTCTCCCAGGGACTCCGGGCGCGCGGAGTGTACGCGCGCCTCGGAGCGCCGACCAGGAGGCGCTTGCCCCGCCCGCGGCACCGGCTACATTAGCTCCTACTTGAACACGAGCCCGAAGAAAAAGGGCGCCGCGACGCCGCGGCGCCGAGCGACGGGGAGAGGCGGAGGATGCGGATCGAACGCGGTTTGCACGAACTCTACGCGGACGACCCCGAACGGGCGGACGCCCTCGTCTTCGGCCGACGCGGGGTGCTCCGAGGAGCGAGCCTTCTGGCGATGAGCGCGGCTCTGGGCGGGGTGGCGATCCCCTTCGCCCGCTTCATGCCCGAAGGTTATTTGCCGGTCGCGCTCGCGGGCGAGGCCAAAGCGGTGTTCCCGGGCAAGCATCCCGGCCTCGTGCTGCTCTCCGACAAGCCGCTCGTGGCCGAGACGCCGGCGCATCTTCTCGACGATCCCGTCACGCCCACGGATCGGCTGTTCATCCGCAACAACGGCGGCATCCCCGAGGCCCCGGCCGATCCGGACGCCTGGAAGATCAGGATCGACGGCGAGGTCCACAATCCGCTCGAGCTCACGGTGGGCGAGCTCAAGCGCCGTTTCCCGCGCGTGGAAGGCGTGTTCACGCTCGAATGCGCGGGCAACGGCCGTTCGCAGTTCGTCCCGCAGGCGCGCGGCAATCCCTGGACCACGGGCGGGGTCGGGTGCCCGCGCTGGGCCGGAGCGCGGCTCAAAGACGTCCTCGAGGCGGCCGGGCTCAAGAGCACGGCCGTCTATACCGCGCACTACGGCGCGGATCCGCATCTTTCGGGCGATCCCACGAAAGTGACCCTCTCGCGCGGGGTGCGGCTCGCCAAGGCCTTGGACGAGTACAGCATCCTCGCCTACGAGATGAACGGCGAACCTCTGCCTCTGCTCCACGGCGGGCCCGTGCGCCTCGTCTTCCCGGGCTGGGCGGGATCGGCGTGTCACAAGTGGCTCACCCGCATCTGGATCCGCGACCGCGAGCACGACGGCCCGGGCATGACCGGGACGACCTATCGCGTGCCCGTCGCGCCGATCGTGCCCGGGAGCGAGAGCAAGGGCGAGGGCTTCCGCGTCTTCGAGGTCATGCCCGTGCGCTCGATCGTCACCGATCCCCCCGACGGCACGCGCCTGCCCAAGGGCACGCGCGAGTTCCGCGCGCGCGGGCACGCCTGGGCGGGCGAGCTCGAGATCAAGGAGGTGTGGACCTCGATCGACTTCGGCGCGACCTGGCAGCGGGCGGAGCTCGACCCGCCGGTCAACCGCCACGCCTGGCAACGCTGGCGGCAGACGGTCAAGCTCCCCACCCACGGCTATTACGAACTCTGGGTTCGGGCGGTGGATGCGAACGGGGTGAGCCAGCCCTTCATGGCGGGGAACTGGAACCCCCAGGGCTACGGCGCCAACGCCTACCACCGCATCGCGATTCTGGTCGAAGCATGAGGCGGATTCCGATCCGCGGCCGGGTGCTCCTGATGCTCGCCGGGGCGGTGCTCGCCGCCCCGGTCGGGGCCGAAGAGGACGATCCGCTGCGCCATTTCCCGGAAGGGCCCAACCGCGAGCTCGTGGCGCATTTCTGCTCCGCTTGTCATTCCGGGAGGATCGTCGCCAACCAGCGCATGAACCGGCAGCGCTGGGACGAGGCCCTGAGCTGGATGACCGAGCGGCACGGCATGCCCCCGCTCGAAGGCGAATATCGCGAGATGTTCTTGGACTATCTCGCGCAAGCGTTCGGAGAAGAGACGGCGCAGCAGCACCGCCGCCTGCCCTTCGCGGCTCCACCGGCGCGCAGGAACCCCTTCGCCGCGAACTGAAAGACGCGCCGGCGCCCTCGGCCGGAAGAGCGCACCGCGCGCATCGAAGCCGCGTCGACCGCGCTCGGACGAGGCCCCGTGCGGCAGAGGACGAGCGGGGCGCGCTCGCGAGCGGAGCGCGCAGGGGCCGTCACGGCCGGCGCCAACGGTCGGCTCCCCGCGGCCGTTTCTTTTCCTCGCCCGCCTGCGAAGCCTCCTCGCGTCCCCGCTCCGCGCCCTCCCTCCCCGCATCGCGCGCGGGCCGCAAGCGGGCGCGCGCGAGGACGCGGGCTTCTTGCGCCGCGGTCTCGATCGCCCCCGGGCGTGAAGCGCGCACGCGCGCGATCGCCTCCTCGGGAGCGATCCCGAGCTCGACGAGAAGCCGCGCGGCGATCGTGCCGCTCCTGCCCAGCCCCGCCCGGCAGTGGAGCGCGACACCGGCTCGGGCGCGCAGAAGATCGCGCAGAAGCGGGGCACGGGTACGCCAGCGGCGTTCGAATGCGGCATCGGGTGCGGCGAAATCGGGGATCGGTGCGTGCCACCAGGCGATCCCGAGGGCGGCACAGGCCCGCGCGAGCGCGGCGAGATCGATCCCGAGGGCGCGCGCTTCGGAACGCGGCAGAAGGGAGACGAGCGCGCGCACACCCGCGGCGTGCAGCCGCGCGCACCGCGGGCCGAACGGCGGGCTCGGTGCCGGCAGGAGGAGAAGGAAACCCTCCGCCGCGGGCCGCGCGGGGACCGGAGGGGGAAGCGAGAGGGGATCGAACACGGTCGCGCCCTCGCACCGAGCGGTTTTTTCCGCGCGTCCGCGCCGCCCCGCTCCGCCTGCGACGGCGTGGCGTCCGGCGAGGAATTAGCCTATGGCTCGACGCCGGGAAATCCGCGCGCCGCCGGCCGCACCGAAACGGCGGCCGTTTTCGGCGCGCCGTGCGACGAAGAAGGACGAGATTCCGTGGCGATTCATCTCGGGGTGATCAGTCCGCAGCGACCGTTCGTGATCGAGGAGCTCGAGCGGCGCGGCTTCGTGATCCATCGCGCGGAAGAAGGCAGGAACTGGCAGGAGTGGGCACAGATTCTCGCGCCCTGGAAGGAGGAGATCCGCGGGCTGCTCTCCGGCGGCATGACCGGCCTGCCGCGCGGATTGATCGAGGCCCTGCCGCGGCTCGAGATCTGCGCGATCTTCGGGGTCGGTCTCGAGACCACGGATCTCGATGCGGCGAAGGAGCGCGGGATCGTCGTCACCACCGCCCCGGTGCTCTTCGACGACGTCGCGGATCACGCGCTCGCCCTCGCCCTCGCCGCCTGTCGGCGGATCGTGGAAGCCGATCGCTTCGTGCGCAGCGGCCGCTGGCGCCGGGGGCGCATGGGCCCGGGCCGCAGCTTCTGGGGCAAGCGTTACGGGATCGTGGGACTGGGCCGGATCGGAAGCGCGCTCGCCCGCCGGCTCGAGGGCTTCGGGGGCACGATCGGCTACGTCGATCCCGCTCCCAAGCCCGAGGTCCCCTATCGCCGCTTCGAAGACGCGCTCTCGCTCGCGCGCGAAAGCGACGTCTTGTTCTTGTGCGCCGCGGGGACACCGGGATCGGGCCCCATCCTCACCCGTTCCGAGCTCGAAGCGCTCGGGCCCGAGGGCGTGTTCGTGAACGTCGCGCGCGGCTGGCTCGTCGAGGAAGACGCGCTCGTCGAGCTCTTGGCCGAGCGGAAGCTGGGAGCGGCCGGGCTCGACGTGTTCGCGGACGAGCCGAACGTCCCCGAGCGGCTCCTCGGCCTCGACAACGTCGTGCTCGCTCCGCACATCGCCTCTTCCACCGAGGAATGCCTGCGGCGGATGGGCGAATGCGTGATCGCCAACATCGTCGAATATTTCGCGACCGGCCGGGCCGTGACCCCGGTTCGGCCTCAACCGCACGGCCCTTCGCACCGGACAGAGGGAGAGGATCCATGCCCCGGGTGGTGATCACGGGCGCGGCCGGCTCGATCGGAGGCAAACTCCGCCGACATTTCGAAGCCCTGGGCTGGCCGCTTCTGCTCCTCGACCGCGATCCGAAAGGCGATCCGGCGATCCTGCGCGCCGATCTTTCCGCGTGGGACGAGAGCTGGGTGGAGGCGATGGCCGGCTACGACGCGCTCTTGTTGCTCGCCGGCATGGCCTATCCGCACGCGAGCTGGGCGGAGATCGTGCCCGACAATCTCGATCTCGTGCTCAATTGTTTCGAGGCGGCGGTGCGCGGGAACGTCAAACGCGTCGTCTTCGCCTCCTCGAATTGGGTTCTGGGCGGCTACCGCTTCACCGAGGACCGGCTCACCACCGACCTCGTGCCCTGGCCGGTCAACGCCTACGGCATGGCCAAGCTCGCGGGCGAGCGCATCGGCAAGTCCTTCGCCGAGCGGCACGGGCTTTCGGTGATCTGTTTTCGCATCGGCTACGCCCAGCGCGAGCCGGGCAACCGCCCGGGCCCGCACATGGCCTGGGGTCTGTGGGGGCAGAGCATGTGGCTTTCCGACCGCGATCTCTGCCAGGGGTTCGAGAAGGCGGTGCTCGCGCCGCCGGATCTGCGCTTCGCGGTGCTCAACCTCATGAGCGACAATCCCGGCATGCGCTGGGATCTTTCGGAGACGCGCCGGCTTCTCGGCTACGAGCCGCGAGACGGCGCCGCGCCGGTGGTCACGGACGAGGTCGCGCGCGACGAGGCGCTCTCGCGCGACGGCTGGGCAGCGATGGAATCGATCCGTTCCTTCCTCATGCGCCGGCGCAAATGAGGCGCGGCTGAACCACGGCCCGCGCGCTCGCGTAAACGACGAAGGACATCCGGAAGACACGGGCCGTGAGCACGATCGTCGTCGTCGGGGCCACGGGCGGGATCGGAGCGGCGCTCGCGCGGCGGCTGCGCGAGCGCGGCGTGCAGCTCCATCTCGTCGCCCGCGGACGCGAGCGTCTCGTCGCCCTCGCCGAGGAGCTCGGCGCGAGCTTCGCCACCGCCGACGCCGGCGATCCGGCGATGCTCAAAAGCGCCGTCGAAGCTGCCGGAAGCCCGCTTTCCGGGCTCGCCTACGCCGTGGGCACGATCACGCTCAAGCCGCTCGCGCGGCTGTCGGTCGAAGACGCCGAGCGCGATTTCCGGGTGAACGCGCTCGGGGCGTTCCTGGCCGTGCAGGCGGCGCTGCCCGCGCTGCGCGCGCACCGCACCGGTGCGTCGGTGGTGCTCTTCTCCACGGTGGCGGTACGCCGGGGCTTTCCGATGCACGCGTCGATCGCCATGGCCAAAGGCGCGGTCGAAGGCCTGGTCCGCGCGCTCGCGGCCGAACTCGCCCCCGAGATCCGGGTCAACGCGATCGCTCCTTCGCTCACCCGCACGCCGCTCGCCGAGTCGCTCGTACGCAACCCCGCGACGGCGGAGGCGATCGCCCGCCAACATCCCTTGCGCCGACTGGGCGAGGCCGAGGACGCGGCGGCTCTCGCCGCGTTCCTCCTGGGTCCCGAAGCCTCTTGGATCACCGGACAGGTGATCGCGGTGGACGGCGGCCGCGGGGTGATCGAAGCCAAGCCTTGACCGCCCGCGGCGGCGTTCGTCCTCGCGGGCAAGCTTCGGATCCGGCGGTCCTCGGCGCCTTTCGAAGGCTCCTCCGTCACCGCACGGGCGATCCCGCTCGACGGCGGCGCGGTGCTCGAGGCCGAGCCTCGGCCGTCCGGTCCGCCCCCTGCCCCGAAACAGGCCCGCGCCCCCGCAGCCACTCGTTCGTCCTCGGCCGACCTGCGACCTTCCGCCGCGGGCGATTGACATCGGCTGCGTTCGTCGGGGGCGGTTCTCCGCGCGCTCGCGGAGGACGGGGATGGGAGCGAAAAAAGAGGTGCGCGTTCCGATCCGCGCGGAGACGCTGCGCTGGGCGATGGAACGGGCGCGCGTCGACGAGAGCGAGCTCGCCCGGGCGCTGGGGGTCGCGCGCGAACGCGTCTTGGCGTGGTCGAGCGGTTCGGAGCGGCCGACGCACGCGCAAGCGCATCGCATCGCGCGCAGGCTGGATATCGCTTTTTGGGTCTGCTCTTGCCTCCTTCCGAGCGCGATCCCGAGCTTCCTCTTCGCGACTTTCGGCGCGGGAACAGATCCGAGCAGCCGCCCAGCCTGGAGCTGCGGGCCGTGGTTCTCGATGCGGTGCGCAAGCGCGACTGGTACCGCGAATATCGCGCTCGTACCAATCCCGTGGTCGGTCTGTTCAGGGAGAGATCTGCGGCAGAGGCAGCGGACTGGGCGAGCCGCGAGCTCGAGATCGAAGCGATCCGGCGCGATTCGCCGACCTGGTCGACTTTTCGCTCGCGCCTGGCCGATGCGATCGAGAATCGGTTGGACGTGCTGGTTTTGAGGAATTCCGTAGTCGGCAACAACACGCATCGACCGCTCGACGAGAACGAGTTCGCGGGTTTCGCGCTCGCGGATCCGATCGCACCGTTGATCTTCGTCAACACCCGGGGATCCGTCGCGCGGTCGATCTTCACCCTCGCCCACGAGCTCGGTCACGTGCTCGCCGCCGAAGACGCCCTCGATTCCGACCCATTTCTCGACATCGAGGAGAATCTCGACACCGGAAGGGATCGAGAGCGCTTCTGCGATCGTTTCGCGGCCGAGCTGTTGATGCCCGAACAAGACTTCCGGTCGGCGTGGTCGGAGGCGAAGGACGAGGATTTGGACCGACGATGCGACCTGCTGGCCGCGCGGTTCCGGGTGAGCGCCCGCGCCGTCCTCGTTCGGGCGCGCGCGCTGCATCTCGTTCCAAAAGAAGCGTTCGACGAAGCGCGCAAACGCATCCAGGGGCGAGAAAAACGAACCGAGGATCACGGCACCGAGCGGGGAGGAAATTTCTGGACGAACTTGGCGCGGAAAAACAGCAAGCGCTTCTTACGAGCCGTCATCGAGGCCACGCGCAACGGGGATCTGACCTATACCTATGGCGCTCCGCTTCTCGGCATCGGCCCCGACGCGCTCGTGACCATAATCAACGACCCCGAAAAAGTTATCCATGCATGATCCTCGTCGACACGAACGTCGTCATTCGTTCATACGAGGCAGCCGCGGCGTTGGTCGAGCCCGATGCTCGAGCTCGAGGCGACACGGCAAAGATCCGAGACCGGATCGATGAACGTTGGAGGTCCCTTCTGCAGGCGGGCGAGGTGGGTACGGTCGAGGAGGTCTTGGAAGAAATCAAGCGGGAACCGTCGTTGCGATGGAAACGAATGGTAGAGCGTGATTTCAAAGACTGTATTCACAAACAGACCACTCAATACTACGACTACCTTGCCAAAGTAGGCAAGTTTGTGGAACACAATTGGTGCGAAAGCGACGCAGAAGCCTTCTCGAAAAACGCAGCCGACCCTCATTCGATCGCCATGGCCGCGGCGCACGGCTGCGCGGTCGCGACCCTCGAGACCCACAGCCCGCCGCACGTGGACGCCTCCGGCAAATTCCGAGGCAAAGTGTCGCTGCCGTACGTCGCCTGGCGTTTCGGGGTCCGGTGCGCGACGATCTACGAGCTCTTCACGGCACCTGGGCGCCCGTGACGTGGGTGAAGACCGCGTAGAGCGCATCGGTGGCGCAGACGAAAAGGCGGTTCTTCTTCTTGCCACCGAAACACACATTCGCCGCGCGCCGCGGCAACAGGATCTTGCCGAGAAGCGCCCCCGAGGGATCGTAACAGTGCACCCCGTCGCCCGCGCTCGTCCACAGCCGGCCCTCGGTGTCCAGGCGAAAGCCGTCGAAGACGCCGACATCACAAGCGACGAAGACCTCCCCGCCGGAAAGCGAACCGTCCTCGTGCACGCGGAACCGCCGGATGTGCCGCGGCCCTTCGGGATCGTGGCTCACCCCGGTATCGGCGACGTAAAGGAATTTCTCGTCGGGTGAAAAAGCGAGGCCGTTGGGCCGGACCATGTCGCAAATCACCGGATCGAGCCGGCCCGAGCGCGGATCGAAGCGGAACACCCAACAGCCGCCGTATTCCATGGGCGCCCGGAAGCCTTCGAGATCGGAATCGATGCCGTACGACGGGTCGGTGAACCAGATCGTGCCGTCCGATTTCACGACCACGTCGTTGGGCGAGTTCAGACGCTTGCCGTTCCAACGATCGGCGAGCACGGTGATCGTGCCGTCGTATTCCGTGCGCTCGATGCGCCGGTGGCCGTGGCTGCAGGAGACCAGCCGGCCTTCGCGATCGCGCGTGTGTCCGTTCGTGTAGCCCGCGGGCTGGCGGAACACGGACACCGTCCCGCCGAGCCCCGAAAGGTCGGGAACGAAGCGCAGGATGCGGTCGTTGGGGATGTCCGAGAACAAGAGGAAGTCGCCGTCGCGAAAGTAAACCGGCCCTTCCGCCCAGGCCGCTCCTTCCCACAGCTTGACGACCCGCGCGTTCATGGACGCCAGGCGTTTGAAACGCCGATCGTGCACCTCGTATTCGACGATGCGCTCGACCATCGCCTCCTCCCGCTCGCCCGGCGCCCGCTTACGCGCGGTCGCGCGCACCGACAAGCCGCGAGGCCGCGCGCCTCGTGCCCGTGCATCCCCCGAAGGCCGGCGTGGCGGGCGCGATCCCCCCGGTCCCGCGCGCCGAGCCGTGCCCCGGCGCGCGCGATCGGTGCGCAGAGCCGGACGACTCGCCGACCGCGCGCGGACCGAGGGGGCGCGGAGCGCGGCGGGAGCCGGAGAAGCCGCTACCATCGGCGGTGGTCGGAAGGGCGTTCGGAGGCTATAGCCCCGCACAGGCCGCCGATGGGACAGGAGCGCGCGTGTGGACGAACCGAGGCCCCCCGCCCCGACCGAGCCGCTCTGGCACGCGCTCGGCGCCGAAGAGGTGCTCGGCATTCTCGAGAGCCGGCCCGAGGGCTTGAGCGCGGAAGACGCGCGAGCGCGCCTTTCCCGTTTCGGGCCCAACCGGTTGCCCGAGCCGCCGCGCAAGGGCCCTTTGGCCCGCTTCTTCGCCCAGTTCCACAACCTCTTGATTTACGTGCTCCTCGTCGCGGCCGTCTTGTCGCTCCTGTTCGAGCACCCGGTCGACGCGGCGGTGATCCTGGGCGTGGTCGTGCTCAACGCGATCGTGGGCTTCGTCCAGGAGGGCAAGGCGGAGGCCGCGCTCGAGGCGATCAAGGGCATGATCCACCCCAAAGCGACGGTGGTGCGCGAGGGCCGCAGGCGCACGATCCCGGCGGAGAACGTCGTTCCCGGCGATATCGTGCTCGTCGAGGCGGGCGATCGGGTGCCGGCGGATCTGCGCCTGGTGCACGCCAAGAACCTGCGGATCGACGAATCGATCCTCACCGGCGAATCGGTGCCGGTGGAAAAGCAGGTGGAGCCGGTCGCGCCCGAGGCCGCCCTCGGCGATCGCCCGTCGATGGCCTTCTCCGGCACGCTCGTGGTCGCGGGGCAGGGAACGGGGGTGGTGGTGGCGACCGGGACCGCGACCGAGCTCGGCAAGATCGGGGAGCTCCTGGGCCGGGTCGAGCGCATCGAAACGCCCCTTCTGCGCCAGATGGCGGGCTTCGCGCGGACCCTCACCGCCGTCATCCTGGCGGTCTCCGCCATCGCCTTTCTCTTCGGCTGGCTCGTTCAGGGCTTTCCCGTCGATCTCGCCTTCATGGCGGTGGTGGGGCTCGCGGTCGCCGCCATTCCCGAGGGCCTGCCGGCGGTGATCACGATCACGCTGGCCATCGGCGTGCAACGCATGGCCCAGCGCAACGCCATCATCCGCCACCTGCCCGCGGTCGAGACCCTGGGCGCCGTCTCGGTGATCTGCTCGGACAAAACGGGCACGCTCACCAAGAACGAGATGACCGTGCAGGCGATCCGCACCGAAGGGGCCCTCGTGCGCGTGAGCGGCGCCGGCTACGCCCCCGAGGGGAGCTTCGCGATCGCGGGGAACCGGATCGACCCGCTCGCCGATCCCGTGCTCGAAGAGCTCCTCGAGGCCGGGCTTCTGTGCAACGACGCCGAGGTCCGCCCGAGCGAGAAGGGCTGGATCGTCGACGGCGATCCCATGGAAGGCGCGCTCGTGACGGTCGCGCTCAAGGCCGGGCTCGATCCGGCCTCCTTGCGCCGCGGCCTGCCGCGGATCGACGCCATCCCCTTCGATTCGCGCCACCGCTACATGGCGACGCTGCACGCTCTGCCCGACGGCGGCCGGCTCGTGGCGGTCAAGGGCGCGCCGGAGCGGATCCTCGAGATGTGCCGGGCCGAGCGCACGGCGCGAGGCGAACGCCCGCTCGATCGAGCCTTTTGGGAACGCGCGGCGGAAGAACTCGCCGCGCACGGCCAGCGCGTGCTCGCCATCGCCACCGCGCAGGCGCCGCGCGCGGGCGAGCCGCTCGCCCCGCGTCACCTCGAGGGCCGCTGCCTGCTCCTGGGCCTCGTGGGCCTCATCGATCCCCCGCGCGAGGAGGCGATCGCCGCGGTGGCGCAATGTCACACGGCGGGCATCCGCGTCGTCATGATCACGGGTGACCATGCGGTGACCGCCAGGGAGATCGCCCGCCAGCTCGGCATCGCCCGCGAGCCCGTGGTCCTCACCGGCAACGAACTCGATGCGCTCGATGCCGAGGCGTTCCGCCGCGCCGCGCGCGAGGTCCACGTCTTCGCCCGCACCACTCCCGAGCACAAGCTCCGATTGGTCGAGGCGCTGCAGGCCGACGGTCTGATCGTCGCCATGACCGGGGACGGGGTCAACGACGCCCCCGCCCTCAAGCGCGCCGACGTCGGCGTGGCCATGGGCATCAAGGGCACCGAGGCGGCCAAAGAAGCGGCGCAGATGGTCCTCGCCGACGACAATTTCGCCTCGATCGTGGCTGCCGTGCGCGAGGGCCGCACGGTCTACGACAATCTCATGAAGGTCATCGGCTGGACGCTGCCGACCAACGGCGGGGAAGCCGGCACCATCCTCGCCGCGCTCGGGCTGGGGCTCGCGCTTCCGGTGACGCCCGTGCAGATCCTGTGGATCAACATGGTCACCGCGGTCGCGCTCGGGCTCACCCTCGCTTTCGAGCCGACCGAGCCGGGCACCATGCACCGCCCGCCGCGCCGGCCCGAGCAGCCGATCCTCTCGGGCGAGCTCGCCTGGCGGATCGTCTTCGTCTCCGCGCTTTTCGTCCTCGGCGCTTTCGGTATCTTCAACTGGGCGAAAGCGAACGGTGCTTCGATCGAAGAGGCGCGCACGCTCGTGGTCAACACCATCGTGGTCATGGAGATCTTCTATCTGTTCAGCGTGCGCTACGCGCACGGGACCTCGCTCACCCTCGAAGGTCTCGTCGGGACGCGGGCGGTCTTGATCGGTGTCGGCTCGATCACGCTCGCGCAGCTCGCCTTCACCTATCTTCCCTGGATGCAGTTCTTGTTCGAAACGCGCCCCGTGGGTCTTCTCGAGGGAGCGGTGGTGATCGGGATCGGCGTGTTGCTCTTGTGCCTGTGCGAGCTCGAAAAGCGCATCCGCGCGCGGCTCACGGGCCGCGCCCGCGCGCGCCCCGCGGCCGCCGAGACCGGAGCCTCGCCCCGATCCTTTCTCGGATGAACGAGCCCTTCCCGCCCATGCCCGAGCGTCCCAATCCTCTCAAGCTCAACCCCTTGCAGCTCAAGACCCTGGCCATCCTGCAGGCGCTCGCCAAGGAGCCGGCCTTCGCCGATCCGCCCGATGTCGACGGCATGGTGCGCATCCGCGCCTTCCCCGTCGCCCACGGCGATCACTTCCACATCGGCCGCTTCCTCGTGCACGCGAAAGACGCCACCGGCCTTTCCAACCACAACGTCTTCAACGTCCTCGCGCGCAAGGGCCTGATCCTCGCCGGGCCCGCGGGCGAGCCCGTCCTGACGCCCACGGGTCTCGCCTACGAGACCGGGATCGCCCGCACGATCCTGCACGAAAGCGGGCACTGAGCTCGCCGCCGCCTCCGTCTTGGTCCGGTCGCGCACGGCTGCTAGCCTCGCGGTCCGGGACGCGGGAGGGAGCGCGAGGAGGTGGAGGAGCGGATCGAGAACAAGACCTTCGAGGAGATCGCGATCGGCGACAGCGCGAGCCTCGTCAAGGCCATCGGCCGCGAGGACATCGAGCTCTTCGCCGCGGTCTCGGGCGACGCCAATCCGATCCATCTCGACGAGGAGCTCGCCGCCAAGACGCCGTTCAAAGGCGTCGTCGCGCACGGCATGCTCACCGCCGGGCTGATCTCCAACCTCTTGGGCAACCGCCTGCCCGGGCCGGGGACCATCTACCTCGCCCAGGAGCTGCGCTTCCATCGCCCGGTGCGGATCGGCGACGTCGTCACCGCTTCCGTGACCGTGACGGAGAAGCGCCCCGAGAAGCGGATCGTGGTCTTCGATTGCCGGGTCACCAACCAGCGCGGCGAGGTCGTGCTCACCGGCACGGCGGAGGTGATCGCGCCCAAAGACAAGCTGCGCGGACCCGCCCCCGAGCTGCCCCAGCTCGCGATCCACCGGCACGAGAAATACGAGCGGCTGATCGAGCGCACGAAGGGCATCCCCCCCATCCCCTGCGCGGTGGCGCATCCGTGCGAGCGTCACGCTCTCGAAGGGGCGCTTCTCGCCGCCGAGCGCGGGATCATCGTGCCCGTTCTCGTCGCGCCTTCGGGCAAGCTCCGCCGGATCGCCGAAGAAGCCGGACTTTCGCTCGAGGGCTTCGAGCTCGTCGACGTGCCGCACAGCCACGCCGCCGCCGCCAAGGCGGTCGAGCTCGTCCGCGCCGGCAAGGCGCAACTCCTCATGAAGGGCTCGTTGCACACCGACGAGCTTATGGCGGAAGTCGTGGCGCGCGAGACGGGGCTGCGGACCGAGCGGCGGATCAGCCACGTCTTCATCATGGACGTGCCGACTTATCCCGAGCCGCTGTTCATCACCGATGCGGCGATCAACATCTTCCCCGATCTCGAGACCAAGCGGGACATCGTCCAGAACGCGATCGATCTGCACATCGGATTGGGCTTGGGCGAGCCCAGGGTCGCCATCCTCTCCGCGGTCGAGACCGTGACACCCAAGATCCCCGGCACGATCGAGGCGGCGGCTCTGTGCAAGATGGCCGAGCGCGGCCAGATCACCGGCGGGGTGCTCGACGGGCCTCTGGCCCTCGACAACGCGATCAGCGCGGAAGCGGCGGCGATCAAGGGCATTCGCTCGCCCGTGGCCGGGCGCGCGCAGATCCTCGTCGTCCCCGATCTCGAGGCGGGGAACATGCTGGCCAAGAACCTCTCCTTCCTCGCCGGGGCGGAAGCGGCGGGGATCGTCGTCGGCGCGCGGGTGCCCATCGTGCTCACGAGCCGCGCGGACAGCGTGCGCACCCGCCTCGCCTCGGCCGCGATCGCAGCGCTTTACGCCTACGCGCGGATGACCGGCAGGCCCGTGGCGGAGTGAAAGAGGTGGCGGAGACCGTCCTCGTCCTCAACGCCGGCAGCTCCTCGATCAAGTTCGAGCTGTTCGAGATCGGCCCCCAAGACCGGCTCGCGAGCCTGTTCGCCGGGCAGATCGAGGGCATCGGCGTGCGCCCCCGCCTTCTCGCCCGCACCCGCGCGGGCGCGGTGCTCGCGGAGCGCACGCTGCCGCGCGAGGAGGCGAACGACGTCGAAGGCGCCATGGCGGTGGTCGAGCGCTTCTTGGACGAGACGCTGGACGCGCCGCCGATCGCCGCGGGCCATCGCGTCGTCCACGGCGGCCCGGTCTTTTCGGCGCCGGTGGCGATCGACGAGGAGGTCCTCGCGACGCTCGAGACCTTCGTTCCCCTCGCGCCTTTGCACCAGCCCTACAATCTCGCGCTCGTCCGCGCGCTGCGCCGCTCGCGCCCGGATCTGTTCCAGGTCGCCTGCTTCGATACCGCCTTCCATCGCGGCCATCCCGCCCTCGCCGACTGTTTCGCCCTGCCCGACTGGCTGTGGGAGGAGGGCGTGCGCCGCTACGGCTTCCACGGCCTTTCGTACGAGTACGTCGCCGCGCGCCTGCGCGAGCTCGATCCGGAGCTCGCCGAGAAGAAGGTGATCGTCGCGCACTTGGGCTCGGGCTGCTCGATGTGCGCCCTGCGCGGCGGAAAGAGCGTGGAGAGCACCATGGGCTTCACCGCCCTCGACGGGTTGCCCATGGGCACGCGCCCGGGCCAGCTCGATCCGGGCGTGGTGCTCTACCTCGCCGCCGCCAAGGGAATGGATCCCGAGGCGATCCAGCACTTCCTCTATCACGACTGCGGGCTCAAGGGGCTCTCGGGGATCTCCAACGACCTGCGCGTGCTCCTTTCCAGCGCCGATCCCAAGGCCGCTTTCGCCCTCGAGTTCTTCGTCTACAAGATCGCCCAGATGACGGGTTGGCTCGCCGCCGCCCTCGAGGGCCTGGACGGCTTCGTCTTCACCGCCGGGATCGGGGAGAATTCGCCCACCATCCGGGAGGCGGTCGCGCACCGGCTGCGCTGGTTGGGCATGGAGCTCGATCCGCACGCCAACGCCGCCCACGGCCCGCTCGTCTCCACGCCCGCTTCGCGGGTGCGCGTGTACGTCGTCCCCACCGACGAAGAGCTCGTCATCGCGCGCCACACCCTCGCCCTGTTGCGCCGCGGAGGAGACCGGCGGTGATCGATCTCGCGCGCACGCGCCTGGACGGAAAATACGGCCTCGTCACCGGCATCGCCAACGAACACTCGATCGCCTGGGGCTGCGCACGGGCTTTTCGCGGCCTCGGCGCCACGCTCGCGGTCACTTATCTGAACGACAAGGCCAGACCTTTCGTCGAACCGCTCGCCCGCCAGCTCGAGGCACCGATTTTCCTGCCGCTCGATCTGCGGATCCCCGGTCAGCTGGAAGCGGTGTTCGATCGGATCGCGCAGAGCTGGGGCCGGCTCGACTTCGTGTTGCACTCGATCGCGTACGCGCCGAAAGAGGATCTCCGGGGCCGCGTGGTCGACTGCTCGAAAGAAGGGTTCCTCTTGGCCATGGAGATCTCCTGCTGGTCGTTCATCCGCATGGCCAAGCTCGCCGAACCCTTGATGACCGACGGCGGGACGCTGTTCTGCATGACCTATTACGGCTCGCAGATGGTCGTCGAGCACTACGGCATCATGGGGCCGGTCAAGGCCGCGCTCGAGAGCGCCAGCCGTTATCTCGCGGCCGAACTCGGGCCCAAGGGCATTCGCGTGCACGCGATCTCCCCGGGGCCGCTCAAAACCCGCGCCGCTTCCGGCATCCCGGAGTTCGACGAGCTCCTGCACAAAGCCCAGGCGAAAGCACCCGTGCGCAGCCTGGTCTCGATCGAGGACGTGGGGCTGGCCACCGCCTTTCTCGCCACCGATGCCGCGCGGCTGATCACCGGGAGCGTGATCTACGTCGACGGCGGCTACCACATCATCGACTGAGCCCGCTTGGGCGACGCGGCTTGCTCCGCTTCGATGCGATCCTTAAGCCGTTCCCGCATCGCGAGGGGAGGAGGCGATGGCCCTTTTCGAAACGATGCGACCGCGGCCGGGGCTCAAGGTGCTCGTGACCGCCGGGGCCTCGGGGATCGGGGCGGTGATCGCGCGCGCCTTCGCCGAGGTCGAGGCGCGCGTGCTCGTCTGCGACATCGACGATGCCGCGCTCGCGCGCTTTTGCGCCGAGAACCCGGGGATCGCCGGCGTGCGCTGCGACGTCTCCGAAGACGCCGAGGTCGCGGCGCTCTTTTCCGAGGTCGAACGGCACTTGGGCGGGCTCGACGTGCTCGTGAACAACGCCGGCATCGCCGGCCCCACCGCCGGTGTGGCGGAGATCGACCCGGCGGAGTGGCGCCGGACGCTGGACGTGAACATCACCGGAATGTTCCTCTGCACGAGGGCGGGGGTCCCCCTCCTCCGCAAGTCCGAGGACGCCGCGATCATCAACCTTTCGTCGGTGGCCGGAAGGTTGGGATACGCCTTTCGGACGCCGTATGCCGCCTCCAAATGGGCGGTGGTGGGCTTCACCCAGAGCCTGGCCAAGGAGCTCGGCCCGGAGGGCATCCGGGTGAACGCGATCCTGCCCGGGGTCGTGCGCGGCGAGCGGATCGAGCGCGTCTTCGCCGCCCGCGCCCAGGCGCTCGGCGTGCCGATCGAAGAAGTGCGCAAGAGCTACCTCGAGAAGGTCTCCTTGCGCCGGATGGTCGAACCCGAGGACATCGCCGCCATGGCGCTCTTCTTGTGCTCTCCCGCGGGGCGCAACGTGCACGGCCAGGCGATCTCGGTCTGCGCCGGGACGGAGACGATCTAAGCCGCGCGCGCCTCGGGGTCGGCGGGGGGCTCTTCCCCGCCGCGGAAGCCGGTGGCGAGAAGGAAGATCTCGGAGGATTCGGCGCGCGTGGCGGCGGGTCGGATCAGCCGCCAGCCCGAAAAGCGTTCGCGCACGCGGGCGCGCAACGCCGCTTCCGCGCCCTTGACGAGCTTGAGAAGACAGGTCCCGCCCGGGCGCAAGGCGCGCTCGGCGAAATCGAGCACGGCCTCGGCCAGGGCTTCGCTCTTGAGCCGGTCGACGTTGCGCAGACCCGTGGTGCTCGGGGCCGCATCCGACAGCACGACGTCCGCGGGACCCTCCAGGAGTTCGAGGAGCCGGGCCTGGACGTCGGGGTCGGTGAAGTCGCCGCGCAGGAAGCGCGCGCCCGGGACGGGCTGCATCTCGAGGAGATCGCAGGCCACCACCCGACAGCCTTTCTGGACCGCGTATTGGGTCCAGCTCCCCGGTGCCGCACCGAGATCGACCACCGCCAGGCCCTTGCGCAACACGCCGTATTTCTCGTCGATCTCCTGCAGCTTGAAGACCGAGCGGGCGCGGTAGCCGCGCTTTTTAGCTTCCGCCACGAAACGATCGGCGAGCTGGCGTTCCAACCAACGGATCTGGGAAGCGGTGCGCCCGCCCCGGCTGCGCAGGCGCGGCTTGGGATCGCGGCGCGTCGTCATCGCCCGCTCACGCGGCGGCCGCTCGCGGGCGCAGGGCATCGGCGAGCGAGGCGCCCATGAGCGCGGCCAGGATCCCTTCCCGAAGACCGCGGTCGGCCACCTTGAGCGTCGTCACCGGCCACACCCGATGCACCGCATCGAGGATGGCGCAGCCGGCGACGACGAGATCCGCCCGTCCGCGGCCGATGCAGGGATGGGCCGCGCGCCCCGCGTTGCCCGCGGCGCGCAGCCGTTCGGCGACGACGCGGATGGTGGCAAAAGGCAGCTCGAGCCCGTCGACGCGGTTGCGGTCGTAGCGGCGCAAGCCGATGGCGAGCGCGGCCAGGGTCGTCACCGTGCCGGAGGTGCCGAGCATCTCGAGCCCGCCCTCCTCGGCGCGCGGGCGGGGGAGATCGAGGCGCTCGAGCGCGGCGTGCACCGCATCGACCATCCGCGCGTAGGTCGGCTCGTCGACCTCGCGGCCGAAGGTCTCGGCGAGCGTCACCACGCCCAGGGGCAAGGAGAAGGGGATCCCCGGCTCGCCTTCGGCCGGGCTCGCGTTTCGGTCGAGCCACAACAGGTCGGTCGAACCGCCCCCGATATCCAGGACGAGGAGCCGATCCGCCGCCGGGTCGGCGAGCGGCAGGCAGCCGAGCATGGCCAGGCGCGCCTCTTCGGCGGGGCTCAAGATCTCGAGCTCGAGACCGGTCACTTTGCGCACCCGGCGGACGAACTCGGGACCGTTGACGGCGCGCCGACACGCCTCGGTGGCGACGCAGCGCACGAAGGCGCAGCGGTGGCGGGCGATGATCCGGGCACAGACCTTGAGCGCGGCGAGCGTACGGGCCATCGCCGCTTCCGACAGCCGCGGATGACGCGCGAGCCCCTCGCCCAGGCGGGTGATGCGGGCGAAACTGTCGATCACCACGAAGCCGTCGTCGGCCGCCTCGACGACGAGCAGACGGCAGTTGTTCGTGCCGAGATCGAGCGCCGCCAGCCGATCGCCCGGTGCGAAGCGCACCGGGGTCGGAGTCGCGACGGCCGGTTGCGGGAGCGGTCGCATCCTTCGGCTCGGAACGGAACCGACCCCTCTTTCTATCGGCGACGGAAGACGATGCAAGGCGGCCCCGGGCGAGCGGCTTGCCGAGCGCGCGCGGGGTTGCTAACCGCTGCCCGCGATCACCGCCCGCGGCCGGGCGGTCGCGGGGAGCTCCGAGCATGAGCGAACGGCCGATCCCGCAGAAAGCGCCGTTCCGGGTGGAAGTCGAGGCGGGTAAGACCTATTGGTGGTGCGCCTGCGGTCGCAGCGCCAATCAGCCTTTCTGCGACGGCTCGCACAAGGGCACGAGCTTCAGCCCGGTCAAACACGTCGCCGCGGCGAGCGGGCCACTCTTCTTCTGCGGCTGCAAACACACCGCGCGCCCGCCGCTGTGCGACGGAACGCACAAGAGCCTGTGAGCCGTATCGGCGGGCGAGCCGCGAGCGTCGCGTTCTTGCTCGCGCTGTGCGCCTGTGGCGCCGGCGCGCCGTCGCCTCCGCCTCCCTGCCCGCGGCCCGGCATCGTCGACGGGGCGCAGACGGTGGAACGCCGTCGAGGCCCCGCGCCCGCGGATGTGCTCTTCCGCGCGACGATGACCGGGATCGGCGGGGGCTGCCGCTACGAGGGCGGCGACGTCGTGCTCTCTTACGCCCTCGATATCGCCCTCGTCCCCGGTCCGGCGGCGGTCGCGACGGACACCGCCCTCGCCCTGCCCTGGTTCGTGGCGGTCGCCGATCCGAGCGGCGCGGTGATCGACAAGCAGCTGTTCGAGCTCCGCGGCGAAGCGCCGGCACCCGGCCGCCCGCGCGTGGTCGTCGAGCGGCTCGAGCAGCGGATCCGCGGCGTCTCCCCGGCCGAGGGCCCGCGCTGGCGGATCTACTTCGGCTTCGAGCTCGACCCCGAAGAAGCGCGGGCGCGGCTGCGCGAGCGCGCGCGTTAGCGCTGCCGGCCATGCGCCGCGGCGCTGGCCGAAGCAGCGAGCGCGCACTAAGAGCGTAGTCGCATCGGCTCTTGCCGCGCCGAGGGGTACCCATGCGTTATCTGCACACCATGATCCGGGTGAGCGACCTCGAGCAGTCGCTCCGCTTCTTCTGCGACCTTCTGGGCATGCGCGAGGTCCGGCGGGTGGTCAACGAAAAGGGCCGCTACACCCTCGTCTTCCTCGCAGCGCCGGACGATCAGCTCACCGGTCCCGAGAATCGCAAATCACCGCTCTTGGAGCTGACTTACAACTGGGACCCCGAGGTGTATACCGGCGGGCGCAACTTCGGTCATCTGGCCTACGAGGTCGACGACATTTACGCGCTCTGCCAGAAGCTCATGGACGCGGGCGTAACGATCAACCGGCCGCCGCGCGACGGCAACATGGCCTTCATCAAGACTCCGGACGGGATCTCGATCGAGCTTCTGCAGAAGGGCGAGCCCAAGCCGCCCATGGAGCCCTGGGTCTCGATGCCCAACGTCGGGACCTGGTGAGGCGGGGAGGTCGAGCCCGAGCATCCAGCCCTCGATCGCGCGCGCCTCTTCGGGTACCGGCTCGCCGCTCCCGATGCGGCCGGCGAGCACCGCCAGGGCGAGAAGACAGCCCGAGAGGGCATCGAAGCCGTGGTCGCCGGTGCGCGGGAAACCCGCTGCGCACTCTTCCGCGAGGGCGGCATCGAAGCGCGCGCCGAGCTCCTCGGCGCAGGCCCGCAGATGCGCAGCCGCCCGGGCGCGCGCGTCCCGATTCCGCTTGGCCGCGGCGGGCACGCCGAGCGCGCGGCGCGCGAGGGTCGGATAGGTCTCGACCACCACCGACCGGTCGCCCGCGAGCAGCGACCCGAGCCCGCCGTCGAACGGCCACAGCGCGATCCGCGCCAGGTTCGGGCACAGAAGCTCGCGCCACAAGGCGAGCGCCGCCTTGCCGCACTGGCGCGGCCCCAACGTCCAGAACAGACAATGGGCGCGGGCGAGGCGATCGCAGCGACGCAAGAGCGCATCGAGATCCCGCGCGCCGAGGCCGTCCACGAGATGCGCGCGCCGCGCCCCGCCCGGTCGCGCCGGATAGAAGGGTCGGGCGAGGCTCGGTCGCGCGCCCGGGGCGACCGGAACGAAGAAGGGATCGTCGGGGGCGAGGCCGGCGAGAAAGGCGCGGAACGACCCGATGCCGCGCGCGCGGGCGTAAGCTTCCGGCAGACCGATGGGGGCGTCGAAGCCGAGAAGCGCGCCCGGCGTGGCGAGAAAGGCGCCGATCGTCGCGGGATCCGCGAAGAGCAGGCGCCAGCCGCGGCCCTCGGGCTCGGCGACGACGAGCGCGCGCGCGGCGGGCGCGCTCGACCAGTCGGCGTGGGCGACGAGGCGTGCCCGCGCCTTCACCGGTCCGAGGCCGCGACGCGCCTGGGGCCGCCGGTGCCGGCGATCTCGCGCACGAGCTTGGCGAGCACGGCGCGGCGAAAGTCGTCGAAGTCGTTGGCCACGACGATGAACGAGCCGGGCCCGCCGATCACCCAGCGTTCGTAGTAGTCGTCGAGGGCGAGCTGGCGCGGGGTCGGCATCCCGAAAGGTTGGGGGCGATCGTTGAGGATCGGCAGCCCGTTGATGACGATGCCCTTCTCGAGCGCGTCCCAGCGCGCGTCCTCCACCGGCCGGCCGTTGTTGTTCGTACCGTCGCCCGAGATGTCGATCACCTTGCGCTCGCCGTCGAAGCCGTTGCCGTCGAACAGCCGCACGGCGTAATCGATGGCCCCCGAGATCGAGGTCCAGCGGCCGCGACCGATGGGCGTCTCGGCGAGCTGCGCCGCGAAGCGCTCGCAGGCTTCCGGCCCGTCGAGAAGCGTCCAGGGGATCACCGTCTGCTGCCAGCCGGCACCCGCCCATTCGATGTAGGTCACGGCGATGCGCCGGTGCGCGCCTTGCGCGATCGCCCGGTGCACGAGCGGATCGCGCAGGGCGTCGATGTAGCCCTGACGCTGTTGATGCGCTTCCACGTCGTCGACGCTGCCGGAGACGTCGACCGCGAGCACGAGCTCGAGATCCACCGGCACCTCCGCCGCCGGAGCCGAAGCGCTCGTGCAGAGAAGGATCAACGCGGAGATCAGCCGACCGGAGCGCATGGGCGAGCCCTTCTTGGCCTCGCGGGCGAGGTTGACCGGACCCGCGCGCACCGGCAAGGGCTCGCACCGGCGCATCTCGTGGGAGACCGCCGATGCTCGCGTTCGTCCGCCGCGCCGGCGTCCCGGAACCCGCGGCGCTGTTGGGTGCCGCCGGGCTCCTCCCCTTCCTCGCCGGTGTCCTCGGAAGCTTCCATCCGGACGAGGTCGGGGCCTGGGCACGCTCGGCGCTCCTCTCGTACGGGGCGGTGATCCTTTCCTTCCTGGGCGGCGTGCACTGGGGCCTGGCGATGGCCGCCTCCCGCCCCTCGTTTCTGCGCTACGGCGCGAGCACGGTACCGGCTCTCCTCGCCTGGCTCGCGCTGCTCCTCGGCGGGCGCCCGGGCTTCGTCGTCCTCGCCGCGAGCTTCGCGTCCCTGCTCGCCTTCGATATCGCCGCCGCCCGCAACGGCGAGACGCCGGCCTGGTATCCGGCCCTGCGCTGGCCGCTCACGGTCGCCGTGTGCCTCGCCCTCGTCCTCGCCCTCTTCACCTTCTGAGGCGGGATCACGCTTCGGCGGGTGGCGATGGCGTGCGCGCCATCGCGTGATATTCGCGATTGGGCATCATGCCGATCGCCGAGGCCATGCGGTTGGTCATGTTGAAGAAGGCGGCGACGGCCGCGATGTCCCAGATGTCCCGATCGGAAAAGCCCACCGCGCGCAGGGCCTCGCGGTCCGCCTCTTCGATCCGGTGGCTCGCCTCGGTGACCTTGACGGCGAAGTCGAGCATGGCGCGCTCGCGCGGCGACAGAGGTGCGACCCTGTAGTTCATGACCAGCATCTCGCCGAGCTCCGGATCACCGGAGAGCTGGCGCACCGCGGCTCCGTGCGCGACCAAACAATAATAACAGCGGTTGATCGACGAGACCACCACCGCGATCATCTCGCGCTCGAGCTTGGACAAACCCGATTCGCCGAGCATCAGCTCGTTGTACATGGTGGTGAAGCCCAACAGCTTCTTGTCGTCGAAGCTGTAGGCCTTGAGCACGTTGGGCACGAGCCCGAGCTTCTCGGTGCATTTGTCCCAATAGCGACCGGTGGCCTCGGAGACCTCGGCGCGCGTGGGCACCGGTACGCCCGCGAGGGCGTGGACGCGATCCGGCTGCGGCATGAGCCCTCTCCTCTCGTTGCGTTCCCGCCCCGCTGCTAGGCCCCGAAAGCGGAAGAAAGAAAGAGGGCCCGCGCGCGCGGGCCCTCCGCGACGTGCCGGTGGAAGACGATCAGGCGCCGATGATGCCGCCGTCCTCGCGGGTGATGACGACGGTGGCCGAGCGCGGCACGCCCGTGCCGTCCGGCCAGGTGCTGCCGAACTTGCCGGCGGCGAAGTCCTCCTTGGACGTGTGCGCCCCCGGATGCTGGACGTTGATGAACATGGTCCGCCGGTCCGGGGTGGTGATCACGCCGGTGATCTCCTGCCCGCGCGGTCCCACGAGGAAGCGGCGGATCTCGCCCGTCTCGGGGTTGGCGCAGAGCATCTGGTTGGAGCCGAACTGGGCGAGCTTGCCCTTGTACATGTTCTCCTCGCCCATGTCGGTCTGGATCCACAGCCGGCGGTCGGCGTCGAACCAGAGCCCGTCGGGGCAAGCGAACATGGAGGTCGCGGTCAAGGGCTTCCCGGTGGGATCGCGGCTGTCCTCGGGCCCGCCCGCGAGCACGAAGATGTCCCACTTGAAGCGGGTGCTCGCGTGGTCGTCGTTCTCCTCGCGCCAGCGGATGATGTGGCCGAACTCCGAGGCCGGGCGCGGATTGGCCGGATCCACCTGCTCCGGCTTGCGCCGGCTGTTGTTCGTGAGGGTGAAGTAGACCATGCCGGTGCCGGGATCGACCGCGCCCCATTCCGGCCGGTCCATCTTGGTGGCGCCGAGCTTGTCGGCGGCCAGCCGGGTGTTGACGAGCACGTCCGCCTGGCTCGTGAAGCCGTTCTCGCGGGTGAGCGGCCCCTTGCCGAAGACGAGCGGCAGCCACTCGCCGGTGCCGTCCGGGTTGAACTTGGCGACGTAGAGCGTGCCCTCGTCGAGCAGTTCGCCCGAGGCAGTGGCCGGATCGTAGGGCTTGGCGCTCACGAACTTGTAGATGTACTCGAAGCGCGCGTCGTCGCCCGAGTAGCACACGACCGGCTTGCCGGGCTTGGCCGGGGCGAAGATCACGCCTTCGTGGGCGAAGCGGCCGAGCGCGGTGCGCTTGATCGGCATGACGTTCGGCCGGAAGGGATCGATCTCGACCACCCAGCCGAAGCAGTTCGGCTCGTTCCGGTAATCCTCGATCGGCGAGGCGCCCTTGGTCGAGGCGTCGAAGCGCGCGAACTCGTCCGCCCCGCCGCGGGCGAGCTCCCAACCGTAGCGCGACTTCTCGGTGGGCACGCCGTAGCGGGCGTGCTCGCGCGGCTGGTCCGGCTTCTGGTCGATCTTGTCGCGATTCACGAAGTAGCCGGCCCAGTTCTCCTCACAGGTGAGGTAGGTGTTCCAAGGCGTCACACCGTGGGCGCAGTTGTTGATCGTGCCGCGCGTGCGGGTGCCGTCCGGGCTGTACTTGGTCTTCACGAAATCGCTGCCGCGCACGGGGCCGCCGATCTCGATCGGCGTCGCGGCGGTGATGCGCCGGTTGCGGGGATCCGGCACCACCCGCCACTGTCCGTCGTCGCCGCGGCGAACGCGCACGATCGACACGCCGTGGGCGTTGATCTCCTTCAACACCTCGTCGGGATCGCGCAGCCCGTCCGGCCCCATCGGCACGTCGTCGGCCGAAAGGGGTTTGCCCATGGCGCTTTTGTGCATGAAGCGCGGTTCGATGTACTCGTGGTTGACGACGAGCAAGCCGTCGCTCGAGCTGCCGTCGATCGGGAAGAAATGCATGCCGTCGTGGTGCGAGCCCACCTGACGAGCCTGGTCGGCACCGCTGTTCTCGAGCGAGAAGGCGGGCGCCTTGCCGTCGATCGGCGTACCCCAGGGAATGAGCACCTGGACCTTGTAGCCCGGCGGCACGGTCACCGTGTCGGCGGTGGTCACGGGCACCGGCTGGAAACCGATCGTGGGTCCCGCGGCCGCCGCGGCCTCGCGGACGAAGGTCCCGAGCGCGGTGCTCGAGAACAAGCCCGCGATCGCCGTGCCGAGCGCCCCCTTCAAGAGGCCTCGGCGGCCGAAGCGGGCCTCGACGATCTCGGCGAAGGTGGGGTTGTCCGAAAAGTTGCTCGGCCGCTCGTCGCCGTGCTCTTCGGGCTCCCAGTCGAGCTCGACGATGCGCTCCATCTTCGTCTCCCTGCTCGTGCGGCACCCCGCACCGCGGGCGCGAGGCGCCGATGTCCCCCGAAGCGCATCTTCGCGGCAATCGGAGACGGAATCGTTACGGTTCGAAAACGCGCCGCGGGCTCACCGCGGCCGCAACGCCTCGTCGGGATCGTCGCGGCTCGCGGCGGGATCGAAGGTCGCCCAGCCCACCGGCCGCCCGGAAGGCGGCAGCTCGCGCTCGGCGCGGCGATGGAACAGATAGGCCTTGGCGAGCATGTAGGCGCTCACCGGGGCGGTGAGGAAGAGGAAGAGCGTGATCAGCAGCTCGTGCACCGACAGCCGGCCGGTGGTGAACAAGAAATAGAGCATCGAGGCGATCAGGATCCCGCCCACCCCGAGGGTGGTGGCTTTCGTGGGCGCGTGCAGCCGTTGCACGAAGGTGGGCAGGCGCAGGAGCCCGAAGGACCCGACGAGCAAGAAAAAACTGCCGACCAGGATCGCGAGCGCGACCAGCGCTTCGCCCGCGATCGCCAGCGCCCCGCTCATTCGATCACGTCTCCTCTGAGCACGAACTTGCAGAAGGCCACCGTGCCCACGAAGCCCATCATGGCGATCAGGAGCGCCGCCTCGAAATGGACGGCCGTGGCCTGCGCGATGCCGAGCAGCATGATGAGCGCCACGGCATTGGTCACGAGCGTGTCGAGGGCGAGCACGCGATCCGCCGTATCCGGCCCCAACGCCAGGCGGATCAGACAGAAGACCGTGGCGATGCCCACGGCGGCGAAGCCGATCGCGAGCGCGACCTCGATCATCCGAAGATCTCCAGAAGGCGACGCTCGTAGCGCCGCTTGATCGTGGCGACGAGCTCCTCGGGGTCGGCGGCGTCGAGCGCGTGGACGAGCAAGGCCCGACCGTCCGCCGAAACGTCGCAGCTCACCGTACCCGGAGTCATGGTGATCGTCCCGGCGAGGGTGACGATCGCCTCCGGGACCCGGGTGTCGAGAGGCACGACGACGAAGCGCGAGCGCAGCGCCTCGGGACGGCGGAAGAGCACGAGATAGGCCACCTGGAGGTTGGCGACGCAGATGTCGAAGAGGACGATGCAGACATACTCGAGGATCGTGAGGGGGGCGCGCAGGCGCGGCCGCTCGGGCCAGAACGGACGGGTGAGCCAGGGCAGGATCAGGCCCAACACGAGCCCCATGAGGACGCTTCCGGGACTGGGACCGTTGACGAGCAGGACCCAGACGACCGCGATCAGGCACGAGAGCAACGGATGGGGGAACAGCCGGGCGAGCACGGGCTCAGCGCTCCAGCGGTGCGGGCGGGCTCGACGGTCCGAGCACCGCCTCGACGTAGCTCTGGCGCGCGTAGAGCTGGCGGGCGGTGGCCTCGAGCTCCTGCGCGAGCGGACCGGCGAAACCGGCGAGGAGCACGGGGAGGGCGAGCAGGGTCGCGGTCGCGACGAGGGGAACGAGGGGTCGGGGGCGCGGGGGCGGCGGATCGGCGGCGGGCGCGGCGAGCGCCGCCGGCTTCCAGAACAGAAGCGAGCCCGCGCGGGCGAGGGCGAGAACGGTCAGAAGGCTCGTCACGAGCACCGCCGCCCACAGCCAGGGCCAGGCGCTCCGGCCGCGCAGGGCGTCGAGGATCCAGATCTTGCCGAGGAAGCCCGAAAGCGGAGGCAGGCCGGCGGTGGCCAGGGCGGCCAAGAGAAAGCCCGCGGCAAGAAGCTCGAGCTGCGGGAAGGGGGGAGCGGGGACGAGCTCGTCGCGCATCGCGCCCCGGCGCTCGGCGACGAGCTCGCCCACGAGGAACAAGCCCGCCGCGGCGAGCGTGCTGTGCACGAGATAATAGAGCGCCGCGGCGGTGGCCGCGCTCGTCGGTACGGCGAGAACGAGGGCGAGGGTGCCCATGGAGGCGAGAACGGAATAGGCGGCGAGCCGCTGCAGGCTGCGCGCGCCGAGAACCCCGAGCGTGCCGAGGACCAGCGTGGCGAGCGCGGCCGGGACCACCCAGGGTTCGACGAGCCCGATCGCCGGCGATCCCGCGCCGCCGAAGACGGCGAGGTGCACGCGCAGGATGGCGTAGGCACCGACCTTGGTCATGACGGCGAAGAGCGCCGCCACCGGGGGCGCGGCGACGCCGTAGGTCCCCGGCAACCAGAGGTGCAAGGGCGCGAGGGCGGCCTTGACCGCGAAGACGACGAGCAGAAGGGCCACGCCCGTGCGCAACAACCCCGCCTGTTCGGGGCCGACCTGTGCCGCCTTGAGGGCGAGATCGGCCATGTTGAGCGTGCCGGTCACGGCGTAGATGGTGCCGACGGCGAAGAGGAACAGGGTCGAGGCGAGGAGGTTGATCGTGACGTATTTGAAGCCGCCGACGAGCCGACGGACGCCCGCCCCGTGGAGGAAGAGGCCGTAAGACGCGATCAACAGGACCTCGAAGAAGACGAAGAGGTTGAAGACGTCGCCGGTGAGGAAGGCGCCGTTGAGGCCCATGAGCTGGAACTGGAAGAGCGCGTGGAAATGGCGGCCCTGACGGTCCCAGCCGGCGGCGGCGTAGAGCAGAACCAGAAGCGCGAGCAGCTGGGTGAGCACGAGCATGAGGGCGGAGAGCCGGTCGAGGACGAGCACGATGCCGAAAGGTGCCGGCCAGGCGCCCAAGAGATAAGGCCGCGGGACGCCGTCGCGGGCGAGCAGGAAAAGCCCGACGGCGACGCCGAGGAGAAAAACGGTGGTGGCGAGCGAGAGCGTGCGCTGCAAGGCGAGATCGAAGCGCGCGACGAGCACGATGCTGGCGGCCATCGCCGCCGGCAGAACGACGGGGACGATGATCCAATCGGTCATCGGCGCTCGTCCCGCGGTTCGCGACCGTCGACGTGGTCGCTGCCCGCCTCGAGGAAGCCGCGCAGGGCCAGGACCACGACGAGGGCGGTCATGCCGAAGGAGATGACGATGGCGGTGAGCACGAGAGCCTGGGGCAAGGGATCGGTATAGCCGGGTGCGGCGGGATCGATGATCGGCGGCCGACCGACGACGAGACGTCCGGTGGCGAAGAGGAAGACGTTAACCGCGTAGGACAGAAAAGAGAGACCGAGGACCACGGGAAAGGTGCGGCCGCGCAGGCACAAGTACACGCCGACTGCGGTCAGCACGCCCACGCCGCTCGCCACGAGCGCCTCCATCTCAGCTCTCCGGCTCGGCACGCTGCGCGGCGAGCGCGGCTTCCGCCGCGGCGCGCGGTTCGGGCCGGGGGACCGAATCCATGGGCGCGGGCGGCCCGAGCCGGGGCTCGATGCGCGCGCTCACCCGGGCGAGATTGGCGAGGACGAGCATGACCACCCCGACCACGGTCAAGAACACCCCGAGATCGAAAAGCGCCGCGGAGGCGAGCTCGACCGCGCCCACGAGGGGCAAGTGCAGGTAGCCGTAGGTGCTGGTGAGGAAGGGGCGATCGAAGAACCAGCTGCCGATCCCGGTGGCCACCGCGACGAAGACGCCCGCGCCCACGAGCGCGTGATAGTCGATGCGCGTTCGTGCGCGCGCCCAGGCCCAGCCGGAGGCCATGTACTGGACGATCAGCGCCACGCCGACGACGAGCCCGGCGATGAAGCCGCCGCCGGGTTGATTGTGGCCGCGCAGGAAAATGTAGACGCCCACGGCGAGGGCGAGGGGAAGCATGACCCGGGTGGCCACCACGAGCATCATCGGGTGACGATCGGCCGCCCGCGGCAGCGCCTCCCAATGCCGCAGCCGCTCGGCGGCGACGCCGCGGAAGGTGCTGTCGAGCACGGCGAAAATCGCGAGCGCGGCGATCGCGAGGACGATGATCTCACCGAGCGTATCGTAGCCGCGGAAGTCGACGAGGATGACGTTGACGACGTTCGTCCCCCCGCCACCCGGCTTCGATTCGGCGACGTGATAAGCGGAAATCGTGGGCAGCGCGAAATCGGAAGTGAGGATGGCGTAGAGCAGAGCCCCCACCCCGAGCCCCGAACCGAGCGCGATCGCGAGATCGCGGGCGCGGCGCGCGGGCGTCGATTCGCGCGGGCTCTCGCGCGGGAGATAATTGAGAGCCAAGAGCATGAGGACGGTGGTGACGATTTCCACCGAGAGCTGGGTGAGGGCGAGATCGGGGGCGGAGAACCAGACGAAGGTCAAGGAGACGATCAGACCCACCACGCTCGTGACCACGAGCGCGAGCAGCCGCTGGCGGTGCAGCACCGCCACCGCGAGCGCGCAGGCCACGCCCGCCGCCCACAAGACCGTTGCCGGAGCCGTGACGGGCACGGGCGGGCGCGTGCCGGCCGCGAAGGCGCCCGCACCGGTGGCGAGGCCGACGAGGAGAATGGCGAACAGGGCCCAGGCGACGGTGCGCTGCAGCCGCTCGTCGTGGATGGCATCGCTCGTCCTCCGCGCGGCGGCGGCGAGGGCGGCGACCGCGGCCTCGTACATCGCCTTGGCCTCGGGTCGCCAGGACCGTTCCCGCAACCGGCACAAAGGCGCGTAGGCGGCGAGGAGCAGAAGGCCGCAGAGGAAGGCGAGCAGGCTCGCGAACAGCGCCGGGGTCGGCCCGTGCCAGAGCTCAAGGATCGTCGGCGGCGCCGCACCCGCCGTCGCGGCCTCGGCGGCGACGCGGACGAGCGGCCCGGCGATCGCATCCGGGAACAGGCCGATGGCCACCACGGGCAGGCAGAGGACCGCCGCGGGCAGCCACATCCCCGGGCTCGGGTCGTGGGGGTGTCGAGGATAATCCCCGCGCACCGGCCCCAGGAAGACGTGCACCGCGTAGCGCAAGGAATAGGCGACGGAACAGGCGGCGGCGGCGAGGACCAGAAGCGGGAACAGCCGGCCCGTCGACCACCACTGCACGGGCAGCGTTTCCTCGAGCAGGAGCTCTTTGGAGAGAAAGCCGTTCAAGGGCGGCACGCCGGCCATGGAGAGCGAAGCGAGGACGGCGAGCGAGCCGGTGATCGGCATGAGGCGGAAGAGCCCCCCGAGCCTGCGCGCATCGCGCGTGCCCGCCTCGTGATCGACGATGCCCGCGGTCATGAACAGCGCGGCTTTGAAGCTCGCGTGGTTGACGATGTGAAAGACGCCGGCGAGCACCGCCGAGCCCGTGCCGAGGCCCAGAAGCAGCGTCACGAGGCCCAAGTGGCTCACGGTGGAAAAGGCGAGCAGGGCCTTGAGATCGTCTTTGAAGATCGCGATCCAGGCGGCCACGAGCATGGTCAGAAGGCCGGTTCCGGAGACCAGGAGGAACCAAACCTCGGTGCCGGCGAGCACCGGCCACAAACGGCCCAACAAGAACAGCCCGGCCTTCACCATGGTGGCCGAGTGCAGATAGGCGGAGACGGGAGTGGGCGCCGCCATGGCGTGCGGCAACCAGAAATGGAAGGGAAATTGGGCCGACTTGGTGAAGGCACCCAACAGGACGAGGAGCAGAGCGGGAAGGTAGAGCGGCGAGGCGCGCACTTCTTCGCCGCGGGCGAGGATGGTCGTGAGCTCGCGCGATCCCGCCGCCTCGCCGAGAAGGAGAAGACCGGCGAGAAGCGCGAGACCGCCGGCACCGGTCACGACCAGGGCCATGCGGGCTCCTTCGCGCGCCTCGGGCAAATGCCGCCAATAGCCGATCAAGAGGAACGAGGAGAGGCTCGTGAGCTCCCAGAACACCACGAGCAGGAGCACGTTGTCGGAGAGGACGATCCCGACCATCGCTCCTTGGAAGAGCAGAAGAAAGGAATAGAATTTCCCGAGCGGATCCTCGCGCGAGAGATAAAAGCGCGCATAAGCGATGATCAGGATTCCGACGAGCAGGATCAGAAAGGCGAAGAAGAAGCCGAAGCCGTCGAGGAAAAAGCTCGCCTCGAGTCCCGCTTGCGGCAGCCACGACACGCTTTCCCGCAAGAGTTCGCCGCGGAAGACGGCGGGCGCCCGGACGAGGAGGAGCGCGAGCGCCACGGCCGTGACCGCACCCGTGACGAGCGCGCACGCATCGCGCCCGGAGCGGATCAGGAGCGGGGGCAGGACCGCACCCAGAAGCGGCACCAGGACGATCGCGGCGAGATCCATGGCCGGGCTCGACGGCTCCGCGGGACCATTCGGGGCCGGACGAGCGCCGGCCGTCTCCGCCTGGCAGTAGGCAGGGGCGGCCGATCGGTCAACGCGTCGCGGCGCGGTCTCACCAGCCGAGGGCGAGCCCGTCCTTGCGCGGATCGCTGCCGCCCACGAGCACCCCGCGCTTGCGATCGACGAGGATGGCCTGGCCGCCGCCCAAAGGCGCGCTCGGCTCGAGGACGAGATGGCCGCGCTCCTGCAGGCCCGCGCGGGTCGGCGCGGGGATCCGCCGCTCGACCTCCATGTCGAAGGGATAGGCGGAGACGCGGGGCAGTTCGAGCGCGGCCTGGGGATCGAGGCCGTGGTCGACGATCGCGGACAGAAGCTGGACCTGGCCCATCGGTTGGAAGTGCCCGCCCATCACCCCGAAGGCGAGCCAGGCCTCTCCGCCCTTGAAGGCCAGGGCCGGAATGATCGTGTGCATCGGCCGCTTGCCGGGGCCGAGGGCGTTGGGATGGGCGGGATCGAGGCGGAACGAGACGCCCCGATTGTGGAACAGGACGCCGGTTTCGGGACAGCACAGACCGGAGCCGAAGGGCTCGAAGAGAGAGTTGATGAAGGAGACGACGTTGAGGTCGCGATCGACGACGCAAAGATAGACCGTGTCCTTGTGGGCCGCGAGCAGAGGCGGGGGCAGATCGCGCGCGGCGCGCTCGGGATCGATCGTTTCCCGCAGCCGCGCCGCGTAGTCTTTGTCCAACAGGCGCTGGACGGGGACCTCGACCATCGCCGGATCGGCGAGGAGCGCGTCGCGGTCGCGAAAGGCGAGCTTGGCGGCTTCCGCCAGAAGGTGCAGCCGTTCGGCGCCCAGCGGCTCCATGGCGCCGAGCTCGAAGCCTTCGAGGACGTTGAGGATCTGGAGCGCGACCACGCCCTGCCCGTTGGGCGGACATTCGTAGACCAGAAGATCGCGATAGGAGGTGTGGATCGGCTCGACGAGTTCCGCCCGCTGCGCGGCAAAGTCTTCGAGGCTGTGCACTCCGCCCCAAGAACGCAGGGAAGCCACCATCTTCTCGGCGAGAGGGCCTTCGTAGAAGGCGTTCACGCCCTCTGTCGCGATCCGCTCGAGGGTGCGGGCGAGGGCCGGGAGCTGCACGATCCGGCCTTCCGCCGGCGGGCGGCCGCCCGGGAGGTAGAAGGCGGCGGCGCCCTCGCTGTGGCGCAGGGTGGAGGCGTGCCGGCGCCAGTCCCAGGCGACCCGGGCGGTGACCGGGAACCCCTCCTCGGCGAGGCGGATCGCCGGCCGCAGGAGCTCGGCGAGAGGCTTGGTTCCGAAACGCTCGAGCAACAGCTCCCAAGCGCGCAGCGCTCCCGGGACGGTGACCGCATGGGCGCTCCGGGGCGGGATCTCGGCGAGACCTTCGGCGCGCAGGCGCTCGATGGTAGCGGCCGCGGGCGCCCGCCCCGAGCCGTTGACGGCGAACACCCCGCCCGAGGCGGGAGCGACGAGCGCGAAACAGTCGCCCCCGATCCCGGTCATCGCGGGTTCGACCACGGCGAGCACGGCTGCGGCGGCGATCGCCGCGTCGACCGCGTTGCCTCCCGCCCGCAAGACGTCGAGGGCGACGAGGGTCGCACTCGGAACCGAGGTCGCGGCCATGCCCGAGACGCCGTAAGCGGGCGAACGGCCGAGGAGCTGGAAGTCGCGCATCGCCTCCCCCTTCGGAGCGCGGCGGGGCGCTTTTAGAGGGCCGAGAGCGGTGCGCCAAGCCGCGAACCCGGGGTCGTCAGTCGCGATGGTAGGGGTGACCCTCGAGGATGCTCCAGGCGCGGTAGAGCTGCTCGACGAGGAGGAGGCGGACGAGCTCGTGCGGAAAGGTCATCCGCCCGAGCGCGAGGAGAAGCGCGGCGCGTTCGCGCACCGACGGATCCAGTCCCTCGGCGCCGCCGATCGCGAAGGCGACCGTGCGCACGCCCTCCTCGCGCCAGCGCCCGAGCCGGGCGGCGAAGTCGCGGCTCGAGAGCAGGAGCCCGCGTTCGTCGAGGGCCACGAGCGGCGCGCCGCTCGGCACCGCGCGCAACAGCGCCCTGCCCTCTTCCGCCCGGCGACGGACGGGATCGCCGGTTCCCGCTTCGATCTCGCGGATCTCGAGGGGCCACGGCAGCCGCACCCGCCAGCGCTCGACGAGGCTCGCGAGCGCGGGATCGCGGCAGCGCCCGACGGCGAGGACGAGGCAGCGCACGCGGGCTCAGGCGCGCGCGGCGACGGCTCGCGCGGGAGGCAGGAGCGACCAGAGCTTTTCGAGGTCGTAAAAGGCCCGGGTCTCGGCCCGGAACAGATGCACGATGACGTCGCCCGCGTCGACGAGGATCCAGTTCGCGCGCGGATCGCCCAGGCCTTCCGCGGAGACCGCCTCGTGTCCGGCCTGTTTCATCCGTTCGAGGAGCTTTTCGGCCATGGTGGTGATGTGCCGGCTCGAGGTGCCGGTGGCCACCACCATCCAATCGGCGATCTCGGTCTTGCCCTCGAGCGAGATGAAGACGGGGTCGATCGCCTTGTCGTCCTCGAGCGAGCGCCGCACGACCTCGAGCAGTCGGTCGGTCGGCAGGATCTTGGGAGGAAGCGACGGGCGTTCTTGGCCGTCGCCGCGTGTGGTGTCGTCGATCGTCCTCACTCCCGGCGAGGAGCCGGTCGCGGCCACCGTCCCTCGCGTATCGCCGTGCTCGACGCCGGATGCGGTCGGACCGGAAGGAAGACCCAGGCCGGAGGCGCGCGCTCGGGCAGTTCGCGCGCACGCTCGGGCTGGATCCGGGCGGCCGCGAACCGCTTCGCCGCTGGTCCGGCCAGAGCACTCCGAGAATAGGGAAGCCGTGCGACGACCGCAACCGGAACCCGCTCGAGGATCTCCACCCAACGCCGCCAGCGCGGGAGCTGGGCGAGATTGTCCGCTCCGAGGAGCAAAACGAAGCGATAGCCGCGCCAGCGGCAGAGCCGGCGCAGGAGATCGACGGTGTAGACGGTTCCGAAGCGCCGCTCGAGGTCGAGGACCTTGATGCGCGGATGGCGCGCGATCGCCCGCGCCGAGGCCAGGCGTTCCTCGAAAGGCGCCATGCCGATCCGCGGTTTCAAGGGGTTCTGCGGGCTCACGAGCCACCAGACCTGATCGAGCCCGAGCCGCTCCAACGCCACGCGGCTGACGTACAGATGTCCCTCGTGCGCGGGGTTGAACGAGCCTCCGAGCAGCCCCACCCGCAGCGGCCGCCCTGATGGCGCGGGGCCGGGCTCGTCGAGCGCGAGGAGCACGCGGACCCGGCGCCTGAGCCCGCCCGTGGGATCGGGAGGGAGATCCGAACCGGGGAATCTCAGCCCGGTCGACACTGGCCGTTGCCGCGCACGACGTATTTGAAGGTGGTGAGCTGCTCCACGCCCACGGGGCCGCGGGCGTGCAGCCGCCCGGTGGCGATCCCGATCTCCGCCCCCATGCCGAACTCGCCGCCGTCGGCGAACTGGGTGCTCGCGTTGTGCATGACGATGGCGCTGTCCACCCGCGCGAGGAAGATCTCGGCGGCCCTGCGGTCTTGGGCGATGATCGCATCCGTGTGGTGCGAGCCGTAGCGCTCGATGTGCTCGATCGCCTCGTCCAGGCCCGAGACCACTTTCACCGCCAAGACGGCGTCGAGATATTCGGTGTACCAATCCTCTTCGGTCGCCGGCTTGGCGCGCGGCTCGAGAGCACGGGTCTCGGGACAGCCGCGGATTTCGCAGCCGCGCAGGATGAGCGCGTCGAGCACGGGCGGCAGCAAACGCGGAGCCGCGGCACGATCGCACAAGAGGGTCTCGGTCGCCCCGCAGATCCCGGTGCGCCGCAGCTTGGCGTTGACGGTGACCGCGATCGCCATGTCGAGATCGGCGCTCTCGTGCAGATAGGTGTGGCAGTTGCCTTCGAGGTGGGCGAGCACCGGAATCCGGCTCTCGGCGTAGACTCGCTCGATCAGCGACTTGCCCCCGCGCGGGACGATCACGTCGACGAACTCGCTCATCCGCAAGAGATATCCCACCGCCTGGCGATCGCTGGTGGGGACCATCTGGATCGCCGCGCGCGGCAGGCCGGCGGCGTCGAGCCCGGCGTGCAGCGCGCCGAGGATCGCCGCGCTCGAGCGGAAGCTCTCGCTGCCCCCGCGCAAGATCAC
>JANXAZ010000009.1:53971-75063 GCA_025062095.1 Geminicoccaceae bacterium
CGGCGTTGCCGGCCTTCAGGCACAGGCCCCCGGCATCGGCGGTGACGTTGGGGCGGCTCTCGTAGATCACCCCGATCACCCCCAGGGGCACGCGCACGCGCGCGATGTCGAGCCCGTTGGGCCGCGTCCACCGGGCGAGCTCCGTACCGACGGGATCGGGCAGCTCGGCGATCTCCTCGAGGCCGCGGGCCATCGCCTCGATGCGCTTCTCGTCGAGGGCGAGGCGGTCGAGCATGGCGGCGGACAACCCGCGCGCGCGCGCCTCGGCCAGGTCTTCCGTGTTCACCGCGACGAGATGGTGCCGCCGCGTGCGCAGCTCCGCCGCCGCGGCGCGCAGAGCGCGATCCTTGCTCTCCCGCGGCACGGTCGCGAGCAACCGCTGCGCCTCGCGCGCCGCCCGCCCGAGCGCGCGCATCCGCGCTTCGAGATCCTCTTCGCCGGCGTTCGCCATGGCCTCCTCCGCTCCCGTTCTCGGCCTAACATCCCCCCGCCTCTGCGCCAATGCCGACGGTCTCAGAAGGCCGCGGGCAAAGGCGCGGGCCAAGGCAGGGGCGAAAGAAGCCCGCGCACGAGGGCACCGCGCAACGCGGGGACCGCCGCGAGGATCCGCAGGCCGAGCCCGCGCGCCGCCCGCAACGGGGCAAGCTCGGCCGCGGCGAGCGCGGCGAGACCGCGCGTCAAGGCGAAGCGGGCGCGGATGTCGGGCAGACGCGCGCGCTCGTAGGCCAGGACCACGGAAGCCGATCCGATCGGCTCCCCGCGCGCGCGAGCGCGCTCGAGCAGCTCGGCGAGCACGGCGACGTCGCGCAGCGAGGTGTTGAGGCCCTGCGCACCCACGGGCGAGAGCGCGTGCGCGGCCTCGCCCAAGAGCACGGCGCCGGGCGCCGCCAGGCGATTCGCCAACAGATCCACGAGCGCATAGCCGTCGCGGCGCTCGATCGCGCCCACCCCGCCGAGCCAGGGCCGCACGCGCCGCTCGAGCTCGACGCGGAAGGCATCGGGGGGAAGAGAGAGCAGCCAGCGTGCCCGCGGCTCGGGTTCGATCCACACGAGACTCGCCTGCCGGCCGGGAAGCGGCACCAGGGTGAACACGCCACCGGGACGGTGCACCTCGATCGACACGCCTTCGTGCGGTCGCTCGTGGGCGAAGCTCGTCCCGATCGCCATCCGTCCCGTGGGCCGCACCACGGCCGGGATGCCGAGCGCGCGGCGGACCACCGAGCGGCGGCCGTCGGCTCCGATCACGAGTTCGGCCTCGAACGAGCCGCGGGCGGAAAGAACGAGCAGTCGATCGCCCCGGCGCAGGACGTCTTCGACCTCCGCTTCGCCGACGAGCTCCGCCCCGGCCGCCCGCAGCGCATCGCAGAGCGCCGCCCGCAGCGCCCCCGGACGCAGGTTCCAGCCGAACTCCGGAAGCCCGAACTCCTCCGCTGCGAAGAGCACCTCGGCCTCGGGTTCGCCTTCGTCTCCGGCCAGGCTCGCGATCCTGAGCGCGCGCAGCGGCGCAGCGCCGGGGGCGAGCCGGGCCCAGACCCCCAGGCGCTCCAGGAGCTCCACGGCCGGCCGCAGCAAGGCGACGGTGCGCCCTTCCTCGGGCGGCGCCTCGCCCGGGGGCGGAAGCGGGCGCGCGTCGAGAAGGCTCACCGCGCATCCCAGGCGCGCGGCGCAGAGCGCGGCCGCGAGCCCGGCCGGCCCGCCGCCCGCGACCACGACCCGAGGAGTTCGCCGCGCCGGCGCGCCTTTCCCCATGGCGGCGGAGCTAGAGGCGCGCGCGGCCGCCGACAAGCGACCGAAGGTCGCCTCCTCAGAGGAGCACGAGGTCGTCGCGATGGACGAGCTCGTCGCGCCCCCGCCAGCCCAGCCGCGCTTCGATCTCGCTCGTCTTGGCTCCCAAGAGCCGCTCGGCGTCGGCGGCATCATAGGCGACCAGTCCCTTGGCCACGGGACGGCCGTCGGGGGCCAAGAGCAACACCGCATCGCCCTTCTCGAAACGACCCTCGATCCGCGTCACGCCCGCCGGAAGGAGCGAGGAGCCGCGCCGCAGCGCCGCGACCGCCCCGGCGTCCAGCCACAGCGAACCGCTCGGGGCGAGGGCGCCCGCGATCCAGTCCTTGCGCGCGCGGCGCGGCGTGGTCGCGGCCGTGAAGAGCGTGCAGCGAGCGCCGTCGCGAAGCGCGCGGACGGGCCGGTCGACGGTACCGAGGGCGAGGACCACGGTGCAGCCGGCTCCGGTGGCGATCTCGGCCGCGACGAGCTTGCTCGCCATCCCGCCCGTGCCCACCGCGGAGAGCGAGCCGCCGGCCATGGCGCGGATCTCGGGGGTGATCTCGTCGACCAGGGGCAGGTGCCGGGCGTCGGGATCGCGGCGCGGATCGGCGGAATAGAGCCCGTCGACGTCGGACAAGAGCACGAGCGTCTCGGCTTCGAGCATCACGGCCACGCGCGCCGAGAGCCGATCGTTGTCGCCGAAGCGGATCTCGGAGGTGGCGACCGTGTCGTTCTCGTTGACCACCGGCACCGCTCCCAAGCGCAAGAGCGTGCCCATGGTCGCCCGGGCGTTCAAGTAGCGGCGGCGGTTCTCGGTGTCGTCCAAGGTGATGAGGACCTGGGCGGCGGCGAGACCCTCGCGCCCGAGCGCCTCTTCCCAGGCGCGGGCGAGACGGATCTGGCCGGCGGCGGCCGCCGCCTGCTTCTCCTCGAGGCGCACGGGCCGACGCGGCAGCCCGAGAACGCGCCAGCCCAGCGCCACCGCACCCGAGGTCACGACCACGACCTCCCCGCCGCGCGCCTTGAGCTCGGCGATGTCGCGGGCGAGACCGGCGAGCCAAGCGGCGCGCAGGGTTCCCTCCGCATCGACCAGAAGCGCGCTTCCGACCTTGAGCACGAGCCGGCGCGCGTTCAGCGCCGAAGCGACCTCGCCTCTCATGCCGCCCGGCGGCGCGCCGCGCGCGCCTCACGCACGCAGGCGAAGGCCCGGGCGAGCACGGGCTCGAGCCCCCGTCCCGTCGCAGCCGAGATCGCGAACACGGGCGCCCCCGCGGCGGCGGCGAGCGCCCGCCGTTTGCGCGCGATCGCGCGCGCATCGAGCGCGTCGCATTTGTTGAGACAGAGGATCTCGGGCTTCTGCGCGAGCCCGTGTCCGTAGGCTTCGAGCTCGCGCCGCACGGTACGGTAGGCCTTGACGATCTCGCGCTGGGTGCCGTCGACGAGATGAACGAGCACCGCACAGCGCTCGATGTGACCCAAGAAGCGGTCGCCCAGGCCCCGCCCCTCGCTCGCGCCCTCGATGAGCCCGGGGATGTCCGCGATCACGAAACTCTCGTCGCCCACCTGCACCGTGCCGAGCTTGGGCTCGAGGGTGGTGAAAGGATAATCGGCGATCTTCGGCCGCGCGCGGCTCACCGCCGCGAGAAAGGTCGATTTGCCGGCGTTGGGCAGGCCGACGAGCCCGACATCCGCCAAGAGTTTGAGCTCGAGCCAGATCCAGCGCTCCTCGCCCGGCTCGCCCGGCTCGGCGTAGCGCGGGGCGCGGTTGGTCGGGCTCTTGAAGTGCACGTTGCCTCGCCCGCCACGGCCGCCGCGGCAGACGACGACCTCCTGACCGGGCTCGGAGAGATCGAACAAAAGCGTCTGGTGGTCCTCGGCGTAGACCTGAGTGCCCAGCGGAACGCGGATGACGAGATCGGCGCCGTTCTTCCCGTGGCGCTGCTTGCCCATGCCGTTCTCGCCGCGCTCGGCGCGGAAGTGCTGTTTGTAGCGGAAATCGATGAGGGTGTTGAGATCGGGATCGGCTTTGAGGATGACGTGCCCGCCGCGGCCGCCGTCACCGCCGTCGGGACCGCCGAACTCGACGTACTTCTCGCGCCGGAAGGAGACCGCGCCGTCGCCGCCGTCGCCGCTTTTCACATAGATCTTGGCGGAATCGAGAAAGCGCATGCCACCCGGGCGAAAGGCCGGATCGTCGCCGCGCCCGTCGCGCGCGCCTCGCGGCTCACTCGGCCGGCCGCGCCAGCGGTACCACGCTCACATACGCCCGGCCGTCGCGCTTCTCGTGGAACCGGACGTGGCCTTCGATCAGCGCGAAGAGCGTGTGATCGCGACCCATGCCCACGCCCGGGCCGGGGTGCCATTTGGTCCCCCGCTGGCGGACGATGATGTTGCCCGGGATCACGTGCTGGCCGCCGAACTTCTTCACCCCCAGGCGCTTGCCGATGCTGTCGCGGCCGTTGCGCGAGCTGCCGCCGGCTTTCTTGTGTGCCATGACCCTCTCCTTGCGCCGCTTCCGACTCCGCGATCGCGCCTCAGGCCGAGGGCGGCGCGACGATGTCGGTGATGCGGACCACCGTGATGTTCTGGCGGTGGCCCTTCTTGCGACGGTAGTTCTTGCGCCGTTTCTTCTTGAAGACGATGATCTTGGGTGCCTTGGCCTGCTCCAAGAGCAGTCCCTTCACCTTGGCTCCCTCGACCGTCGGCGTGCCGATGATCGGTCGTTCGCCACCGATCGCCAACACGTCGTCGAACTCGATCGTCTGACCCGGCTCGCCCGGAAGCCGCTCGATCTTGATCACGTCGTTCTTGGCGACGCGATATTGTTTGCCGCCGGTGCGGATGACTGCGTACATGGTGGGATCGCCTGAAGCCGGGACGACATAATCTTTCTGCGTCGGCCCGCGGCCGGCGCACGTCACCCTATATAGGTCCGCTCGGGCCCCTGTCAACGCGACCCTGGCTCTTCGCCGCCGGCCGCGCTAAGCGAAAGTTCCCCGCCTCCCGGAAGCGCCCTCCATGAGCTCCGCTCCGTTTCCCGATCTCTCCTCGCCCGAGGCGTTCTTGTCCTGGGTCGCGCGGCAGCCCGTGCGCTTCGAGCTCGTCTGCGGCCGGCTGGCCCTGATGCCGCCACCCGACGAGCGCCAGGTGGCGATCGCCGTCAACGCCTTCACCGCCTTGCACGAGCGCCTGCGCGGCAGCCCCTGGCGCGCCTTCGCGAGCGATCTCATGGTCGAGCTGGAGGCGAGCACCCGGCTGTTCCCCGACGTCACCGTGGCACCGGCGCACACGCGGGGATGGACCGACCGGCCGCGCCTGATCGTCGAGGTGGTGGGCGGTGCCGCGCGCGAGTTCGATCTCGCGATCAAGCGTGCGCGCTACCTCGCCAAAGCCGAGCTCGCTCAGCTCTTGTTCGTCGACGCCGAGCGCATCTGGGCGCAGCTGTGGACGATCGGACAGCCCGAGCCCGTCGCGCGCACCTTCACCGATCTTTCGGCCGTCCTTCCCCTTTCCGCCCTCGGCGTCGATCTGCCCCTGGTCGAGCTTTACGAGGAGCTCGGCCCCGAGCCCGCCGGCTGAGCGCGCGGCTCAGGCGGCGAGCGCCTCTCGCGCGCGCAGGGGCGTATCGCCGCTCGGCTCCACCGGCTCGAGCCAGACGGCGGTGTCGTGGATCGCCGCTCCGCCCGAGGGCGGGGCGGGATCGGCGCCGACCAGCGCGTTGATGCCGATCCCGCCCTCCCAATAGGCGTTCGGCCAGATACTCTCGACCACGACGACGTCGCGGTGCTGACCCGCGCGCGCCCGCACCGGCACCGTCACCACCCCGCGCTCGTTGCCCAGTCGCACCCGATCGCCGTCGCGCAAGCCCAGCGCGGCCATGGTTTCGGGGGCCAGGAGCGCCGTCGGCCGGCCCTCGCGGGCGCGGCTCGAGGCCAGCTCGGTGAAGCTCGTGTTCAAGAACTGCCGCGCCGGCGCGGCCACGAGCCGGAACGGTTTGCTCGGGCTCGCCTCCTCGGTGACCGGGAAATGATCGGGCAGCCGCGGCATGCCGCGGCCCGTCGGGCCCATCGCCGCCCAGTCGGGCCGGAAGCGGAACTTGCCGTCGGGGGTGGGAAAACCGTAGCGGAAATGGGCCGTGTCGAGATCCGGCAGAGCGTCCCATCCCCCCGCCTCGTAGATCGTCTGCGCGTCCGGCCAGCCGGAGCGGCGCAGCAGATCGTCGATGATCTCCCAGGCGCTCATGCGGAAGCCGGGGTGCTCGGCGCCGAGGCGCTCGGCGAGCGCGCAGATCACCCAGTGGTTGGAACGACACTCGGCGTAGGGCTCGAAGATCTTCTTGTGGATCTGGATGCGCGTGTGCCCGCTCGCCTGATAGATGTCCTCGTGCTCCAAGAACATGGTGGCGGGGAGCACGATATCGGCCATCGCCGCCGTCTCGGTCAGGAACTGCTCGTGGACGACCACGAACAGGTCCTCGCGCGCGAAGCCCCGGTGCACCTTGGCGAGCTCGGGAGCCACGCACATGGGATTGGTGCTCTGCACGAGGAGCGCGGTGACCGGCGGTCCGCCCCGGAGCGCCTCCGGTTCGCCCAGGAGGATCGCCCCGATGCGCGATTGATCGAGGGCACGGGTGGACGGATCGAGGACGTCGAGCCCCTCGAGCAGGGTTTTGTCCCAGTGGTAGAGATCGCCCATGTTGTAGAGCGCCCCGCCCCCCGGATGGCGCCAGGCACCGGTGATCACCGGCAGACACGAGGCGGCGTGCATCGCCACCGCCCCGTTGCGGCAGCGCGTGAAACCGAAGCCCAAGCGGATCCAGGAGCGCTTCGTGCGTCCGTAAAGACGCGCGAAGGCGCGGATGGTGTCGGCGGGAAGTCCGGTGATCGGCTCCGCCCATTCCGGCGTGCGGGAGGCGAAATGGGCGCGCAGCTCGGGGATCGGGGTATCCGAGACCCGCTCGAGATAGTCGAGGTCGGCGAAGCCCTCGGCGAAGAGGACGTGGGCGACGGCGCAGGCGAGCGCGCCGTCGGTCCCCGGGCGCACCGGCAGGTGCAGATCCGCGAGCTCGGCGGTGGGCGAGCGGTAGGGATCGACGACCACGAGCGGCGCCCCGCGCTTTCGCGCCCGCGCCACGTGGTGCATCAGGTTGACGTGGGTGCTCACCGGGTTGCAGCCCCAGATCACGACGAGCTCGGCGTGCTCGCCCGCCTCGGTCGCCGGCACGCCCCAGCGCTTGCCGTAGCCCGCCCGCCAGCCGTTGTCGGCGAGCGTCACGCAGATCGTGGCGTGAAAGCGGCTCCAGCGCTTGGCGTGGGTCAGACGGTTGATGCCGTCGCGGTTCACGAGCCCCATGGTCCCGGCGTACCAATAGGGCCACACGGTTTCGGAGCCGAATTTCTTTTCCGCGGCGAGGAAACCTTCGGCGGCGCGATCGAGGGCTTCCTCCCAGGAGATGCGGCGGAACTGGCGCGAGCCCTTGGGTCCGGTGCGCAACAGGGGCCATCCGAGCCGCTCGGGATGATGATAGCGCTCGGCGTAGCGGGCGACCTTGGCGCAGATCACCCCCGCCGTGAACGGGTTGCGCGGCGAGCCCCGGACCTTGCCGAGCCGGCCCTCGGCCGTGCGCTCGACCTCAAGCGCGCACACGCTCGGACAATCGTGAGGACAGACCGAAGGGAAAAAGCCGGGCTCGGACATGCTGACCTCGGGCGCGATCGCCGACGGCCCTCGTCGCTAGCCCAGAACCGGCCGCGGAACAATGCGCGCGGGCTCAGACCACCCGGTTGAGCAGCGCCTCTCCGCGGGCGAGCCGGCGGCAGTTCTCGACCGCGACCGAGAGCGAGCGATCGAGCGTTTCCGGGGTGAGCCAGGCGAGATGCGGCGTCGCCACCACCTCCTCCCGGCGGAGGAGCGGGTGGTCGGGGGGCAGGGGTTCGACCTCGAACACGTCCAGCCCCGCTCCGGCGAGATGCCCGCGCTCGAGCGCCGCGAGGAGCGCCCGCTCGTCGACGAGCCCGCCGCGCGCCGTGTTGATCAGGATCGCCCCGCGCTTCATGCGCGCGATCCGTTCCGCCGACAGAAGCCCGCGCGTCTCGGGGACGAGCGGGAGGTGCAAGGAGACGACGTCGCTCGTCGCCAACAGCTCCTCGAGGGGCAGAAAGCGGGCCGGAGCGTCGGGCTTCACGCTCCGGTTCCAATAGACGCATTCGGCGCCGAGCGCGGCGAGCGCGGGGGCGAGCAGCCGCGGCACCGCGCCCATGCCCAGAAGGCCCACGCGCTTTCCGCCGAGCTCGCCCACACGGTCGGGCAGATCTTCGGGCAGCTCCCAGCCGCGTCCTGCGCGCGTGGCGCGGTCGAGAAACGGGATGCGCCGCAGCACGGCGAGCATGAGGCCGAGGGCGAGCTCGGCGACCGCGCGGCTGTTCGTGCCGGGCATGTTGCACACCGCGATGCCGCGCACGCGACAGGCCTCGAGGTCGATCGTGTTCACCCCTACCCCGATCTTCTGGACCAGCCGCAGCCTCGGGGCGCGGGCGAGGAGTTCTTCCGTCACCGGCTCGAGCACGTGCCAGAGCACCTCGGTGCGCGGGAGCTCGACCGCGAGCCGCGCGCGATCGGCGGCCGGCACGATCGCCACCTCGAGCCCGGCTCCGGCGAGCGCCGCCAGCCGCGCGCGCAGGCCCGGGCTCGCCTCGTGATGGAACAGCACGCGTTGCATCGCGGTTCGGCCTGACGCAGCCTCGCATCGGCTCGGGAACCGTCCCGGCCTCGATGCCATAGCGCTCGGCCGGCGAGAAGGGTGGGCTCGCGCATGTTGGAGGGGGACTCTTGCGCGATCGTGCACGCGGTGCTCTGCCGCGCCGGGCTCGCCGCACCGGACCGCCGGCCGCCCATGGTGCCGCTTTCGGGCGGCGTTTCCTCGGACATCTGGAAGATCGAGGGCGAGGGCGCGCCGCTGTGCGTCAAGCGCGCACGCGCGCGGCTCAAGGTCGAGGCGGACTGGCGCGCCCCGCTCGAACGCTCGGCCTACGAGGCCGCCTGGCTCGAAACCGCTTTCCGGATCGTTCCCGAGGCGGTGCCGCGGCTGTTGCACTTCGACCGCGCCGCGGGCGCCCTCGTGCTCCCCTTTCTCGATCCCGCTCGTTACCGGGTGTGGAAGACCGAACTCCGGGACGGCCGCGCCGAGCCCGCCTTCGCGGCGCGGGTCGGGGTGCGGCTCGCGCGCATCCACCGTGCGACCGCACTCGACCCCGAGGTGGCGCGCCGCTTCGCGACCGACGCTCTTTTCCACGCCCTCCGGATCGAACCTTATCTGCTTTTCACCGCGCAGCGCCATCCCGATCTCGCCGCACCCCTCGAGCGGCTCGCGCGCCGGACGGCGGGGACCAAGCTCGCGCTCGTGCACGGCGACGCGAGTCCCAAAAACATCCTCTGCGGTCCCGAAGGCCCCGTGTTCCTCGACGCCGAATGCGCCTGGTACGGCGATCCCGCGTTCGATCTCGCCTTCTGCCTGAACCACCTGTTTCTCAAGTGCTTGTGGACCCCGCGCGCCGCGCGCGGCTTTCTGGCCTGCTTCGACGCTCTCGCCGAGGCTTATCTCGAAGGCGTCGTCTGGGAGCCGCGCGCCGCCCTCGAGGCGCGGGCGGCGAGCCTGTTGCCGGCGCTCATGCTCGCGCGGGTCGACGGCAAGTCGCCGGTCGAATATCTGACCGCAGAAGCCCAGAAAGACCGCGTCCGCCGCGTCGCGCGCTCGTTCCTGAAGCACCCCGAGACCACCCTCGCGCCTCTGCGCCGGGCCTGGGCGGCGGAAGTCGGCGCGGAGAACGCGAGCGCCGCGGCGAGCGGGGCGCGCTCGGAAGCGACGGCAGCGGAGGAGACGGGGTGAGCCGGACGACGATCGTCGCCGTGCGCGGCCGACGGGTTTGGGACAGCCGCGCGCGGCCCACGGTGGAAGCGGAGGTCGAACTCGCCTGCGGGGTCGTCGGTCGCGGCATCGCACCGGCGGGAGCCTCGACCGGGAGCGGGGAAGCCCTCGATCGCCGCGACGGCGGGCCCCGCCTGGGCGGCTTCGACGTGCGCGGTGCGGTCGCGGCGGTGAACGGGGAGATCGCCCGCGCGCTCTCGGGATGCGAGGCGACGGACCAGGAAGCCGTCGATCGACGGCTCGTCGAGCTCGACGGCACGCCGGACAAGAGCCGGCTCGGGGCCAACGCCCTTCTCGCCGTCTCGATCGCCACGGCCAACGCGGCGGCCGCGGCGCACGGGCTGCCGCTGTGGCGCTGGCTCGGCGGGACGGAGGCGCGCGGCCTGCCGCTTCCCGAGATCCAGATCCTCGGCGGCGGCCGGCACGCCCACGGACGCATCGACATCCAAGACGTGCTCGTCGTCTGCCCCGGGGCGAGGAGCTTCGCGCAGGCGCTCGAATGGACGGCGGAGGTCTATCGCTCGGCGGGGGAGCTCTTGGCCGAAGCCGGAAAGCTCCGCGGGGTCGCCGACGAGGGCGGCTTCTTTCCCGAGGTCGCGAACAACGAGGAGGCGATCGCGCTGGTCGCGCGCGCGATCGAACGCGCGGGCTTGCGCGCCGGAGAAGAGGTCGCGATCGCGCTCGATATCGCCGCCTCGAGCTTCGGGCGCGAGGGTCGCTACCGGCTCTCGGCCGAGGGTCGCGAGCTCGACACGGAGGCGATGATCGAGCTCCTCGCCGCCTGGATCGCCCGCTATCCGATCGTTTCGATCGAGGATCCCCTGGCCGAAGACGATCTCGACGGTTTTTCGGCCTTCACCGCGCGCTTCGGGGAGCGGATTCAGATCGTGGGCGACGATCTTCTCGTCACGTCCGCGACACGGATCGAGCGCGCCGCATTCGAAGGCTGGTGCACGGCCGTGCTCCTCAAACCCAACCAGGTGGGTACGTTGAGCGAGACCGGAGCGGCCTGGCGCGCGGCGCGAGACGGCGGGCTCGGTGGGATCGTCTCGGCGCGCTCCGGGGAGAGCGAGGACACGACGATCGTGCATCTGTGCGTGGGCTGGGGCGTGCCGCAGCTCAAGGTCGGCGCCATGGCCCGCGGCGAGCGCACCGCGAAGTGGAACGAAGCCCTCAGGATCGAAGAGACGCTGGGCCCGCGCGCGCGTTTTTCGGGCGGCGCGGCGCTGAGGCGTCCGGTTCGCGGCGACGACGCGGGCGTGTTGCGGTCGCCGGGTGCTCTCGCTACCGTGCTTCCAAAGGACCGCGCGCGGTCCGAAAAGACGGAGGCGTCATGAGGATCCGGACACTGCTGGCGACGACGGCGTTGCTCTGCGCTTGGGCCGGCCTCGCTTCGGCCGAGAAATGGGACATGCCGCTCGCCTATCCCGAGACCAACTTCCACACCGAAAACGCCAAGGCCTTCGCGGCCTGCGTCAAGGAGGGCACGAAGGGCGCGATCGAGATCGTCACCCACGCCAACGGCTCGCTGTTCAAGGGAAGCGAGATCAAGCGCGCGGTGCAGACCGGTCAGGCACCGATCGGAGAGCGGCTTCTGTCCGCGCACGAGAACGAGAACGCGCTCTTCGGCTTCGACGCGGTTCCCTTCCTCGCCACGTCTTACGAACAGTCGGACAAGCTCGAGAAAGCGGCGCGGCCTTATCTCGAGAAGCTCTTGGACAAGCAGAACCTCGTGTTGCTCTATACCGTGCCCTGGCCGCCTCAGGGCATCTACACCAAGAAGCCGTTGAATTCCGGCGCCGACATGAAGGGCGTCAAGTTCCGCTCGTACAACGCGGCGACGGCGCGAATGGCCGAACTCTTGGGCGCGCAGCCGGTGCAGATCGAGGCGGCCGAGCTCGCCCAGGCTCTCGCCACGGGCGTGGTCGAGAGCTTCATCAGCTCCGGCTCCACCGGCTACGACATCAAGGTCTGGGAGCATCTGCGCTACTGGTACGACACCCAGGCCTGGTTGCCGCGCAATTCGGTGTTCGTGAACAAGGCGGCGTGGAACGCGCTCAAGCCCGAACAGCAGCAGGTGTTCCGCAAGTGCGCCGAGGAAGCGCAGGCGCGCGGCACGGCGAAGAGCAAGGAACTCGCCAACTGGTACATCGAGCAGCTCAGGGCGCGGGGCATGGTCGTGGAGCCCGCGAGCGCGCAGCTCGCCGCCGACCTCAAGCGGGTGGGCGAGGTCATGACCCAGGACTGGCTCGCCCGCGCGGGCGAAGAGGGCAAGGCCATCGTCGAGGCCTATCGCAAACTCTGAAGGCGCGCGCGGCCCGCGGACGGCCGCGGGTCGCGCCCTTCCGCGAGCTCTCGCCACCGGCTTTTCGCCGCCTTTTCGATGATCCGACGCGCGCTCGAGCGGCTCTACGATCTCGCCGGGGTTTTGGCCGCGGTCGCGATGGTCGCGATCCTGGGCACCATCGTCGCCCAGATCCTCGCCCGCGCCCTCGCCTTCAAGTTCCCGGGCGGGACCGATTACGCCGGCTATTTCATGGCCGCGGCATCCTTTTTCGCCCTCGCCCACACCTTCCGGCGCGGCGGCCACATCCGGGTGGAGCTGCTCTTGCAGCGTCTCGCACCCGACGCCCGCCGCCGGGTCGAGATCGCGGTCCACGCGATCGGCGCCGCCCTCGCCTGGTATTTCGCCTATTACGCCGCCCGCCACGTCCATCTCTCGTGGGTCCTGGGCGACGTGAGCCAAGGCCAGGACGCGACGCCTCTGTGGATCCCGCAACTCTCGATGGCGACGGGCGTGGCGCTCTTCGCGGTCGCGCTCACCCACCGCCTGGTCGAGCTCGTCTTCGGCCTCGAGCCCGCGCTCGCGGCGAGCGCGTCCGAGGAGAAGCGACAGAGAGCGGAGCCGAACGGACGATCCGCCGCCGTGCGCGGGCGATCGAGCTGAACCGCGAGGAACCGTCGCCGTGCGCATCGCCATGGTCTATCCGCACGCGGCGATCGGCCCTTCGGGCGAGGGCGTGGGCGACGCGCTCGCCGTGGTGCTCGTCGAGCTCGGACGGCGGCTTCTCGCCCGCGGGCATCAGGTCGCGCTCTTCATCCGACGGCTCCCGGGCGAGCCGGCGCGCTCGGTGTTCGAAGGGCTCGCCATCCGACGCGTCGATCAGCTTCTCGATCTCGCTCTTTTCCGCCTGCGCGTTCTCGATCGCCTGCGCTCGGCCCCGGAGCACCCGCTGCGCGTGACGGCTCTTTATTATCCTTTCTTCGCGCGACAGGTGGCACAGGAGGTGGCGGAGGGCGGCTTCGATCTCGTCCATCTCCACAACAACGCCTGTTTTCTTCCCGTCTTTCGTCGCCTGGCGGCCGCGGCCGATCTCGTGCTCCACCAGCACGACCACGCCCTCGCCGATTACGCCCCGGAGACCACGCGGCGGCGGCTCGCGCTCGCGCGGCTCGTGCTCGCCTGCAGCGATCACCTGCGCGCCGAGATCGAAACCCGCTTCCCCGAACTCGCCGGGCGCTGCGCCACGCTGTACAACGGTGTCGACGATCGGTTCTTCGCGGTCGAGAGCGATCCCGGCGCCTCGCGGACGATCCTGTTCGTCGGTCGGCTCGCGCCAGAGAAGGGGGTGGATCTGTTGATCGCGGCCTTCGACCGAATCGCCGATCGCCATCCCGATGCCGAGCTCGTCCTCGCGGGTCCGGTCGAACCGGGATCGGCGCAGTTCGTCGATCCCTTCGCACGAGACCCCGAGATCGCCCCCATCCGCCCCTTCCTCGACCGACCGCGGGCGTGGCGCGAACACCTCTCGCGCCTCGCCGCTCGTCGTCCCGGCCGGATCCGCTTCGCGGGCCCCAAGCTCCACCGCGAGCTGCCTCCGCTCCTGGCCCGCGCCGGGATCTTCGCCTTCCCCGCCGTCTGGCACGAGCCCTTCGGCATGCCCCCGATCGAGGCGATGGCCGCCGGCTTGCCGGTGGTCGCGACTCGCGCCGGGGCCCTCGTCGAGACGGTCGAAGACGGGCGAACCGGCTTGCTCGTCGAACGCGGCCGAGTCGAGCCCTTGGCCGAAGCGCTCGACCGGCTCCTCGCGCGTCCCGAGCTGCGTCGGGCCATGGGAGCGGCCGGCCGGCAGCGGATGTTCGAACGTTTCCGCTGGGAGAAGGTGGCCGACCGTCTCGTCCCGCTCTACGAGCGCTTCTGCCCGCGCGCGGCCCGCGGCGCCGCGCTCGCGTTTCCGGCCGCCGGTTGATCGGGCCTTTCCCGCGGACGCGCGCCGCCGCTACTGCGCAAGAACGTTCGATGCGCATCGTCTTCGTGAGCCAGCCGCGCGATCCGATCGCGGCCGGTCCTCGGCAACGGGGCTCGGTGGCCATCGTGCTCGCCGGGCTCGCGCACGCCCTCGCTCCCCGCCACGAGGTCACGGTCATCGCCCCCCGCGCGCCGGATCAAGCCGAGCGCGAGATCACCGAGGAGGGCCTGCGCATCCGCCGCCTGAGCGCGGGCTCGCGGAACCTCCACCGAGCCCTCGATCTGTTGAGCGGGCTTCTGCCCGGTGCCGAGCCCCATCTCTTGGCCCCCTCGTATCACGCGGGCTACCAGCGCGCCGTGCTGCGGGCGCTCGCCGAAGACCCTCCCGATCTCGTGCACGTCATGGTGCTCGGCCCGCTCGTCGAACGGCTGGCCCGCGCATTGCCCGCGGTTCCGCGCGTCTTGCACCTGCACGACGATTTCCTGCTGCACTTCGATCGCGCGCGTGCTCGACGGAGGCTCGCCGCGGCGAGCGCTGTGGTCGTACCCAGCCCCTGGCTCGCGCGCGCCTTCGCCGCGGCGTTCCCGGAAGCGGCGACCAAGATCCGGGCGCTGCCCAACGGCGTCGATCTCGATCTCTTCCGGCCCGACCCGAAGCCGGCACCGCGAGGCGGCGAGCGCCTGCTGTTCGTGGGGCGTCTTTCCCCGGAAAAGGGCGTGCACGTCGCGGTCGAGGCCTTCGCCCGGCTCGCCCCGCACCGTCCCGGGCTGCGCCTCGAGCTCGTAGGCGAGCCGGGGCTGCTCCCTTACGCTTATCTCGCTCGCGCGCCGCGCTCGGAAGCGCTCGCGGCCGCCCTCGCCTTTTACGGTCGCGATCCGCTCACCCGGTTTTGGCGCGAGCTCGTCGCGCGCGGATCCGGCTACCGCGAGGCGGTGCTCGCGCCGCTGCCTCCCGAGATCCGCGCCCGCATCGGGCTCTCGGGCTCTCTCGCCCACGATCGGTTGCCCGAACTCTATCGCTCGGCCGATCTCTTGCTCGCCCCTTCCGTCTGCCAGGAGTCCTTCTGTCTGCCGGTGGCGGAGGCCTTGGCTTCGGGCCTACCGGTGGTGGCGAGCCGCTGCGGCGGCCCCACCGACCTCTTGGGTGCGCGCGACGGATCGGAGGAGGCCGAGGTCGGTCTTGTGGTTCCGAAAGGCGATGCCGTCGCCCTGGCGAACGCGATCGAGACCCTTCTCGCCGATCCCGAACGGCGGCGGCGCATGGGGGAAGCCGGGCGTCGACGCGCCGAGGCCGAACTCGCCTGGCCTCTCGTCGCCGCCCGGCTCGAGCGGATCTACGCGGAGCTGCGCTCCGGCTGAGCGGTTCGCACCGATGCGCGGGCTTCGCGCCAGGACGCGCGCAGGTTGGCGACGAAGGCGCGCAAGGACCACCGGTGGCGCTTGCCGTCCACGACGATCCGCCCCGGGAGCACGAGGAGCGTGTGCAGCCCGTGCGGACACGGACCGTGCGGATCGGGTTCGAGACGGGCGACCGCGACCTCGCGGAACACCTCGGGGTCGAGCCGCTCGATGCGGTTGATCACCACCGCCCCGCCGTAGGTGCGGCTGCAGTCCTGCGCGGGACGGTAGAGCCGGCCCGCGTGCGCGAAGACCGGCCCGGCGGAGCGCGCGGACCTCAGATCGTCTTTGACCGGGCTCATCGGGTGGGGTCGCCAGGGACCGAAGAGATCCTCGGCGAAGAACAGGTACAGCCGCGTTTCGTCCTGGTCGCGGCGATCGCCGGCGAACAGCCACCAGCGTCCCGCGTGGCGGAAGAGGACCGGGTCGACTCCGGCGAAATCCTCGATCAACACCCGATCGGGGACCCAGCGATGCGGAAAGGGATCGGCGCGAAAGAGCCGCAGGCGACCGTCGGCCGCCGCTTCGGGCAGAAGATACCGCGCGCCGCCGTACTCGACGAGGAAAGGCCAGGAGAGATGATGGGGCAGGGCGAGCACGGTCTCGACCGGTGCTTCGGGCTCGAGCCGGGTGCGCACGAGAAAGCCCCGCCGCGCGCGGAGATCGAAGGCTTCGGCGAACACCCAGCCGTCGGCGGCGGCGACGGGGTCGGCGAGCCAGAGCCCCTCGTGCTCGGAAAGCCACCGGATCCGACGCGCATCGAACCCCGCGAGGATCTCACCCGCTTCCACCTCCGCCACGCCGAGCCGCCAGTGCTCGTCGAGGGCGCATTCGGCCAACCGCCGAACCGTCGCACGCAGCCGCCAGGAGCCGAGACGCGCGGGCTCGCGCGCGACCTCGCGCGCGAGCGCGATCCGCCCGAGATCGCGGCGGATCCCGCTCGCCCGGCGCTCGGCCAGGACGCGCGCCGGCCAACGCGCGAGCGTTTCGAGTATGCGGGTGCGACTGCGCTCGAGGTCGTAGCCGACGAGCTTCACCGTTCCTTCTTCGAGCACGGTTCCGACGAGCGGCTCCTCGATCCGGACCAGACGCAACAGCAGCCCCCGCTCGCCGCGCTCGAGCTCTTCGCCCACGGGCGGGGCGCAACGCGCGGTGTGCCCGAAACGCGGCTGCCAGATCTCGCGGACCGGCCAATCGAGAGGCGGTGGGGAGAGCGAGAGATCGATCACCAGCTCGACCCCGAGCTCGACGAGACGACGGTCGAGCCCGGGCGCGGTTTCGTCGACGAGGTGCGCCGCGTCCGCGGCCGCCGCACCGGCCGGGCGGCCGATCCAGGCCGAGGGTGCGAGCCCGATCGCGGCCAGCGCCTCGCCCGCGCGCCGCTGCCAGGGCTCGATTCGCGCGCCCACCCGGAAAGCGACGACGGGCCGAGCCGGGGCGTCGCTCACGACCGATCGCAGGCGATGCGATCGCGGGCGCGACGGCGACTCCGGGCCGGCGGGCACGGCATCGTGGTCACGGTCTCTCGCGATCGGACAGCCGGGCGCATCTCCGGGTACTCCTGCCCTCGCCGCTCGGACGCGAACATGATAGACAACAACCGAAGCGGAAAGGCGCATCGAACCGGGACGAGCCTTGTCCGAAGCAGCAGCACCTCTGATTACCGTGGGTTTGCCGGTTTTCAACGGAGAAGCTTATCTCGAGGAAGCGATCCGTTCGGTTCTCGCGCAGACGTTCGAGGATTGGGAGCTGATCGTCTCGGACAACGCTTCCACCGACCGCACGGCCGAGATTGCGCGCGACCTCGCCGCCTCGGATCGGCGGGTGCGTTACCTGCGCAACGAGCACAATCTCGGTGCCGCGGCGAATTACAACCGCACCTTCGCCCTGGCTCGCGGCCGATATTTCAAGTGGCTCGCCCACGACGATCGTCTCCTGCCCGAATATTTCGCGAAAACGGTTCGGGTTCTGGACGCCGATCCCGAGGTGGTGCTGTGCAACGGCACCGTCGCCTACATCGACGAGAAGGGCGAGATCATCGGCACTTATCGCAGCGTCCTGCATCTCGCCTCCGGCGAGCGGCCTTCCGAGCGCTTCGCGGCCCTCGTGCTGAATTCGCACGCCTGCGTCGACTTCTTCGGCCTGATCCGGCGCAGCGCGCTCGAGCGGTCCCTTCTCCACGCCCCGTTCCACGGCGCCGATCGCGCCCTTCTGGCCCAGCTCGCCCTGCGCGGGCGCATGGTGCAGATCCCCGAGCCGCTCGTGCAGATGCGCGAGCATCGCCAGCGCTACACGCGGCTGCGCAAGAGCATCCGCGACCGTCGCGCCTGGCACGATCCGAACGCGACGTCGCTTCTGCCGCCGGCGCTCGAACTCTACCGCGCCTATTGGCGGCTCGTTCGCGAGGAACCCCTGCCGGGCCGCGAGCGGCTGCGCTGCGCCGCAACGCTTCTGTGCTGGTGGTTCGTCAATTGGCACGCCTTTCGGGTGGCCGCGGAGACCCTCGACCTCCTCGTGCCGGGAACCGTCTATCGGGCGGAACGGCTCAAGACGCGGCTGTTCGGAGCCGCCCCCGGACATCTCGTGGAAGAAGCGGAGCGTCGCTGAGCGGGCTCGCCGCCGCGCCGGGGCCCGCCGAACGGGTGTTCGGTACTCTTTACGCCTTCGCTCAGGCCCGAGGGCGGAGGGGCGATCGCGCGCGCCCGCACAGACCGCGGGCGAGCGTACGCGCGCGCAGGCGCGAGGAGAGCGAACGCGGCGAGGAAGACGAGCCCGCCCGAAAGCGCATCGAGGATCAGATGCGAAAGGACGCTCGGCCGGACCGAGAGTCCCTCGAGCGCGAGCAGGGCCGCGACCATCGCTCCCCCGGCGAGGGCCAAGGGAGCGAGCGGGCCGAGAACCACGCGCGGCGGGATCCCCAGTGCCGAGCGGGCGATCGCGACGCGCAGCGCGAACAGGAACCAAGCGCGCAGAGCGAAGGCCGCCGCCACCCCGAACGCGCCCCAGGGCAGCGCGAGCGAAAGCAGCGGGGCGAGCGCGATCAGGCCCCAAAGGGCCGAGCGCAGGGCGAGCTCCGGACGCCCGGCGGCCTGAAAGCCGGTGCCGAGCAACACCGCCCCCACCCAGGCCGGCCCGCCCAGGGCGAGGACCGCGAAGGCGAGCCCGGCGTCGCGCCACGGCTCGCCGAAGACGGACACCAAGAGCTCGCTTCCGAGAAGGCAGGCGAGCAGATAGCCGGGCACCGCGACCGCCCCGGGAAGCTCGAGCAGAAGCGCGAGCCCGCGGGCGAAATCCGCGCGCTTCGCCGCGTTCGCGACGAGGGCCGGGAGACCGACCCGCATCGCCGGCCGGGCGACGAGCTCGACGCTCAGATCGACAAGCTTGCGCGCGAGCGCCCAGATCCCCACGGCCGTCGGCCCGGCCAAAAGACCGAGCATCAGCCGCGGCAAGAAATTCTCGACCAAGACGATCGCTTGTTCGCCCGTGACGGCGCGCGCGAAGCGGGCGATGGAGGCGAAATGTGCGCGCGAGAAACACGGGCGCGGCCGATGTCCGGCGGCGAGACCGAGCACGACGGCCCCGGTCAGGGGCCACAGGATCTCGCTCGCGACCAGGCTCCACGGGCCGAAGCCCGCCAGAGCCGAGCACAGAGCCGCGACCCCGCCGAGGCTCGCCCCCAGAAGCGAGCGCAGCGCGAGGGGCGCGAACCTGAGCTCGCGCTGCAGAAGCCCGATCGGAACCACTCCGAGGCTGGTGAGAAACGGACAGATCGCGAGCGCGGCGAGGATCCCCGCGAGCTCGGGAAGGGCGAACAGCCGCGCGGCGAGAGGGGCGCAGAGGAGGAGGAGCACGGCGCTCGTCGCACCGACGAGCACGAGCGCGGAGAAAGTCGAATCGACGTCCTCGCGCACCAGACGCGGCCGCTGAACGAGCGCCTCGCTCCAGCCGCCGTGCACGATCAGGTTTTGCGGCACCATGACGAAGGCCATGGCGAGCGCGACGAGACCGTAGCTCTCGGGGCCGAGCAGGCGGGCGAGAAGGGTGAAGAAGACGAGCTGGAGGAGTTCGACCCCCCAGACCTCCAGCGTCCCCCAGGCCGCGCCGCGACCGATGCGGCCGCGCGTCTTCGTCCCGCTTTCGCCCTCGAAGGTTCCGGTCATCGCCGCCCGCTTCGCTCACCGCGGCTGCGGCCGCGCGGATCGCGGTCGCCGATTCTTGAAGGAGACGGAAGCGGTGCTCCCCGCGCTTCGTTCTCGGGGGCGCCCTTCGCATGGTCGACTGGACGTGCGTCCGCGGACGGACGATAAGACGAAGGGACCGCGTGGGGGAGGCTTCCGATGGTTCGTACCGCGCGCATTCTGCTCTTCGTGGCCGCCTTGGCGACGAGCGCCGGATGGTGGGCGCGCGCAGGCGAGGTCGGGCTGGTCGAGAAACGCGTGTTCGAGCTGCCCTCTTATACCACCGTGGGCGGCAAGACCATCGCGCCCGTGCGGGTGGGATGGGAGAGCTACGGGCGGCTCAACGAGGCCAAGGACAACGCGATCCTGATCACCCATTTCTTCAGCGGCACCAGCCACGCCGCCGGCAAGTACAGCGAAAGCGATCCGGCCCCGGGATACTGGAACGCGATCATCGGTCCCGGCAAGGCGATCGACACGGACCGCTGGTTCGTCTTGAGCTCGGATACGCTCGTCAACTTGAACGCCTACGATCCGAAGGTGATCACCACGGGCCCGGCCACGATCAATCCCGCGACCGGCAAGCCCTGGGGAACCGAGTTCCCGATCGTCACCATCCGCGACTTCGTGAACGTGCAGAAAGCTCTTCTGGAAAGCCTCGGCATCCGCAAGCTGCACGCGGTCGTCGGCGCCTCCATGGGCGCGCTGCAGGCCTTCGAGTGGGCGAGCGCCCACCCCGAGATGGTCGGGCGGGTGGTGCCGGTGATCGGGGCCGGCTGGGTCGATCCCTTCCTCGTCGGCTGGCTCGATGCCTGGGCGACCCCGATCCGGCTCGATCCCAACTGGAACGGGGGCGATTATTACGGCAAGACGCCACCCTCGGCCGGGCTCGCGGCCGCCTTGAAGCTCGTCACCTTGCACGCGCGCTGGATCGAGTGGGCGGACAAGGCCTTCGGCCGCAGTTGGGCGGAAGAGGGCAAGGATCCGGCGGCTGCGCTCGGCCACCGCTTCAAGATCGAGGCCGCGCTCGAGGCGACCGGAGCGGCGCGGGCGAAGCTCGCCGATGCCAACCACTTCCTCTACCTCGTCAAGGCCAACCAGCTCTTCGTCGCGGGCGGGGAGACGGTCGAGAAGGGTCTCGCACGGATCCAGGCGCCGGTCCTGCTCGTCGCTGCCAAAGAAGATCTGATCTTCTTCCCCCGCCGCATCGAGGAGACGGCGCGCGCGATCGCCGCCGACGGCACGCCCGTGGAGATCGTCTGGCTCGACGGCACGGACGGTCACCTCGACGGAATCACCGCCATCGGCCAGGCGGCAGAGCGGATCAAGGCTTTCCTCGAGCGCTGAGGCGGCTCAACCGCCCGCGGGGCTCGGCAGGCGCTCGCCGAGCCGGGCGAGCTCGCGCGCGAGGCGATCGTAGCGCGAGTGCGCTCCGCGGATCTCGAGCGTGAGCCCCTGGATGACACCGTCCAGGCGCATCGCCATCCCGGAGAGCACGGTCAGGTCGTCGCGCATGCGCCCGTGGTCCTCGAGGATCCGCTCCTGTTGGCGCGCGAGGAAGGCGAGCGTGAGCTTT
>JANXAZ010000009.1:75162-104309 GCA_025062095.1 Geminicoccaceae bacterium
GCGAGGAGCCGCTCGTGGTCGAGGCGCAGAGCCCGCACCTCGGTTTCGAGCGTCTGGAGCCGCTGCTCGACCTTGTCGAGGCGTTGCTCGAACGCGGCCGTTCGGCTCGCGAGCGCATCGACCCGGCGCTCGAGCCCGTCCGTGCGCTGGTCGAGCGCCTCCATGCGCCGGTCGAGCGCCTCCATGCGCCGGTCGAGCGCGTCCATGCGTTGACCGAGCCCGTCCGTGCGCTGCTCGAGCGCGTCCATGCGCCGGTCGAGCGCGTCCATGCGTTGACCGAGCCCGTCCGTGCGCTGCTCGAGCGCGTCCATGCGCCGGTCGAGCTTGTCCAGGCGTTGATCGACCACATCGAAGCGCCCGAGGACGACGGCGTGCAGGCGGTCGATCCGCGCCGCGAGATCGTCGAGGGTCACGGTCATCGAATCCTCCGCGCGCCATCTTGGAGCAGAAGCGAGCGGGCCGAAAGCCTCCGTGAACGGGCGCGCGCTTCGGAACTCACGAATGCTTAACCGGATACCGCTAGGGTTCGGGTCGCGCTTCGAGCGGGTGGACAGGAGGGAGGAGCGGATGGCTCGCCGTACCGTGCAGGAGCACCGTCGGCTCGTCCCGCCGCTCGCGGCCGTGCTCCTCGCGGGTTGCGTCGGGTCGTCCGCCTCCCCCTGGCGCGAGCCGCCGCCCCCACCGGCGCCGGCGGGCGCGGTGGATCCCGTGTTCTGTTACCGCACCCTGGCCGAGGTGAGCTGTTATTTCGCCCGCGATCGGAGCGTGCCGGGACAGCTGGTCGCGGTCTACGCGCGCCCGGTGGGGGATCCCGCGAGCGCGACCTACTGGCGCAAGGAGGCGGCGCGCGAGGCGGAACCGGATGCGCGCGCGTCCGAGCCCGAGCGTCCCTGAGCGCGGCCCGCGGCGTCAAAAGCCGATCCGGGCGCCGAAGGCGATCCGCAAGCCGAAGAGTTCGAAGCCGTAGGTCTCCGCATAGGGGTCGGGGAACAGCCGTGCCGTCGCCCGCCAGATCGCCCGCTCCCGCTCGACCCGCTCGGCCGCCGCCGGAACCTCGATCCGCGCGATCACCCGCTCGCCGTCGCACCAGGCGGCGAGAAGCGGGCGCGCCTCCTCGATCGGAGCCGGCCGGCTCGCGCCGGTGCACGCCGTCGCCGGATCGCGCAGGCCCCAGGGGGCGAGAACGAGCCGTCGACCCTCTCCCGGGGGCGACACGGGGACGAAGCGCACGGAGAGCCCGGTGATCCCGCGCGCGGCGAGCGCCGCCGCTTCGCTCGCCGTCGGTCGGCCGTCGGGTGCGACGACGACGATCGGCACCGGCCCCGAAGCGGCGGCGGCGAGAAGCTCGCGCCGGGCGAGAGCCGGATCGGAAGCGGGGTCGAGCCGCGGTGCCGGCTCGACCGCGCAGGCGGCGAGTACGAGGAGCGCGAGAGGGGCGCGGGTCATCGCCGGAACTGCTCGTCGACGGGAACGCCCCAGGCCTGGACGAGGCGGTTGGTCTCGTTGGCCATGCCCACCACCGCCACGAGCTCCGCGAACATTTCGTCGGTCATGCCTCGCTTTCTGGCCGCGGCGATGTGACTCGCGATGCAATACTCGCAGCCGTTGGTGATCGACACGGCGATGTAGATCATCTCCTTCACGAGGGGGTCGAGCGCGCCCGGGGCCATCACCTCTTTGAGACTTTCCCAGGTTCGGCGCAACGTCTTGGGATCGTTGGCGAGATATTTCCAGAAATTGTTGACATCGGGCACGCCGCGGGTGCGCATGATGTCCTCGAAGACCACCCGCACTTCCGGCGGGGCGGAGGCGTATTCGATCGGGCGCGGCACCGGGCTTCTCCTTTCGGGCGATCTCAGCTCAACCACACCAGTAGCACGGAAAGGGTGAGGATCGAGACGGCGTGGGTGACGAGCACGATGGTCGAACTCGCTGGAAAACGCTCGGCGCGTTGGGCCATCACGAAGACGGTGGCCGCGGTCGGAAGGGCGGCGGTGACGAGCGCGGCGCGCAACACCTCGGGCGGGACGGGATGGACGAAGTTCGCGGCGAACCAGACGAGCAGCGGATGACCCAGAAGGCGCACGGCGGAGACGAGCACCACCTCGCTCACCGCCCCGGCGACCGGCACGGCCGCGAGCGCGGTGCCGAGAGCGAAGAGCGCGCAGGGGCTCGCCGCCGCGCCCAAGAGCTCGGCCACGCCCTGCACGGGGCCGGGCAGCCGCCAGCCCGCGAGAGCCAGAAGCGCTCCGGCGAGCACCGCGAGCACGAGCGGGTTCGTGAACACCCCGCGCAGCGTGCGGCCGAGGGTGGCGAGGAAGCCGCCGCGCCCGCCTCCCGCCTCGACGAGGGCGACGGTCAACGGGATGCTCACGAACTGGTCGAGGAGAAGCGCGAGGATCGAGGCGATCGCCGCCTCCGGGCCGAAAGCGGCGATGAGGAGCGGGATGCCCATGTAGCCGGAATTCGGGAAGGTCGCCCCGAGCGCCCGCAGTGCCGCGGTGGCGTCGTCCTCGCGACGGACGAGACGCCCGTAATCCAGGATCGTGAAATAGATGATCATCGCCGGGCCGAAATAAATCACGAGAAAGCCCGGATCGAACAGGCGCGCGATCGGTGCCGCGCTCACCTTCAGCACCAGAAGAGCCGGCAGAGCGAACCAGTAGACGAAGGCGTTGAGGCCCTTGGCGGTGGTGGCGTCGACCGCACCCAGGCGGAAAGCCGCCCAGCCGCAGAAGATGACGGCGAAAAAGGGTACGACGACGTCGAGGATGACGCGCAAAGGGGTCGAGCTTTCCGGGCGAGGCGAGCGCCCGCGAGGCTAGAAAGTCGCGATGCTCTGTCAACGCGCCCCGGGCCGGGTCCGTCTCCGCGGACCACGCGCGCTCGCGCTCTTCGCGTTCTCGTTTCGGCCTCGGCTCGTCTTCTCCTCTTCGGGCTGAGCGGCCTCGCCGCGGCAGCGCAGGTCCCCGCGCCGTCTTCCTTCCTGATCCCCGGCGCGGTCCCCGAGCGCGTCGTCGACGGCCGCGCGCAGGATCTCGTCTTCACCGAGGGACCCGCGGTGGCCTGCGACGGGACGGTGTTCTTCTCCGACATCACCTGGAGCCACGGACCCCGGGGCGCGCGCGGCGGGTTCCGCGCCGGCAACATCTTCCGGTTCGATCCCGGAACCGGAAGGCTGAGTCTGTTCCGCTCGCCTTCGGGAATGGCCAACGGCCTCGCCTTCGATCGGGATTGTGCGCTCCTCGCGGCCGAGGGCGCCGACCGCGGCGGGCGGCGGATCACCCGCACCGATCTCGCCACCGGCCGCGCCGAGATCCTCGCCGACGCCTTCGCCGGCCGACCGCTCAACAGCCCCAACGACCTCGCGGTCGATCGTCGGGGGCGGATCTGGTTCACCGATCCGCGCTACGTGGGACACGAGCCCGTCGAGCAGGACGCGCAGGCGGTCTACCGCCTCGATCCCGACGGAAAGCTCGCGCGCGTGCTGGTCCCGGAAGGACGACCGAACGGGATCGCGGTCTCCCCCGACGGCGCGTTCCTCTACGTCGCGATCTCCGAGCCCGGGGCCTTCCGCCTCTTCCGCTCGGTGCCGCGGCGGATGGCGATCGAGCGCTGGTCGATCGGCGCCGACGGCGCGTTGCGCGATCGGCGCGTGCTCGTGGATTTCGGCGCCGACGACGGACCGGACGGGCTCGCCACCGACCGCGAGGGGAACGTGTGGGCGGCGGTGCAGCGGCGCGACCGATCGGGGATCTTCGCCTTCGACCCCGAAGGACGCGAGCGCGCCTTCGTGCCGCTTCCGGCCCCGAGCAACCTCGCCTTCGGCCGTCCGCCCGACGACGACCTGTTGTGGATCACCGCCGACCGCGGCTTGTGGCGGCTGCGGGTCGGCAAACGCGGCTGGCATCCGCGCGCCGCCGCGGGCGGGGCGTCCCCGCGCCCCCGTGGACCGGGGGAGCGAGCTGCGCTAAGCGGCGCCACGGTCGCACGGGGAGAAGGACATGAGCGAGCGCCGCTACGGTTTCGAGACCCTGGCCATCCACGCCGGTGCCGCCCCCGATCCCACCACGGGCGCGCGCGCGGTGCCGATCTACCAGACCACCTCTTACGTCTTCGACGATGCCGAGCACGCGGCCGCGCTCTTCAACTTGCAGAAATTCGGCTATATTTATTCGCGATTGACCAACCCTACGGTCTCCGTGCTCGAAGAGCGCGTCGCCGCGCTCGAGGGCGGCACCGGCGCTTGCGCCACCGCCTCCGGCCACGCCGCGCAGTTCCTGACCTTCTTGAACCTCATGAGCCCGGGCGACCACGTCGTCGCCTCCTCCAAGCTCTACGGCGGCTCGATCAGCCAGATGCGGCAGACCTTCCCGCAGTTCGACTGGCACGTCTCCTTCGTCGATCCGCGCGAGCCGAAGAACTTCGAGCTGGCCATCCGCGACCGCACGAAGGCGATCTTCATCGAGTCCTGCTCGAACCCGGACGGCATCGTCCCCGACATCGAGGCGATCGCCGAGATCGCGCACGAGCACGGCATTCCGCTCGTCGTCGACAACACCGTGCCCACCCCCTATCTGTGCCGGCCGTTCGAATGGGGCGCGGACATCGTCGTGCATTCGCTCACCAAATACATGGGTGGGCACGGCAATTCCATCGGCGGGATCATCGTCGAGAGCGGCAAGTTCAACTGGGACAACGGCAAGTTCCCGCAGATGACCGAGCCCTGCGCCGCCTACCACGGGCTGCGCTTCTACGAGACCTTCGGCAATTTCGCCCTCACCGTGCGCAACAAGGCGATCGGTCTGCGCGACATGGGGCCGTGCCTTTCGCCCTTCAACGCCTTTCTGATCCTCACCGGCATCGAGACCCTGCCCCTGCGCATGGAACGGCACGTGGCGAATGCCGACCGGGTGGCCGAGTTCCTGGCGTCTCACCCGCAGGTCGCCTGGGTGTCCTATCCCCGCCTGCCGCAGAACCGGACCCCGCTCGTCGACAAATACTGCCCCAAAGGCGTGGGCTCGCTGTTCACCTTCGGGGTCAAGGGCGGCTACGAGCAGGGGGTGAAACTCATCGATTCGGTCGAACTCCTCTCGCACGTCGCGAACATCGGCGATACGCGCACGCTCATCATCCACCCCGCCTCCACCACGCACCGGCAGTTGAGCCCGGAACAGCAGAAGGCGGCGGGCGCCGGCCCCGAGGTCATCCGCATCTCGGTCGGACTCGAGACGGTGGACGACATCATCGCCGATCTCGACCAGGCGCTCCGGCGCTCGGCGGTCTGACGCCGACCCCGGGAGACTTCGGCGCGGGGCGATCGACCGCGCGCCCTCCTCCCCGGGCGGGCGCGGGCGAGGAGCCCTGCAGCCTTCCCGCCGGAACGACCGTCGACCGGGACTTCGGCCCGATGCTCCGGGGCGCGCCGCTCGGGGGTCGCGCCGCACGAGCCCGATCGGCAGCACCGGGCGGTTCGCGATGCCCGGGGTACCAGCGGGAAGCGACGATCTTCGGGAAGCGTAGAAGACGAAAGGGGTTTCGTCGCCGCGCTCGCGAACGGGTCGCACCGGTGCGGGTGCGGCGTCGCTCTCCTCCGTCCGGCTCCGATCGCAAACGGTCACGTCGGATCTTTTTTGTGTTTTTCGATAAAATTATAACCCGACGAGATCCCTCCGTCTCTGGAGTAGCGTCGAACGCGATCCGTGCGCCGCGCGCTATGAAGACTCGCCCTTCGTGATCATTTTTCGAAGGACGATCGTCGACCCGGAGCATCCGAACATCGCGGAGCCGGTCGGGATCGCGACCCGGACGATGGCGGACGGCCTCGGCCTCGTGCGCGCCGCTCCGATCCGAACTCTTGCCCCTTCGGGCTTGCGCGAGCTCGCTCGGCGAGATTTCCCACCCCCGACCTTTCACCTCCTGCGGACGATCGCGTAGACGCGGCGAGAGGTCGCGGGCCGATCACGAGATCCCGAAAACGAGAACGGCCGGCAGGAGCGAAGGTATCGATCGCGACACCTCGATCAGAACCAGCGCAGCGGAACCGCTCGAGCCGGGCATCTCTTTCCTCCGCGCGCGACGGAGGAAACACCGACGCGAGGGACGGGGACCGCATGCGCGCGCAGCGCTCATCCCGTCTTCGCGAACAGCTCGCGGCCGATGAGCCAGCGACGGATCTCGCTCGTTCCCGCACCGATCTCGTAGAGCTTGGCATCCCGCAACAACCGGCCGGTGGGATAGTCGTTGATGTAGCCGTTGCCCCCCAGGAGCTGGATGGCGTCGAGCGCCATCCGGGTCGCGTGCTCGGCGGCGAAAAGCAGACAACCGGCGGCGTCTTCGCGGGTGAGAAGCCCTCTGTCGGCCGCTCGGCCGCACATGTAGGCATAGGACCGTGCGGCGGCGTGGGCGGTGTACATGTCGGCGAGCTTGCCCTGGACGAGCTGGAAACTTCCGATCGGCTGGCCGAACTGCCGGCGCTCGTGGACATACGGCAACACGACGTCCATGCAGGCCTGCATGATGCCCAGAGGTCCCCCGGCGAGCACGAGCCGCTCGTAATCGAGCCCGCGCATCAAGACCTTCACCCCGCCGTTGACCTCTCCGAGCACGTTCTCTTCCGGCACCTCGGCCTCTTCGAGCACGAGCTCGCAGGTGTCCGAGCCGCGCATGCCGAGCTTGTCGAGCTTCTGCGCGGTCGAAAAACCGGGCGTTCCTTTTTCGAGGACGAAGGCGGTGATCCCCTTGGAGCCGGCTCCGGGATCGGTTTTGGCGTAGATCACGACGACATCCGCGTGCGGACCGTTGGTGATCCACATCTTGCGGCCGGTGAGCAGCCAGCGATCGCCTTTCTTGACCGCTCGGGTGCGCATCGAGACCACGTCCGAGCCCGCTTCGGGCTCGCTCATGGCCAGTGCCCCCACGTGCTCGCCGGAAAGGAGCTTGGGGAGAAAGCGCCGCTTCTGCTCGGGCGTGCCGTGGAGCCGGATCTGATTGACGCAGAGGTTCGAATGCGCCCCGTACGACAGGCCGATGGAGGCGGAGGCGCGGCTGATCTCTTCCATCGCCACGAGATGCGCGAGATATCCCAGGCCCGCGCCGCCGAACTCTTCTTCCACGGTGACCCCGAGGAGCCCCGCCGCGCCGAGCTTGGGCCACAGTTGTCGCGGAAAACTGTTCGTACGGTCGATCTCCTCGGCCAAGGGCGCGATCTCCCGCTCGGCGATCGCGGCCGCGACCTCGCGGATCGCCTCCACCTCCTCGCCGAGCTCGATGGGCAGCGTGGGTGCACGGAATCGCGGCATCGTTTGCCTCCGAATCGATCTTCGCGGGATGTCGCGCACCCCCCGGGCCGCGGCAAGAGACCGCGCCGTTTCATGACCGGCACGTGACGTGCTAGTCATGGAGCGGGCGAGGAGGCCGTCCGGCTCGGGCGAGACGAGCACGGCCTCGTTCGCCCCCGAGCGGTGCCCTCGGCCCCGGAGGACCTGCGATGATGTACGTGACCTTGACCTTCTGGTTGTGCGCTGCGGGCACCACGGGTGATCTCGAGACGCGCTGCGAGCGGATCACCCTTCCCTGGTACGGCTCCTTCGTCGCCTGCCAGATGAACGGGCAGGCCGAGATCGCGGCCTGGGTGCGTCGGGCCGGACGCGAGGGCGCGCGCGTCCTGCGCTACCGCTGCACGGCCGAGCCCGTGCCCGAAAAGCTCGCCGGCCGCGTCCCCGGCGAGGCCGAGGGCTGAAGCGTCAAGCGACGAGCCCTTCGAGCGCACGGCGGTAGCGCGCGAACAACCGCTCGCGCGCGCGGTGCCGGCCGCCTTCGACCACGCGTCGGCCGCGGCAGTACACCTCGCGCACGGCCGACTTCCCGGCGCAGAAGATCCAACCGTCCAAGAGTCGGTCGCCGCTGCGCCCGAAAAGGTCGGGGTGGTCGGGGTCGAGGACGAGAAAATCGGCCCAAGCCCCGGGACGGAGCCCCGCGGGCTCGCGTCCGAGCGCGCGCGCTCCGCCGTGGAGCGCCGCCTCGAAGAGCAGCCGACCGCTCGAGCGGTCGGGCGCGGATAGACAGCTCCGGCGCATCAGCACCAGCCTCTGTCCGTATTCGAGCTGGCGCAGCTCGGCCGCGGCGTCGATCTGGACGTTGGAATCGCTCCCGATGCCGAAGCGCCCGCCTTCCTGCACGAAGGCGGCGGCGAGGAAGACGCCGTCGCCGAGGTTCGCTTCCGTGATCGGGCACAGCCCGAGCGTCGCGGGCGAGGCCGCGAGTTCGCGCCGCTCGTTCGCGGTGGCGTGGGTGCCGTGGATCACGCACAGCCGCGCGGGCAATCCGATCGTCTCGGCGAGGAGCGCGATCGGGGTCGTCCCGTGCACGCGCCGACAGGCCTCGACCTCCCGCGGCTGCTCGCTCGCGTGCAGGTGCAGAGGTCCTTCGGGGAAGAGCTCGACGAGCCGGCGCAGCTCCTCGGGGGTGACCGCGCGGAGCGAATGCGGCGCGATACCGATGTTCCCGCCCGGAAGGGCGCGCAGCGCGCGCGCCGCCGCCTCGTGGATGCGGGCGAAGCGATCGAGATCGCACAGGAACCGCCGCTGGCCCTCGCTCGCGGGCGCTCCACCGACGTCGCCGTGCGCGTAAAAGCTGGGCAGGAGCGTGAGCCCGATGCCCGTCTCCTGCGCCGCGCGCACGTGGCGCAGCGCGAGCTCGGCCGGCTCGGCGTACGGACGGCCGTCCGGGTCGTGGTGGAGATAGTGGAACTCGCCCACGCTCGTGAACCCGGCCTCGAGCATCTCGGCATAGGCGAAGGCGGCGATCGCCTCGATTTCCTCGGGGCCGAGACGGGCGAGGAAGCGGTACAGGAGCACGCGCCACGACCAGAATCCGTCTTCGCCCGCCTCCCGGGTCTCGGCCAGACCGGCCATGGCCCGCTGGAAGGCGTGGCTGTGGAGGTTCGGCAGACCGGGGAGCACGACGCCGCGGATCGGCTCGCCTTCGCCCCTTTCGGGCGCGACCGAGGCGATCCGTCCTTCCGGGTCGACGGCGAGCGTCACCCGCTCGCGCCAACCCTCGGGCAGAAGCGCCCGCTCGAGGCAGAAAACGGTCATGGGGCGATCTCCCGGACCGGGGTTGACCTGTCTATACAACCGGCGCAGAACAGGGGCCAGAGCGGGAAGGGAGGCGTCCCGTGCGCGTCGATCGGCTGTTCACGGACGTGCGGCTGGCCACCATGGCGGGGCATCGGCCGGGGCTCGGCATCGTCGAGGACGGCGTGCTCGCGACCCGAGACGGCCGCATCGCCTGGGTGGGCGAACGCCGCGACGCACCGCTGTTCGATGCGCGCGAGGTGATCCGCGGCGAGGGCCGATGGCTCACCCCCGGCCTCGTCGACTGCCACACCCATCTCGTCTGGGCCGGCGACCGATCGCGGGAATTCGAGCGCCGGCTCGAAGGAGCGTCCTACGAGGAGATCGCCCGCGAGGGCGGCGGGATCCTCGCGACCGTACGCGCCACGCGCGCCGCTTCTTTCGAGGAGCTCGTGCGCGCGGCCCTGCCCAGGCTCGACGCCCTTCTGGCCGAGGGCGTCACCACGGTCGAGATCAAATCCGGCTACGGGCTCGAACCCGCGACGGAATACCGCCAGCTCGCCACGGCGGCGGCGCTCGAGCGCGAGCGCGCGGTGCGAATCGAGCGGACCTTTCTCGGCGCGCACGCGCTTCCGAGCGAGTTCGCGAAGGATCGCGAGGGGTACCTGCGCCTCCTCTGCGACGAGATGATCCCGCGGGTCGCGCGCGAGAGGCTCGCCTCGGCGGTCGACGTCTTCTGCGAGCGGATCGCTTTTTCGCCCGAAGAGACGCGGCGCGTCTTCGAGGCCGCGCGCGCGCACGGCCTTCGGCTCAAACTGCACGCCGATCAGCTCTCGGATTCGGGCGGAGCGGCCCTCGCCGCCTCCTTCGCGGCGCTGAGCGCCGATCACCTGGAGTACGCGAACGCGCAGGGCGTGCAGGCGATGGCCCGCGCCGGTACCGTCGCCGTGCTCCTGCCGGGGGCTTTCTATTGCCTGCGAGAAAAACAACTTCCTCCAATCGAGAGCTTCCGGCGCGCGGGCGTGCCCATGGCGGTGGCGACCGATTGCAATCCCGGCACTTCGCCGCTGCAGTCGCTGCTGCTGGCACTCAATCTCGCCGCCACGCTCTTCCGCCTCACCGTCACCGAATGCCTGCTCGGTGTCACGCGGAACGCCGCCCGAGCGCTCGGCCTCGAGGACGACCGCGGGACGCTGGAGATCGGCAAGCGCGCCGATCTCGCGCTCTGGGCGATCGAACGCCCGGCAGAACTCGTCTACTGGATGGGCGCGCGGTTGCTTTCCGCCCGCTGGGTCGGCGCATGAGCGCGCCTCGGGCGATCCGCCCCGGCGGCAATCCCCTTTCGCTCTGGCGGGCGCTGCGGCGCGGGGCGGAGGCCCGGCTCGCGCCGGAATGTTGGCCGAAGATCGAAGCCGGCTGGCGCGCCATCCGCGCCGCGGCCCAGAGCGAGCGGGCGATCTACGGGCTCAACACCGGCTTCGGCAAGCTCGCGCTCGTCCGCATCCCGCCCGAACGTCTCGCCGAACTGCAGGTCAACCTCGTGCGCTCGCACCAGGCGGGCGTGGGCGAGCCGTTGAGCGAGGAGGTCGTGCGCCTCGTGCTCGGGCTCAAGCTCGCGAGCCTCGCGCACGGCGCCTCCGGGGTGCAGCCGGATGTGTGCCGGTTGCTCGAGGAGATGCTCGCGCGCGGGGTCCGGCCCGTGATCCCCGCCCAGGGCTCGGTAGGGGCTTCGGGCGATCTCGCCCCCCTCGCCCATCTCGCGGCGGTGCTCATCGGCGAGGGCGAGGCCTTCGTCGGCGAGGCTCGACTTCCCGGCCGCGCGGCGCTCGCGCGCGTCGGCCTCGCACCCGTCGCGCTCGGCCCCAAAGAAGGGCTGGCCCTTCTCAACGGCACCCAGGTCTCGACCGCGCTCGCGCTCGATGCGCTCTTCGCCCTCGAGCCCGTCTTCATGGCCGCGCTCGTCGTGGGCGCCGCCTCGGTCGACGCCGCCGCCGGCTCCGATACCCCTTTCGATCCGCGCATCCACGCCTTGCGCGGCCATCCCGGCCAGATCGACGTGGCGCGCATCCTGCACGCACTGATGGCCGAGAGCGCCATCCGCCGTTCGCACCTCGTAGGCGATCCGCGCGTGCAGGATCCTTACTCCTTGCGCTGCCAGCCGCAGGTGGCGGGAGCGTGTCTCGACCTCCTGCGCCAGGCGGCGGCCACCCTCGCGCGGGAGGCCGACGGGGTCACCGACAATCCGCTCGTCTTCCCGGACACGGGCGAGGTTCTCTCGGGCGGCAATTTCCACGCCGAGCCGGTGGCCTTCGCCGCCGATCAGATCGCGCTCGCGGTCTGCGAACTCGGGAACATCGCGCAACGGCGCTGCGCGCTTCTGTGCGATCCCGAGCGCACGGGCCTGCCGGCCTTCCTCGTGCGCGAACCGGGGCTGCATTCGGGTTTCATGGTCGCAGAAGTGACCTCCGCCGCCCTCGCCTCCGAGAACCGGCAACGCGCCGCCCCCGCCTCGATCGACACGATCCCCACCTCGATCGACCAGGAAGACCACGTCTCGATGGCGACGCACGCGGCCCGGAGGCTGCGCCCGATGATCGAGAACCTCGCCCGCATCGTCGCGATCGAGGCCCTCATGGCGAGCCAGGCGATCGAGCTCCGGGCTCCGCTGGTCACGAGCCCGCGCCTTCTGCGCCTGCTCGCCCTCGTTCGTTCCGTCGCCCCGCCCCTTCACGAGGACCGGCCGCTTTCCGCCGACATCGAAACGGTCGCGCGGCTCGTGCGCGAAGGCGCGATCGCCTCACTGTTGAGCCCCGAGGAACGGGCGTCGCTGTTCGGAGAAGGGGCGTGAGCGCGATCGACCGCATCGGGCCGGTGGAGATCGCCTGGGGCGATTCACCGCTCGTCTTCAGCCAACCGCACGCCGGCACCTTCCTGCCGCCCGAGATGACGGCGGCCATGACCGATGCGGCGCGCGCTCTTCCCGATACCGATTGGTGGATCGACCGCCTCTACGCGCCTCTGGTCGCGCGCTTCTCGGCCACCGTGGTGCGCACCCCCGTGAGCCGCTACGCGATCGACGTCAACCGCGACCCGAGCGGCGCCTCTTTGTATGCCGATCGGACGACGACCGGTCTGGTGCCGCGCGAAACCTTCGACGGCGCGCCCCTCTGGCGCCCCGGCATGGAGCCCGACGAGGCCGAGATCGCGCGGCGCAAGCGGCTGTTCTTCGAGCCCTATCACGCCGCGCTCGCCGCCGCGATCGAGCGCGCGCGCCTGCGCTTCGGCTTCTGCCTCCTCTGGGACTGCCATTCGATCCGCTCGCTCGTGCCGCGCCTGTTCGAAGGCCGGCTGCCGACGATCAACCTCGGCACCTTCGACGGCCGCTCCTGCTCGCCGGCGCTGCGCGCCGCGGCCGAGCGCATCCTCGCGAACTCCGCCGAGAGCTTCGTGATCGACGGTCGCTTCAAGGGCGGCTGGATCGTCCGCCACTGGGGCCGGCCGCAAGCGCGCATCGAAGCGGTGCAAATGGAGCTCGCGCAGCGCGCCTATATGGAAGAGGCGCCTCCGTGGAGCTTTGTCGAGGACCGCGCCGAGCGGATCCGCGCGCTCTTCGCCGAGCTCGTCGCCGGTGCGCTCGAGGAGGCGCGACGGCTGCACGCCCCCGGAACCGTGTCATGACCGATCCTCGTCTCGACAATTCCCGCAAGATCCGCGCTCCGCGGGGGACCGCGCTGCGTTGCAAGACCTGGGCCGCGGAAGCGGCGCTGCGGATGCTCATGAACAACCTCGATCCAGAAGTGGCCGAACGTCCGGAAGCCCTGGTGGTCTACGGCGGCATCGGCCGCGCGGCGCGCAATTGGGAGTGCTTCGATCGCATCGTCGCCGCGCTCGAACGACTCGCACCGGACGAGACCCTTCTCGTGCAGTCCGGCAAGCCGGTCGGGATCTTCAAGACCTTCCCCGACTCTCCGCGTGTGCTCATCGCCAATTCCAACCTCGTCGCCAAGTGGGCGACCTGGGAGGAATTCGACCGGCTCGACCGGCTCGGGCTCATGATGTACGGACAGATGACCGCCGGCTCCTGGATCTACATCGGCAGCCAGGGCATCGTCCAAGGCACCTACGAGACCTTCGCCGAAGTCGGCCGGAGACATTACGGCGGCAATCTGCGCGGCAAGTGGATCCTCACCGCCGGTCTCGGCGGCATGGGCGGCGCGCAGCCCCTCGCCGCGACCATGGCCGGCGCCTCCTTGATCGCCGTGGAGTGCCGCCCCTCGGCGATCGAGGCGCGCCTGCGCACGCGCTATCTCGATACGAAGGCGGAAACCCTGGAGGAGGCGCTGGAGATCGTCGATCGCCACCACCGCATGGGCAAGCCCGTCTCGGTGGGTCTTCTGGGCAACGCGGCCGAGATCGTCCCCGAGATCGTCCGCCGCGGCATCCGCCCCGACGTCGTCACCGACCAGACCTCGGCCCACGATCCCTTGCACGGCTATCTCCCTGCGGGATGGACGCTCGCGGAGTGGGAAGAGCGCCAAGAGCGCGATCCCGAAGGCGTCAAGCTCGCCGCCAAGCGCTCGATGGCCGTGCACGTGCGCGCCATGCTCGAGCTCTACCGCCGGGGCGTGCCCACGCTCGATTACGGCAACAACATCCGTCAGATGGCCAAGGACATGGGGGTGGAGGACGCCTTCGCCTTCCCGGGTTTCGTGCCCGCCTACATCCGTCCCATGTTCTGCCGCGGCCTGGGGCCCTTCCGCTGGGTGGCGCTGTCGGGCGATCCCGAGGACATCTACAAGACCGACGAAAAGGTCAAAGAGCTCATCCCCGACGATCCGCACCTGCACAATTGGCTCGACATGGCGCGCGAAAAGATCACCTTCCAGGGACTTCCGGCGCGCATCTGTTGGCTCGGCCTCGGCGACCGGCACCGGGTGGGGCTCGCTTTCAACGAGATGGTCGCCAGAGGCGAACTTTCGGGCCCGATCGTCATCGGTCGCGACCACCTCGATTCGGGCTCGGTCGCCTCGCCCAACCGCGAGACCGAAGCGATGAAGGACGGCTCGGACGCGGTCGCCGACTGGCCGCTTCTCAACGCGCTCTTGAACTGCGCCTCGGGGGCGAGCTGGGTCTCGATCCACCACGGCGGCGGCGTGGGCATCGGCTACTCCCAGCACGCCGGCATGGTCGTGGTCGCCGACGGCACCCCGGAGGCGGCGCGCCGGCTCGAGCGCGTGCTCTTCAACGATCCCGGTACGGGCGTGATGCGCCACGCCGATGCCGGCTACGAGGAGGCGATCGCCTGCGCCGCGGAGAAGGGCCTGGTGCTGCCGGCCCTGGGCATCAACTTCGCGTTCGAAGGGCCGGCTCGGTGATCGTCCTCGACGGCCGCTCGCTGTCGATCCCCGAGGTCGCGGCGATCGCGCGCGCGGGCGCGCGGGTGACCCTCGCCCCCGAGGCCGAGGCGAAGGTCGCCGCCTGCTCGGACTTCCTCGACCGCCTGATCGCCGACGGCACCCCCGTTTACGGCATCACCACCGGTTTCGGCGCCCTCGACGGGCGCGAGGTACGGCGCGAGGAGAGCGATCGGCTGCAGCTCAACCTCCTGCGCAGCCACGCCGCCGGCATCGGCGAGCCGATGGCCGAAGACGAGGTCCGCGCGATGATGGCCATCCGCGCCAACTGCCTCGCCGGCGGGCAGACCGGCGTGCGGCTCGCCACCTTGCGCGCGCTTCTGGCGCTTCTGAACGCCGGTGTGATCCCGCGGGTGCCGCGCCGGGGCTCGGTGGGCGCGTGCGGCGATCTCGCACCGCTCGCGCACATGGCGCTCGTGCTCGTGGGCGAGGGCCGCGCACGGCTCGCCGACGGACCTTGGCTTCCGGGCGGCGAAGTCCTCGCCCGCGCCGGCCTCTCCCCGATCCGGCTCACCGGGCGCGACGGCATCGCGCTCATCAACGGCACCGAGCAGACCACCGCGATCGGCTGTCTCGCCGTCCACGACGCCCGCAGACTCGTCCGCCTGGCCGAAGCGGTGGCGGCGATGAGCCTCGAGGTCCTGGGCGCGGTCGAAGACGCGTTCGACGAACGGGTGGCGCGCGCGAAGCCCCATCCCGGCCAGATCGCGACCGCGCGAGCACTCCGGCGGTACTGCGCGGGATCGCGGGCGGTGACGGCTCCGCGTCCGGGACGGCTGCGCGATGCGCTCTCGCTGCGCTGCATCCCGCAGGTGCTGGGGACGGTGCGCGATGCGGTCGAGCGCGCGGCGACGGTGCTCGAGCTCGAGATCAACGCCACCAACGACAATCCGATCTTCGACGAAGCCGGCGGCTTCGTGACCTCCAATTCCGGCAATTTCCACGGGCAAGCGGCGGCCGAAGCCCTCGACGGCCTCGCCGACGCTCTCGTCTCCTCGGCGGTGATCAGCGAGCGGCGGGTCGCGCGCATGCTCGACGAGAAGCTCTCCTTCGGTCTTCCCCCCTTTCTCGTCCATCCCGCCGCGGCCCCGGGTCTCAACTCCGGGCTCATGCTCGCCCAGTACACGGCCGCCGCGCTCGTGGCCGAGCTCCGGATGCGCTCGGTGCCGGCTTCGATCCAATCGATCCCGACCTGCGCGAACAGCGAGGACCACGTGCCGATGGCCCCGCTCGCGGCCGAGCGGGCGCGCTTCGCCGTCGCCACCGCCCGCAGCGTGGTGGCGATCGAGGCGCTCGCGGCCGCGCAGGCCTACGCCATCCGCGGGCTCGAGCCGGCACCGGCCCTGCGCCCGCTGCTCGCGGCGATCCGCGCGCGGGTGCCGCCCATGGTCGAGGATCGCGAGGTGGGCGCGGACATCGAGGCGGTGGAGGCCGCGCTCGCCGCGCTTCCCGAGGATCTCTTCGCGTGAACGGCCCGCGCTTTGCGAGGTCGGGAGCGCACCCAGCTGAACGCGGGGGCCGCGATCGGCCCCCGGCGAGGAAGGGAGGAAGACCATGAAGAGGCGCAAGCTGGTCCTGGGCACGGGCGCGGTGGCCGCCACCGCCGCCGTCGCGAACTTTCCCAAGCCCGCGATCGCGCAAGCGCGGATCGAATGGCGGATGGTGACCGCCTGGCCGCGCAACCTGCCGGGCCCGGGGGTAGCGGCCCAGAAGGTGGCCGACCGCATCGCCGCGGTCACGGGCGGTCGGATCACGGTGAGGCTCTTCGCCGCGGGCGAGATCGTCCCGGCGACCGGCGTGTTCGACGCGGTCGCCGCCGGCACCGCCGATCTCTATCACGCGGTGCCCGCCTATTGGGTCTCGAAGTCGCCGGGGATCGGCTTTTTCGGCTCCTTCCCCTTCGGCTTGACCGCCTACGAGCAACAGGCCTGGCTCATGCACGGAGGCGGCCAGGCGCTTTACGACGAGATCTACGCCCGCTTCAACATCAAGCCGTTCAACACCGGCAATTCCGGCCCGCAGTGGCTCGGATGGTTCCGCAAAGAGATCAAGTCCATCGACGACTTCCGCGGCCTGCGTTTCCGCACCGCCGGGCTCGGAGCCGAGATGTTCCGGCGCGCAGGGGCTTCGGTCGTCACGCTGCCTGCGGGCGAGATCTTCCAGGCGCTGCAATCCGGGACGATCGACGCGGCGGAGTTCGTCGGGCCCTTCTCGGATGCGCCTCTGGGGCTGCACCAGGTGGCCAAGAACTATTACTACCCGGGCGTCCAAGAGCCCTCTTCGGCGGAGGAGATCGGCATCAACCTCGAGCGCTGGAACGCGCTTCCCGACGATCTCAAGGCCGCCGTGCGTTTCGCCTGCCAGTCGGTGGCGGAAGAGGTCACGACCGAATACGACAGCCGACACCCGCAGGCGCTCGCCCAGCTCGTGAGCCAGCACGGCGTGCAGGTCAAAGAAGCGCCCCGGGACCTCTTGATCGCCCTCGGCAACGCCGCCGGCCAGATGCTCGCCGAATACCGCGAGCACCAGGACCCGCTCGTGCGGAAGATCGCCAATGCCTATGCCGAGTTCCGCAACCGCAGTCAGGACTACATGATGCGGAGCTACGGTGCGATCTTCAACGCCCGCGCGCTGCCGATCAAATGGGGCTGAGCGCGGGCGCTCGGACCGCGGCGCGAGGAGGACCCGCCGTCCTCCTCGCGCTCGCTCGCGGGCTCGAAGCCATCGTCGGGGCGATCGGGCGCACGGTGCGCTGGCTCGCGGTGGCGCTCGTCCTCGTCCAGCTCGCGGTCGTCGTCCTGCGGTATGCCTTCGGGACGAGCTACATCTGGCTGCAGGAAAGCGTCATCTACACCCACGCCGTTCTCTTCATGCTCTCCATCGGCTGGACCCTCCTCCTCGACCGGCACGTGCGCGTCGACGTCTTCTACGCCCGCTGGTCGCCCGCGACCAAGGCGGCGGTCGATCTCCTCGCCGTCCTCTTCGCCGCGCTTCCCTTCTGCGCCCTGGTGATCTGGGCTTCGTGGGGTTACGTGGCGGTGTCCTTCAGGCTCGGCGAAGGCCCCATGCAGGTGGGCGGGCTTCCGCTCCTACCTTGGCTCAAAGCGCTCGTCCCGGCGATGGCGATCCTCCTCGCGCTCGCCGCGATCGCCATCGCCGCGCGCGCGGTACTCGTGCTCGCCGGCCGCGCCGAAACCCATCTCCCGCGCCGCAGCGGTCACGGCGGACCGGAGGCATGAGCGCGCATCTTCTCGGGAGCGCGCTCGCCGCGCTCATGTTCTTGTCCTTGTGCTTCGTGATCCTGAGCGGGATCCCGGTGCTCTTCGTGCTCACGGGGTCGGCGATCCTCTTCGGTGCTCTGGGCATGCTCGCGGGCGTGCTCGATCCTTTTCTCTTGCGCGCGATCGCTCAGCGCATCTTCGGCACCATGACGAGCGAGGTGCTGGTCGCGATCCCGCTGTTCGTTTTCATGGGAATCATGCTCGAGCGCTCGCGGATCGCCGAGGAGCTCTTGGAGGCGATGGGACGCTTGTTCGGACGCGTGCGCGGCGGGCTCGCGGTCTCGGTGTCGGTGGTGGGGGCGCTCCTCGCCGCTTCCACCGGGATCATCGGCGCCACCGTGGTGACGATGGGGCTCATGGCCCTGCCGGCGATGCTGCGCCGCGGCTACGACAAGTCGTTCGCGGCCGGCTCGATCTGCGCCGCCGGCACGCTCGGCCAGATCATCCCGCCCTCCACCGTCATGGTCATCCTCGGCGAAGTGCTCTCCGCCGCCTATCAGCAGGCGCAGCTCGCGCAGGGCAAGTTCACGGTCGAGACCGTCTCGGTGGGCCAGCTCTTCGCCGGCGCCTTGTTCCCCGGCCTCGCGCTGGTCGGGCTCTACGTGCTCTACCAGCTCGCGCGCGCCTGGCTCGATCCGCGCTCGGCGCCGGCCATCCCGGCGCAGGAACTCGGCCGGTTGCGCGGCCGCGAGCTGTTCTCCGTGCTCGTGCCGCCGATCGTCCTGATCGTCGCCGTCCTGGGCTCGATCCTGGGCGGAATCGCCACGCCCACCGAGGCGGCGGCGGTGGGCGCGGTCGGCGCCACCCTGCTCGCTGCGCGGCGCAGCGGCGGGCTCGCCGCCCGGCTGGCGCCGTGGGCCGGTCTTGCCGCCTTCGCCCTCGCGCTCCTGGGTGCCGCCTTCGACATGCGGCTCGGCCGCGAGCAAGTGCCGCTGCCCGATCGCATCGCCATGGCGGTGGCGGCGATCCTCGTGCTCCTGCTCGCCACCGGCATCCTCGCCGCGCTCGTTCGGCTCGCGCGTACGGGCGTGCTCGCCGGTGTGGCCGAGAGCACGGCGTCGATCACCGCCATGATCTTCGCCACCTTGCTCGGGGCCACGCTCTTCGCCCTGGTCTTCCGCGGCCTGGGCGGCGAAGAGGTGGTCCGCGAACTCTTGGGCGCCCTGCCGGGGGGCGAGCTCGCCGCGCTGCTCGCGGTGATGGCGGTCATGTTCCTCATGGGTTTCGTCTTGGATTTCGTCGAGATCACGATCATCGTGATCCCCATCGTCGGCCCGGTTCTGCTCGGCATGGGCATGGACCCGATCTGGCTCGGCGTGCTCATCGCCCTCAACATCCAGACGAGCTTTCTGACACCTCCTTTCGGATTCGCCCTGTTCTACTTGGGAGGTGTCGCTCCCCGGGAGGTGACTTCGGCCGATATCTATCGGGGCATCGCGCCTTTCGTCGCCCTCCAACTCGTAGCGCTCGGGATCGTCGTGGCCTTCCCCGGCCTGGCGACCTGGTTGCCGAGCCGATTGTTCTGAGCGCGCGATGTCCGAGCGCGATCGACCTCTTTACGAGCGGATCAAGGAGACGATCCGCGCCGAGATCGCGAGCGGCCGGCTCGCGCCCGGTGCGCGCGTCCCTTCCGAGCACGAGCTCGTCCGCCGCTTCGGCGTCTCGCGGATGACCGCGCATCGGGCGTTGCGCGAGCTCGCACTCGAAGGGGTCATCGTGCGCACCGTGGGCGCGGGCAGCTTCGTGGCCGAACACCGGCTCGAACATTCGGCCCTCGTGGTCCCCGACATGGCCCAGGAAGTGCGCGCCTCGGGTCGCAGCTATCGCGGCGAGGTGCTCCTGCGCGAGCGGGTGGCCGCTCCGCCCGAGGTGGCCCGCGCTCTCGAACTCGCGCACGGCGCCGAAGCCTTCCACCTCCTGCTCGTGCACCGGGCGGACGAACTCCCGCTGCAGCTCGAGGACCGCTGGGTCAACCCCGCCTTCGCCCCCGACTTCTTGGAGCAGGAGTTCGCCGCGCGCACGCCCAACGCCTATCTCACCGCGATCGCTCCGGTCGAAGAAGCGGAAGAAGTGATCGAGGCGGTCGCCGCCGACCGCGAGGCGGCTCGCCTGCTCGGCATCCGTCCGGGCGAGGCGTGCCTCGCATTGACGCGGCGCACCTTCGCGCGCGGGCTGTGGGCGACGACCGCGCGGCTGCTCGCCCCCGGCCGCCGCTGGCGCCTGTTCGCCCGCTTCCGCCCGTAAACGATCGGGACCGGTCGGGGGAACCGGCCGGTCCCGTGAAGATGCCAGGGATGGGGCACCCAGGCGAAGGCCTCGCCTTCGGCCACGACCCGGCCGATTCCCGGGAACGGGAAGTGATAGGCGAGCACGATCGTCCGCTCCGCCGCCAGGCGCTTCAGCATGGCCAGCCGCGTCTGCGCCGACTGCTTGGGGTTGGTATCGTAGGCGAACTCGATCAGCGGCCTCCGCATGTGCAAAATGTAATGGTGCGCCATGTCGCCGATGAACATGGCGGTGCGGTTGCCGACCTCGATTTCGAAGTTGGTGTGCCCGACCGTGTGACCCGGGGTCGCGATCGCTTTGATCCCGGGAGCGATTTCGACCCCGTCGTCGGCGAACTGAATGCGGTCCTTGACCGGCAAGAGATTGCGCCGAGCGCCCTCGACGAAGGTGGCGATCCAGCCGCCGCCGGCGATTTTCTTCTCGTCGGTCCAGAACTCGAAGTCGGCCCGCGAAATACAGACCTTGGCGTTGGGGAAGTTGGGTTTGCCGTCGCCCCCGATGATCCCCCAACAATGGTCGATGTGCCCGTGGCTGCAGGCGACGACGTCGATCTGCTCGGGCTCGATGCCGGCGGCGGCCAGATTGGCGAGCAGCGTGCCCGTCTTGGGACCGAACGGCCGCGTGTAGCCGACGCCCGTATCGAAGAGAATCACCTCCTTGCCGGTGTTGAGGACGAAACAGTTCTGCGGGAAGATGGTGCGCTTGGGATCGAGAAAGCTGTTTTCGAGCAGCTGGACGAGATCTTCTTTGGGATGGGCCGGAAAGAGCGGTGCCGCCTCCCCGACGTCGAGGTCACCGTCGGACACGACCGTGAGCTCGTAATCGCCGAGGCTCGTCCGGTACCAGCCGGGCGGCCGGACGCGGGTGATCGGTGCGGCGGCTGCGGCCTCTTCGGCGAGCAACGGCAACACCGCGAAGCCTCCCACGAGACGAGCGACCTCGCGCCGGCGGAGGCGCAGAATGTCGGCAGCCATGACGTCCTCCCCTGTCCACGGGCTCTGGGGGCCCGCGCAACGTTATAATAAAACGCTCACCGGCTCCAGCCCCGATCGCGCTCAGCGCGCGAGCCAGCGCACCACCGGCTCGATCTGGCCGGGCTCGACGAGCGCCGGGGCGTGTCCGCACTCGGGAAAGACCAGGACCTCGCACTCCGGACCCCGCCGCAGCATGGCCCGCGCGGTCTCTTCGCGCAAAAGCCTGCTTTCGGCTCCGCGCAGGACGAGCACGGGCGCGGCGATCGCTTCCCACAGCGACCAGAGCTCGATGTCCTGCGGCTCGGCCGCCTCGTGCGGGACGCGGATGCCGGGATCGTAGTGGAGCCTCAGGCCCTCGGGCGTCCGGCGGACCGAATGCTCGGCGAGATGTCGCCAGACGGCATCGGGAAGCCGCCCGAAAGGCGCGTAGATCCGCCGGAAATACGCCTCCACCTCGTCGAGGCCGGCGAACAGCGGGTCCTCGGCCAGATACGCGCGGATCTCGAGCAGCGCTTCTTTGGGCACGAAGGGGCCGATGTCGTTGAGGACGAGCCGACGGATCGGACTGCCGGGGCTCGCCGCCACGGCCATGCCGACGAGCCCGCCCATGGAGGTCCCGACCCAGTCCACCTCCGCGAGCCCCTCGAGTTCGAGCAGTCGGCGCAACTGCGCGGCATAGGTCGGAACCGTGTAGCCCGACTTGTCCTCGAGCCAAGAACTGCGGCCGCGACCGACGACGTCCACGGCGAGCACGCGCATCCCGGCTCGGACGAGGCTCTCGGCGAGGGCGTCGAAGTCGCGGGCGTTGCGGGTGAGGCCGTGGACGCAGAGCACGGTGCGGGACGCCTCGGGCTCGCCCCAGTCGACGACGCCCAGCCGGATCCCGGCGAAAGGACCGTCGAGTTCGACCTCCCGCAGCCGCATCCTGACCATGGCCCTTTCCACCCTCCCGTGCCGGGTTCGTCTCGGTGCTCAGAAGGCCCGCGTGGGGACCTCCTCGTCGAGGCGATCGAGATACTGTTTGACGAAGTCGAAGTCGACGAGCCGCACGTAGGCGTCCTTGAGCCGGGCGGTGATCGGTCCCCACACCCGATCGGCGGGGCCGATGCGCACGCCGTTGATCGAGCGGACGGGACAGAGGCACAAGGAGGTCGAGGTCAAGAACGCCTCCTCGGCGTTGTAGGCGTCGTAGAGATCGAGATCCGCCTCTCGGCACGGAATGCCGAGCTCGCGCGCGAGCTCCATGACCGTGCGCCGGCTGATCCCGGGGAGCACGAAGCGTTCGCGCGGGGTCAGGAGCTCCCCGTCTCTGACCAAGAAGATGTTCGAGCCCTGGCCTTCGGCGAGATTGCCGTTGACGTCCAGCAGCACCGCCCAGGCCTCGGGATCGATCGCTTGCACTTCTTGGCTCGCGACGATGAGGTTCAAGTAATTGTGGGTCTTGGCCCGCGGCGAGAGCGCATCGGGGGCGGTGCGCCGCGCCGAAGGCGTCAACACCTTGATCCCGTCGCGGAAGAGCTTGGCGCGTTGGGCCAACGGCAAGGGAATGCATTCGACGATCACGGTGGGCCCGTAATAGTCCCAATTGTCGCCCTCGACCCGGCGGATACCGCGGCTCACCCGCTGCCCGAGCCAATAATCGTCGCCGGGACCCAACAAATGTCGGTTGCGCTCGAACACCTCGCGCGAGACGGCGATCATCTCGGAAGGCGAGAGACCGGGATCGATCCGCAAGTACTTCAGCGAGCGATAAAATCGCTCGATGTGCTCCTCGAGCCGAAAGATGCGGTGCCCGAAGCTCCGGGTCATGTCGAAAGCACCGTCTCCGTAGATCCAGCTCGAATCCCGAAACGGCACCCGAACCTCGCTTTCCGGGACGAAGCGACCGTTGAAATAGCAGATCCGCTCGTTCGCGCGCGCCATGGGCCCCTCCCTTCCGCGCGAACGAGGCTAAGCGGGCTGTCGTCGCCCGACAACCGCGGGCGCCGAAGCCCGGCTGCGCCTCTCGCGGAAGGAGCGCCGACGCGATCTCGACCGGTTCCGGCCGCCCGCGCCCGGCCCGGAGCGAGCGACGTTCCGCATTCGGATCTTCGCCGCGCGCGTTTCGGCTCGCGCGACGGTACGCGCCCGGCCCTCGCCGCGCCCGCCCTCGACGAGCTCGGGACCGGCCATCGCCCCCGGCCGCGCGCGTCGTACGCGTCGGTTCGGGCGGTTTTCGATGGCGCGCGGAGGCTGCTAAGAGGCGCACGCTCGCTCGCACGAGGTCCGCGCCGATGATCCCGCGCTATTCCCGCCCCGAGATGGCGGCGATCTTCGCTCCGGAGCGCAAATTCGCGCTGTGGCTCGAAGTCGAGCTCGCGGCGGCGGAGGCGATGGCCGAGCTCGGCCTGGTGCCGGCCGAGGACATCCGGGTGCTGCGGGGCAAGGTCGAGGCCGCCGGGCCCGATCTCGTCGATCCCGCGCGCATCGAGCAGATCGAGGCCACGACCCGGCACGACGTGATCGCCTTTCTCACTCATCTCGAGGAGCGGCTCGGGCCCGAGGCGCGTTGGCTGCACCTCGGCATGACGAGTTCGGACCTTCTCGACACCGCGCTCGCCCTGCAGCTCGTGCGCGCCTGCGATCTCTTGCTCGCCGATGTCGATCGGGTGCTCGCCGCGCTGCGCCGGCGCGCGCTCGAGCATCGCGATACGCTCTGCATCGGCCGCAGCCACGGCGTGCACGCCGAGCCCACGAGCTTCGGTTTGAAGCTCTTGGGGCATTTCGCCGAGTTCCGCCGCTGCCGCGCTCGCCTCGAGGCGGCGCGGCGCGAGATCGCGACCTGTGCGATCAGCGGGCCGGTGGGCACCTTCGCGAGCGTGCCGCCCGAGGTCGAAGCGCGCGTGGCCGAGCGCCTCGGGCTCGAGGTCGAGCCCGTTTCCACCCAGGTCGTCCCGCGCGATCGCCACGCCGCCTTCTGCTGTGCCCTGGCTCTGCTCGCGAGCGCGATCGAGCGCCTCGCGACCGAGATCCGCCATCTGCAGCGCACGGAGGTGGGCGAGGCCGAGGAGTACTTCCACCGCGGCCAGAAAGGCAGCTCGGCCATGCCGCACAAGCGCAACCCGGTGCTTTCCGAGAACTTGTGCGGCCTCGCCCGGATGATCCGGGCGGCCGTGGTGCCCGCGCTCGAGAACGTCGTCTTGTGGCACGAGCGCGACATCTCGCACAGCTCGGTCGAGCGGGTGATGCTGCCCGATGCCTGTATTCTCACCGACTTCGCGCTCGATCGGCTGGCCGGGCTGATCGACCGGCTGCTCGTCTATCCCGAGCGCATGCTGCACAACCTCGAACGCTCGAACGGGCTCTACAATTCCCAGCGCGTGCTCCTGGCCCTCACGCGCAAGGGCCTCGCCCGTCAAGAAGCCTACGCGCTCGTTCAGCGCAACGCGATGCGGGCTTTCGAAGAGAACCGCCCGTTTCTGGAGCTCCTGCTCGCCGATCGCGAGATCCGGGCGCATCTGAGCGAAGACGAGCTGCGCGCGTTGTTCGATCCTTCTTGGTACCTGCGCTTCGTACCGAGGATCTTCGCGCGCGTCTTGGGCGAGGAACGAGGTTCGTGAAGACCGTCCGCCGCGCGCTTCTCCCGCTTCTCGCCGCTTGCGGCGGCGCGTGTGTCGGGATCGCACCGAGTCCGGCCGGCGTGCTCCTCGAAGCGCGCTTGGAGGGGATCGACCTGCGCCTCGAATTCGCCCTGCCGGGCGAACCCGCGAAGCCCTACGTGCTCGCCACCCTCCAGGGCCGCAGCTTCGTTCTCGACCCCGAGACCGGGATCGTGCGCGACCGTCTCGAGGGCGGCGAAGCCCCGCCCCGCCGCGTCGAGCCCGCGGCGGACCGGCTCGACGGGGTTCGACTCTCGGCTCCGGGAGGTGGCGCGATGGTGGCGGGCCAGCTCGGCTTCTACCACCTGCTCTTCCACGAGGGCCGCATCTGCGGGGAGCTTCTGGTCTCGCCCTGGATGGCGGAACCCTTGCGTCCCGCCGTGCGGGCACTGACGCTCCTCGAGCGGATCGAGCCGCGTTTGCGCCCGAGAGAACGCCACGGCTGCCCGCCCCTTCCCTTCGCTTCCTGGGCGCAGAAAGGCTGGCCGCTTCTGATGAGCGGGCGCGAGGTCACGATCTTCCGCACCGAGCGGATCCGCTTCGACCATCCCCTTCCCCCTCTTCTCGCCGGCGAGGCGATACCGTCGAGGTGACGAAGGGCCCCCGATCGCCCGAGGGTCGCCGCACGCGAGGGAAGCGCGCTCAGCCGGTGCGCCGCGCGGTCGCGGATCCCGCCGGCCCGAGGGGACGCCAGGGCTCTTCGGGCCAGGGGTGCTTGGGGTAGCGGCCGCGCATCGTCTTGCGCACCTCCGCCCAGCCGTTGCGCCAGAAACCCGGCAGATCGCGAGTGATCGCGATCGGCCGGTCGGCCGGAGAGAGGATCTCGAACACGAGCGGTTCGCGACCCGCGCACAGGCGGGGATGATCGTCGAGGCCGAAGAGCTCTTGCGCGCGCACCCGGACGGTGGGCGACTCGCGGTCGTAATCGATCGCCACGGTTCGGCCGGAGGGCAAGCGGAGAGCGGGCGGGGCGAGCCGGTCGAGCTCGGCCCGCTGCCGGGGATCGAGAAGCGCGGCGAGTGCCGCTTCCAGATCGAGTCCCGCGAGCTCCTCCCAGCGGCCGAGCCCTTCGAGCCGCGGCCCGAGCCAGCGGTCGAGATCGCGCTCGAGGGCTGCATGCGAAACATCGGGCAGGCCGAGAGCCGGCTCGCGTCTGGCGAGCCAGGCGATGCGCGCGCGCAACGCCCGCGCCCGCGGCGTCCAGGGCAGCCGGTCGAGGCCGCGACGACGGACGCCCTCGAGCAGGGCTCCGCGCACCGCATCGGGATCGGGGTTCGGAAGCGGCCGGCTCGCGAGAAGAATGGCGCCCAACCGCTCGACCTCGCGGGCGACGACGGCGCGTGCGCGATCGTCCCAGAAGACCTCGACCGCGCGCGCGATCGCGTCGCCCGCGAGCTCGCGCACCGTCTCTTCCGCGAGCGCGGCGGCGGCGTGCACGCGCGCGTCCGTCCCCGCGTCGTCGAGCTCCGCCACGGCGATGAAGGGCGCGCGGGCGAGCGCCGACGCGGGCTCGACCCGACAGCCGCGGCCGCTCGCGAGCAGGAAGCGACCGTCGGCGCCCGGGCGCGCGCGAGCGATCCGGTCGGGAAAGGCGAAGGCGAGGAGCGTGCCCGCCCGTTCGGGCTCGAGGGGGTGAAGCGGCGCCTCGATGCACCGCGCGAGCTCGCGGCGGACGCGCTCGACCTCCGCCCGCGCCGACGGTTCGCCTGCGGCGCGCTCGCACATCAGGCGCAGCTTGTGCGCGAGATCGGGGTCGCGGTCCTCGCGCCAAGGATCGCGCGCCGACAAGAGCGCGGCGAGCGCCGCGGCGGTGGGCCCGAGCCCGCGGCGCCGTCCCTCGAGCAGAAGACGCGCGAGCCGCGGATGGAGCGGGAGCTCCGCCATCGCCGCGCCCTCCGGAGTGATTCGCCCGTCCGCGTCGAGCGCACCGAGGGCGCGGAGGAGTTCGCGCGCGGCCGAAAACGCCGGCTCCGGCGGCGGGTCCAGCCACGCCAGCCGCGCAGGCTCGCGCACGCCCCATCGCGCGAGCTCGAGCGCGAGCGGAGCGAGATCGGCGTCGAGGATCTCGGGACGGTCGAACGGCGCCATCGCCCGTTCCTCGGCTCGCGCCCACAGGCGAACGCACAGGCCGGGGGCGAGCCGGCCGGCGCGCCCGCGGCGTTGCTCGGCCGAGGCGAGCGAGACGCGCAGCGTGACGAGGCGGCTCGTACCGGTGCGCGGATCGAAGCGCGGTCGGCGGGCGAAGCCGCCGTCGACCACCGCCCGCACCCCTTCCACGGTCAGGCTCGTCTCGGCGATGTCCGTGGCGAGCACGATCTTGCGCCGCCCCGCAGGGGCGGGTGCGAGCGCGCGGTCCTGCTCGGTGCGGGCCAGATCCCCGAAAAGCGGCAGGACGAGGAGGTCCGAGGGGAGGTCCGCGAGTTCGCGCGCAACGGCGCGGATCTCGCGCGCCCCCGGCAAAAAGACGAGCACGTCGCCCGAGGCGCTCGCCAGCGCCTCGCGCACCGCCGCGGCGACGTGAGTCGCGAACGGGACGTCGCGCGGCGGCGGACGATAGCGCGTCTCGACCGGGAACGCTCGGCCTTCGGCGCGCAGGATCGGGGCTCCGCCCAAAAGCCGCGAAAGACGTTCGCCGTCGAGCGTGGCCGAGGCGGCGAGGAGCCGCAGATCGGGCCGCAAGGCCTGGCGCACCTCGAGAAGCAGAGCGAGCGCGAGGTCGCTCTCGAGCGCCCGCTCGTGGACCTCGTCGAGGATCACGAGGCCCACGCCCGAGAGCTCGGGATCGCGCTGCAGCCGGCGCAGCAACAGGCCCTCGGTCAGGACTTCGATGCGCGTCCGAGGGCCCGCGATGCGCTCGAAGCGCACCGCGTAGCCGATCGTTTCGCCCAGAGGCTCTCCGAGGAGGTCGGCCATCCTGCGCGCGACGAGCCGTGCCGCGAGCCGCCGCGGCTGCAGCATCCAGATCCGACCGCCGGCGAGCCAGGGCGCGTCCGAAAGGCCGAGCGGCACGAGCGTGCTCTTGCCCGCCCCGGGCGGAGCGACGAGCACGGCCGCACCGTTCCGCTCGAGCGCCCGCTCGAGCTCGGGAAGAAGGGCTTTGACCGGAAGATCGGGAAGGGTCGCGCGCACGGCTCGCGAGCTGGGCGCGCGCCTTCCCCCGTGCAAGGGGTGCGCGGAGAAGTCCGTGCGAAGAGGGCGCGATCCGGCGCGATCTCGCCCCCGATCGAGCGGAGGCCGAGGACCCCTCCGGTCGGCTCGCGCGCGGCGGGAGGGATGCGGTTCGCGGTTGCGGGCGTTCGCGCCTTTCGATCCGCGCGTCCGCCCTCGCGATCGGCGCGAGCGCGGAAGCCCCACCGGTGCGGCCGAACGAGGACGCGGCCGGTGCGCGGATCGCTTTTCGATGCGCGCGCGCCCGGCCGCTTCAGAGAAGGCCCTGGGCGCGGAAGCTCGAAAAGCGGTTCTTGCCGACGATGACGTGGTCGTGGACGACCACCCCCACCGCGGCGAGGGCCTGCACCACGGCGCGGGTCATCTCGATGTCGGGCTTGGAAGGCGTGGGATCGCCCGAAGGGTGGTTGTGGACCATGATGATCGCGCAGGCGCCGAGCTCGAGAGCGCGCTTGACGACCTCGCGCGGATACAGCGGGGTGTGGTCGACGGTGCCGCGGCTCTGCACTTCGTCGCGGATGAGGATGTTCTTTTTGTCCAGGAACAAGATGCGGAACTGTTCGCTCGTCTCGTGCGCCAGCGCGGTCTTGAGATAGTCGAGAAGCGCGTTCCACGACCCGATGATCGGACGCTCGCGGATTTCCTCCTTGAGGACGCGGAGGAAAAGCGCGTGGATGGCCTTGAGGAGGACTTGAGTGAACCGCAGATCGTCCTCGCGCTGTCGCGCGCGCTCGGGATCGGCTCCGCCGGGCAGCGGGGCGAGCCCGAAACATTCGGCGTAGCGGGCGGGATCGGCGGCGAGGACCCCGCCGAGCGAACCGAAGCGCGCGAGCATCTCCTTGGCCAGGGGTTTGGTGTCGCGGCGGTAGACCGAGAAGAAGAGCAAGAGTTCCAAGAGCTCGTAATCGGCGAGCGCTTCCGGCCCGACGCCGAGGAAGCGCTGGCGCAGCCGCTCGCGGTGACCGTGGTAGTGGCGCAGCGGCCGCTCGACCGCGGGCGGGACGATCGCCGGTGCGGGGCCCTCGGCGAGGCCCTCCGACCGCGCGGCGAGAAGGGCGGCGAGCGCCTCGACCGTGGCGCAGGAGGCGAGCCGCCAGGCGCGCCGTTCCGGCGACCACTGTCCGCCTGCGCGTTTGATCGCTTCGCGGTAATGAAAGGTGTAGCCCGAGAGCCAATACCCGCCCTCGGGCGCGGGCGCGAGCTCCAGCCCGCGGGCGGCGAAGCTCGCCCGCAAGCGAGCCTCGGAGCCTTCAAAGCCTCCTTCGGCCGGGGAAGGCCGATCGGTGCCGGTGGTCGGATCGGCGGCCAT